>NZ_JBKTEM010000011.1:0-88033 GCF_047239305.1 Beduini sp.
TACCACGTCCTTTCTCCTTTGACAAGTCTTTTTTATTACTTTTTTTATTTTTTTTGACAAATACCGTATTTCTTCTCTATAAACAAAAAAGAAACTCAAGAATCAAGTTTCTTTATCGCCTTATGGTTTTTAATTAATGTCTTTATACCAAACGGAACAGCAAAGGCCACATCAATCATATTGCCATCGATCTTTACAACAACCCCTTTTCCAAACATCTGATGTTCTAAAAGATCTCCAACCTGCATATCGGTAATCCCATTGTCCCCGATTCTTTCACTCATCGTTTCTTTTATATTAATATAGTCACTGGTTTTATATTGCTGTCGTTTCCCATGATGATCCACACCGTCAATTCCTATTTCATCTATAAAGCGTGATGTCAGCTTCGGACTGTTCGTGACAAAGCTAAAGCCCTGACTGTCACAAAGATATAATTTCTTTTTCGCTCGTGTAAATGCAACGTAAGCTAAACGTCGTTCTTCCTCTAAGCCCTCATCACCGCTTTCGGCAACACTTCTGAAACTTGGAAATACATCATCTGAAAGCCCCACAACAAATACATAGTTAAATTCCAATCCTTTAGACATATGAATAGTCATTAGTGAAATGTATTCACTGTCATCGATATCATTATCTTGAAGATTGGATAATGGAATTTCCTGCAAAAATTCTTCCAATACATTTTCACCGTCATAACGACGCATGAAATCAGCCGCCATATTTTTAACTTCCAATACGTTTTCAATACGCGCATCTTCATTTTCCAGCTTCAGCATATCCATATAGCCTGAATCATGAAGAATCAAATCATAGGCCTCCACTAAATCAATCTGACCATAATCGATCCCCTCTTTAACCTTCTCCAATAAAGTAAGTAAAGAAGTCAGGTTCTTTTTCACTTTTGTCGACAACCCCATCTCACCCATATGATCTTTCAAGCTGTCATAAATATTCATTTCATTAGCTAAAGCAAAAGAGGTTATTTTCTCCAGCGTCTTTTTTCCGATTCCACGTCCAGGCACATTAATAATACGATTCATTGCCAAATCATCGTGAAAAGCGACTAACCGCATATATGACAAGACATCTTTTACCTCTTTACGATCAGTAAATCGCAATCCGCCAAAGATACGATAATCCATCTTATTCCTTAATAAGACCTGTTCAATTGGACGAGATAAATAGTTAGCTCGATAAAGAATTAAAAAATCATGATAATTGACTCCCTCTACAGTTTCAATAATCCGATTGATTTCATCCACAACAAACTGGGCTTCTTCTTCCTGACTGCCGCCACTGTAATGAACGATATGATCCCCTACATCTAATTTAGTAAACAAATCTTTTTCCAAACGGTTGCGGTTATGACGAATCAATGTATTAGCTCCGTTTAAGATGTTTTGAGTAGAACGATAATTCTGATTCAGATACACTGTCACTACATTATCATAATCTTTATCAAAATCAATAATATAGTTGACGTTTGCTCCTCTAAATGAATAGATAGTTTGATCTGGATCCCCTACTACACAGACGAAATTATGATTCCCCCCTAAATATTTTACTATATCATACTCAACTTCACTGACATCCTGAAACTCATCGACATGAATATACTGAAAGCGATGCTGCCATGTTTCCAGTGCCAAAGGAAATTGTTTAAAAATCTCTAATGTTTTTAATAATAAATCATCAAAATCTAAACACAATTCCTTCTGTTGATAAGCTAAATATAATTCATATACTTTCGCTTTTAATTTTTCTCCACGAAAGTCCCCAGCCAGCTTCATGGCTTTTTCAGGTTCAACGCCTCCGCGTTTATAGCGGCTGATTAAAGAAAGCACACTTGAATAGCTGAATGTTTTCACATCAATTTCCAGCTGGTTGTAGATATCCTTTAAAATACTTTTTTGATCTTCTGTATCAATAATCACAAAATAACGAGGATATCCCAATAAATGAATATGCTCTCTTAAAATACGCACACATAATGAGTGAATTGTACAAATCGTGGACCCTAAAGTTGAACCATCCAGCATTCTTTCAACACGGCTCTTCATTTCATTGGCAGCCTTGTTTGTAAAAGTAATCGCTAAAATTTTTCGCGGATCTACTCCCATTTCATTTATTAAATAAGCAATACGGTATGTTAATACACGTGTTTTCCCGGATCCTGCGCCAGCAATGATCCTCACGTTGGCATCCACTTTCGTTGCCGCTAAATATTGCTGCGAATTTAGTTCTTTTAATAAGTTCATTTTTATCACCGCCTTTATTATACAAGAATTTCACGTATAAAGATACCAATAGATGTCAAAAATAATAGTATGTTTAAAGTCAACATTGATGAAATATGGCGTAGTATTTCATATAGTTTCGATTTATCTTTAAAGTAAGAGAGGTGATGAAAGAATGGAAGAATTAAACTTAGAGGTTGTAGGCAGACGCCTTAAAACACGTAGAAAAGAACTGAAGATTTCCCAAGAACAAATGCATTTAGATCTTAATATGACCATTTCTTTCATTTCCAAACTTGAAAATGGCAAAACCAGCACAACCTTAGCGATGATGACTTCCATTTGCCAGTATCTTAACATCGATTTATCCGACGTTGTTCGCGGTATTAATCCCTTAGGACCAAAATATCTTGAAGATGAATTTGCGTTGCGCATTGAATTGCTTGATTCTAAACAAAGAGAACTGGCTCTTGCCTTGCTGGATGCTATCATTAATAATTCATAAACTTCGCTCTCCTTATTTAAGGAGAGTTTTTTAAACGATATGTTCCAAGTCAATATTGACTAATAAGTATATAGAATTATTATGAATTTCATTTTATCTTAAATAATAGACAGGAGGGAAAAAGATGGATGATGTAAATCTAAAAGTAATCGGCAACCGATTAAAAGCAAAACGTAAAGAATTACATATTACTCAAGACACGATGGCTGAACAATTAAAAATTACCACCTTTTTTATCTCTCGCATAGAAAACGGAAAAGCGAATATGTCACTTTCTGTTCTTAATGATTTGTGTCAGTATTTAGATTTAGATATGGCAGAAGTTGTAAGAGGAGCTAACCCTAGTAAAGAAAACTATCTGGATGAGGATGTAGCAAAAAAATTAGAACAGCTTTCACCTAAGCAAAAAGAAATGATTTTAGATATTATGGATACATTCATAAACCACTCCAAAGATTAGCCATTTATGTTATAATGGGTAAAAGGAGTGTTTTTTAATGAAGAAAATTATTATCCATATGCTTTTAAACAGCGAAGAAGAAGCTGTATATGAGCAAATCAAAGAAATCTTAAAGAAACAGGCAGCTTTAAAAATGCAGGATTTATCTTTTTCACCCATGCGCCCTTACGCAAAAATCGCTGATTACGCAGAATTAGCTATCAGTCTGAAAATTCAAGAAGATCAGCTGGAAGACCTTAAAAGTTTTTTAGCGAGCTATTGGCAAGGTGAGGATGAAGAAGATATTGAAACTGATCAGATTATGGCGGATGTGTTTGATCCTCATGTTTACTATATGAATTTACAGGTATTATAAAACGATCCGAAGATCGTTTTTTATTTTGAAAGTAATTTATCTATTTCCTTTTCATCTAAACATTTAAATTGACCTAAAGACAACGAAGCATCTAAATATAAGTGATGAATGCGAATGCGCTTTAATGACAGCACTTCATTATGTATGGATAGAAACATTTTCTTAATTTGATGATAGCGTCCTTCACTGATAATGACTTTTACATGATAATCATCTAAAATCGTCAGTTCAGCCGGTTTTAATTGAACATCATTATCAATAATGAGCCCATCGGCAAATGCTTTGACTGCTGCTTTTGAAACAGGGTCACGCAGTGTCACCTCATATTCTTTTTCAACATGTGATTTTGGCAGTGTAATTCTTTTAATTGATTGTGTGTCATTGGTTAAAATCATCAACCCGGTTGTATCCCGATCCAGTCTCCCCATAATACGCAGACTATCTTTGCGAGGATGCTCAATAATATCCATAATCGTTTTTTCTTGTGCATCCTTCAGCGCACTGAGAACTCCTGCCGGCTTATTAACCATCAGATAAAGATAAGGCGGTTCTGTAATTTTAATGCCGCTTATACATATCCTATCTGTCCTCGATATGTCTTGCTTTACAGAAGTGGCTTTATTCTCATTCACTGTAATTGCCTGCTGTTTTAATAGCTGTTGTATCTCTTTTTTGGATAGTCGTTTCGTCAGCTGCAAATATTTATCTAATCGCATCCAACCCTCCATTGACATTTTTTCATGTCGACATTCCCGTTTTCTTTAAATATCACCTGTTCAGCTTCTAACAATGCTCGCTGATTTTCCCAGCCGGGAACCAATCGTCCGGCAGAATTTACCACCCGATGACAGGGGAATTCGCCAAAATAAGACGCATGACTCAATATTTTCCCAACTAAACGAGCATTTTTAGGATGATCCGCTAAGATGGCAAGCTGCTTATAGCTCGCCACTTTGCCCTCAGGAATTTCTTGAACGATGGATAAAATTAAATAGACTAAATCTTGATCCATTATTAAACCTTGCGTTTTTGACCTGCATAATGATCGCTGCGATCCAGCCAGTCTAAAAAGCGTTCCACTTCCATGTCCCAAAAGCGCCATTCATGTGTATAGCCCTCCACAAAGTCCACAGTTACAGGTACATCATTATTTTTTAAATATTTGGTCAGCTGAACATTGGCATCATAAAGGAAATCTTCCTTGCCACATGCAATATACATATGAGGGAATGACTGCTTGGTTTCTAAAAGATGCTTGATAATATTCATCACATCATAAGCACCTTCTTTTCCATTGAGCATGGATACTGCTCCGGAAAAAGAGCCAATCGCTTGAAAGCGTTCCGGATGGGTTAAACCATGCACCAAAGTTCCATAGCCTCCCATTGATAATCCAGCGATATAAGTATCTTCTTTCCTTGTAGATACAGGAAACATCGCTGCAATAAATTCTGGTAATTCATCACTCAGAAAATCATAGTAATGATCTTCCTGACTCACATTATTGTACGCTTTGTTTTCAGCAGACAGCATGACTACCGCCATGTTATTCTCTTCTGCGTAAAGTTCAATCCGACTATAGCCTGCCCAAGTCGCATGATTATTGCCATAGCCATGGAGTAAATACAAAACCGGATATTTTTCCTCTATTACATGTGTTGGTTTTTGTTTAGGATCATTCACCAATGATTCCGGAATCGTTGTGGTAGGAATAATAACGGTAATATCTACCGCTCTTTTTAATACATAAGAAATAAAATTACAGGTCATTCTTGCCATATTTAGCCCTCCTTTACTTCCTTTATTGTATCACCTTTTCAGATTGGATTCTCCATTTTTTTAATAAAGTGCGACATATTTCCGGTAAAACATAGATGATTAGAATCAGCACGATCACTTGCAGCTTAATATCATATTCAATAGCCAAGAGTGTGGTATACACATTTCCCAGATAGGGGATGGAGATGACTGCTTGTCCCACTATGCCATTTTCACTGATTGTTTCCTGATTATCCAGTACGATTGTTCGAGTAATTGGATTAATAAAAGAAGCATACTCGAGTGAAACTTGATTATCCTTGTCTTTAATCAGCAAACGTGTATCCGATTGTAAGTGATCAAATTCAATAGAACGGCTGTAAATCAAAGACCAGGGAGAAGCATGGGAAACATGGAGATCAAACCCGAGAGAAATTGGCAGAAAAATAAAAAGAATAATCAACACCGAAAGAAGGAGTAAGCCTTTATTGATTAGTTTTTGAATCATTGATCTCATACCATCCTTCCTGCTGCTGATGATGAACTAAACGTGAAATTTCAAAAGCGTAGTGAGTGATATACATAACAGCCATCACCATAACAACAACTAAGACTGCCATAATAATACGATTACTTTTAGACATGATTTTCACCCCTTGTTTCTTTGCTTATGATTATAGCGGTTTGTTTATAAAATAATTGTCATATCAAGAAAAAAACTTCTCATCTAAGAAGTTTTAATAACGAATAGGACTATAAGCCGTATATAAAGTGATTTCCCCATAAAGCTGATTATTGATATAGATAGAATAAGTATCCTCTAAACTAAGCTTTATTGTTGAAATCATCATTGTTTGAAAAGATTTTAAACTTGTATATTCAAAAATATTGTGATCATTACTGTCTTTAATCATGATAGAAGTGCCTGCTGCAAAGGACTTTCCCAACGTGACCAGCAGACCCGCTTGTTCGGATTCTTTTATCGGCAGCTGAATCGGGCCGCTTAGATCTAATGCACATAAGATTCCGCCATTGATCTCATATGCTTGCGTGCAGACAAGAGCCTGACTTTGTGAATGTGTCGGTCCGTTTAGATAGACTGTCCCCCCTTGCATCTTCATGGAACCGTCAATATTAAAGCCAATGCTACCGGCATCTATAATAATGTTTCCGCTTTGAATCATCAAGTTCCCGACTTGTTCATTCTTTTTAATAATATGAATTCCATCAACGGTACTCATGATATTCAATGTCCCATCATTCACATCTAAAGAATGTGCCATCAATCCTGTTTGACTGTTGTCGATTCTTAGTGTTCCGCCGTAAACAGCTAAATGATCGTTTACAGAGATGCCGGTTTCTTCGCTGTTTAATGTAAAAGCTCCCTGATAAATAGCGAGATCATTTGCTTCCATACATCGCTTCTTACTGTCGAAAAGATAGGTTCCATCACGAATTGTCAGTAATTCCTTCGCAATAAATCCATTCTGCTGACTTTCAACAGTCCACATCCCTTGAGTGATATCAATCGTTTCTGCTTCCAACGCTGTTTTTTTGCTTTCCAGTAAAAAAGTACCATCCTGTACCAAAACTGTTTTTCCTTTAATTGCTGTATCATCACTTTGAATTGAGTAATCTGCTTTTTGGAGAATCATTTGATTGAGGCTGACACAGCCATTATACACAGCATCAATAATATATCGACCGGATTCAATTATCATATTTCCTTTTGTCTCTATTCCGTTTTGGTATCGTGCCTCAATTTCAAGCAGTCCGGTTCCTTTCAAGGTCAGATCACACTGACTGTAAATAACAGCTGTGGCCCCGACATTATTCAAAAGATAGTTTTTGGTATCTTTTAATTTATTTTGAGTCTCTTCTTTAGTTGTAAGCGTAACTGCCTGAGCAGAATTAATAAGAATCGGACTGTTATTTTGGCATGTTAAATCTATTCCCGCAAAAACTAATTCGACCGGCTGATCTCCGGCATCCACGATGACCTGACCATCCATACTTTTTCCAGCTAAAGCATAGGTTCCGCCCGAATGAATAGTCACAATATTTCCATTAACCAAAATCCCCTCACCTTTTGTTTGAACCGGTGTTCCAAATTCAATGTAGCCGGTATAATCATGTATATCGATTTGTGACTGAAAATCAGACTTTTGCTGCTGACAGCCAGTAAAGATCAGACAGATAACCAGCCCTAAATAAATTTTTATCATTTTATATGACATTCTTTACACCACCATCTCTTTTATTCATATTCACAGTATACCCGCTTCTTTTTAAAATTTATCCTAAATCCATCATTGTTTACAAAAAGTAATGAAGCTATGAAAAAGTTAAATGCATATAACTTTTATATTTCGACAATCTCCTGTATAATTTGATTAGTTTTAGGAACAATATTAATAAAAGAGAGGAGAAACAATTATGTCAACTATTATACGTATAGAAGCAATGGAAGTTATAGATTCTCGTGGAAATCCCACAATTGAAGTTGTTGTAGAAACGAAATCCGGAGCAATCGGATGTGCGATCGTTCCTTCAGGTGCCTCTACAGGAAAATTTGAGGCGCATGAACTGCGTGATGAAAATGAAAAACGATACTTAGGCAAAGGTGTTTTAAAAGCTGTTAAAAATGTTAACGAAACCATCAGCAAACATCTATTAGGAAAAGATGTCACTAAACAAAAAGAAATAGATGAAGCTTTAATCGAATTAGATGGAAGCAAAAACAAAGTGAAGCTGGGGGCAAATGCCATTCTCGGTGTTTCATTAGCAGTAAGCAAGGCTGCTGCTAATTACTATTTCATGCCGTATCATCAATATATCGGCGGAATCAATGGCTATGTATTGCCTACGCCAATGATGAATATTATTAATGGCGGAATGCACGCTGCAAACAGCATCGATTTCCAAGAATTTATGATCGTGCCTACCGGTGCTAAAACATTCAAGGAAGCATTACGTCAAAGCATTGAAGTTTTCCATCATTTGAAAGCTATTCTGAAAAGTAAAAATCATGTCACTGCGACTGGGGATGAGGGGGGATTTGCACCTAACCTTTCCAGCAACAAAGAGGCGATTGAATTGATCGTCGAAGCTATCAAAGCGGCAAACTATGAGCCGGGAAAAGACTTCTATATTGCCCTTGATGTTGCCAGCAGTGAATTTTATGAGGATGGAACTTATCATTTAACAGGTGAACACCGCACTTTAAGTTCTATCGAATTAATTGACTATTACAAAGAATTAATTAAAGATTATCCTATTATTTCTATTGAAGATGGCTTAGACCAAGAAGATGAAGCCGGATGGAAAGAGTTAACCAAACAATTAGGAGATAAGGTTCAGCTGGTTGGCGATGACTTATTTGTTACTAACCAAGAACGCTTACAGCATGGCATCGATGAACATATCGCAAACTCAATCCTGATCAAACCAAATCAGATCGGAACTTTATCCGAAACAATTGAGACGATCATGCTGGCTAAGAAAAATGGCTATACCACTATTATGAGTCACCGTTCTGGAGAAAGTGAAGATACCACAATTGCTTCACTAGCTGTCGGTTTAAATACGATGCAGATTAAAACCGGATCACTTTCACGAAGTGAGCGTATCGCTAAATATAACGAACTGCTTAGAATTGAACATTATTTAGGTGATCGTGCCATCTATTTAGGAATGGGTGCTTATCAAATAAAATCCAACAAATAAGTTGGATTTTTTTTTATTTTCATTATAATAGTATCCATAAGGGAGAGAGAACTATGGAAAAAAGAATTACCGGACATACAGAACTGATGGCATTGATTGCCAAACCTATCCGTCACAGCATTTCGCCTGCACTGCAAAATGCCGGATTTAGAAAATTAGGATTGGATTATGCGTATCTTGCCTTTGAGATTGATGAGGAAGATCTTGAAAATACCCTATTAGGATTAAAAGCGATGAAAGTACGTGGGTGCAATGTATCCATGCCCTATAAAACAGCGGTCATTCCTTACTTAGATCATTTATCGCCGGCTGCCAAATTGATTGGTGCAGTCAATACGATTGTCAACGATCACGGCATCTTAACCGGTCATATTACCGATGGAACAGGCTTAATGTCCGCATTAAAAGATGCAGGTGAAGATCCGATTGGAAAAAAAATGGTGATCGTAGGATGTGGCGGAGCAGCAACTGCCATTGCCATTCAAGCCGCAATGGATGGTGTAAAAGAACTTATTATCTATAATAAAAAAGACCGTTTCTTCCCAAATGCTCTAGAAACGGCTAAAAAGATTACGAACAATACTCAGGCAAAAGTAACGGTTAAAGATTTAGATGATTTAGAAGCTTTGAAAGCCGATATGCATAGCAGTCAATATTTCATAAATGCAACTAATGTTGGAATGGCACCGATGAATGGGATCACTTATATTCCAGATCAGAGCTATTTCGCTCCGGAATTATTTGTTGTGGATATTATCTACAATCCGCAAAAAACGAAATTATTAGAGATGGCAGAAGCTGCCGGATGCAAGTTTATGAACGGGCTCAATATGCTGCTGTGGCAGGGAGCAGCTTCATTCAAACTTTGGACCGGCCAGGACATGCCGATTGACTACGTCAAAGAAGAAATTGGCTTCAAATAAAAAAACACGCTCACTGATTTAATGTGAGTGTGCTTTTTATTTATTTATTATTTACTGCGTCTTTTAATGCTTTAGAAGATTTAAATTTTACAGAGTTGCTAGCTGCAAACGTCATTTTTTGTTTAGTTAAAGGATTGATCCCTTCTCTTGCTTCACGATGAGCTAATTCGAATTTACCAAAACCATAGATATCTACAGTTCCTTTATCTTCTAAAGTTGTTTTAATTTCATCAAATACCGCATTCACGATAGCTTCTGATTGTTTTTTGTTTAATTCGCATTTTTCTGCAATTTTTTCAGCTAGTGCTTTTTTGTTTAAAACATTACTCATTATTAAATTTCCTCCTTGTAAAATATTTACAAAAACAGTATACCACAATTCATTAATAAATGTCTTTGTATAATAAAAAAATTGATATTTCTTGCTTTATTTTTACTGATTTATTATGTTTCTTACAGTTTCCCCATAAAAAGCACGAAATCCCCTCATTTCTCACGTTTCTTTTCAATTCCTATGATGTAGGGACAGTCTGTTTTATTCTCCATTTTAAAAGTAAAGCACTCATAATAATAGGTATCCAGTGATTGAATATAAGAAGAGAAATAGTGGCTTTCTAATGCTCCTTGCTCATGTCCGGGATACAACACTAGAATCAATACCCCTTTTCTTTCAAGCCGCTTTAAAGCTTTTTCTACAGCTTCCTGACTTGTTTTTAAAAGGGTGGTCTCTTCTTTATTATTTCCAGGCAGATAACCAAAATTAAACACTCCTACTTTAAACCTTGATATATATCGTTCAGCATGTTCATGTCCATCTAAAATCAATTCAACATTTTCAATTCCTTCCCAAGAAAGTTTAGCTTTAGTATTCTTTAATGCCTGCTCTAAAACATCAAAAGCATAGACCTTCCCATGGGGTGTATGCTTAGCTAAAAAGAGTGTGTCATAGCCATTTCCCATCGTAAAATCAACAGCTGTATCTCCATCTTTTAGATATTCTTTCATAAACAGCTGTGCGTAATCAACGATCCTTTTCATTATGATCCCTCCCACTTGATCATAATCCTTTTTTTACTTCATGTAAAGAATCTCAAAAAAGATTGAGAGCAAATAGATTTCAGCGTAAAATAAAGGCATAGGAGGAATCAAAGATGACTATTTTATACACTTTATATAACAATAGCTATATCGATATTGTGCATATTCAAAATAAAAAAGGTATCAGTTTTTATATCAATCTCACAAACCGCTGTCCCTGTGAATGCACCTTCTGTCTAAGACAAACAAAAGAAATGATGAAAGATAACTCCCTTTGGCTAAAAAAAGAACCCACAACTAAAGAAGTGATAGAGGAACTGTCCAATTATGATCTTACATTATTTAAAGAATGTGTCTTTTGTGGCTTCGGAGAACCTACTGAACGCTTAGATGATCTGCTGAATATTGCCGCTTACTTAAAACAAACTTGTCCGAAATTATCTATTCGAATCAATACCAATGGATTAGCAAATCTGATATATGAAACAGATATTACACCTCGCTTAAAGGGATTGATTGACACTATATCGATCAGTTTAAATGCTCCAACAGCTAAAGAATATTTTGAACTCACACGTAGTCGCTTTGGAATAGCTTCTTTTGAAGGTATGCTGGACTTTGCCGTCAAATGTAAACGCTATGTCCCCCATGTTATTGTGACTGTGGTTGATATTATCGGTGAAAAAAAGATCAGCCAGTGTCAGAGTATTGCAGATCGTCTCGGTCTTTATTTGAGAGTTCGTCCTTTTGAAGAATAAATCAAAAGATTTTCAAGATTTGCACATTTTGAATGACTTTTTATAAGATATGCTAAAATGGTACTGTCATAAAGGAGAGTTTTTATGAGAATTGCATTCTATCAATTAGTCTTATTTATCAACACAGCAACACAGCATGACGTTTATTACGATGCCGCCAAGGTCATTTTAAAAAACATTCGCCAGATACCCCACTGTTCGATTACAGATGTTGCGGAAATGTGTTATGTTTCACCGGCAACAATCAGCCGTTTATGTCGTAAACTGAACTTTGAATCTTTCATCGATTTTAAAACGACTGTTTGTCTTTCAATCGAACAATTTAATAATGTGTACGAAAATATCTACTTTCCAAATTCAAAAAGTTTAACGACAACACTAGATAATGACAAAGAGATTTTAAAAGCACACCATGATAGTGTCATTCATACGATTGATCGCGTTTATGAAACAATTGATGCTCGTCAAATCAACCAATTAGTCGATTTGATTCATGATTCAAGTCGGATTATTTTTCTAGGTTATTATTATTCCCAAAATACAACTATGCAGCTGCAAATTGAACTAGCCTATTTAGGTAAAGAGTGTTTCGGCTTGTTTGATGAAAAAGGTCAGCTCGAAATCCTGCAGGAGGCAACAGAAAATGATTTGGTAATCTTAAGCTCAATGACAGGTAAATTCATCCAACAAAGCAGCGAGGTTATTCGCTTATTTAAAAATACCAAAGCGCATAAGGTGATTATTACTCAAAATGTAGAAGAAACCCTTAAAGATCAATACGATCTTTTCATCAATCTCGGAGGTCCGAAAGATTCTTTGATTTCAAAATTCTCATTAACTTATTTGTTTGAAATCATTGAGATGTTTTATCATATTAAATATACACAGATACACTAAAGCGAGGAACCCCCTCGCTTTTTATAATATATTTTCCTCTGATTTAGCTTCCTGCCGCCCTCACTCATTTATTATTTGATTTCGTTATCTTCACAATAATAAGATTATACAATTATCGTTCCGGCATCGTAAAGTCTTTCAAAGCAGTGTTCAGGTATGTATTAAATGGCACCATTACTTTAAAAATTTCAACTGCTTCATTGATAAAACGATTACTGTCTGACATCTCAATATCCTGTACAGGATATTCTAAATACCAGCATTTATTCTTTAAATACTCTGCCACCGGACTTTCTTTATCATAACCCTTAGGCACATTTTTTAGCTGTGTTCCCATCACAGTAAAGTGTTTTTGAAACGATTCTTCTGCGATCAGCTTTAAGAAAGCCTCACTATTTGATGATAAATAGTCACGCATCAGCATTGTTGCCTGAGTGAACATATCAGCAAACAGACCACCTCCTAAAAAAGTGCGATCCTGCGGCTGTAAATAAACAAAATAGCCAACCGGTATCGGCAATTTCCCTTTAGAAGAAATATGAGCACGAAACACGGGATTATATGGGGATTTATCATGACTGAAACGTGTATCTCTCACCATTTTAAAGGTCAGATCTTTGGGTTGAAAAGGCAGTACTGAATCATCGAATTCACCAATTCTTAAAATCAGTTCTTGGATCAGGCTTTCAAATTCTTTTTCTGCCTCTAAGCGTTCTTTTTTATGGGCATGATACCACTCTTTATTATTATTTTGTTCAAGTTCCGTTAAAAAATTTAATATTTTCTGTATATCCACTTTATTATTTCCTCCTAATAGTGTTGAACATCTTTCAGTTGCTTTGACTGCAATAACTGCTCTAAAAAATGTTTAATTTCAAGCGATGATCGGTATTTAGGCAATTCATCAAATACAGTAGAAAGCTCCTCTATTTCTTCCATTGATTCCATGCAGCTGGTTAAAACAGCATGATCTAATTGTTTTAAGCCTTTAAATTCCAGCTTTTCAGGATGTAAACGATGCTGCTTCAACGCATAGCCAACTCTTTTTTCACAATTGCAATATCCGCCTGAGAGCCCACAATGTTCACTCAAGAATGCTGCCATTTTCCTTCTTGCTCTTGATAATTTCTGGCGATAGTTGGCAGGAGTCATTCCTAAAATCTCACCTGCCATTTTACTGTCAACCCCAAACATTGTTCCCAGTATAAAGATACAGCGTGTTTGTGCATCTAAACATTGAAGCATCACATTCGTACAAGACATCTTCAGCTCTTCTGCCAATACTAGCTTATCGACTCCCATAAATAAATCTTCATTAGAATCGATAAATCCCGCTCTGATATCGTTGGCATAAAAATCAAAATCCAAAGGATGCTGTGCAAACATTGATTTTTTATAATCAATAAGATAATTAGTTGCTATGCGATATACCCAGGTTTTAAACTGACTTTCTTGTCTGAATGTACTTAAACTTGTCATAATTTTGACTAAAATATCCTGTGTGGCATCTTCCGCATCAGCAACAGATCCTAACATTCTCAATGAAAGATTGAAAACAAAATCTCTTATATCGATTAAAATATATTCCAATGCTTCACGATCTCCTTCAATAGCTTTTGCTGCCCATTTTTCCATGTTGTTGTCCATTATTTTTCTCCTTTCAACTATTAGACGATAAAATAACTGTTTTGTGACACCAAAATTGAAAAAAAAACGATAAAATAATTTTATCGTTCCTATTTAGTGACACTGCGCCAAACAATATAGCGATTGCAATGCTTTTTAATGAGTTCCATCTTTTTCCTTGTATAGTCCAATTGATAATCAATGCGATCAATATTTTTTGTTATATAATCCATCTCAATCAAACATTTAAAGCTGCTTCTAAAATTCAAATCAAAAATAAAGGCAATCCATGAAACCCACATATCAATATTTGTTTTTCTTTCTTCTGCTACAATCGGCTGACTACATAAAATCTGATCATAAATCCGATCCGTTATTTTTTGCTGGGATAGCTCTTCCATGCTGATATCAAATAAAGTTTCAATTTCCTCAGTGTTTTTCACTCTGAAGTTATCCAGCTTATCGGCATCACGAAGCAATTTTATATGCAGAATCTCTCTTTTGTTTCCTTGCTCCTCAATTTTATACAATGAATGCTGTTCGATTGCCTTTTTTATAATTTCGTCATATTGGTTATCTTCAATAAAATCACGCATATGTTCTTCTTTAAACAAATAGTCACTGGCTAGTTTTGCGTGAGATACATTATTATCATTAAAACTGTTGAATTGTCTGATTTGTTCAAATCGTCCAATATCATGAAGCAACGCAATGAGTTTAGCTAACTGAATGTCTTCTTCCCCTAGTTTTTCCTCTTCGGCAATTCTTTGAGCATATGCGACCACGCCATAAGTATGAATCCATTTCAGCCGAATTTTATTATCACTTAGATCATATTGTGCGACATACTTTTCAAATGCCGCTTTCGCACTTTCGTAATCAATCATCATTTTTCCCTCACTTTAGACATATTTTATCATACCTCTTCGCTTTTGACAAACAGATCGTAAGCGCTGTCAGAGCATTTTACTTTTAGATAAGGTTTTGATACAATCTCATTAGAGGTGATTAAAATGGATAAACGCTGTACCCCCGTTTATTTTAAACTCGTTGATTTCTTAGCAGACTGCCGCCATCATGATGCAAACTATGATATCGCTAAAACACTTATCGAACTGATACAGGATTTTCCTGATATCTACATTGAGCAGATAGCTTCCAAAGCGCACACCAGTGTGTCTACAGTGACTAAATTTTGTAAACGTCTAGGTTATCTAAGCTTCAAATCTTTAAAAGAAGATATCCTGCCTTATGTCGCTCAGTCTGCCGATATCCAAACGACTATTGATTCTTTTATTGAAAAAGATCATTGTCTAACCCAAGACTTTTTTAAATGGATGGATTTTGCTGATCTTACTATGAAATTAAAACAGATTATATGCCATCGGCCGATCGTGATCTTAAATTCCAGCTACAGTGATCCTGCCAGCAACCATTTGCGTTCTATCTTTGAAGTTCATCATTATCCCACCTATCTTTTAAATCGGGATGTGGATGACTCGATTCTATTTGATCTTATTAAACAGCAGGGAGTTGTCCTGATTGTATCCTTAACCGGTCGTTGGCTTACTCAGCATCAAGATACTTTAAAACAGCTGCAAGAGAATCATATTGCTTACTATATCATCAGTGCTGACACCTCTATTGATCCAAAACATCACATTGCATTACCCAATGTCTCCTCTTTATTTCATTCTTACTATCATTCCAACCGTTATTTGAATCTGTTAACGATCACTATTGAAATTGCCCTGAATCATCTGGATTAAATAAATCTAAATGAAACAAATTCATTGATTATGACGGATATACATTTTGCATTATCAACGGTTTTATGTATAATAGTAATATTGAAAACAAAGAGAATTGAGGATAAACAATGAGTATATTAAATGTTGAACATGTCAGCCATGATTTTGGCGGCAGAACGATACTAAATGATGCAAGCTTTCGATTATTAAATGGTGAACATATTGGATTAGTGGGAGCAAACGGAGAGGGAAAATCCACCTTCTTAAATATCATTACCGGTAAAATCGAGCCGGATGAAGGAAAATTGGAATGGTGCAAACGCATCACAATTGGTTATTTAGATCAGCATACCTCCCTAAAACCGGGAGTGACCATATATGAAGTTTTGCAGACCGCTTTTCAGCATTATTATGATCTTGAACAGGAAATGATGTCTCTTTATGAAAAAATGGGAAGTGCCGATGATGATACAATGACACAGCTGTTAGAAGATGTCGGAGAAATTCAGGAAATCTTGGATCATGTTGGATTTTATACGATTGACATTAAAATTAAAGAAGTGGCTTCCGGACTAGGCTTAAACGATATCGGCTTAGATAAACAGGTCAATGATCTATCAGGCGGACAGCGCTCAAAAGTGCTGCTCACCAAGCTGCTGCTTGAAAATCCGATGATCCTGATTTTAGATGAACCGACAAACTATTTAGATGAACAGCATATCTATTGGCTGACAAACTTCTTAAAAAACTATGAGAACGCTTTTATATTAGTCAGTCATGATCCGACCTTTTTAAATAATGTCGTCAATGTCATTTATGCATTAGAAGACGGTAATCTTACCCGTTATAAAGGGGATTATGATTATTATTTGCAGCAGTCTGCATTAAAGAAAAAACAAGATGAAATTGCCTATAAAAAACAACAGAAAGAAATTGCGGATATGGAAGATTTTATCGCTCGAAATAAAGCAAGGGTAGCTACCCGCAACATGGCAAGTTCCAGACAAAAGAAATTGGATAAAATGGATATCTTATCCAAACCAAAAGAAAAAATAAAACCGGTATTCTCTTTTGAAGAAGCAAGAACACCTGGAAAAGTCTTATTTGATTGTCAAGACTTAATCATCGGCTATGATGCGCCTTTGACTAAACCGATGAACCTGACTTTTGAAAGAAATAGAAAAGTAGCTATTAAAGGAGTGAACGGGTTAGGAAAAACAACCCTGCTGAAAACTTTGATCGGGATGTTGGAACCCTACGACGGAATCGTAGAAAAAGACCCCTTTGTAGAAATCGGCTTCTTTAAACAGGAGGAAGCTTCCGAAAATAAAACTACCTTGAATTATCTATGGGATCAATTTCCAAGTAAAAACAATGGAGAGATCCGTTCGATGCTCGCTAAATGCGGACTTACTACAGATCACATTGAATCATTGATGAAAGTATTGTCCGGGGGAGAAAATGCTAAGGCCAGATTATGTGCCATCATGAATAAGCCGGCAAATGTCTTGGTTTTAGATGAACCGACCAATCATTTAGATGTAGACGCAAAAGAGGCTTTGCAGACTGCGCTAAAAGCCTATAGAGGCGCAATCATCCTTGTCAGCCATGATCCGGAGTTTTATTTGCCAATTGTGGATGAAGTCATCAATCTTGAAGAACGTTCTACAAAAATTATTTAAATATCTATATCAGCACATCCTGCCATCAATAATAAAATTGATGTAGGCTCAAGAAAAATGAAATGCCAATCGTGATGATCGGCATTTTTATTTTATTCTTTTTGAATATGATAATAAATACATCGTTGCAGCATTCCATGATATTCTATTTCTTCTGCCCGATCAAGTCGCTGCATTCCACATTTTTCCATGACACGGCAGCTCGCTTTATTTTTCTCAAAAGCGCCGGTGATCACTTCTGTATATCCATTATTAAACAAATCCAAAATAACCGCCTTTAACACTTCGGTAGCATACCCTAGATTGTGATGAATAGGATGAATGACATAACCAAGTTCAATACTGGTTCCATCTATTTCCACATCATTAACAAACCCGATCAGTTCCTCTTTTAAGTAAACACCACGTTCATAATGATGAGGGTCGTAAGAATATGTTTTCAGTTTTTCAAACATCTTTACCGCTTCTTCCTTCGTTTTAAAATCAGGGATAATAAATGTTTCTTTTATTATCGAGTTGGTTAATAATTCAAGCATCTTTTCCTGATCTTGGTCACAATAAGGTTTTATAGTTAATCTTAAAGTCTGGATCATTGTTTTTCTCCTTTCAAAGCCTTATTTCATTCTACCATAAGTCATTTATACAAAAAAGATATGCACGTCCTAAAACTTGCATATCTTGATTCTTTATTTCTTTAATGCTCTCATTGAATTTAGAATAGCTAAACAAGTAACACCAACGTCAGCAAATACCCCAAGCCACATATCGGCAATACCTACTGCGGCTAAGACAAGGACAACCGCCTTTACTCCCAATGAGAAGTAAATATTTTGCTTTAAGATTCGATTCGTACGTTTTGATACAGTGATCGCTGTCGCTAAAGTCGTAAAATCGTCATTCATCAGTACGACATCTGCAGCTTCAATCGCAACATCGCTCCCGATTCCGCCCATGGCAATTCCAATATCACTTCGAGCCAATACCGGTGCATCGTTAATTCCATCACCGACAAAGCCTAACTGTACATGCGGCTGATTCAATAATTCCTCTACTTTTGCCACTTTATCCTGCGGCAACAGATTGGCATAATATTCATCGATGCCCAATTTATCTGCCACATCTTTTGCTACACGGTCATCATCCCCCGTCAGCATAACAATGCGTTTTAAGCCTAATGCTTTTAACTGCTTAATTCCTTTATAAGTAGACTCCTTAATTTCATCTGCGATGACCAAATAACCTAAATATTGATGATCATAAGCAACATGAATAATCGTTCCAACCTTTTCTACAGGTTTAACCACAATCTGATTTGCCTGCATAAGCTTCACATTTCCCAGTAATATTTCTTTACCTTTGACGTATGCTTTGATCCCATGTCCGGCAATTTCTTCATAGTTTTCAATTTGTGATGCATCGATTTCTTTGCCATAACGAGCAACGATACTTTTTGCGATCGGATGATGACTATAGAATTCACCATAGGCGCTTAATTCTAATAGTCGCTCTTGGTCCTCACTGTCTATTTCCACAACACTGAACTTTCCTTTTGTTAAAGTTCCGGTTTTATCAACAACCAAGACATCTAAATCTTTGATTCTTTCTAAGTCATTTCCGCCTTTAATCAATACCCCTTGTTTACTGGCTCCGCCAATTCCGGCAAATAATGCCAGCGGAATCGAAATAACAAGCGCACATGGACAAGAGACAACAAGGAAAGTCAAGGCACGATAGATCCACATATCGAAGCTTTGTCCTCCTGATAATAACGGCGGAACAATCGCTACTGCCACTGCTAAAGCACATACAATCGGTGTATAGACTTTAGCGAACTTAGTAATAAACTTCTCAATTGGCGCTTTTTTATTCGTTGCATTCTCTACCAATTCTAAAATACGAGATACCGTCGATTCACCTGCTGATTTGGTTACTTTTACTTTTAGCACACCACTCATGTTGATAACGCCGGATAATAGTTCTTCTCCCACCGCAATATTACGTGGCATGGATTCACCGGTTAAAGCACTGGTATCTAAAGAGGATTCGCCCTCTAATACCACTCCGTCCATTGCCACACGTTCCCCGGGGCGAACGATCATAGTTGCCCCAATCTGAACATCTTCAGGAGACAATTTCACTTCTTTCCCATCCACAATAATATTGGCATAATCGGAACGGATATCCATCAAGGCACCGATGGATTTACGCGAACGATTAACTGCGTAAGCTTGGAAGATCTCACCGATATAGTATAAAAACATAACGGCTACAGCTTCTAAATATTCTCCGGTTAAGAACGCTCCCACCGTCGCAATTGTCATTAAGAAGTTTTCGTCAAATACTTCTCCAGCCTTAATATTTTTTAAAGCTTTCCAAATAACCTTTCCCCCGATAAGCAAATAAGCAATACCTAAGATGATCAATTCCCAATTTCCCTCCGGTAAAAAGAAACTTACGATAACCAAAGCTGTTCCTAATAAGAACGGCATGTTTTCTTTCATATCAAAGATCTTTGTTTTCACCGGTTTTCTATCATCGCTTTGACTATAGATTTTTACTCCCGGTTCGATTTGATCTACTAATTTTTGAAGTGCATTCTTTACTTCTTCCGTCTCCATTGCTCCATGTAATTTAATCTGCACCTTACTGGTGCTAAAATTAACCACTGCCTTTTCTACGAATGGAAGCTGATTCATCTGATTTTCAACTTTCATCGCACAGCTGGCACAATCCAAATTTTCAATTTTAAATACTTTGGCTCCGGCAAGCTCAATATAAGGCTGTTCGGCTACTGCCCCATGGTCATGTCCACAACCGCAGGCTTCTCCATCTTCATGATGATGATCATGCCCACATTCACAGCTTTCTCCTTCATCATGATGGTGATCGTGTCCACATCCACAGCTCTCGCCTTCTTCATGATGATGAGCATGTTGTTGTGTATTTTCTTTATTCAGTGTTTTCACTACAACATCCGGCTCTAACTGATGCACAATCGTTTCAATCTCAGTCATCAATTCATCTTTGCTTGATGAAGAGGTAACAATTAATGTTGCTGTATTGAAGTTAACTGATGCTTCTTCCACCTGTTTTAGCTTTGCTACTTTCTGTTCGATCTTATTGGCACAGTTTGCACAATCCAGACCTTGGAGTTTGAATTTATATTCCATATCGTTTTTCCCCCTATTCAATGATATGTTTATATCCGGCATCGAAAATTTGCTTCACATGATCATCATCTAATGAATAATAAATCATTTTGCCGTCTCTTTTAAATTTAACTAAATTCGATTGCTTCAAAATTCTCAACTGATGTGAGATTGCAGATTGAGTCATATTTAATGTTGCCGCTAAATCATAGACACACATTTCCTCGACTTCAAATAAAGCACAAATAATTTTAATACGTGTTGTATCTCCAAATACTTTAAACAATTCTGCTACATCATATAAAATTTCTTCAGGCGGTAAGGCTTCACTTACCTTTTCTACTGTTTCTTCATTTACTATTTGTCGTTTATCCATAGGTGTTCTCCATTCATATGAACAATTATTCATATGTTAATATGATTATATGAACATTTCTTATATTTGTCAATGCTAAAGCACAAAAAAAGCAATAAATTTTCATTATTGCTTTTCCATGACGATGAATGAACTTTCACCACTCGTTGTATTCAATTTTGTTTCACCAATCACCTCAAATCCAGCTTTTAGATAGGCTGCCTGTGCCCGCTTATTAAACGGTCGCACTAGCAGCTGTATTTTTTTATGATAATGCTGGTGGATAAAATCATCGATTTGACTCAGGATTTGCTGACTATGCCCCTGTCCGCAGTAATCCGGGCGAATACCTATTCCAAAACTGATATAGTCCGGTGTGTCATGCAGGCGAAAATAACCGATCAATTCATCTTTTAAATAAATGGTAAAAAATTCTTTTTGGCGAATTTCATCTTGTCCTATTCCCCATTGCTGTTTGATGGCTTCTTCATAAGACGGCAAATCATAGACCGCATAATCCCCTTCATAATGCCATGTACAGACTGTTTTTGCGTCTTCTTTGCTCATGCTTTTTAAATTATACATATATACTCCTCCTAATAAAAAGTAGGGAGTCCCTACTTTTTAGCTAAATGCGCAAACCCTTGATCACTGTAAGGTTCACCTGTAATTTCTTCAATGATAGCGATTGCCGCAGCTTTTGGACCATTATGTTCATTTCCTTTGATTCCTAAGCGAGTTCTCAGCTGTCCGACATGAATCCCCTGTTTAAACATTCTTTTAAAATAATCTACTAATATAATGTCTGTTTGTTCTTCACGCTGAACAGGTCCAAACGGATTCGCAAAATAGCTTCCAACTAATCCCATCTCCGTTGTTGTTCCCTTAGCCATTCTTTCCCCTGCTCTGAATACTTTTAAAGCATCTTCCATATTATCAAAGAAGCTTAGAGGTTCATTGCCTTCTTCATAGTTGTTGGCATATAGGAAGTAATCGACTTCATGGTGTGCCACAACATCACGATAAGGTGTAATCGGAATAACAATGCGGGCATTGATCTTATCCGGATTCATGAAAACAGAACGGTCTAATTCTTTATAGCCATATCCTACATCTAAATCATCTAAACGAACAAAGGCTCCGATTTCTGTTCCCGATGTTTTAATGCGTCCTTCTTCTACCATCAAAAGTCCCATATCATCATAGATAGTTTTGAGTTCACGGATATAAGGAGCGCCAAACACTTTGATCTGTTCGATTGTTTCAGATTTACCGGCACCGCTGTCTCCCATGACCACAATATTTTTTACGTCTCCATTCTGCAAGGTCACTTTTACCATAGCCCCATGGATTGGTAATTGCTTCTGATTGATCTTTCTGACATTATGCAGTGTCAAAAGCATTTTTTTCATATAGCCAAAATAATCAAAATCATCATTAGCAGATAATAGAGCTACCATCATATCATTTTGATCATCCTGATAGAACGCCTGATTTTTCTTTCCATCCTCATAGCCGTATACATACAAAATGTCCGGCTTACGATTGCGGTATTCAGATTCATCAGCCAATTCAAACAGGTTACATAGAGTAACCCCCTGAGACATAAATGCTGCATTAAAATAAACAAAGGCTAACAGGTCTCCGATTTTAGCGGGATAACAGAACCATTGGTCTGCATCAAATTTTTTATCTTCAATAGGATTATATTTAATTTCTGGGAAGGTACCATCACGCTTATTGCGTTTTGAATACGTGATAAACGGCGGATGAATGATAACCGACTGAATAAAAGGAATTTCATCCAGATTACGATATTCATAAGGTAAAAATGTACGCATCTGACTAACGATCAATGCGGCATTCGCTCCGGCAGTGATCTGACGGTAGATTTTATTTTTATAGCCTAATGCAGTTTCTTCAATCGTACGATAAGTTGACAGCACTAACTCTTCAAACTTATTCTGTGCATCAACGAACTGTACATTCTGAAATCCGGTTTGGATTCTTTCATTCGTTACAACCGCATAACGTTCTAAACGACGCCAAAACAAATAAAAAGCCTCCACTACATTGACAAACATTTCTCGATCTCTGAAATAGGTACGATAATTATCATAGATGTCACAAATCTCTTCCACATTCATTACTAACAACAGCT
Source organism: Beduini sp. (assembly GCF_047239305.1). Taxonomy (NCBI): domain Bacteria; kingdom Bacillati; phylum Bacillota; class Erysipelotrichia; order Erysipelotrichales; family Erysipelotrichaceae; genus Beduini; species Beduini sp. Next base: position 23,385 of record NZ_JBKTEM010000011.1, read on the forward strand.
TTGCGATCATCTTCAAATCTGTCGCCATACCGATATGATCTGCATTACATGCTTTTAAATAATTATAAATATTATCATCCAAACGCTTGATGCGATCCACAAAAGCCTTGCTTACCCTAGAAAAGCCTTCACTTTCGATCAGTTCTAAACGTGTATGACAAAATTCTTCCGAAAAGTTTAAGATTGCATTTCCTCTATTGATATTGAATTTATAAGCCATCCTTTTACCATCCTTTCATCCTTACTCTCTTTAAGGTGTATACATTTTAACATAAACAAAACCATTTTCAAACCAAAAATAGTACAATATTTTAAAATTTCTACTAATTTGCAGACAATTTTAATGATTGTACTAAATTTAAAACATGTAATCCATTACATTAACTTTTATTCAATGTTTTTTGAGACAGGTCCAATTGATACTGAGAATTAAATAAAACCTTCTCAATGACCTCCTGAGCCAAATAAACCTCTCCTTCAAATATATATGCATGAGTTGCCGTATCGTCCAGTTTTAATTGGTCACTGACATTTAAAGAGGTGAGATACTGCTGTGTTGCTTCACTCCACTGGCAGTCTTTAAAAACCATGTTTTCTTTTTTATAATTTAATGTAATATGACTAACGGAATTTGTAAATACCATGGTGTTTTTCCCTTGATCCAATACAACCTGCCCGCTGTCTAAATGCGTATAGATATTATAAAGATCATTCAACGAAACATAAGTTTGTCCATCTGCTTCAAAATACTGCTGCTGATAAGTATATAAATAACCATCTGCTTTCATACTCATTTCTACTTCAGATACATCCCCCTTATAGAAATGATAATCGCTTTTACTAGTTTTATGTTTTATTAAAAAGACTCCTAAACCGATGAAAAGACAAAGCAAAATAATCAAAGCTACATATACCCAGCCTCTAAGTTTTCTTCTTTTCTTTCTTGCCATACTGCCTCCTATAAGTGATAAATCACTTTCCCGATTATATCACTGATATCCACTAATCCAATATTTCTTGAATCAATGCTGTTATTTCTGTTATCCCCTAAGACAAAGAATTTATTTTTCTGAACAATAAAGTCCATGTCTTTGTTGAGCATTGGTTCTAATAAATAATCTTCCTCCAACAATTCTTCATTCACATATACCTGATTATCTTTAATAATCACATGATCCCCCTCACTGCCAATGATCCGTTTGATCATCTTAGTGTGCTGAGAGTCATTATTAATAACCACAATATCACCATTACTAAACTTTTTATTCATCCCATAGTAATCGATGATGGTGATATCACCGGCATTAAAGGTCGGTTCCATCGATACCCCATCTACAATATAAACCATGGGAAGAAACAGCTGAAACAAAACAAAAAAAACAATTAAAACAAATATATATTTAGGCAAAGACTTGCTTGCACCATTCATAGACGACACCTCAGTTTTATTATATATGGGGATAGGCTATAATGCTAGGTGTTTTTTCAAAAAGTTGAAGAACCGGCAATCTTTTAACACAAGCATAATTATAACATATACCGCCTCATGCATAACTAAAACTAAAACAATTTTTCCTTAATATATCCACATATTTTGATATTTTCTGCGTAGTTTCATTTTTAACCATAATTTTATTTATCTCAATGTTTTTTCAATAATCAGTAATATGTGAAATTGTGTTTAATGTTACTTCAAATATAATGTTTTCAAAACAAAATCTTCTTTCTTATCACACATCACTAAACTTCAAATCCACATACAGCATATTATGATCAGATAATGTATTTTCCACCATATCGACATGACAGATTTCCAAATTCCGACTCACGATAATATTATCGATAGCGTAAACTTTCATCTCCTCATTCTTTAGATTATACGTATCCAGCCACTTATCCTGATACCCGTTTGCTGTTACGTAAGTTTCTAACATCGGATAGATCTCACTGTATTCTTGATCGGTATTAAAGTCACCTGTCAATATTTTATAGGCAGATGAATCTTGATTCATAATAGTAAGTATTTCATTCAGCTGCTTTCTGCGGGCTGCTTTTCCTTCATGAGTTAAGTGCGTATTATAAATCGCTACGGATTTTCCATGAATGTCAACGATGATGCGCTGCCATGCCCGAGCTTCGCTCAATCCCTCACTATTCAGCTTTCCGCCAGTTTCTTCTTTTATCTCGTAAGCAGACAGAACTCCAATGCCGTACTCGCCTCCCTCAAAATCGATTGTCTTTTGAAAGCTATCATATGGATAATCACCTTGACTTGCGAATGCTGCCAACATATCCACGGGATTGCGCCGAGTAAAACGATCGAGTTCCTGCATTCCCACAACATCAATATGATAGTGTTTGAGCTGTTCATGTATCTGAATGATATTAGGATGCATCTGCGATGCGATATTAAAACTCGCAATACGAATATCTCCCACTCTTTTTTTCTCTCTTTGTGAATCACTGCATGTACATTCAAACATTGTTCTCCCTCCGCTTATCCATTCATTCTAACTTCTCTTTGCCTCTATTATAATATATTTTGATTTAGATAAAAACCTTCATTAGCTGCTTTTACGCCCGTTGTGATAAAAAAGACCTTCTCTAAAAGGAGAAAGTCTTTGATACATCGTCATTAGGATATAGCTTCCTATATCCTTATCTTATAAAATATCCTTTATACAGAATATATCTTATAGATTTTGTATTTAAAAATCAGGATTCTTCAACTAAGCGGGATTTCAATTTGGCAATAATCTTCTTTTCCAGCCGAGATACCTGCACCTGTGATATCCCCAGCTTTTTAGCGATTACTTCTTGATTACAATTTTGCTTATATCTCATTTCAAGAATCATCTTTTCTTTATCATCTAATTTTTCAATTTCCATTTCCAATGCTAATTTTTCAAACCACATTTTATTGTGACTATCCTCTATACGATCGGCTAAGGAAATGGCAGAACCATCTTTTTCATAGATAGGTTCGTTAAGAGAAGTCGGATAATAAGAGGCATCAATTGCTAGAATCACGTCTTGAACATCCACTTCCAAATACTCGGCAATATCATAAACATTAGGAACATCGTGTGAGATATTCGTTAAATGTTCTTTTGCTTTTTGAATTTTTAAATTCAGCTCTTTTAATTGGCGAGATACTTTGATGGTTCCGTCATCTCTGAAATAGCGTTTGATTTCTCCCATAATAATGGGTACTGCATACGTAGAAAATTGAACGTTATATGAAAAATCAAAGTTGTAGATGGATTTCATCAATCCAACACAACCGATTTGAAAAAGATCTTCTTTATCGTAATACGTATTTTTAAAACGATGCACAATAGACCATACCAACCCGACATTTTGACTGACGAGCTGATCTAAAGCTGCTTCATCCCCTGATTGCGCAAGCTTAATTAATTCAACTGAATTTTTATTGGCCATGTTTTTTCTTTAATGTTTTTGTAATCGTTAGTTTAGTCCCCTGTTGTTTACTTGACAGAATCTCAAATTCATCACTTAATGCTTCAATGATGCTTAATCCCATACCGGCATGCTCATCCCCCGGCTTCGTTGAAAAAAGCGGTGTTGAGGCTTGCTCGATATCATCTATTCCGCATCCCTGATCTTCAATGATTAAACATAGTGTATCCTCATCTAAGGTTGCCTCAATCGATACTTCACGATCTGTTTCACCATTATATCCATGAATAATGGCATTGGTAAATGCTTCTGAAACCATCGTTTTGATTTCAACGATTTCATCGATGGTAGGATTTTTAGACATAACAAAAGAAGCGACGCTGTTTCTTACAAAACCATCGTTTACCAGTTCTGCTTTACACGTTATTTTCATCTGATTCATTATGTTCCCCTACCTTTACTAATATTTCATCTGTATTCTTAATATAATCCATTAAATTAAAGATACCTGTTAATTCAAACAAACGATAAGCCACTGGACTTAATCCGGTAATATAAAGTTTACCGCCCTCTGCTTTCATTTGATTGTAACGCCCTAAAACAAGACCAATTCCCGAACTATCGATAAATGTTACACGATTAAAATCCATCACTACAACTTTATATTTACCTGTTTCCAGTTCGGCGACTAGCAAATTACGATAATTTATCGTATGAATACTGTCAATCTCTCCGGAAAAGTAGACAATGAGCTGATCACTATTTTTTTCAAACTGTATTTTATTCATCATTTTGCCTCCTCAGCTACATATCTTAAACTAATTTATGACTAAAAGATACGCATCCGACAAAACTAGAACTTATGTGAAAAAAATAGAAACAAAACGACAAATTACTGCCACATCCTTTGAAAATCACGAATCACCTTCTGTGAGAACTTTAGCTTTGGTATATCTTCAAGAATCACTAGATCATAACTTTGAACTTTTCCGTCTTCGCTGTGCAGATCAAGCATTGCCACGGTTTCATTAGTAAATAACGGCGCCTGATTTTTTAGAATCCGGATATTGTAGCTCGGTTCATAAGCCTCTCCTTTTTTAGAGATATACGTAATATCATTTTTGGCATACAGATTCGTTTCTTTGATTTCACTGTCATTGACTTCTAAGGTTGTCACTAAATCTCCTTGATGGTAAACATAGCGGCTCTCATACAAATTAAAGCCATAGTCTAATATTTGTGCCATTTCACTGTTTCTTTGCTTTGGCGTCGGTTCCTTTAAAACCACGCCGATCAAACGCAGACCGTCACGCTGAGCCGTTGCCACTAAGCAATAGCCAGCTTCTTTGGTATAGCCGGTTTTTAATCCATCAATACCGCTGTAAGCATTCAATAGTTTATTGGTATTGACTAGCCAGAATTTCTTGTCTGTATTTTCTCTGACATATGTTTCTACCGTTGATGTTGTTTCTAACAGCTTGTCTCCGCCGATTTCAATTAAATAAGCCGCCATCGTCGCTAAATCCAATGCACAGGTATAATGATTATCATCATGCAGCCCTGTAGCATTCGCAAAATGTGTATTGACCAGCTTTAATTCCTTCGCCTTTTCATTCATCATCTTGACAAACTCATCATTTGTGCCGGCAATATATTCTCCTAACGCTACAATACAGTCATTCGCAGAACCGATTGCCACAGATTTGAACATATCATATACACTCATCTGTTCATTCTCTTCCAAATAGATTTGACTTCCCCCCATGCTGGCCGCATAGGCTGATGTAGTGACCATATCATCAAAGCTGATTTTTTTAGAATTGATGGCCTCAAATAATAAGATCATACTCATGATCTTGGTCGTACTTGCCGGATACATTTTTTCCTGCTCATTGACCCCGTTGATAACCTGACGCGTTGATGCTTCGATCAGAATCATCGCCCCGCTGCTAGGTGCCAGATTGAGAGTCTCTGCTTTGACCGGCAATATGCACATACATAAACATAATAAGAAAATACCTATTTTTTTCATTTCATTCACCCATAATAATATATGTTTGAATTAACAGGATATGTTTTAATCCCTATGTTTTATGAAGTTTATTTTATTGCATAACCCTCATGCTTTCATTATAATAAATATAAGAGGATGAATAAGGAGGTCGCTATGAAGGTATCTTTTAATCAAGTAGAGCCATCTCAGATCAATCAGCTAGCAGAGTTAGCGAATCAGATATGGCATGAATTTTTTACGATCATTTTAAGTGAAGATCAAATCAATTACATGGTAGATAAATTTCAGTCTGCTCATGCAATTAAAGAACAGACAGAACGCAAAGGATATACCTATTATTTTATTTTAGAAGAAAATATCCCGATTGGGTTTACAGCGATTCGTTTAGAAAATGAAAAACTGTTTTTAAGCAAACTCTATCTGCAAAAATCAGCACGTGGAAAAGGCTATGCCAGCTTAGCTTTTGAATTTATAGAAAAGATTGCAAAAGAAAACCATAAAAACTTTATTTATTTAACTGTAAACAAATATAATGAACACACAATCAAAGTCTATGAGAAAAAAGGATTCGTAAAAGTGGATGCCAAAGTTTCTGATATTGGCAACGGCTTTGTCATGGATGATTTTATCATGGAAAAAGTATTGAATCCTTCTAAGCTTACTGAAGTTCAAAAAATGATTCACGGCTATTACTATATGCCAAGCGATAAATTTTTAAATAAAAAACGCATGCAGGCAAAGGAACTGCTTTATGATTTTAACTTACTAATGCCCTCTGAAGTCGGTGATCAAATCCTTAAGCAATTATTGGGGAGCTGTGGAAAGAAGCCGCATATTGAACCGCATTTCAAATGTGACTATGGAAAGAATATCCTGATTGGCGATTATTTTTATGCCAATTCTAACTGTACTATTTTAGATGAAGCAAAAGTCATTATCGGCAATGAGGTACTATTCGGACCTAATGTCGGCCTTTATACAGTCAATCACCCATTAGATGCTGCAAGCCGTGAAAAGGGCTATGAAATTGCCAAACCGATAGTGATTGGCAATAATGTCTGGCTGGGTGCAAATGTCGTTGTTTTGCCAGGTGTCACGATTGGAGAACGCAGTGTCATTGCCGCCGGAAGCATCGTTACAAAAGATATTCCTGCAGATTGTTTGGCAGCCGGAAATCCCTGTCAGATCATCCGTGAAATCGATCAGGAGCAGCCGATCCCATTACCATAATAAAAATGCTCTTTAAACCCTATTATTTAAAGTTCAGACTATTGACAAATGATATATTTGTTAATAGTCTTTTTGTTTATCTGCATAGTCAAACTCCGATTTGAATAAAGAAAACAACAGATCGTCATAAATAATATCACTATATCCACACACAGCATGACGCAGTGTTCCCTCATGCAAAAAACCTAATTTCTTTAACAGCCGAATTGATGCGGTATTAGGCGAAAAAACTCTTGCGGTAACAATATCCATCTTCAATATTGTGAATATATAGTTTAACACTTCATTCAAAGCTTCATGCATATAGCCATTCTGAGTCTTTGCTTCATCTAAATAATAAGAAATGGAAACGGATCGTACTTTATATCTCAGCGTATCAGGCTCAATAAAAACAGCACCAATGACCTCCTTAGACGCTTTACATACGAGATGAAAAGTCCAATAGTCCTCATGAGGTATCTCAAATTTCTTAATCAGTTCAGCAGGACTGACCTTTTTCATAGCGTTATACCTTAACACATAATCACTGTTGCAAATCTTTAAAATAGCCTTTACATCATTAGCCTGAGGCAGACGAATAAGCAGTCTTGGCGTTTCTATCATCCTATTTGCTCTGCAGGACTCCATCATTATCCCTCCGAATAGTCTTTCATCGCCATCTTCAAAGTAACAGCACGTAATTTAGCCTTGAAAGCTTCTTCGGCATCTTCAAAAGCATTCAAAATCATTTTTTGTTTCGTTGCCTTTAATTCTGCACTTTCTTCTAAAAAGACTTTTTCTACCAACCCGGTTGCTACAGCAAAAGCCTCTTTTCCTTCGATTGCTTCAAAGATATCACATAATGTGATCTGTGCCGGATCTTTTTTCAAAGTAAAGCCGCCATTCTTTCCTGCTTCTGAATTTATCAATCCAGCGACCACTAATTGACGAATTATTTTCTTCAAATAGGAATCCGATACATCTAAGCGCTGACTTAAAAAATAACTTTTAATATGTTCTTCATTTTTTCCATGCGCAATAATAATCAATAAGCATATTGCCTGTTCTACACTATTTTTTACTCTCATTCTTTTTTCCACCTTCGTCATTCTTCTTCTATTTTACCATATTTTTTAAAATCGCCACACTCCTTATCCCAAAATAATTACGTAAATGGTCTTGACAAATTGCTATGAGGTGACTAAAATGTCTTTTATTAATAGATATTATATATCCATAGATACATTTTGTCTATTAATAGCATATATTAAATCGTAATAGAAAGAAGGAGAAAAATATGCTTAAAAAGGAATGGCAAAGCTTTCTTAAGAATCATTGGCTGGTGATCGTCATTATTGGTGTCATGAGTATTCCAACATTATATACGACGATTTTTCTAGGATCGATGTGGGATCCATATGGAACGACAGACCAGCTGCCTGTTGCCGTGGTCAATTTAGATCAGGCTGTCACCTATCAAGATCAAAAGATGAACCTTGGTGAAGAAATGGTCAACAGTTTAAAAGAAGATGCTTCCTTAGATTTTCATTTTACAGATGAAGCTTCTGCTCAAAAAGGATTAGAAGATGGAACGTATTATATGGTAATCACGATTCCTAAAAACTTTTCTTCCAATGCGACAACGCTTCTTAATGAGCATCCTCAAAAGATGGAATTGGAGTATCAGACCAATCCTGGCACCAACTATATTGCTTCAAAAATGGATGAAACTGCCATTAATAAAATAAAAAGCAGTATTTCAACAAAAGTCACAGAGACTTATGCTAATATTTTATTCGATCAAATTCGTACTGTTGGTGATGGTTTCCATGAAGCCGCAGAAGGTGCAACCCAAATCAATGACGGAACCGCTCAATTAACTAAGGGTAATACAACAATTACCGATAATTTACAAGTATTAGCAACAAGCAGCTTAACGTTTAAAGATGGAGCCAATACACTTAATATTGGATTAAAAGATTATACCGACGGTGTTTCTCAAATTTATCAAGGAGCTTCTTTGCTGCAAGCCGGGATTGATCAATTGAATCAAAACAACACAACATTAAATGATGGTGTTGCCAGTCTTGATACAGGGATATCCCAGCTTAAACTAGGTAGTGATGCTCTGCTTGCGGGACTAAATCAAATGTCCGAATCCTTAGGAGAATCACTGACACCTACGCAAATGCAGAATATTGCATTATTAAAGGAACAGCTGCCTGTCTTAAATGAAGGTATTCAAGCTTTGTATACTACTTTAAATGATACTTCTGCAGCAAGTCCGATGGCTACTATTAATGCAGATCTAACATCTGTTGGAACCAATGCTCAAGAAGCCGGACAGAATCTAGCTTTAACAATCGAAGCATTTAAAAATTCAGAAGCATTTAAAAAGTTAGATGTAAATACTCAAAAAGAATTATTAGCTGCTTTAACAACGAACCCTTCCTTTGGTGCTTTGTCTGCCAATCTAAACAGCATTGGAACGCATTTAAACAGTGCCAGCACCACTTTAACAACCATCATGAACGATTTACAAGAAAATGTCAAAACGATTGCCGAGGGTGCCGATATGCTGCTGCCAGGAAGTCAAACAGCTATCCAGCAATTATCCAGTGGACTCGTTAGTGTTAAAAAGAACTTGGATAAAGAAAATGGAATTATTGAAGGGTGTGGAACGATCAATCAAGGCTTAACACTCATCAGCAGCAAGCTTCAAGGTCAAAACGGACTTCAAAACGGATTAACCGCCTATACCAATGGAGTAGCAGCGTTAAAAGAAGGAAGTCAAGCCCTAGTCAGCGGTGCTTCCAACTTAAATGCAAATACCCCTACACTTCTTAGCGGCACAAATCAATTAAGCAATGGTGCCGGAGACATTCATGAGGGAGCAGCTTTATTAAAAGAGGGTTCCCAAACATTAGGAGAAGGACTTTCTACCTTAGCTGATGGATCAAAAACCTTGGCAACTAGTTTAAGCGACGGAGCCAGCCAAGTCGATCAAGCCAATGGAAACGATCAGACCACCAGCATGTTTGCTGAACCTGTCGAAGTCCAAGGATCGGAATTATCTACTGTTCCTAATAACGGACACGCAATGGCACCTTATATGATGTCTGTCGGTCTTTATGTAGGCTGTATTGCCTTTTGCTTAATGTACCCATTGCTTCAGCACTCTACCCCAACCGTTGAGAGCGGCTTTAAATGGTGGCTTTCAAAGGCAAGTGTCATCGCTGTAGTAGCTTGTCTCCAAGCCTGCTTAATGGTCGGTATGCTGATGATGATAAATCATCTTGAACCTTTACAAATCTTGCAGACCTTCTTAATGGGATGTCTTGTTTCTACCACTTTTATGGCAATGATTGTTTTCTTTAATTTAATCTTAGGAAAAGTCGGAAGCTTCATTGTCTTAGTCTTTATGGTTTTACAGCTAGGGGGAGCAGCAGGAACTTATCCGATTGAATTATCAGCTGGTTTCTTCAAAGCCATTCATCCCTATATGCCATTTACCTACAGTGTCCATGCTTTCAGGAATACCCTTTGCATCGGCGGTAATATTCTTAATGATGTAGGTATCTTTGTTGTTATTTTGATTGCTTTTGCATTATTAACCTTCATGGTTTATGAAGTGAAAGCCAGAAAACTTTCAACAATAAAAAACATTGAAGCATAACCTAAAAAACGCATAGCGCAATAGATCATTCTATTTTGCGATGCGTTTTTATAGTTTACTTCTTATCTGCTTAAACTTCTTCTTTTTTTCTCTACTGCAACTAATGCCGCAGAAACTAAACCAAGAAGGGCAAAGGCACTGTATAACGAAGCATTTGTCTTATCTCCTGTTGAAGGATTATCCGTATTTTCGGTTTTGTTTTCTCCTTTATCATCAGGTTTAACGACTTCCTCTACTGGTAATTTTTCATAAACCGCTGTAACAACTAAATCTTTAGTTACCTTACTAAAATCTGTATCCCATTTAATAAATGTATACCCCTCGATAGCTGGGACAGCTGGAGCGGTTGCCTTTTCTCCATCTTTTACAGTTTCCACTTTTAACACTGCTCCATTCATATCCACAAAGATGACTTGATGTGTCGTTTCTTCCGGAGTTGGTGTTGGTGTCACTGTTTTTTCTTCAAAAACAACTGCATAAGTTGAGAATCGATCTGTCTCAAATGTAATTACATTATCTGTTAACGCAGCTTTAATTTTATCCACTTTTCCTTCGTGCATACGTAATACATAAACATCTTTATCTTTTGCATTCTCTGCTATATCGTTTGGTAATACAACAGTGAAAGTTAACGGTTTAGGCAATACTGTGATATTACCTAAATGAGTTGTTGGTGTTTTTACTAAAACACTTAAATCAAGATACATGGCAACTTCTGTCACACTGTTATTTTCCTGAGTAATTTGTTTCAACTCTTTTTCAATCGCTTTGATATCTTCACTTGCCTGTGGATTTGCTGTGTTGATTTCTTCTACTATTGGATTTACTGTAATTGTTTCTCCTGATGTAATCGCATTATTAATATTTTCTGCTGTTTTTTCATCGGTATACACTGAATCTGCACCATTACTGATAATATCATTTAATGTATCATTTAAAATTTCAGGTGCTTTTTCATCATTTAACCCTGCCTGTGGTTTCTCTACCGGCTCTTGAGTATCGACAGAAGGCGGTGTTGGGTTTTCTACCTTATAGACAGATACTACACACTCTGCTTTTGCATTTCCTGCTGTCGCAGTAATTGTTGCTTTCCCCGGTGCCACTGCTTTGACCACACCATTTTCTACAATGGCGATTTTTGGATCACTTGATTCCCAAGTCACTGTATCCAACGTTTCATTTGGATTTACAGTAGCCGTTAATGTTTTGTTAGATCCTGCTTCTAAAGTAAGGGTTGTATCTGATAATTCAATTCCTGTAGCAATAGGTGCTACTTTAAAAGTATTTTCAACTGGATATGCTTTGTAGCCAGTTCCAACATAATCTGTCGGATCAGAATCAAAGGTTCCGCCCTTAACCTGAATATGGTCTTTCGCATCTGTCCATTCTGACGCAGTGTTTTTAGACCATGTGTAAGCTAGCAGTCCTTCACTGTTTGCAGATTTAAATGTTCCTCCTGAAATAGTTACGTTTGGTACTGAACTATAACCGGGACGATTTACGATCGAAATCGCTGCACCATCGGGAACAGCTCCATCCCCTGTTTTGTCAGCACGATGATCCATACCGGTTCCTTCGATAATACCACCGCTGATGTTCATTACAGAAAGATTTCCTGCACAAAGCTGAATACCAAGATCTCCCTTGATCGTACCGCCATTAATCGTAATTTCTCCAGTCTGCGGATGATAGATTGCAGCTCCCGTTCCATCTGGATCAGAATTTAAAATCGAACCGCCATTAATGGTAATAGTGGTACCATTATTTTTCGAACCATTTCCGGCAACTCCATACCATGAACCTTTCAGTGTACCGCTATTAAGTGTTAAATCAGAATTAACAAATACACCAACCGCACATTGATAACCGAATATTGAACCGCCCCCGACACTATCGTTAACGGTCAAAGACGAACTGAATAATCGGATAGGAGCAGTCGTTTTATTTATACTCTCCTGTGTTAGTGATTGCGTAACTTTCTTTCCGTTCAATTCTAAAACAAACTTTTTTCCATTAACATCAATCGTGCTTGCTAAATTTATGTCATTTAGAAGCTTAACAGTTTGACCCTCTGTCACATTTTGAATCGCATCAGATAATGATGTATACTTAGTTCCATCTATTTCCGCAACATTTTCTGTATCGTTGATTTCATTTTCACCAACTGCATTCACGGAAACTAAATTTCCCATGATTAAACTTCCAATCATCAATACAGAGATGAATAGACTTATTGTTTTTTTCATAATTTTCCTCCTTTTAAATCTCTCACTTCTCTCACTGTTTTCCTCATCAGTTTCCCAATAATCCCCCCTAGTACAAAAGTTTACTATTTGTTACACATAATTTTAAGGTCTGTAACAAATAAAAAATATAGGTTTATTCGCACCAATATTTGTCAAATAAATCATAACATTCTTGTAACAAATAGTAAACCTTAAGTTACAAAAAAATATAATTGATTTGCAAATCTAAACCTATTTTTATATTTTTCCTTTAATAAACTGCTTCACCCAACGAGAAAAAGTCATGTGGCTGACATTCAGTATTTCACTGGCTTTTCTTAGACTGATTTTCTCATCCAGCCATAACTGAAGAATTTCCGGGAATTCTTCGGGAATCTTTTTTGGTGGCCTGCCAAAAGCAACCCCTTTTAATTTTGCTTCACGGATTCCCTCTGCCTGTCTTTGACGAATATTTTCTCTTTCCACCTGAGCCACATAAGAAAGGATTTGCAGTACTAAATCGGAGATAAATTTTCCTGTAACGCCATTCACTTGATTTCTTGTGTCTAGTAATGGAGAATCTAAAACAATAATATCAATATTCTTTATATTCGTTAGAAAGCGCCATTGCTTAATAATCTCATCATAGTCTCTGCCTAAGCGGTCAATCGATTTGATATACAGTTCATCCCCCTCCTGCAGTTGTCTGAGCAATCTTTTATAGCGTGGACGATTAAAATCCTTGCCAGATAACTTATCAATATAAATTTTATCTTTCATTATGCCAGCCTGTTTCATTGCTGACATCTGCCGATCGATATTTTGGTCTTTGCTTGACACTCGCACATAACCATATTTCTTCATATATCTTCCTCCTTATCTTCTACAAATTCTTATTATTTCACAATATGCTGTCATTAGGATATCAAAATGCTGTATTGCTTAATAATAAAATTATTACAAATACTTCTATCCTTTTTGTGGCGTAGAGTAACCTTTAGGATTAGATAAATAAAATAGGTTAAATGTTTAGCTAAAGACTGATATATTGAGCAAATAAAAGGAAATGATTCTACTTTACAAGCATGATATAATAATTTTGTATACCAAAAAAGTGCTGTTAATAATGAACTGAGCCTTAAAGTTGAACTATGCAACTAGAATGATTCACAACACTAACAACACCTTTTATTTTCTTTTATAATAAATTAATCATTATTTCTCCAATACACCAAGGCTTTAACCATTTAAAAATAAGGACACCCTATAGCAAAGACAGTCACTGTCATAATCCTCCATAAGCATTAAATGTGTTTTGATAGTGCGCTTTATCTGCCATCATAAATAAAGTAAAAAGATTATCGTGCATAGAAAACAGATCAATGAAATGACGCCATATGTTATCTTTTCTGCTTTAAAACAGTACAAGATTAGGAATAGCGGCACTAACGTCAGTACCATAAATCCGATAACAGCCACGATACCCTGCCTTTCATCTAACATATCCACTGCTTTGATATTAAAAATCTCCCTGGCTTCTTTAGGAATAACAATCTGTCCCATTTCTCCAACTTTGACAGTGTCAAATAGATACCTATACAACAAAAAAACCGGAAATTACATTACATAATCTCCAGTTCCATAATACGAACAAAAGAGGCTGAACGCCTCTCAAGTTTTATTATTTAATAAAGTTGAATTTCTTCCATCCTTTAAGATGTTCTAAGATGCATAATTCTTCTTCAGGAATACGTCCTACTAAATTACGTTCTCCATCATTAGGAATATCTTCTAAGATTATTTGTACTTCTGCACGGTAATGTTTTAAGTTGTCATTAATGACACAAACATCTCCGCGAGTAAAGAATTCTTTATCGCAAGGTGTATGAGGAATTGAAGTTTCTCTGTAAAGCATACGAGTGAATGAACTTCTTACCATTTGACTTGGGTAATCCCCTCTGTTTGAATGTACATGGTTGAATAATAAGTTCTTTTCTTCTTCAGTAACAGTATCTGCTAAATCAATTTTGATCTGCACTGTATTTAAATCAATACCACCTAATGATTTTAATTCTTCTTCTGTTGCATAAGCATTACCAATGATAACGTCGTCGATTAATCCTGTTGCAAATAAATGTCTTGCTTGTAAATCGATTGGCATTTTACGATGTATTTCACAAGTTGGTAATCCGGCATATACTTCCCATGGTCCGAAAGTCGGATCATTATGGCTTGATACGAATGCTGCTGTTGTGAATCCTAAACGTTTCCAGTTACGTGAGAAATTCATGAATAAATCCCAGTCTAAAGCTGTATATTTTTGTGGATAGAAGTTATGACAGATCAGCATTTGATCTTGTCTAGCTCCCATATGAAGCATTGCTTCTACATTGTCTGAAGTAGTAGAACCATTGAATTCAATTTTTAATCCATAAGGATTTTGTGTTGTCATGGTATCCATCATGGCACCAAAGGACATATCTAAACGTACGATATCTACATGCATATCAGCAAATGGTTTTAAGTTTGTTGCACTTGCTCCTAAATGTTCAAATACTTTAGGGTTTGTGTCTACTGCTACTTCAAATCCTAATTCATGAGCTTTATCCATGAATTCTTTGAATTCTTCAATCATTTCTTCTTTTGGTTTGTTTACAGATAATAAGCAAGTAAAAATACGTGAAAATCCATATTTAGCTGCCATTTCCATGTAAGCAAAATCTTTTTCTTTTGTTGAATGTTCTGGGTAAATTGAAATACCTAATCTTCTCATATTGTGTCTCCTTTTTCTTTTCCCGTTTCTACGCTCAGATGTCCCGTATATCTTTAAGCTGCCTAAGGGAGTTTCATTTACAACTAATATCATAACGCTTTCAAAGGTATAAAATAAAGAGAATTCCAGAATCTGAAAATGAAAACATCGCCTATTAAGACGATGTTTAATTATTTATCGTTAGCTAAGTCCGCTCCATCACTGGCAATGACTTTTTTATACCAGTTGAATGATTTTTTCCTGCTTCGCTTTAATGATCCGTTTCCTTGGTCATCACGATCAACATAAATGAAACCATAGCGCTTCTTCATTTCTCCGGTACCTGCTGAAACTAAATCGATACATCCCCAAGGCGTATATCCGATTAGATCGACACCGTCATAGTTGACAGCCTTATCCATTTCTTTTATGTGTTCTGCAATGTAATCAATACGGTAGTCATCATTGATAGATCCATCTTCTTCTACTGTATCGACTGCACCTAATCCGTTTTCAACAATAAATAAAGGCTTTTGATATCTTTCCCATAGACGATTCAATGCAATTCTTAATCCGATTCCATCAATTTGCCATCCCCAGTCACTTGCTTTCAAGTATGGATTTTTAACACCGGAAACAAAATTCCCGCCTGTTTCATTGCCTACCGGCTTAGAAGAAACACAGCTTGAAGAATAATAAGAGAATCCCAAATAATCCACACACCCTTCTTTTAAAGTTTGTGCATCTTCGGGTGCCATTTCTACTTTAACACCTAATCTTTCATATTCTTTCAATTTATAAGCCGGATAGTATCCTCTTACTTGCACATCTGAATAGAAATGTGAATTTTGAGTCGTTTCCATCGCTAATGCCTGATCTTTTGGGTCACAAGAATAAGCATACGTAGATCCATAGGCAATCATTAATCCGACTTTGTTTTCAGGATCAATCTGATGTCCTAATTTAACTGCTTTTGCACTGGCAACAAACTGATGATGAACGGCTTGTGCTTTTGCCTGAGGAGTTGCTTTTGTTACACCGCCGGCAAAGAATGGCAGCATTCCCATAATATTGATTTCATTAAATGTCATCCAGTATTTTACTTTCCCTTTATAGCGTGTAAATAAAGTTTCACAGTATTTTACATAGAAATCAATGACACGGCGATCTAGCCATCCGCCATATTTTGTTACCAAGTTTAATGGTGTTTCATAATGAGATATAGTGACTACCGGTTCAATATTATATTTTAACAACTCATCGAATACATCATCGTAAAACTTTAAGCCTTCTTCGTTTGGCGTTTCATCGTCTCCATTAGGAAATAATCTCGCCCAGTTAATGGATAAACGAAAACATTTAAAGCCCATTTCAGCAAATAAAGCAATATCTTCTTTATAGCGATGATAAAAATCAATTCCAATATGTGATGGATAATAATAACCTTCTTGCACATCACAGACTGCACCTTCGGGTATTTCTTCATAAGGCATGATTGGCTGCGTATGTTTTGATCCGTCAGGCATTGTATATGTAATGCGACGGCTTACAGTGTGACTTCCGGCAGTGACAACATCAGCAGTACTCAGTCCTTTTCCACCGTCTAAATATCCACCTTCAAATTGGTTTGCGGCAGTTGCGCCGCCCCATAAAAATCCTTTTGGTAAACTCATAGTATTTCCTCCGTTTTATATTTATTATTGAACAGACTTGCGATAGCTGCAAATACGTTTAATACGCATGACATTATCCTCATTAGGAAAATGAAACGGATTCATCTTCGTTTCTTTAAATCCTTCAACGATATCTAATGCATCTTCATAGACATCTTCTACATTCATTGAGCCATACATCTTTGGGGGCAGTAAATAAAGCGGTGTTTCAATATCCCCATATTTTTTCATGAATGTACTGATTTCAAATTTTAAATGCGGGCAGCACATCACGACATCATATTGATTCATGACATCATGTGACAATGCAAAAGGTTGAAAATCAATTGAGATTTTATCTTCATATCCTTTTTCCTTAATTTCATTTGACATCTTGACAGACATTGCACTTGAAGAGAATCCACCTAAACAGCATATTAATATTTTTACCATGTTTTTCCTCCTTAACTGTACACAGTATGGCTTAATTTTAACACTGATTGTATTAAAACAAAAGCAATTTTATAACCGCTTTCATTTTTTGTAAATTAAAAACACCTCATCGGTGTTTAAGCTTTTATGCTTTTTGTATATTTTGATAAATAAGTAACGATCGTGTTTGCGATAATCCCGGTAAATATTCCCGTTGGAATGGAAGTAGCAAACAAAGCAATAATCCAGGTTGCCATCGCCCATGACTGATAAATATAGACAACCACTAAAATTTGTCCTACACCATGACCGATCGCACTAACAATCGAGGTTGAAACCATCGGCAGTTTTGTAAGCTTTCTAACCAGCATAATCGCAATGGAACTTAGTAAGACTCCTCCGGCAGATATAAACCACGTATAACTGAAAATTGAACCTCTTAACAGTCCCGCTAATACCACTCTTAAAATATTGACAATCGCCATTTCCTTTGCCGAAAATAATTCGATTGTAACCAAAGAAATGATATTCGCAAATCCTAATTTTATTCCATAAGGCAGCGGTAAAGCAAGGCTGGCTTCAAATGTATGGAGAGCAACCGCAAGGGTAGTTAGCATCGCAATATAAACGAGCTTTCTTGTTTTTTTATTCATTGCTTCCTCCTGATGTATTATTTTCTAACAGTGCTTCATCCAAAGCCACTTTGACAGCTTCCAAAACACCTTGACTAGAAGCTGTAGCACCGGTCACAACGTCAATGCCTTCTAACGAATTCTTGCCAACGATCTCCGGCAACAGTTTTTCTTTTACTTCAGACATATAAGATGCTGTTTCATTATCCTTAATAATATCAATAGCCGATAAATTGCCTTCACTCACCGTAATCTTAACCTGAATGGTGCCGCATTTACCGTTTCCAACCCCTATGTATTCTCCATCTTTATAGAGAGATTTTTCTTTTGTACTGCATCCGCTGATAACCAATAGAATGCTGAGAACCCATAAAATCTTTTTCATACTAACTCCCTACCCATGTATTTTCATTAATGATCTGCAAAAATTCAGTTAACCCAATGATTTGAATATCCTGTCCTTTCTGCATCAGTTCATATGCCCGTTTATAGTTATTTGTATCTGTCTTGCCGGCACTGATCAGATAATTCGTATTAATGTTTACTTTTTCTTGCAAAAAACCGCCGGCAAGCGTTATATAATCTTTAATGACGGTGCCATAGCTGACATGAATACTGTCTAAACAGATGCATTGGTGAAAAAGAAAATGGTTTGTGTCCTTGCCTTCTTCTTCACGCATTTCCTGATTGCTGGCAATATCACTCATATAGATATTCTTATAATACTGATCTGCCATTCTTCCATATTGAACATGAATCAATTCATGCAGTTCATCTAAGCTTCTTAATTGATAAATGCTTTTTATTTTTCGAATAATACGATAACACATGATCGCATCTTCTAAAGCATGATGATGAGAAAAACGAAAATTAAAATACGCAGCGATCCCATCTAATTTATAAGAAGGACAGTTTGGCAGCAGTTTCTTTGATAAAACAAAGGTACAGGACATATCACAGTTAGGATAGGTTAAATGATAATGATCCAACGTCGCTCTTAAAGCTAAGGCATCCTGCTGAATATTATGTGCCAATATAACCGTATCATTGAATAAGGGGGCAATCTGTGCCCACACTCGATCAAAGGTTGGAGCCGCCGCTAATTTACCTTCACTGATCTGATGAATATGATAATGTCCGCTTTCACTGATAAAAGGAACCGGTTTTACCCTTGAATAGAACGTATCGACAATTCGGTTGTTTTCAACAACGCAAACTCCGATTGCGCATATGCTGCTTGGATATCGATTGGCTAGTTCTAGATCAAATGCAGTATACCTTTCCATCCTGTTTCCCTCCGTAACGTTTATATCTTAACACAATTTAAACAAATAAAAAAGGCTTCCGCCTATTCGAAAGCCAAATTTATGTATTTACTTAACTGCAACCACTAAGTTTAAGAAATTAGTAGAACCAACTTGTCCAGGGTTCCCACCTGTAACTAAGATTTTTTCTCCAGCTTCAACACCAAATTCTTTTGCTAATTCGATAGCATAAGGCACCATGTTTTCAACTTTTGTAACAGGTTCACAAACAATTGCATGAACTCCCCAGTTGATTGCTAAACGTTTCATTGTCATTACATGAGGTGTTGCCGCTAAAATTGGGCAGCTAGGTCTGAATCTTGAGATTCTTTGAGCTGTACGTCCTGATTCTGTGAAAGCTACAATAGCTGCTACATTAAATTTGTTGGCAATTTCAGTCACTGACATGCAGATTGCTTCATCAGAATCATCATGTTTTGCAGTTCTTTCCGCTTTTCTGAATAATGATCCATGATCTAAAGCAGTTTCTGTTTTCATTGCTACTTTAGCCATAGTCTGAACAGCCTCTAATGGGTAATTCCCTTGAGCAGATTCACCAGATAACATAACGGCATCACTACCATCAAAGATTGCATTGGCAACATCTGATACTTCTGCACGTGTTGGTCTTGGATTCATTTGCATACTTTCTAACATTTGAGTAGCTGTAATAACCACTTTACCAACAGCGTTACATTTTTTGATTAATTCTTTTTGAATCAATGGTACATCTTCAGCAGGAACTTCTACCCCAAGGTCACCACGGGCAACCATGATTCCATCAGCTACTTCTAAAATTTCATCCATGTTTTCAACACCTTCGCTGTTTTCGATCTTAGCGATGATTTGAACGTCAGGACGTCCGTTTTTGTCTAATAATGCTCTTACTTGTTTCACATCATCAGCACGTCTTACGAATGAAGCCGCTACATAGTTGATTCCTTGTTCACATCCGAAAGTGATATCGCTGATATCTTTTTCAGATAAGTAATCAAATCCTAATTTGATTCCCGGAACATTGATTCCACGTTTGTTTTTAACTGCTCCGTCATTTAAACAAGTCGTTACGATGTCTTTTCCTTCTACTTTTTCAACACGTAATTCAACTTGTCCATCATTTACTAAGATAATTCCACCAGGGATAACATCTTGGTATAATCCTTTGTAAGAAATTGAGAAACGATCGCTTGTTCCTTCAACATCTTCAAAACACACAACAGAAGTTTGACCTTTTTTGAATTGAGCTACGCCACCTTCGAAATCTCCCGTTCTGATTTCTGGTCCTTTTGTATCTAATAAAATAGCACATTCTTTTCCAGTTTCAGCCTTAATTGCTTTAACAGTTTTAATACGTCCGCCATGTTCTTCGAAATCTCCATGTGAGAAGTTTAAACGCATAACGTTCATCCCAGCATCGATTAAGCTTTCTAAAATTTCTCTTGGTTCTGAAGCAGGACCAATCGTACATACCATTTTAGTCTTTTTAATAGGTTGCATTTCTTTTTCTCCTTTTTATTTTAACTTTATATTAACGAAGTTTCTGATATTCTTCGTGAATATACGAATTGTGATAGTTTTCGCTTAACGCTTTTTCTATCGGTAATAACACGATCATTTCATCTTTTAAGCAAGTGCATTCTCCATTGTGCCCAGCATTTAAAGCATCGACAGCATATAAACCGCAGCGAGCTGCCAGTAAACGATCACGCGCACTTGGATTGCCCCCTCTTTGAAGGTAGCCAAGAACACTGCCGCGGCATTCCATTCCGGATAATTTTTCCAGACGCGCCGCCAGCTCATGTACATTTAATACATTTTCACTGATCATGATCATACATTCATCTTTACGTTTTATCGAATCAATAACAAGATCTTTTAATGCCATTTCATCTATTTTTGTCTCTGCTGTAATCACAGCATCGACATTCCCTGAAATTGCCCCATATACAGCAAGATCACTGCAATGGCGTCCCATTACTTCTACAAGCAGACAGCGCTCGTGACTGCGAATCGTATCTTTCAACTGATCGATGCAATGCACGATTGTATTGAACGCACTGTCAAAGCCAATCGTAAACTGAGTTCCAGAAATATCGTTATCAATAGTTCCCGGTACACCAATAGTCGGCATCCCCGCTTTAGATAAAGCAAGAGCACCTAAATAGCTGCCGTCACCACCAATCACAATAATACCGTCAATCCCCGCTTCACGGGCTTTTTGAGCAGCTGCTTCCACATACTTAGCTTGTTTAAATTCTATAAAACGTGAAGATTTTAGAATTGTTCCCCCCATTGAGGCACTTTGACTTGTTTTGTCACTATGTAGTTTCACAAAACGTCCTTCGTACAATCCTTTAAAACCGCCAATCACTCCAATCGGCTCAATGTTTAAATTCGCACATCGAAGACATATTGCGTGGATGACACTATTCATTCCCGGAGCATCTCCGCCGGAAGTTAAAACTGCCACTTTTTTCATCATATGTTCACCTCATTAAGTTCTACAATCCCTCTGATATTTTATCATGATTTTTCTATTTTTCAACATCTAAATAATAATTTCACATATTAAATTTAGCTGATTTTAACTCCATAATCATGCTAACCGCTTTCATTTTTTCAATTAATCGCTCTACTTTAATTGTATCCCCTTTTTGCTTAGATAAAACATAATATTTTTTTAATTCATCTAAACTGTAGACACTTGTAAAAAAGGTTGGCAGTTTTCTTAAAGCACGTTCATTAATAATAGCACTCAATACTTCATCGCGAGACCATGCAGTAACATTTTCACCACCGATATCGTCCAATACTAAAACATCGACGCTTTTTAACTGATGCATAAGATCTGATTTCCCATCATTATAAGAAAACTGTTCTTTTAATTCAGCGATCAATCCCGGCACATTGACAAAACCACAAGGGATCTTCTTTAAAGCTAATCGATAAATCAAGGCTGCCATGATAGTTGTCTTTCCATTTTGAATTGGTCCGTATAAGTACAGTCCCTTGTTTCCTAAATTCAAAGCCAGCTTCTGACAAACCAGCAGTACATCTTTTCGTCCTGTCAGTTCCAGTTCATCTAAAGGAATATCAAAAATAGTCTTTGGCATATTGCAAGGTGCAATCAGATCCAAGGTATTGCGTTTAAGCTGACGAACTGCCTCTTTTTCGCATGGATGCATACTCAAAGCCACACGCTGATTTTCAAATTGCAGTGACATTTGATAGCCAAGTGTATTTTTAGGACATTGCTCAATACCGGGACAATGACGGCATACTTCCTTATCTTCATAATAATTGATTAATTCGATCCAGTAATCATCCATCATGCTTCTTTTTAATTGATATGTCTGCATAAATGACTGAATGAAAGGATCTTGACATAAGGCATCTAAGTTTTCTTTTTTCATCCTGTTAATTTCACTAGGCAGCTTTACTGCCTCACTTAATTTTTTCATAGGCCCTCCTTATTAGATACTTTTAAGCAGTGCGCGTAATTCTTCATCTGAAATATCATTTTCTTCCAAATGCTGATCTTCTTTTACGGCTTGTAGTTTCTTTTCTGCTTGCTGATCTTTAAACCATTCCGGTGTAATATCCTGATTATTTTTATTTTTATAGCGAATATAGTTTTTAGCTTCCTGCATCGCCTGTTCAACTGTATGAATATTCTTACGTTTCCAAGTAGCGCCTATTGATTCAACGAAATCACGTGAAATACGCTCATCATTTTGTGACCATGTCAACTCCAGCAAAACATTGACGACCCCCGGTTCCAAGTTAAGATCGACCATTAGCTTTTCGATGATGGCTAAATCTCTTCGCACCGGCTTCCCTCCCTGCTTCTTTTCAATCAATTTATAAGGAGACCAGGTTTCCAGCTGCTGAATATGACGTGATTTAGCGTTGTCTGCCTGCTTAGAAGAAGAGAAGTTAATTGGCTGCTGGTGATAGATACGACTGAAGCTGCGTGGGGATTCTAGATCATTGTAATCTCTTACCTTTTTAGCTAAAATATCTAAATTGATGCGCTGATGGTCAATCGCATCATAAACAAGTTGTGCCATCTGCTGGCCACTGATATGATAGGCCAGTCCCAATTGCTTGACTTTTGTTTCAACAGCCGGCGTAATCCATTTTCTTCTCACCTGCAATTCCTGAAGCTGCTTGTAGAAAAGATCTAATGGGTAGTCCATCACCGGCGCTTTACTTTCTTCTTTACGATAATTCCCTTTATACTTTAGGATCTGTGAGCCTTCTGTTGAGGTTTCATCAATAAAGAAAACCTCTTCAAAATTAGCTGTCACTTCATCATAGCCGTTCAGATCAATTTCCGGAAGACGGAATAAAAAGCGGGTTTTATCGTATTCCAATGACCCCAAAGTGCGGTAAAGCAGCACATTCAACAGATCATTTTGAAAGAACTGCTGCGGATTCATCGGCATCAGCAATTCATAAAGATATTTAGTCATCTCATTATCATAACGAATATAACTCTTCACAAGTCCGATCGCTTCCAGTTTTTTCATATTCTCTTTAATCTGATGCAAAGACAGTGCGGTGTAAGAAGAAATGCGGCTATGATTCGATTCCATCGATAGCATTTTCATCACATCGACTTCAGAATATAGATACATATACAGTCCATATGCTTTTGCCCCGATTAAAGGCTGATAAAGCTGTGATAAAACACTGTAGGATAATGCGGATAACTGCCCCATTGCATAAACTTGATAACGGTCACAGCTTAATAATTCTCCCATAGAATGTCTCCTTTCTTTAATCCTTGGATAAAGTGATCCACTTGTCTGATCAGCTCTTTTCGATTTCCATTATTATCAATTACATAATTTGCTTTCTGTTTTTTTTCGATTAACGGCATCTGCGAATAGATGCGCGCTTTGGCTTCCTCTGCGGATAGAGCATTTCTTTTTCGCAGACGTTCTAACTGTTTTTGTTCCTCTACATAAACCACTAAAATCTGATCGCACAAATATTCTAAATGCGCTTCATAGAGTAAGGGGATATCTAAAAACAGCCATTCTTCCTTGCAGTTTTGAATGGCTTCTTTCATTTTCTTAATGACATAAGGATGCACGATGCTTTCTAACTGAGCCTGAGCTTTTTTATCATTGAAAATGATAGCACCTAATTTTGCCCGATCAATATTTCCTGCTTCATCGCTGCAGTCAAACTGCAAAAGAACCTGCTGAATACATGTCTGATCCACGGTTAAAGCATCTTTTGACAGCTGATCGGCATCGATTATGAAAAAGCCATTGTCTTTTAAGTATTGACTCACTGTACTCTTTCCTGAGGCAATCCCACCTGTTATTCCTATAATCATCTTCTCACCACCATTTTCTACATTATAAACAAATTCTTCTCTGCACGCAATTATTGATCACAAAAAAACAAAGTTGATCCAATTATGAATATTCAGTTAAATTTATCAACTCTCTTTAAAACAATATCTTCCCCTCATAAAAAGTGCTCTCAATTTCTTTGATCAAGAGCGTTCGTTTCATCTTGAAGATTTAATAAAGCCTTGCATGAGGTGATTGAAGTTTTAGCGTCATTAAAGCAAGGGAAAGATGTCACTTTTACAATTTCTTCAATGAATCATGATGGGAACAATGCCTTTGAAAGATTAATGCTCAATGCATTGATTGGATTAATAATGATCCTATTTATTTACTCATCTATACAGACATAACGGAGATTATCAAGAAAAACAAACAGTTGGAAAAATATTGAATACACTTAAAGACATAGCTGTCAATTCCATCAAATTAGATAAAGCTTTCTTTTTTTCACAAAAGATGAACAACGAAAATATTATTATTCAAAGTATGTTGGAGATGGCAAAGGAGTTAAAAATGACAACGATTGCCATAGGAATTGAAACAATCGATCAAGTTGAATTTCTACATCATTCGCCATGCCATCTGATTAAGGGATATTATTTTTCTAAACCACTTCCGATCTCTTCTTTTGAATCATTATATTTTAAAAAATAAAGGAATCCGTTCTTGGATTCCTTTTATGTTTTCTTACGCTGACATTTCTTACAATAGTACGTCCCGCGTCCTCCCACTTGGATCTTTTCAATCGGACTGCCACAGATTGGGCAAGGTTCTCCCTTTTTGCCATGAACATTTAAACGCACTTGAAACAAGCCGTCAATGCCGTTAGCACTAAAGGTATGAATGGTTGTTCCTCCCTGAGCAATCGCTTCATTTAATACCTCAATCGAGATTGACACTAATTCTTTCACTCGTTTTAATGTCAGACGATTAGCGGGAGCAATTGGGTTTATCTTCATTCTAAAACAAATCTCATTAGCGTAGATATTGCCAATGCCTAAGATAACGGACTGATCAAGCAAGACTTCTTTAATCGGTCTCCCGGTCTTTTTAAGAAGCTGATATAAATTCTTAGGATCAATATCAAAGGGTTCTTTGCCTAGCTTTACAAGGGGAAGCTCGTTTTTGTAATGATGAACATCAACAAGCTTCATACGCCCAAATTTACGTGTATCATAATAGCGGAGATCCAGATCATCATTTAAATGAAAGATGACATGGCAATGCTTTGTATAGGGTGTTTCTTTAGAAACGATATAATATTTTCCTTCCATTCTTAAATGAGAGATAAAGGCATCATTTTCTAAGATAAAGATTAGATATTTACCAACACGATCAATATCTGTGATTTTTTGATGCGTGACCTGCTGGATAAACTGTTCCGCTTCGTCTTCAATGATGGGGGCATAAAGGACTTCAATCGATTCAATTGTTCGATTGATTAGAGGACCTTGTAAGGTTCTTCTAATTGTTTCAACTTCTGGTAATTCAGGCATCGCTCAGCTATTTTAGTTCATACCAAGATTTACCGTAAGCGCCGTCCGCTTTTAGTTTCACTCTCAGTTCAACTGCACTTTCCATGCATTCTTTAATTAACCCCATCATCACTTCTAATTCCTCTTTTTTAACGTCAAAGATCAATTCATCATGTACCTGAAGAATCATTTTCGATTTCAGCTGTTTTGCTTTCATAGCCTCATCGACTTTGATCATCGCCAATTTTAAGATATCGGCTCCACTTCCCTGAATTGGTGAATTCATCGCCAAGCGTTTTCCTAATTCACGTACCATGTAGTTTTTCTCATTAATTTCTTTAATATAACGTTTACGATTTAAAATAGTCGCTACATAGCCATTTTCCTTACAGAATTCAATTTCTTTATCCATAAATTCCTTGATTCCCGGATAAGTCGCAAAATATTTTTGGATAAACTCTTTAGCGACATTGACCGGTACTCCGATTTGTTCAGATAAACCAAAATCACTCATTCCGTAAATGATTCCAAAATTGATCGCTTTCGCTTGACGACGCATATTGCTGTCCACTTCGCTCACATCAAAGATATCCTGAGCGGTTTTAGTATGGATATCCATATCATCATTAAATGCATTAATTAATGCGGGGACATTTGCCATATGTGCCAACACTCTCAATTCAATCTGTGAATAGTCAAATGACACAATATAATCAAAAGACGGAATAAAGGCTTTACGGATCATTCGCCCTTCTTCACTGCGGATCGGAATATTTTGTAAATTAGGATCGGTTGAAGATAAGCGTCCGGTTTGAGTCAGCGCCTGATTATACATTGTATGAATCTTGCCATCCATAAAGATTTGTTCCTGCAGTCCAACGATATAAGTAGAATATAATTTGGTTATCGCGCGATATTTTAATACTTTATCAATGATCGGATGAATCGGTGCTAATTTTTCCAATACATCAACAGATGTTGAATATCCGGTTTTTGTTTTTTTACCATAAGGCAGCTGCAGTTTTTCAAATAAGATTTCTCCTAATTGCTTAGGGGATGCAATATTAAACTCCACACCTGCTAGCAAATGAATTTCCTTTTCTAATTGCTGAATTGTCTCGTTAAAATCCTTTTCCATATCTTTTAAAGACTGACGATCCACTTTTACTCCGGTAAACTCCATGTCCGCTAAAATATATGCGACCGGCAGTTCTAAATTATAATAGAGATCATATTGTTCCTGTTCGCGCAGCTGTTCTTCAACGTGAGCCCTAATCTCATAGATTCCTTTTGCGATCTTTCCATAATACTGTGTCAAAATATCATTGTCCGGAACTTTTCTTTTGGCTCCTTTGCCAAAGATTTCCTCACTAAAAGGCAGTGAATGGTCACCATGGAAATCCATTACTAATTTAATTTCATCCTTTAGACTTGGGTTAAGAATATAACTAGATAACTGCAAGTCAAAATCAAATCCATTAATTTCAATACCGTTCCATTTAGAAGCAATCATACATTTTTTAATATCATAACCATATTTTTTGATAGCAGGATCTTTTAATGCTTTCTTGAAGTTTTCATCAGCTAAGGCATCTTCATAACTGATGTAGCCGCAGAAATCTTTATTATAGACACCATACCCTAAAACGATGCTTTTATGATAATTGTGATCATAAACAGCGACACTTAAAGCAAAATCCTTAGTCAATGACGGCATCACAGTTACTTGTTTCATGATTGTCTCACTTTGATCAGGGACAACCGTAGATATCTTTCTTAATAAAGTATTCATTTCATACTCTCGGCAAAAAGCAGATAAGACCTCGCTGTCAAAACCATTATTGCGATATTGCTCAAAGTCAATCTCCATCGGCACATCTGTTTTGATAGTGGCAATCTTTTTTGATAAGAAAGCATCTTCAATCTGATCGCGAATCTTTTCTCCGAGCTTGCCTTTAATTTCATCGGCATGCTCCGCCATGTTTTCAATACTTTCAAACTGGGTCAGCAGCTTTACCGCTGTTTTTTCCCCTACTCCTTTAATTCCCGGAATATTATCGGCAGTATCACCCATGAGTCCTAAGAAATCTTTGAATTGATCGGGGCGAATTCCATATTTTTCAAACACAGTTTCCGGTGTCATCTCGACCATCTCAGAAACACCTGTCGTATTACGTAAAACCGTCGTATTATCATCTACCAGCTGCATCATATCTTTATCCTTAGTGACAATATCGACATGAATGCCTTTCTTCTTTGCTTCAACAGAAAGAGTACCAATAATATCATCGGCTTCGTATCCTTCAATTTCTTGATAGATGATGCCGCGAGCCTTTAAATAATCTCTAGCAATCGGGAACTGACAAATCAATTCTTCATCGGTCTCTTTACGTGTTCCTTTATAGTCCCCCATCAATTCATTTCGGAAGGTTTTCTTTCCATAATCAAATGCGACAAATACATAATCCGGTGCTGACTGCATCAGCTTTTCGATCATGTTGGCAAACCCGGATACCGCATTCATTGGCACCCCATGACTGGTTCGCATAAAATTTCCTGTATAAGCAGTGGCATGGTAGGCACTATATAAAAGGGAGTTCCCATCGATTAAAACAATTTTTTCCATATTGATTCCTTTCTATTTTAAACGTTTTAACTGGTTGACAGTAATCGATAAATTCGTTTTACGATCTACTTTGCCTTCCACTAAACAAACGTTTCCTCTTTTAATTATTTCTTGATATCTTTCATAATTCTGTGAGAAAACAACTCCATCTACTTGGTCATTTTCATCATAGAAGGTGACAAAACACATTGTCTGCCCTCTTTTATCGTTAATCACCTTGACGCGCTGAATTGCCAGTACACTGATCACTTTTTGTCCGAGGTGCTTTTCATATTCATAGATCGGCACAGTCGCAAAATTCAATTTCTCACGATATAAAGATAAAGGATGCTTAGATAAATAAATACCCAGCACTTCTTTCTCTTTTTCCAATCGTTCCAAATATTGATCTTCTGCTACTTTTAAAATAGGTTTATCTGTAATTCCCAACTTAGAATATACTTCACTGTATTCCAAAAGGATAGAAATATTTTCTTTCATCATCGCTCGTGAATAGCCAAATTCATCCAAGGCTCCTGAATCAATCAATGATTCGATCGTCTTAGCTGAAATACGATGCTGATAGATACGAATAAAGAAATCAAAAATATCTTTAAACAGCCCTTCCTGACGGACTGCCTCGATTTCTTTATAGACGGCATCTCCTACATTTTTAATGGCTGTCAAGGCATAGCGAATATTATGATCTTCTACTTTAAAGCGCTGAGTTGAGCGATTGATCGAAGGTGGAAGCAGTGTAACACCATACTTTTTCCCTTCCTGTATCAAAGAAAGCTTGCTTGTCGTTGATCCGGATTCACTGGAAATCAAGGCAGCAAAGAATTCTAAAGGATAATGTACTTTTAAATAAGCCATTTGATAGGCTACATAGGCATACGCTACAGAATGTGATTTATTAAATCCATAATTGGCAAATTTTAAGATTAATTCAAAAACTTTGTTTGCCAAAGCTTCATCATACCCGTTTTTTAAGGCTCCTTCAATAAATTCAACCTTTAAAGATTCCATGAGCTTAGTTTCCTTCTTTGAGGTTGCTTTACGCAGGATATCTGCCTTCGCTAAAGAGAATCCAGCTAGCTTTTGAGCAACCTGCATCAGCTGTTCTTGATAGATCATGACGCCATATGTTGGTTTTAATATCTGATCCAAATCTGGATGTAGGGATTCAACCGGACTTTCCCCATGTTTTCTCGCTAAAAACAAAGGAATATTTTCCATCGGTCCCGGTCTAAACAAGGCATTTGCCGCAATAATATCGTCAAAACAGCTGACTTTCATTTTTCTTAACAGCTGTTTCATCCCATCCGATTCTAGTTGGAATACCCCAAAAGTATCCCCCGCAGCAATCAGATCATAGACTTTTTTATCATCTAAAGGGATCGTATTAATATTGATCTTTTCACCGGTATTTTTCTCAATAGCTTTTAAGATATAATCAATCACTGTCAGATTTCGCAATCCTAAAAAGTCCATTTTAAGCAGTCCTACTTCTTCAATGTAATCTTTGGAATATTGGCTCATCAAAAAGCCGCTTGGTCCACAGACTAGAGGAATCAGTTCATCTAACGGCTGCGAGGATAAAATAACTCCGGCAGCATGCTGTGAAATATTACGGGGTAAACGTTCAATCAAAAAAACACTTGGCATCATATAACGATAATGCTCATCTTTATCCACTTCTATTTGAAAACTGGCATTGCCTTGATACATCTGCAATGCTGATTTTTTAGTTTTGTATGAGGTTGGAACCTGAGAAGCCAGTCGTTCCAATCTTGGTAAAGGCACTTTAATGACCTTTCCTAGATCTTTAATAGCTACTCTTGGTCCATATGTATTAAAAGTGACAATTCCTGCCACATGACGGCTGCCGTATTTTTCAACGACATAAGATACCACTTCTTCACGGCGGTCATCTTGAAAATCAATATCGATATCAGGCATTGAGATTCTTTCCACATTTAAGAAACGCTCAAACAAGAGATTATAATGAATCGGATCACAGTTGGTAATTCCTAACACATAAGAGACCAAACTTCCTGCCGCTGATCCTCTTCCCGGTCCAACTAAAATACCATGTGATTTGGCATATTTGACATAATCCCATACGATCAAAAAATAATCGCAATAATTCATTTTGGTAATAACCCCAAGTTCTTCTCTTAAACGTTCTATGTATTCCGATGGTACCTTTTGATTGGCAAAGCGCTTCTTTAAGCCCATGATACAAAGCTGCTTTAAATATTCCTGACTGCTTCCATTATGAGGCACCGGATATTTAGGCAAATGCAGGTCATCCATCGGAATCTTAGCATCGATGGATAATATCAGCTGAATAGTTTCATTGATGATTTCCGGTTCAAACAGTGCCTCCATTTCATGAGTCGGTTTAAGATATTTTTCCTGAGTGATCGGCTGATGAGTAGGATCAAAAGTGATGCCTAATTTGCTGGCATTTACTAAATCTAGTCCTAAGGCATCCGTTTTATCCAAGTAGCTGACCTGATTCGAGCAGACTACTTTAATATAATGCATCTTAGCCAAGGATAAGAGATGTTCGTTCACCTTTTCCTGCAAAGCAATCTGATGACGATGCAGATTAATATAAAAATGATCCTTAAATAATTCTTTAAAATGAACCAGATGACGCAAAGCTTCATTATAAAGTTCTTTTGTAATCAAACGTTCTAAAATTCCGTTCTGTCCCGGTGTCAGTATAAAAAGGTGAGGCTGAAAATTAGCTAAACTATCCAAGGTTACTTCCTCACCTAACTGGATCATTGTGGAAATTTTGCATAAATGAAAATAGCCTTCCGTATCTTTCGCAAGGAGCACAAAAGGATATTTCTCATCTTCTATCAAAATATCAGCTTCCATTCCTAAAATTGGCTTTATCTCTTCTTTTATACACAGCTTATAAAACTCTACCATGCCATACAAATTGTTTTTATCTGTTAAAGCCACCGCATTTTGACCAAACTTTTTTGCTTGGGTGACAATGTCCTTCACTAGCATGGTACTTTCTTGAAAACTATAGCCACTATACACTTGCAAATGTCCGAACATCCTATCACCACCTTTAAAATATTATACCATTGTTTTGCTGATTTATAAAGAAACAAGTCCTAAATGATACAGCGGTACGTACAGATGACTAACAGAACAATAATATAGATACTAACAATAGCATAGATCGCCGCACAAATTTGAAACTGATAATACCATTGACGTAATGCTACACGATAAAGAAACAGACCTATGATCCAATAATTATATCGGGCGTCAATACAGCGAAACATTTTTGTATTACAAATCACAATGACGGATAAAATTACTGCCATTGCGTGAAATAAGACACCCCAATAAGAAAAGAAAAACTGTAGAAATAATAATATTGCACAGAGAAACTGCAATTCTCTTATTTTTTTCACCATTATCATCATAATCACCTATTACACTATATGTTCTAAATGATTTAAGCATACTTATTTTAAAATAAAAATACCACCTATGTGGTATTAGAGTGTTTCTTTTAACGCTTTTGCAAGCTGATCAGGACATGATGTCGGTTTTGCCCCACAGCGATTTCCTTCTAATTTTTCAATGACTTCTTCCGCTTTCATGCCTTTTACTAATTTTGATATTCCTAATGTATTCCCGGCACATCCGCCAACGAATTTCACATCTTTGATAATTCCGTCTTCCACCTCTAAATCAATTCGTTTTGCACATACGCCTACTGTTTGATAACTCATCTTCATATTCGTATCCTCCCATTAGGTATGTTATCACCATTGATTTATAAATGCAATAAAATCACACAAAAAGCGAGTTTCCTCGCTTATCTGTTTAAATGGAAATTATCGCCTTCCACTAATCCGTCTGTATATTGAACAGTTCCATCATTTAATAGCCAGACAGCCTCAACACCCTCTAAACTGTCAACCAATGCTTTTCCCTCTTCATATGGAAGTAAAAACAAAGTAGAAGACAAGAAGTCTGCATAGCCTGAATCTTCTGTGATGACACTGACAGATCTGAAATAGGTTGCCGGATACAAAGTATCAGGATCAACTAAATGACTGTATACATTCCCATCTTTATCCTTAAAGTTACGCTGATAATCTCCGCTCGTAACAATGGCTTTGTTATCGGCAATGATCATTGCCGGATACTTCCCATCACTATAAGCACCATTGTTCGGGGATTCAATCCCGACAAAGAATTCATTTTTACTTCTTGGTACAGATTCATTGCCGTTTGCTTTGATCTTTCTTTCTCCATAGCTGGCAATATTGCCTCCGCCGGAAATCAAAAATGCTTCTACACCATTATCGATCAACACTTGTTTCACATATTCAATGGCATATCCTTTTGCTGTTGCACCAACATCAATAGAGGTCTTTGGATCTGAGATATAGACCGTATTATTGATCGTATCAATTTCCACAGAATCAATATTCATATGCTGACTGGCTTCTTCCAGCTGACTGGTACTAGGGGGAACCCCAACTCCGTCCACAGCATTATCACGTGAATCATGCCATAAAGATAAGACAGACCCCATCGCAATATTGACTTTTGACGAAACAGTCTTATAATCCGTTACTGATTTTTGAAGCATATCCACGATCACCGGATCAACGCTAACCGCTTTTATTCCCGCATTATCATTGATTGTCTTAATGTTGTTTAAGCCTTCATAACTGGTATATTTATCAAACAATTGGTCTAAGCGTGTCAATTCTTCTTTGATCAGTTTCATTTGAGTATCAAATTCTTTTTGAGATTTGACATAGGCCATATATTCAATCACTGTATCAAAAGGTCCTGTAAAAGAATCTTTTAAATATTGATATTTAGACGAAGAGCTTTGACAGCCTGCCAACGCTAATGAAAGAATAACAGCTAATATTATTTTAATCGGTTTCATAAGTTCCTCCTCTGAGGTATTATATACTATTTATCTGCAATGATAAACTATAATTATTATAATTTGACAGTAATTTTATGATTAGACAGTAAATATTCTTCACCTTGATAACAGATTTTATTATCACCGTTAAACCCATCTAACGTGATTGTCATTTCCTTTTCTTGACTGACAACATTCACTGTCCCCATGCGGCCATCTTCTCCATAAACGAATTGACGAAGTGTCTGATTAGGCTGAATATGATATAGTTTGATCATGACATCGCTCAGATAGTCATACTGCGCACTGCATTGATTTTCACTGGTCACTAAGATCGTATTCTCTCTTGCCATGAGCGGCAGACTGTCATAACCATGGGTTTCTTTGATCCAGTTTCCACCCTCATACTCTTTATTTGTCAGAATATTTGTCCAAATTCCTTTTGGCAAGTAATATTCGACTTCGCCATTTTCCTGAAGAATTGGGGCTACCAACAGTTGATCCCCTAACATATATTGATTATCCAAACTATGGGTTGTACGGTCTTCTAAGAATTCTAACACCATCGCTCTCATCATCGGAATTCCGGTTTGATGAGTCTTCACAGATTGAGCATATAAATAAGGCATCAGTGAAAGCTTTAGCTTTGTAAACTGGCGTGTGACTGCCACTGCTTCTTCTCCGTACTGCCAAGGTATCTTATATTCTCCGCTTCCATGATAGCGTGAATGGGTTGAAAGCAAACCAAACTGACTCCAGCGCTTATAAAGGTCAGGTGAACATCCATCTTCAAAACCACCGATATCATGTGACCAGTAGCCAAATCCGGAAAGTGTAAACGATAATCCGCCACGCAATGATTCTGCCATAGAAGCATAAACGGAAACACAGTCACCGCCCCAATGCACTGGGAACTGTTGTCCGCCAACAGTTGCAGAACGGGCAAATAAACATGCTTCATGTTCTCCCTTTTTATCTTTCAACAGGTTAAATACAGCTTTATTATATAAATGAGTATAGTAGTTATGCATCAGCTTCGGATCTGAATGATCGTAGTAAACCACATCAGTGGGAATTCTTTCTCCGAAATCTGTTTTGAAACTATCCACGCCCATATCTATTAACTTTTCTAAATAGCTTAAATACCAGCGAGTAGCCTTCGGATTAGTAAAATCCACTAACCCCATTCCAGCCTGCCACATATCCCATTGCCAAACTGAACCATCAGCACGTTTAAGCAGATATCCGTTCTCCATTCCTTCTTTGAATAACGAAGATTTTTGTCCGATATAAGGATTGATCCAAACACAGATTTTGACTCCTTTATCATGAATCTTTTTCAACATTTTTTCAGGATCAGGGAAGGTTTTAGGATTCCATTTAAAATTGCACCATTCAAACTCATCCATCCAGCAGCAGTCAAAATGAAAAACATCTAAAGGAATATCTCTTTCCAGCATTCCATCAATGAATTCATTGACTGTAGCTTCGTCATAATCCGTTAAGAATGACGTAGACAGCCATAAGCCAAATGACCATGCCGGCGGCAATGAAGGTTTCCCGGTCAAAGAGGTGTAATGAACTAACACATCTTTCATGTCTTGACCGCCAATAAAATAATAATGCAGAACTTCTCCTTCTGTACTGAACTGTACTTTTGACACCTTTTCAGAAGCTACTTCAAAAGATACCAATCCCGGTGTATTGACAAAGATACCATAACTTTGATTCGTAATGTAGAACGGAATATTCTTATAACTCTGTTCACTGCCGGTACCCCCGTCTTTATTATAGATATCGACAACCTGACCATTTTTTATAAACGGAGTAAACCGTTCTCCCAAACCATACACATATTCATTATGTGCAATCGTTAATTCTTCTTTCATATAAGCCGTTCCATTCGTCTCTACATATCCCAGAGATTTAAAAAGACTCTCTGTTTTTAGCTGTCCGTCATAATAAAAAGATAACTCATATTTTCCCTTTATCGTCTTAATCACAGCCTGTGCTTTTCCGGATGTATAGATAAGACAGTCGTCTTTTTCATCAATGATAATTTCATGTTCAGTTTCATTTAATCTAAACTGCGGCTGATTTGTTAATCCCCCGATGTGATGATAAGCCTTCACCCCAATAACATCCTCGATCGGTGAATCTAATTCTATGCTCAGCATCCCCATATTCAAGGTATCTCCTTTTGTTTGGATACTCTTAAATGGTGCATATAAAATGAGCGTTTTTCCATTAATATGATAATCATAGATTTCGATAGCGTTGCTTTGAACAGTACCTTCTTTAAGCATCCAGTAACCATCTGTAAACTTCATAATTTATCCTCCTACCTGAAAGCGTTAACACGTTTTATTATAAACTATTTATGATAAAAGTACAGACAGCAATAACAAAAAAAACCGGAATTTTTTCCGGTTTTTGAATGACTATTTAGCTGTTTCAAATGCTTCTGCTAAAGCTGCTTGGAAATCAGCGATTGAGATTGTACATCCTGAAGCGATGTCAGTTCCTTCTTTAGGTACTGATTTATGTTCTTCATCTTTGTCATAAACTTCGATTGCTTTTACTTTATCAGCAGTCATACCTTTTAATTTTCCAACTAAGAAGTCTACTTGTTCATAAAGTTCTTTACCGATTCCAGAGTATTTTTTCATTCCGTAATCTTCTTTTTTCTCCATTTTACTTCTTACATCAGAAGCTTTAGATGTTTGAGCAACGTCTAAGTTAGACCATTCGATTTCACCTTTAGAGTTTAAAGCCACTTGTGCTACAGTTGTGTTAACTTGACCTTTTGAGTCATCAACTGAAATAACTTCACCAGCTCCAATTTTGTCAGCTTTTACTTCTGCCATATTATCGAAAGCTTTTTGGATTGCAGCTTGGAAGTCTGCGATAGAAATTGTACATCCAGCAGCGATGTCAGTTCCTTCTTTAGGTACTGATTTATGTTCTTCATCTTTGTCATAAACTTCGATGTTTTTAACATCATCAGCAGTCATCCCGATTAGTTTTCCTTCTAAGAATTCAACTTGTTCGTAAAGTTCTTTACCGATTCCGGCTTTTTCAGAAACACCTTTCATTCCGTAATCTTCTTTTTTCTCCATTTTTGTACGAGTTTCTTTTGCGTCATTCGTATTTTGTTGAGCAACGTCTAAATCAACATATGCGATTTTTCCTTTGCTGTCTAGACCTACAGTAGCCATTGTTGTATTAACTTGGTTGTAGTCTCCTTTTTCTGACACAGAAGTTATCATACCGAAACCAACTTTTGTGTACTTAGCAGATGATCCACCACCACATGCAGTAAGTGTCATCACCATAGCAGCTGAAGCAGCAACTGCCATAACTTTTTTAAAGTTTTTCATTTTTTCCTTCCCATCCTTACTTAGAATTTTGTTAGAGTATTAAGCTCTTTCTAACGCTTATATTATATACTAGAAGTGTATTTTGAGCAATACATTTCCACCAAATTTGCAATCGCTTTCACCTATTTATTATGTTTTTTGACATTATGATGTGAAATTTATCTCATATAATCACAATATTTCACATTTTGAAAACTATTTTCAAATTTAAAAAAAGATGAGGACAATCCTCATCTTATAGTTTAACACTCAAAGTTGAACCATCCGGTCCTGGTGTTGTGTTCAAATATTCTACGATTTCATCTTTTGCTTCTTTACTAGTTGGAGCACATTTTGACACTTGTGTCGCTTCTCCGTTCACTAATGCAGCAGCAAAACCTTGACATCCAGGATATCCGCATCCACCACAGTTTGCACCGGCTAGCTTGCTCATGACATAATCTTCTCTTGGATCATTTTCTACTTTTAAGAATAGATCTGCAATGCCTAGCATTGCCCCTAAAAGCGCACCAATGATCCCTAAGACAGCAACTGCTTCAATCATTTTTTGTCTCCTCCTCATGGTGTACTGGATTGTGTGTACAATCGACTAACTTGCAGCCATCACAATCCGCTGTTAAGTTTTCACACCCTTTTGGCTTAGGTGTTTTTTTGTTCCACATATATAATCCGATATACAGGAACACTAAGATCATTAACCAAATTAATGCGATCATTTTATACCAATCCGGCTAATCCGGCAAATGCACATGCCATAATCGCTGCAGTGATTAAGGCAATTGGCACACCTTTAAACCCTTCAGGAGTTGAAGCGATTTCCAATCTTTCACGGATTGTTGCAAAGATATAGATAACTAAAGCAAACCCAATAGAAACGGCAAATCCGGCTACTGTTGCTTCAATAAATGAATAACCATCTGTAATATTATTCAAAGTTGTTCCTAATACAGCACAGTTTGTTGTGATTAAAGGAAGGTAAACCCCTAATGCTTTATATAAAGGCGGAGATACTTTCTTTAAGAACATTTCAACAAATTGCACTAATGAAGCGATAACTAAGATAAACGTAATTAAATCCATGTACTCAATATGGAATTTAACTAACACTTGGTAATATAAAACATGAGTGATCATAGAGGCAATAACGATAACGAATGTAACCGCAGCCCCCATTCCTAAAGCACTGCTTGATTTTTTAGATACACCAAGCAATGGACACACTGCCAAGAACTTTGATAAAACAACGTTGTTGATCAGTGCCAATGAGATAAATAATGCGAATAATTCCATCTGTTATTTCACCTCTGCTTTCTTTTCTGTAGCTTTTTTAATGCGACGATTAGAAATACTGTTTATAACCCCGATTAAAGTTCCTAATGTTAAGAAAGCTCCCGCAGGCTGAGTAATCAAACCGATTGCATACTCTTTAAATAAACTGAATTGGAAAATTACCTGTGTTGAATCGAATGGATTCACTAATGATAAACCACCTGTCCCGATTAATTCACGGAAGAAAGAAACCGCTAAGATGGCAAGCGTATATCCTACGCCCATTCCCAAGGCATCAATCAATGAATCCAAAACTGTGTTTTTACTTGCAAATGATTCTGCACGTCCTAAGATAATGCAGTTAACAACGATCAATGGGATAAACACACCCAATGAATTATATAGAGAAATCATATAGGCATTCATTAATAACTGCACACATTTTACAAGTGTAGCAATAATAACGATATATACCGGTATACGAATTTCTGAAGGAATCACTTTTCTTAAAAGTGAGATAATCACGTTTGATAAAATCAACACGCATGTTACTGCTAATCCCATCCCAATCGCATTGGTTAAGGATGTTGTGATCGCTAAGGCAGAACACAAACCAAGCAATAAGACAAAGATTGGGTTTTCAACAGTGATTCCTTTTTTGAAGATATCAAATTTTTTCATCTGTCAACCCTCCCCTATTTAGAGCTGCTGAATAATTCAGCCGCTTCATTAATACCATTCACAACCGCTTGTGAAGAAATTGTCGCTCCGGAAATCGTATCCACTTCATCATCAGCAGTTGCTTCTAAAACAGATGCTTTAAAATCTTCTCCTGCGATTTGATCCCCGATTCCAGAAGTTTCACTCGAGTAGTTTAATACTTCATACCCTACAAATTGACCTTCTGTATCAATTCCTAAAAGGAATGAAATTCCGTCTGCACCGTAACCTTTTACATCAATTTTATAAGCAGTTCCGGCATCACATGTATATTGTTTTTTAACGAATTCTCCACTGACATCTTTTTCAGTGAATTTTGCATTTTCAAAGATTTTTGTTAGATATTCTGTTTCTTTAGAAGAACCATTTTCGGCAATGATAGGTGCTGTCTGACTGTTTACAAAAGAAAGACATAACCCAGAAAGCGCACTAATGACCGCTAGAAAAACAGCTAATTTAATTGTTTTACCCATTGTCTAGTCCTCCCTAGTTACTTGCAGCGATTGCTTTTTTAACAGCTTCCATGATTCCGTTTGCTGTTTTTGTTGCACCTGTCGCTGTATCGATTCCATCCACATCTGAAACACTGAATGAACTATTCAAGACTAAATCATAGAAATCTTGTGCTTTGCTGTTCAGTCCTTCTCCGTGAACCCCTCTGATCATATCGGCACCAAAGTCTGAAGTTTCACCATTGGCTTCCAATACTTTTACATATTCTACAGTATCTCCTGATACTTTTACTTCAATTTTCATTGGATTTGATGCTCCGGCATAACCGTTCGCACTAAT
Source organism: Beduini sp. (assembly GCF_047239305.1). Classification (NCBI taxonomy): domain Bacteria; kingdom Bacillati; phylum Bacillota; class Erysipelotrichia; order Erysipelotrichales; family Erysipelotrichaceae; genus Beduini; species Beduini sp. The sequence goes on from NZ_JBKTEM010000011.1 coordinate 63,244, forward strand.
CACATACGCTCCATCAGCATTTGGTGCTAAAACATCATTGACAATTGTCATTGCTGTCTTCATTGCATCCACAATACCTGTCGCTGTCATTGTTGCTCCGGTTGCAGTATCAATGCCATCCACATCTCCGAAAGCAACTTGAGAATTCAATACTTTATCATAGAAGTCTTGTGCTTTACTGTTCAATCCTTCTCCATGTACACCTCTGATCATATCCGCACCAAAGTCTGAAGTTTCTCCGTTAGCTTCAATCACTTTAACACTTTCAAACATAGATGTTGCTTTATTAATAACAATTTCTAATTTCATCGGTGTTTTCTTTCCACCATATCCATTAGCTGTTAAATTAAATGTATAAAGGTCTCCCTCTACTTTTGGTGCTGCTTCTAAAGCTCCCTTAATTGCATTCACTACTGCTTTTGCTGTATAAGTGGCTCCGGTTGCAGTATCAATACCATCTATTTCATCAGCAGAAACACTTCCGGCAATAACTTTATCATAGAATGCTTTTGCATTGGCGTTTAAACTTTCACCAACACCGCTTGTCAACAAGTCAGCACCCCAGCCAGCAGTTTCACCTTTGTATTTAACCGGTGTTACTCCCAGACTCTTATCTCCAGAAATAGTTACAGCCAATTTAACCGGCGCACCATCTCCACCGAAACCTTTCACCTGCATGATATAAGCTCCGTCTTTATATTCCAAGAATAAGTAATCCGGAATTGGATCAGGTACTTTCACTGGTTTTTCTTCAACCGGTTTAAGGGTTGTACTGATTCCGCCTACTGTTCCAGCTGAAACTAAGAAACATACGGCAATAACGATAATTTGTTTTAATGTTTTTTGATTTGTACGTCCTGTTGTCAAGTTATCAATTAAAGGAGTCAGCATGTTCATAATTAAAATTGAGAACAGTACCCCTTCAGGATAATTGGCTTTTAAACGAATAATCATCGTAATAGCCCCTAAGAAGATTCCATAAATAATCTTTCCAAGCGGACTGGTCGGAGAAGTTACCGGATCGGTTGCCATGAAGACAGCTCCGAAGGCTACCCCACCGATCGCGATATGTGTCAGTGCATTTGTAATTGGATCAATACCGCATACTAAACCGCTGATAAACGCTAAAATCAATGTTGTCCCTAAATAAGCTAAAGGAATGCGGGCATCGATGACTTTACGCCAAATTAAGAATACCCCTAGAATTAAGATCAATACAGTGCAGGCTTCACCCAACGCTGCTTGATAGTTTCCTAAAAATAAATCCGCTAAACCAAGAGAACTTGCTCCTAGCCAATGCGTTGCTTTTAAAGCCGCAGTTGGTGTCGCACCAGTCAAAGCATCAGCCGCTCCCGGTAAATAAGACAATAATTGTGAACTAAATGATAAATGAACAAATACACGTCCTACTAATGCAGGGTTAAAAATGTTTTGCCCAAATCCACCAAAAATCGCTTTTCCAAAGAAAATAGCGATAAATGATCCTACCCCAACCACATATAATGGCGTTCCGATAGGTAATGTAAGGGCAAAAATCAGCCCCGTTGCCAAAGGTGATAAAACAGTATTTAAATACTTATTATCTCCGGCATCATTGCGTTTGAATAGTTTTCCGCATAACAAGTCTGTCACAAAAGCAACAACTCCAGCTACTACATAAATCAATAAGGCTTGGATCCCATAATCAGAACCATATTTAATAAAATTGAACCCTACTGAATAAGCAGCTAAAACAATCACGGCGATCATCAGATTTTGCATGATGTTGATCGTTGAAAGCTTTTGACGATAGTTAGGCGATGTTCTTTTTAAAGTTATCTTCATTAAAGCTCCCCCTTACTTCTTCTTCATATTTGCAAGTTGCAGACGACGTTTTGCTTTTGCAACAAAATCCGACACTTCAATCTTAGAAGGACAGATGTAAGAACACATTCCGCAGCTTACACAACGGTCAGCTTCTAATTTTTTTACCATATCCACATTCGCAGCTTTTTCAGCTTGAATGATCTTAACCGGCTGTAAATTAGCTGGACAGTGATCTGTACACATGCCACATTTTAAACATGGAAGCGGTACTGTATCTTCTCTTACTAAAACTGTCAGTGCATTCATATATGGTGCAATAACAAATGTATCATTCATCAATGAATTCCCCATCATTGGTCCACCATTTAAAATGACACCATCTACTTCTTCATCGATGTATCCGCCAATGAAAGCAATAATTTCATTAGCTGGCGTCCCTACTGCTACTTTTACGTTTGTGGGTTCTTTTACACCGTTTCCCGAAACGGTAACAATACGTTCTGTAATGGCTTTTCCTTCACGAATTCCTTTTGAAAGGCTGATCGCTGTTGTTGAATTGTTTACCACTACCCCTACTTCACAAGGAAGCTGATCGTATTCTTTTTTCAATACCTGCTTAACTAAAGTTCTTTCCCATCCCATTGGATACTTATCAGGAACTTCCACACAAGTAATATTGGCATGTTTTTCACATTCCCCTTTTAATAAACTGAATAATTCAGGTTTGTGCTCTTTGATTGCGATAATCGCATTTTTGGCTCCCGCTGCCTTAATCAAGAATTCAGTACCATCGAATAATGCTTCCACATTATCTTGCATTTCCATATGATCTGCGGTAATGAAAGGTTCACACTCCACACCGTTGATCAATACTGTTTCTAATAATTCTGGCTTTGAATATTTGATGTACGTTGGGAAGCCTGAGCCCCCTAATCCTACCAAACCAAGTTCTTTGATTGCTTCCAACACGTCATTTTGGCTCATATCATCAGGGTTGCTGATATCAATTGCTTTTACTGATGTATATTGCCCATCGTTTTCAATTGCGACATGGTTCTGCATTCTACCGCTGATATGCATTCTTTTTTCAATCGCTTTTACGGTTCCCGAAACTGAAGCGTAAACCGGAACATACATATCTTTACGTGTAGCTAATTTAGTCCCAATGTCAACATGGTCACCGGGTTGTACATGTACGTCAAAGGCTGTTGATGTTCCACTTACCAATGGAATATAAACAATTGCCGGCGCATCCATTGATTTGACAGGTTTATCTTTTGTCAATCCTTTTTGGCCGTCTAAATGTACTTTCCCAATTCCAGACAAAATTGCCATAACATTTCCTCCATCTCTTTATAAATCATTCACCATGATTATACCATTTTGCCCCCTTGTTGCAAAGAAAAAAAAGTAAGAAGTATGCATTATAATAAATTATTTGTATTAATCGAAGTACAATCCGTTTTATTAAGCAAGAAAACAAAAAAACTAAGAATTTATCTTAGTTTTTGGCATCTTGTCGAATAAAAACATCATTTGGCACACATAAAATCGTGGTTGTACTTCCCTTTGCTACCCATCCTACTCGCTCACAATCATGATTCGGACATTCGACTTCGTAAACGCGATATTTTCCATCTTTCACTTCAATATGCATCTTTCCGTAATCCCCGGTAAGTTCATATGTAGCATCTTCATCAATTTTAAATTCCATCACCAATTCGTTATTGTGATAAACAAAAGCTTTTTCAATCTGATCAGCTCGTCCATGAATAAACCATTGATATCCAATAAATAAAACAACGGATATTAAAAGTAAAGCGACAATGAATTTTAAATCTTTTTTGGTCATTTCTTCAGCCTCAATTTAGCAATAACCAAGACATTTTGACTATGTGGCAGCATATCGATCGGAACAATCGATTCTACTTGATAATTATTCTCTAAATCCGATACATCTTTAGCAAAAGAAGATGGAGAAGATGACAGGTAGATCAACTCTTTGATTTTTCCTTTAATCAAACTTTCTTTAATCGTCTTACGCATTCCCAGTTTGTTGCTGTGAACAATAAAAGCATCGAACTTCTTGTTTTTAGTCAACTGTTTTGTCAGCTCTTCCAGCTTTCCGCTTTCATAGCTGCAGTTTTCTTTCTTTAAAAATTTAGCGTTTAATTTAGCGTCTTCAATATTAACACGATCAAAATCAATTCCTTTAATTTCGATTGAATCATCTAAATTCATACCTAACCATCCCATTGAACAGTTGATTTCCAATAATGACTTCACTTCTTTTGATAATAAAGATTTGACCGTCTCAATGACTGTTGGCACCATTGAGGTATTGATTGGATATTCAGATTTTGGAGAGATAATAAATTTCTTTCCTTCCAGTATGAACTCCTGACGTGTTGCCCCTGACACTTTTTCATAATGCCCATGAGTGAATTCCTCTTTTTTATTGGTATTGATCGTATAATAGACAGAATGGACATAATCCAGTTTTTCTATTGCTTCAATCAATTTATTGTCTAAGCGATCACGCCCGGTAACAAAAACTAACTGTGCTTTTTCTTCAAAAACACGTACCGTTAAAAAGCGCAGTCCTGTTCTTGTTTCTTCACTGTAAGAACGTACCTTGGTTTCTTCAAAGATCGTTTCCAAATCATTTAAGCAGCGATTGATCAAAGGATTTTGTACTCCGCAGCGATTCATGATCGTTAAATATTTTGTCTCTCTTTGATAAATCCCAAAAGTCACTTTTTGATTAAAACGAACAATCGGCAAATGAACACAATCACGATATCCTTCTTGTTTCACTGATGGAAGACATCTTCTAAAATCAATGCGACGTAAATCTAAATTCGTATAGTGACGTAAACTGTCACGAATAATATCTTTTTTGAAATATAACTGCTGATCATATGACATGTGCATGATCGGACATCCTAAACAATGATTTTGCTGAAAACAAGGTGCCTGAACACGATGTTCTGATTTTTTCAATACTTTGATTAATTTCGCTTCTTTAAATGAACGCGTATCATTGGTGACTTCAACACTGACTTCTTCTTGCGGCAAGGCTCCTTTAACAAAGGTAATCTTACGGTTAATATACCCGATCCCCTCTCCGTTAATGCCTAACTTCTTAATTTCTAAATTTGTTTCTTTCATTCTTTTTTCCTCTTTCATTCTACATAATATATTGATCCAAAGCATTTACTGCAAAACCGATATAAATCGCTTTCGCAAAAAAATCAAACATCAATAACAACACTGCCACACTCGCAAACGGTCCGTAAATCGTTGTGTAATTGGCAAATCTTAAGTATATACTAAATCCAAAAATAATCAATATAAATAATACTGAGGTGACGAGCGCTCCCTTATAAATTTCTTTTAAGGTTAATGGAATTGATGGGACGACTTTAAACATGATCAGCATAATAATTAAAACAAAGAAGAAGCCGCCGCCAAATTGAATCAGACTCCAAATAGGTCCTAAATTAAGAAAGTTTAATATAAAAGGAACAATCGTCATCAGTACCATTAATCCCAAAATCAGAATCACTAGCAGCAAGGTATTTAAAGCCGCTGTAAAACGTGCCGGCATATATGGCTTAGGATCTACTTTATACATATAATCGACTGTTCTTGTTACCCGATAGATTCCCTTGGAACAGACATAAAGACAGATCAGCAAGGTAATAATGGAATAGTAAGATACACTTCTGGAAGTCAATAGCTCAATAACGCTGTTAGCAATATTTTCATTAAAAACCGTTTTTATTACCGACGTATCTTTTGCCAGATCGAAATGAAGCATCTGAGCAAAGCTTGCCAGCAACGTTGCTGCCGGAATTAATGATAAGATGAAATAATAAGCCAAACTGGTTGTATCTTCGGTTGAGACATGGCGTACATAAAAATCATACATTCGTCTTAGCTTGTTCATAGTTTCACCTCTTATTCTTTATTATATATGAAATAATTTAAAAATGATACAAATTACAATCATAAAAAAATCTCCGAATCGGAGATTAAAACAGATCTTCTTCATTTTTAGGATGTGCGCAAATCAATAAAGATTCCGTATTTTCTACACATTCTTTAACTAAGCTTTCATAATCAAAGTTTTCTTCATAACTAAGTACACGATGAAGTCTTGGCTTAGTTGCCGGATTTTTAGGGGTGAAAATCGTACAGCAATCTTCATAAGGCTCGATTGAAATATCATAAGTATCAATCTTTTGAGCAATATCAATGATTTCCAGTTTATCCATGCAGACAACCGGACGAATGATCGGCATATTCGTTACCTCATTAATGACACTCATGCTTTCTAAAGTCTGCGAAGCGACCTGACCGATACTTTCACCATTGGCTAAAACTAAACAATGATTTTTTTTTGCAATTTCACATGCCACACGGTACATCATACGGCGCATGCACGTCATCGCATAAGATTCATCGCAATGTTCATAGATGGCTAATTGAAGATCTGTAAACGGAACGATATGCACTTTTATTTTATCTGTATAAGCAGTCAGTTTTTGAACTAGACGCAACACTTTGTCACGAGCACGATCACTCGTATAAGGCGGTGATGAGAAATGAATGCATTCAATCACCACTCCTCTTTTTAAAGTCAGATAACCAGCAACCGGTGAATCAATCCCGCCAGAAAGCATTAATAAGGCTTTGCCACCGACACCAACCGGATACCCACCGGCTCCCTTGACCACATCATTCATGATATAGGTGTATTCTTTACGTAATTCTACTTTTACTAAGATTTGCGGATAATGCACATCTACTTTAAGATCTTTCGTGGTATGATTAAAAACATGTCCTGCCATAACTCGATTTATTTCCTGAGAGCTAAGTGGAAAATCTTTATCATTTCTTTTCGTATCAATCTTAAATGTTGTACCATCACAATTTTCTACGATGTACTCAACAGCTTTCTTTATTTCTTCAAGATCACTGTTCACTTTGATTGCCAATGAAAAAGAGTGAATACCAAACACCTTTTTCAATTTTTCTACAACTGCCTCCTGATCTTCATCATGAAGCAGGATATATAAGCGATCGTAAGTTCTCTGATATTCCAAACTGCTAAACTCAGCTAAAGCCGCTTTAACATTCTGAACCAATTTTCCAATAAAGAGCTTACGGTTCTTTCCTTTTGTTGTGAGTTCACCAAAGCGAACTAAGATATGATCATACTGCATTCTTCTACCTCTGTTTCTTTAAATTTTTCATTGTTTCTTGGACTGCACTGATAAAAGTGTCCAATTCTTGCTGTGATGTTAATGCGGATAAACTGATGCGAATAGCGCTGCTGCCAATGGCAGGATCAACATGCATCATTTCTAAAGTACGTGACATCTGACTGGATTTCGTTGAACAGGCAGAACGAGTAGAAACATAAATCTCATATTTTTCTAATTCATGAACAAATACTTCAGGTTTATAGCCTACAAATGAAACATTGATAATATACGGTGATCCATTGGTCAAAGGAGTATTAATAACGACTCCCTCCATCATGGTTAAACGTTCTCTTAAATAATGATTCATCTGTTTGACTTTCATCATCTTATCATTTAAATGCTCCAATGCCAGACGCATAGTCTTTGCCAGCACTATATTTGTAAGCACATTGCTGGTTCCGGCTCTTAAATTAAATTCCTGCTGTCCGCCGCTCACCAATGGAACAATCTGGCAGCTGTTTTTCTTCATCAGGATTCCACTGCCCTTTAAGCCATAAATCTTATGCGCAGAAAAACTGGCTAAGTCAATCTGACTTAAATCAATTGGCACTTTTCCTAAAGATTGTACCATATCAATATGAATTTTAGTCAGCGGATTTTTCTCACGGACGATTTTGACAATCTGATCCACCGGATTAATGAATCCTACTTCATTATTAATATGCATGATTGATACCAAAATCGTATCTTTACGAATGGCTTGATTTAATTGGTCTAAATCGAGCTTGCCATAACGATCCACATTGATATACGTGATCTCATAGCCAAATACTTTTTCTAACTGATGACAGGTTTCATACACCGATGAGTGTTCACAGGTACTGGTAATAATATGTTTGCCGCGATTGGCGTATTGAAATGCCACGCCTTTGATCGCCATATTGTTTGCTTCGCTGGCTCCGCTGGTAAACAGAACTTCATCATATTTAACGTGCAGCATATCAGCAATTAACTGACGTGATTTATTCATCAAGCTTTCCGTCTCTAATCCTAATTTGTGAATGGAATCCGGATTTGCGAATAATTCATTCAACAGCTTGGTATACGTTTTAGTTACTTCTGGGTTCAGCGGTGTTGTCGCTGTATAATCTAAATAGATCAATCTACTCCCTCATTTCTTTCATAGACATTATATGCAAACTCATAAAATAAAATCAATATTTAAATGAAAAACCCTACTACAAAGTAGGATTTTTAACACTTTTTGTTGTCAGCCTTTCATTGAAACCTGGCTGAATTTTTTCTACGATATCCACCGCAATCTTTAATGCTTCTGAATATTCTCCATTTCTAAACAACAATTCCGCTTTCGTTAATTCCGTATTCACTTCTAAAAACGCAGAGCGATAACGATTTCCATAAACAATTGTTTCTTCCACCATATCAGCGGTAATCACTAAATTATGCACATTTTCATAAAGCTGATAAATGATATCTCTTGCTTCATCTGCCTGTTTGGTTAAAACATTTAAATCAATTGGCAGACTGTTTCTTAAAATCTGAATAGCATTTGCACGTTCATAAGCTTCATCGATATAATCGATGTATTTTTCCGAGATCGATGGCAGATGTGTGTTTTTGATTTCCGACTTAATTTCCAACAAGACGATATTGACATTGTCTAATTCATCAATAGCTCTTTGTTCTGTTAAGTAAAGCTCATCACGCTTACTAAAGAAGTAACGCAATGTATCTTCATACTTCTCACTTTTTGCCAATAAATCTTTTAAGCGTTCCACGACGACTGCATAGCTGAAATCCTTTGACTGAATCAGATGTTCCAAGCTTTTTGTCTCATCTAAAATAATTTCTAATTCCGGATAGGATTGTTCAATGTCTAAATGAAGGTCCTCAATGATATAGCGTTCATGAAGTTTTTTATACTCCGTGATCGCATATTTGTAATCTTCATGTACTTCGCTGATTTTATTAAATATATCTTTCCAGATCGTTAAATATTCATTATGAGCCGCCTCTTCCTGCTCGAAATCCTTCATTAACTCATTAATCTCTGTAGTGATCACTTCTAAAGTTGAGCCGACCGCTTCGATTTTTAAATCCTGCATATCTTTCAATGCCGATTCTAACTCCATTTGCATCTTATTAAAACGTGTTGTTGCATTCAAACGTTCCAAACAGAATCCATTTTCATTCATGCTTTCCATTCTTTTGGTAATTTCAGAAAAGCGTTTTGGAATATAATTTCTCGAAATAGATACATATGTAGGTAAATCACGTACATTAACCGCTAAAAAGTCAATAGTTTCTGTTAGCTTCGCACATTTCTCATTGGCTTCAGCATAAAGCTGAGCATTCATCATTTCTTCTAATTCCGAAAATTCCTGTTCTAAAGTGACAAGGGATTCACCAACAGCCGGAACATATTCATCAATCTTATACTTAACATTTTCAAAGTTAGCCGCTAACTCACGATATTTCTCTTTTAGTTTAATAATGACAACACGCTGTTCATTTTCTATTTCTGTGATTGTTTCAATATCCGCCAACAGTTCTGTCGCATCTTTTTTATATTTTTCAACTAATAATTTTAAACTAACTAACTTTCCTTTTACTTTGCTTAATCTTCTGAAATAGAGCTGTTCATCGATTTCATTAATCGCAAAAGCAACCTCTTCTTTCAACAATGTATTCAGCGCATCGTTTCTTTCCAAAAATTGTTCATATTTTTCGACTAATCCCTCATCGTTCAAAGCAATCTTTTTTACGCGTCCTAAACGATATTGAATGGGCATACTTTTAATTGAATTAATTTCACCATCCAATTCCAATACCTCTTTGCGGTATTTCTTTAATTTCATTGATCGATATACAAAAAAAGCAATAATCAACGCGATTAAAACGACCAATATAATAATAAGTTTAGATTTTCCAAAACTATTGACAAAGTCCATGATTGATTGCATACTCACACCCCTAATTGATTTCTTTTTAAATTATAGCATAGTTCCTTGCTGAATTCATTATATACTTTTTGTTTTTTTCATTATTTTTCTTGCAAATAATACTTAAATCATGTAATATGTAATGGTGCTAGAAAGAGGCAGCACATGTTGTTATCAAAAAAGTGTTTATAACCAGGCGAAAACCCACGTTTGTAAAGTATCTGGCTGCAAATGAGAAATACTTAATATGAACACTTCTGATATGAAACATGCGTCTAATTATTTCAAAGCAAAAAAATAAAATTAGATGGAGGAACACAAATGTCACGTTACACAGGACCACAATGGAGAATCTCTAGACGATTAGGATTTTCTACATTAGAAACAGGAAAAGAATTAAACAGAAGAGCTTATGCTCCAGGACAACATGGTCAAAAAAGAAGAAAATTAACTGAATACGGTGCTCAATTAGCTGAGAAACAGAAAGTAAGAAATATGTATGGAATGAACGAAAAACAATTCCGTAACACATTCTTTAGAGCAAGTAAAATGTCTGGGGTTAAAGGGACTAACTTCTTCTGCTTATTAGAATCAAGATTAGATAACTTAACTTATAGATTAGGTTTAGCAACTACTCGTAGAGCAGCTAGACAATTAGTTAACCATGGTCATATCTTAGTTAACGGTAAAAAAGCAAACATCCCTTCTTACCAAGTAAAGGTTGGAGATGTTATCTCTGTTAAAGAATCTTCTAAAAACCTAGCAGTGATTAAAGCTGCTGTAGAAGCAACTACACATATCCCTGGATTTGTTGAATTTGATGCAGATAAATTAGAAGGTAAATATGTAAGATTACCTGAAAGATCTGAATTAAACCAAGAAATCAATGAATCATTAATCGTTGAATACTACAACAGATTGGGTTAATCGAAACGGTCATGATGACCGTTTTTTATTTTCCTTAATTTTAGTATACAAAAAAGCAGCCTAGGCTGCTTTTTCCAGTTCCACATAAATTGCAACATGATCCGATACACGATCCCCTTCTAAGAAAAAGCGTTTCGCATCAATTGCCCGATAATCATTTGTATTGGTAAAGACATAATCTAGCCTTAATTTTTCGGCATGTCTGAATTCAATTCCGCTGGGATTAATAAAAGTATAATCATTCATCCCTTCCGGATTTGCCTGCAGATACTGATCAATATACGCCTGTGATACCACCATGTCATAATATCGCGTATTGTAATCATTACTGAAATCTCCGCTGATTACCGTGAAAACATCAGGCTCTTCTTTAATCCATTGATCAAGCTGCTGAAATTGGTATTCAAACGGTTCATATTCATCATCCCCCCACCCTAAGTGGACAGAATATACATTAATTTTTTGATCGTGATCCCATAATGTGATCTTCATTACTTTACGACTTTTATAACTGAAAGTATCTGCGGTTTTAGAAATATAGCGGCACTCCACTTTTTCAATCGGACAACGGGTAATAATGCCTATTCCTTCTTCATAGATCGTAAAGCCAAAATGAGAGAAATCCCATGCATAATGATACGTATCTTTTGCTTTTTCATTCACCATATCACAAATAATCTTCAATGCGTTATCTTCACGAATATGATCATGTGCATAAGGTGTATTAATTCTTTGCGATGCTTCTGAAAAGCACATAGCATCAATCTCTTCATCGATGATTTTATCGGCAATTCGACGAAACTTTTCTTCCTGATTATCTTCCTGATAAGAATTTAGATTTAAAGCCATGATTTTCATAACAGCATTCCCCCGTTTAAAAACATTAGATAGTAGTTTATTAAAATATTGATATTTTTTGACCATAATAAAGTTCTGTAATACAGTATAGCACACTATTTAGGGGTATTCTAGTCTCATTGGCGCTTTTATTCACAACAAATCAGAGTAAGCGCTTTATAATTTAACATTTTTTATCATTCGCTAAGAAGAGCTAAATGTCTAACTGAATGTGACAATAATTGTCTCTTTTATAAAAGATAACACAAAAATAAATCCTACCCCTATTTAAATTATATTCAAGAAATAAGTTGAAGTATTCGTGCTTTATTTATAAGTTATAAAAAAATAAAAAGAAGGAAATTTAAAGACCATCAATCCTTGCTGTCGCAATTCTTATGGTCTTTTCTTTTTAACATACTACAATATTGACAAAATTATTTTCAATTTTGAAATCACACTGAAATAAAGGATTTTTCACTTTATTAAAACAATTACTATACCAGTTTCTACATTAATTCAAACAATAAGTTTTACAAAATCATAAAAATATATATAACAAAAGCAAGAAACCTGTAGTTCGCCGCTTCCCGTAAACAAAATATTTGGATTATGGCACTTCCCTCGCCTTCTAACAATATATATAAAGTATAGTACAATTAAAAATCGCTATCACTTCTAAATATTTAAAAAAGCAAAAAAGATGTCAACATTTTTTTGACATCTCATTTTATTTATCTTATAACCACATTGACGATCTTATTTTTAACGACAATTACTTTCACAATATTCTTGCCTTCAATATGTGCTTTAACATTTTCCTGTGCCAATGCATCAGCTTTTACTTTTTCATCATCTTCATCTTTGGCAATGGTCATCTTCGCACGAAGCTTTCCATTTACTTGAATCGCAATTTCAACTTCATCATCAACCAACATCTTTTCATCATAAGTTGGCCAAGCTGCATAAGTTATAGATTCCGTATGTCCAAGCTTCTGCCACATTTCTTCACATATATGAGGAGCAATACATGAAAGCATCTTAATCAATGACTCAGCATATGGGCGATAAATAGTTTCTGATTTATAAGCTTCGTTAATAAAAATCATCATTTGACTAATTGCCGTATTAAATCCTAACGTATTATAGTCATCTGTCACTTTCTTTACGGTGCGATGATAAATTTTATCTAATGTACCGTCATTTTGATCTGAAAGTTTATCTTGTTCTATAAATAAACGATAAACACGATCCAGCCATTTTCTGGCTCCATCTAAACCATTCGTTGACCATGGCAAAGATGCCTCTAAAGGTCCCATGAACATTTCATAAAGTCTCAGTGCATCTGCTCCATGACTTTCAACAATATCATCCGGATTGATAACGTTTCCTTTTGATTTAGACATCTTCTCTCCATTATTTCCTAAAATCATTCCTTGGTGGAATAAACGCTGATATGGTTCTTTACTGTTCACGACACCACAGTCATAAAGCACCTTATGCCAGAAGCGAGAATAAAGTAAATGCAGTACCGCATGTTCCGCTCCGCCTACATATAAATCAACCGGCAGCCATTCATTGATGATTTTTGGATCACAAATTGCCTGATCATTATGAGGATCAATGTAACGGATATAATACCAGCATGATCCCGCCCATTGTGGCATCGTGTTTGTTTCACGACGGCATTTTTGACCATCAATTTCAACATATAACCAATTATCGCAATGTGCTAAAGGAGATTCCCCATCATCACTAGGTTTAAAATTATTAGTTGCAGGTAATTCAAGCGGCAATTCTTCTACCGGGACAGTGACCATCGTACCGTCAGGTTTATAAATAATAGGAATTGGTTCTCCCCAATAACGCTGTCTTGAAAACAGCCAGTCTCTTAATTTATAAGTAATTTTAGCTTCACCGCAGTGATTTTCATTTAACCATTCAATCATGGTTTTAATCCCATCTTCTTTGTTTAAACCATTTAAGAATTCTGAATTGATATGTACCCCATCTTCAGTATAAGCAGCTTCTTCAATATTTCCGCCTTCAAGCACCGGGATAATCTCAATTCCAAATTTTTTCGCAAATTCGTAATCACGTTCATCATGTGCCGGAACAGCCATGATTGCACCTGTTCCATAACTTGCTAATACATAATCTGCAATCCAGATTGGAATTTCTTTCCCGTTTACCGGATTGACCGCATAAGCACCTGTAAAAACCCCTGTTTTTTCTTTAGACAACTCAGTTCTTTCCAAATCTGACTTGCTGGCGATAGATTCTTTATAAGCGGCTACTGCTTCCCTTTGATTTACACTGCTAATTTCATCGACAAAAGGATGTTCCGGTGATAAAACACAATAGGTTGCACCAAACAAAGTATCCGGGCGTGTTGTAAATACAGTAAATTCTTTATTTGTTCCGGCAATTTTAAATTGTACATTTGCACCGCTTGATTTTCCAATCCAGTTGCGCTGCATCTGTTTTGTAGGCTCAGGCCAGTCTAAATCTTCAAGATCTTCCAATAGACGTTCTGCATATTTTGTAATACGCAATACCCATTGACGCATCGGTTTTCTGATTACCGGAAATCCGCCACGTTCTGACTTACCGTCGATAACTTCTTCATTCGCTAAAACTGCTTTCAATTCAGGACACCAATTCACCGGAATTTCATCAATATAAGCTAATCCCATATCATATAATTTAGTAAATATCCATTGTGTCCATTTATAATAGTCTTGATTAGATGTTGCAATTTCACGATCCCAATCATAAGAAAAACCTAATGATTTAATCTGAGTTCTAAACGTATTGATATTGTTTGTCGTAAATTCAGCCGGGTGATTTCCTGTGGTAATTGCAAATTGTTCTGCCGGCAATCCAAAAGAATCAAATCCCATTGGATGCAGCACATTAAATCCCTGCATTCTTTTCATTCTTGCGATAATGTCAGTCGCTGTATATCCTTCCGGATGCCCAACATGCAGCCCTTTCCCTGATGGATATGGAAACATATCCAATGCATAGTATTTGGGTTTGCTTAAATCAAATGTATCTGTTTTAAACGTTTTATTTTGTTCCCAATATTGTTGCCATTTTTTTTCAATCGTACTGTGATCAAAAGCCATTTTCTTTACCTCCTAAATAAAAAAAGCCATCCTCTAAGGACGACTTTGATCGCGATACCACCTTAGTTCACATCATCATGTGCACTCAATTCATTAACGCAGACTCACGTTATCTACTACTGATTCATAGATACATCTCACAGGCGAGTTCATTTTTTGATTTTATCGATTTTCACCAGCCATCGACTCTCTACTAAAACCGCAAAATTACTACTCCTGATCATAGATTTTAATTCTATTAAAGAATAGCATAACTGCTTCTTAAAATCAACAAAATTTATTATTGTCGCTATATTTAAGTGTAAATTAGTAGCCTTGGTCTTTTAAACAATCTATCAAACTGACTTTTGACAGTAAACACATCGGTAACCAACCGCTTAAAAGCCCCAGACTCCCCATCAAGACCACTACCCCCATTGACCACAACAAGGGAATAGCTTTAACCACCGTAAACCCCAAAGTTTTGATAAGCAGCTGACTCCCCTGGGATAAAAGCATCTGAACAAAAAGCACTCCGCCTACCCCGCCAGTCACACTTATGATTAAAATATCCAGTCCCTGCAAATATAGAATTTGTCGGCGAGAGGCCCCAATCATTCTAAACAGACCAATCTCCTTTATTTTTTCTGTTATATTCAAATAGACTGTCATTCCTAAAAGCAGAAAAATAGTAATCAGCATCACTCCTGTAATCCCATAAAGAAAATAACTGACCTTCTTTAAGATTACTGTGACCTGATCACTGATGTTCGCCCCTACCTCCTTATATTCATATTTTGGAAACTGATTTCGATAAAATGTAAGCAGTTCATCAATTTCCCCATCACTATACAACATTAAATAGTCCCCAGTTACACTTGGAAGATCAAATAAGCTTTCAATAATTTTCAATTCATCCAGGCTATTTCTATAAATAGTGTCCATTCCTGTATATTCATCAACCACGCCCACCACTTGGAAACCAAATCTTTTTTCTTGATCAGCATATTGATAATGTCCGTAGACTGTTTTTTCACTTAAAGTTTCTCCGAACAGTCGTTCATATGTATTTTTGGAAAGCATGATCTCGCTTTCTTTTTGGGGCAGTCTTCCAAAAAGGAGCCGCAATTCATCATGTGCACATCGTGTATTATCACCAATAAAAAGAATCTCTCCACTATCTTTACTGATACCAAAAAAATCGATATAAGGAAGATTCAAATATGCCCCTTGTATGTGTTCATTCGCTTCCATCAGTGCTGTGGCATCTTGAATATCCAGCCAATGACGATCTGTAAATTTAAGACTGATACACTGCTGAGGGAAAATCTTTTTAATTTCTTTGAAAGTTTCCTGTTTTAACCCATAACTGACAACCAAAGTCAGCATTAAGCAGATCGTACCAAACATGACCGCAAAAACAGATAACAAATGCCGCTCTTTTTGACTTTTAAAACTTTCTTTCAACAACTGATAATAATCTAGGATAATCCGTCTTTTTCTTTTTTTCTTCATCGGCGACAAACGATAGGGCGAAGAAATATTGGTTTGATCCAGCTGCCCATCATGCAGATATAAAATATGATTACAGTATTGACTTAGCAGGTTAATATCATGACTGACGATAATCACAATTGCCTTTTGCGCATATTCTTTTAAAAGTTCTATCATATTGACCGCATTTTCCTGATCCAGCGCACTTGTCGGTTCATCACACAATATAATCGCCGGATCTTTTTTCAGACCACGCACAAGAGATAAACGCTGCTGCTGTCCGCCGGACAGCTGTCCACAGCACTTTACTTTTATTCCATTCATATTTAATTTCTTTAAAAGTTGTTTTTCTTCCACCACACTTTGCCGATGAGAAAAATAAGAATATAAATTGAGATTATTTTTCACTGACCATTTCGATAACAAAGCAACCTGCTGATATAAAGTGCAGACATAATGCAATCGATACTGCTGTCGATCCTTTTTAATATTTATCCCATTAAACTTAACAATACCCTGATAATCTTCTTCCAGTCCCCCTATTATATTCAATAAAGTGGTCTTTCCTGCTCCGCTTTGCCCATGAATACCAATAAGTGCCGGACCTTCTATTTTTAAATTGACTTTATTTAATATACATTGATCACGATATTTCTTAGTAACATTCACAAGCTCTAGCATAAATCACCCTCCCGTAAAATTTGTCCCGCATCTTTTTTAAAGATTCTTAGCAATGATATTGAGATGGCTAATCCATTTACTATTATCAGCATCACCAAAATCGCAATATAAACAAACATCGGCAGCTTTAACCCAGTAAAAAATGTCTGATCATAAGGGATGATAAGTAAATTTGATAAGGAAGGATCAATCCATTTGGGCAGACAACGATTCAACAATAAAATAATACTGCCACCAAAGAAGCTGCCTGCAAATAAAGTGATAAAGCTAATTAACGTACCTTCATATAAATAAAGCTTCCCGATTTGCCAACGCGAAATTCCATATACTCGAAGCATCGTGATTTCTTTTCGCTTCTGCAAAAAAGAAGCATAATGCAATAAATAACTCATCAGGATATTCATTGTCATCGTAATAAAAAGGAAGATTCCTAACACAGTGTTAATCATCGAAACAAGTGTCTCAATATTTGTTTCGAATTCATAAAAATCATTCCTCATTGTATAGTTTGTCTGCTGACTTCTCGTATCAATCGCCTTTTTTACTTGGGTATAATCTTCAAAGATTATGGTGATGGCTTTTTCTTCATACCATTGAATATCATTTTCAAGTAAAGAAGAAAAATAAACATTTTTATAAGATAGCGGATCTAATGCATAGCCGCATACGATAAATTGCTCTTCTTTTCCGTTAAGCAGATAATAAACCGTTTCGCCAATGACATTCTTTAATGTCGGATCAATTTCTTTAGCTAAGTCAAAAGATAGGATTATTTCTTCCCTAGCTTTTGGACTCTCTCCTTCAAATTGCACCTTGGTTATATCAGGTACGATTTGAAAATGAATATCCTTATTTTCATTTTCCAAATTAAGTACCGCTCGTTTTCGAGCAACCGTCTGTACGCCTTCCCATTTTTCAATCGACTGTATATCTTCCTGCGTTACTGTTTGATTGGGATCAGCATTTTTATAAACTGTAAGTTCATTTTGTGTAACAGAATAAGATTGCAGTTTCATCAAATAACGAGATGTCCCGCCGGATAATGAAAAAATAAGCATCATGATAGCAATCATAAGCAGCTGTGATATCTGACTAACGATCAGTTTTCCTCTTTTTGAATAGATATTCCATTTTATATAGTTCCAGCAGCTCCTCCTATTAAGCTGATAGGATTGATTGTTATGACGTGTAAAGGCAGTTGGTCTTTCAACTTCTTCATCAGAAACAATCTTCCCATTTGCCAGACCTATTTTACGGCAGACACCTTCTTTAAATAGATGGGTATCGTGACTAACGACTATAATGAGTGCATCTTTAGCTAGATCAACAAAAAGCGAGTGAATCAGCTTAGCTGTCTTTTGATCTAGTGCAGCTGTTGGTTCATCCGCTAAAATGATCTTAGGCCGAACCAAAAGAACTCTAGCAATAGCAATTCGCTGTTTTTGTCCACCTGAAAGCTGCTGAACAATAGTTTTCATATAGCTATCCATTTCTACTTTTTTCAGCACACTCTCAATACGATCCTCATCAAACCCAAAAAGCTTTAAGTTATCTTCCACACTCATCGCTTCGATCAGATGGTATCCCTGAAAAATAAAAGATACATCATTTTGATGTATCCGGTCTTTATCGCAGCGATATTTATTAGTGTAAGAAATTCCTTTTACCACCACTTCTCCTTTACTAGGTGTAATCAATCCGCCAATCAAATGCAGTAAAGTCGATTTGCCGCTTCCTGATGGTCCGGTAACTAAAACAATACCCGGATGATGAAACTGTAAATTAATATCCTCTAATATACTTGTCTGTTTTAAATGATAAGATAAATGAAATAATTGTAAAAGCATACGTATTCCTTCCTATTCATGGTATAATGACTGCGGTGATAAAATGAATTTCAAATATACTTTAGATGATAAACGCTATCATACTTTTAATTATTATTTAAAAACAAAATACAAACAGAAAATCGCTAAAATCTCATTAAATGCTGATTTTACCTGCCCGAATCGTGATGGAACATCCGGAATTGGAGGCTGTTTATTTTGCAGTGACAGCGGTTCAGGAGATTTTGCCGGTGATCCCAAAGATAGTCTCCAACTGCAATTTGATAAAGTCAGTCAGATGATGAAAAGAAAATGGCCTGATTGTAAATACATTGCTTATTTCCAAGCAAACTCCAATACTTATGGTTCGGTAAAAAAACTAAAAGAGACATTTGAGCCTTTCGTCAACAAAAAAGATGTCGTTGGCATCGACATTGCCACCCGACCTGACTGCTTAAACGATGAAATCATTGAATATTTAGCTGATTTAAACCAACGTACTGATTTATGGATTGAATTAGGACTGCAAACGATCCATGAAGAAAGCGCTCAATGGTTTAATCGCGGCTACTCTCTTTCAGTATTTGAAAAAGCTTTGCATCAGCTGCGTGAACATAATATTTCGGTCTGCGTGCATATCATTAACGGTCTGCCGGTTGAAACATCGGAAATGATGCTTCAAACTGTAGAATATTTAGCCGGACAGGACATTCAGGGAATCAAGATTCATATGCTTTATGCATTAAAAAACAGTCGTATAGCCCAATATATGGAAGCCCATCAAATTGATTTTATGGAACGCGAGGCGTATATTGATTTAGTTGTCCATCAATTAGAGCTGTTGCCACCTCATGTTGTTGTACAGCGCCTTACCGGTGATGGAAAGCAGGATGAACTTTACGGACCCCTCTGGTCTATTAAAAAAGTAACGATTTTAAATGATATTACAAAAAGAATGAAAGCCCTAGATACTTATCAGGGGCAGCGTTATCCGCGTTCATAAGAACGCTTTTTTTGTTAAACAAAAAGTGCCTTTCGGCACTCTTTTTATTCATCTGTTTCAATAAGACCATATCCGCCATCATGACGAACATATACAACACTTACCAATTCGGTTTCAATATCTTTATACACATAGAATTTATGTCCTAATAATTCCATTTGCATAATGGCTTCTTCCAAATCCATTGGCTTAGGTGTAATGGTTTTAGTACGAACGACAACATCCTCTTCATTGTCATCCACATCTTCTATAGATTCCATATTAAATGTTGGTTTATTATTTCTTCGACTTAATTTCGTCTTTTGTTTTCTAATTTGCCCTTCAATCTTTTCAATGACTTTATCAATTGCTGCATATAAGTCATCATCCACATCCTCTGCACGTAAGATCACATAATCTGTAGGAATAGTCACCTCTATCTTCTGACCATAAGGATAGGTTCTGGCTAATACTTTCGCTTCCACATCATCGCTGATGATGAAATATTTGTTTAATTTAGCCAGTTGTTTAGTGATTTTGTTTTCGATTGCTTCAGTAATTTCAATATTCTTCCCTCTTACAATTACTTTCATAACAATCCCTCCTTCTATGCTTTTATTATACACTACTTAGCTTTTGATTACATCAAAAATGAGAAGAAAAATTAAATAATGTAAGCGTTTTAAAAATAAAGAGATACCCTTTCGGATACCTCTATAAATAGTTCTTTAAAACTTCCACTTTATCTAAATTTTCCCATGGCAGATTCAAGTCACCGCGTCCAAAATGACCATAAGCCGCTGTCTTTGAATAAATTGGGCGAAGCAAATCCAAACTATGTATGATACCATTTGGCGTTAAATCAAAGTTCTCTTTGATGGCTTTCAGTAAAACTTCCTGACTCACCTTTCCAGTGCCAAATGTTTCAACAAAAACAGATGTCGGTTCAGCCACACCAATAGCATAAGACAATTGAATCTCTGTCTTTTCAGCTAATCCGGCTGCCACAATATTTTTTGCAATATATCGTGCCATATAGGCGGCTGAACGGTCTACTTTTGATGGATCTTTTCCACTAAAAGCACCACCGCCATGACGAGCATACCCGCCATAAGTATCTACGATGATCTTTCTTCCTGTTAATCCTGTATCACCATGAGGACCGCCAATGACAAAACGCCCAGTTGGATTAATAATGACACGGAAATCCTGATTCATATCATACTTCGATACGACATACATCATAATTTCATTCTTGACGTAGTCTCTGAATTCTTCTTCGTTATAATCTTCATCATGCTGAATAGACATCAAGATCGTATCAATCTTAATATTTTGCGGATCTGTATAGTCCACAGTAACCTGAGATTTCATATCCGGACGCGCATGTTTAAATTCTCCTGCCAAACGTTTTTCCGTAGCGACACGAACCAATTGATGAGCAATAGAAATCGCCAACGGCATATATCCTTCTGTTTCAGTTGTAGCATAGCCAAACATGATTCCCTGATCTCCGGCTCCGCCGACTTCTTTATTGGTTCCTAAAGCAATATCAGCAGACTGTGTATCCAAAACCACACGAATTTCACAATGATCCGCATCAATACCGATATCCGCAGATGTATATCCGATTTTCTTTAATGTATCTCTTGCTACTTTTTCATAATCGACAACAGCATTGGTCGTAATTTCACCACCAATAATTAATAGATTAGTTGTCGCAAAACATTCGCAGGCAACACGTGAATATGGATCCTCTGCTAAGCAGGCATCTAAAATTGCATCAGAAATTTGATCACACACTTTATCGGGATGCCCGATTGATACAGACTCCGATGTAAATAAAATTTTTTCACTCATTTGTCTTTCCCCCATTCTTATTTTCTACTGCAAATAAAAAAGCCTCCTAGAGGAAAGCTTTATATACTAAAGATTTTCCTCTTATTGTTCGAGATAGCCTCGCTTAGGTACGGCACCTTCTTTTGCAAAAGGGTTGCCACCACATTATCGATCCTCATCTAGTGGTTCTTAATAAGAGCTTTATTTTACTTGTCAATATTCTGTTGAATTATCCTTGTTATGGATCAATGCTTCAATCACATCATCAGACAGATGAACGCTCTTGTACACTTCCATTAATTTTTTTAAGTATTCGTCCTCCATATTTTTCACCTCAATATATTTTGGCGAAATATGTCAAAACTATACTTCCAACTCAACGCAATTGATTATAACTAAAAGACTTGAATAAATCAAGCGTTAATGCAATTAATATAAAATAAAAAAGCAGAAATAATTTTCTACTTTATTATTCTAACATGTTTTAATGGACAAAACGTCTCATCTTTATCGCAATTTATTTTGCCATTTTTTGCATTCGACTGCTTATTTCCTTGATTGTATCACATACCCATTGCATTTTTTCTTCCGGTATGCAATCCATCACAATTTTATCAATGCTGGCATGAATTTCATTATGTACATCCACTGCCTTTTTACCGCTTTGTGTCAATACTAAATAGACAACCCTTTTATCCGCATCGGAACGAGAACGCATCACCATCTTTTTTTCAATCAGCTTATTGATTGCGGTTGTTAAAGAACCGATCGTAATGCGCAGACGATTTGCCACATTGGTCATCGTTGGCTTCAGCTCTAAAGAAACCGCTTCTAGCACATGAACTTCAGAAACAGATAAATTTGAAAATACGGTCTTTTTTAACTCTTGTGTTTGCAGATCATATGTTATATTTACACAATCGACCAATAAAGCTGTAATCGATTCGTTCTTTTCCATTAAACCGCTACGACTTCGACAACTCCTGGAACTTCTTCAATCAGGATTTGCTCTACCCCATCTTTTAATGTTTCATCAATCATAGAGCATCCTGCACAAGCTCCAAGCATTTTCACATACACGATTCCATCTGCAAATCTAACAAACTCAATATCTCCTCCATCATGCTGTAAATAAGGGCGAATTTTAGTAATAACATTGATAATATTTTGTTCTAAATTTTCCATAATTTATTTCTAACCACCTTTTCAATATGCTTAATATTTCTTTCATATTATAACATATTTTTAATGCATTTAAAGAATTATATGCTATAATAACTAGGAGTGGGGGGATAATCATGAAAATGATTAAAATCGGCGATATTGTTGAGGTTACCATTACCGGTGTACAGCCGTATGGGGCTTTTGCAACGTTGTCTAATCACCTGACTGGATTGATCCATATTTCAGAAATTTCTGAAGGATTTGTTAAAGATATTGAGAATTTTGTTCATAAGGGTGAAAAAGTTCGGGTGAAAGTCATCGATATTGATAACGCAACCAATCAGGCTAAGCTGAGTCTCAAAGCTATCGATAGTAAATCGAAGCGTCGCGAACGTCGTCTCAGTTACAAAAATCAAAGGAAGCAAATTCGCGAGACCCCAAAAGGTTTTGAACCCTTAAAAGAAATGTTGCCTATTTGGATAACAGAGGAACTAATGAAACTGGAGGAAAAAATACATGATTAAATTGAACTTAGAAAACGCAAAGCTAGATCAAGATATTTTATCATATAGTGATAAAGTAAAAGAACTTCACAGCATGATTCATGAAAAAACTGGTAAAGGAAATGATTTCTTAGGTTGGTTAGACTGGCCGGTTAATTATGATAAAGATGAAGTTGCAAGAATTAATGCAAAAAGTAAAGAAATCATTGAAAAAGTAGATGTCTTATTAGTTTGTGGAATCGGTGGTTCTTACTTAGGAGCAAGAGCTGCAATTGAAGCATTAAACGGAATCTATCCAACAAATAAAGTGAAAATTATTTATGTAGGGAATACATTCTCATCAAATTACATTGCTCAAGTAGTCGAATTCATCAAAGATAAAGAATTTGCAATCAACTGTATCTCAAAATCTGGTACAACAACTGAAACTTCTATCGCATTTAGAATTTTTAAAGAATTAGCGGAAAAGAGATATGGAAAAGAAGAAGCTAAAACACGTATTATTGCCACTACAGATAAAGAAAAAGGGGCATTGAAAACATTAGCTGACAATGAAGGCTATGAAACTTACACAATCCCTGATGATATCGGTGGTCGTTATTCTGTTTTAACAGCTGTTGGTTTATTCCCAATCGCAGTAGCTGGAATTAACATTGAAGAAATGTTAGCAGGTGCCGCAAAAGCAAGAGAAGATTACAACAACCCTGATTTAGCTACAAATGACTGCTATAAATACGGTGTTGCTAGACAAATGCTGAATAATCAAGGATATCCAGCAGAAATGTTCGTAACTTACGAATTACAGTATGCAATGCTTGCTGAATGGTGGAAACAATTATTCGGTGAATCAGAAGGAAAAGAAAACAAAGGGGTATTACCTACTTCTGCAACATTCTCAACCGACCTGCATTCATTAGGACAATTTATCCAAGAAGGGTCAAAAGTATTATTTGAAACTGTATTGCAAGTAACAAAACCTATTTCTGACATTACTATTCCTGAAGATGCAGATAATTTAGATAATTTAAATTATTTAGCCGGAAAATCAGTGGATTATGTAAATAAAAAAGCAGCTGAAGGAACTATCGATGCTCATTCTAATACAGGAAATGTACCAAACATCTTAGTTACACTTGATGAAATGACACCATATTCATTCGGATACATGGTTTACTTCTTCGAAAAAGCATGTGCTTTATCTGTTTACTTATTAGGAGTGAATCCATTTAATCAGCCAGGTGTAGAAGTTTATAAAAAGAATATGTTCAAATTATTAGGAAAACCCGGAGCCTAATGTAATTATAAAAACCAAAGCGATCTGTCAGTTGACATGGTCGCTTTTTATTTCATAAAAAAACTTATAATTAGATACAAAAATTAGCGAAATATTATTGACGTATAAAAAAAGCTATGGTATTATAAATGGGCACTAGAAATTGGAGGTT
>NZ_JBKTEM010000012.1:0-70926 GCF_047239305.1 Beduini sp.
CTGATTGGACTGCCTGTTTATATTACCACGTCCTTTCTCCTTTGACAAGTCTTTTCTTGCTTTTTTTTACTTTTTTTGCATTTTTGTCAATTTCTGTGGTAATCCTACTATATTATTATCCACTTTTATTTTTTTATACAAAAAACATCTGAAAAATTTCAGATGTTTTATAGAATTTCATTTGAATCTAAAATTATGGTAACAGGTCCGTCATTTAGAAGTTCGATTTTCATATCGGCTCCAAAGATCCCCGTCTCCACTTTCACTCCCCTGTTTTTAATATAAGTATTGAAGTGATCGTAAAGCATGGTTGCTGTTTCCCCTTTAGCGGCTTGAATGAAACTTGGGCGCCTTCCTTTTTTACTGTCAGCATACAAGGTAAATTGTGAAATCGATAGGATTGCTCCATTCACATCTTCTAACGCCAAATTCATTTTATCTTCATGGTCACTAAACACACGCAGACCAATCATCTTACTTGCCATTTTTTCAACGATTTCAACAGTATCGTTTGAGGTAAATCCAACTAAAGCCAAATAGCCTTGGTCGATTCGCCCAACAACTTTACCATCTACCTTTACCTGTGCATAAGTGACTCTTTGTAATACAATTTTCATACAAGCTCCTTTATTCGTACTAATTTATCGATTTGAATGCCTTCATCATCCCATTCAGGCTTAACATAGCTGCATAATTTTTCATCCAGTCCCTGCTGATACAGTGATTTCAATTCTTTCATGGAAATCAGCGTCTCATCAAAATATATAACAATTAAAACTTGGTGATGATAGCGCTGTGTACGAAGCTCATACATTGTAGGATTTTCTTTTTCTCCCTGAGTGTAGCCAAACCAATAGTCTAAAATGCCAGAATGCTTAAAATAGCCTAAATCTTGAAAAGCATAATTAAATGCAATGTAGTGATAATGTTCACCTTTTTCCACATACCTTAGAGCTGCTTGCACTGTCTGATCGAAATCGTCTATATTTACATTCAACCAATGGATATCCATCTGATTTCTAAACCAGGTATATTGTCTTTTGGCATACCGACGTGAATTCTGTTTGATCTTTTCCAGTGTTTCTTCTAAACCTATACTTTGATTGAAATAGTCAAACCATTCTTTATAGCCGATAGCTTTCATGCTTTGATGTGACGAAAGTGCGCCAAGATGTATCAACCGTTCGACTTCTTCAATTAACCCCTGCTGCATCATGGCATCGACTCTTTGATTGATTCGCTCATAAAGAAGCGAACGTGGCAATGTCAGTCCAATAAAGCGAACATTATATAAACAAATATGCTGTTGCGAAGATAAATGATCGCTTTTGCTTTTACCGCTTTGTTCAAAAATCTGCAAAGCACGCAGCACTCTTCTGCGATTATTAGGATGAATCTTTTGCGCACTGAGTGGATCAACCTGATTTAAGCGAAGATGCAGTTCCTCATTTGTTAAATCCGAATAAGGATCGGAAGCAGACTCGACCTCCTCTTGAAATGTATAGTCATACAATGCTGCTTTAATATACAGCCCGGTTCCACCGACAATAATCGGAACGTGCCGACGTTTCTGAATTGCTTGAATACAATCTCTGACATTTTGCTGAAACTCTTTAACAGAATACTCCTCATCAAAATTTTTAATATCAATCAGATGATGAGGCACTCCCTGCATTTCTTCTTGCGTTACTTTTGCGGTTCCGATATCCATTTTGCGATAAATCTGCATGGAATCCCCACTGATAATTTCTCCGTCTAACTTCAACGCTAATTCGACGCTTAGCTTTGTCTTTCCAACTGCTGTCGGTCCAACGATGACAATGACTTGATCAGTCATTTTTAATGCCTACGATACTAGACATGATCGAGATACAAACAGACGTCACGATCATCATGAAGAAAGAACTGATCTGAAAGTCAGGAGCTAAAATCATTGTCGCTAACTTTAAGATAAATCCATTGACGATCAATTGGAAGATTCCCAATGTCATCAATGTAATAGGAAAAGCGAGAACCGTTAAGATCGGTTTGATTAATTTGTTTAAGATTGCCAGCACTACTGCAACTAATAAAGCTACTGTAAAATCTTTAACGTAGACACTATCAAACATGTAACTGATGATCATAATGATAATGGCACCTAAAACGAATTCTAATATGGTTTCAATAATGGATTTCAATTATACCACCCTCTTAAATAATTTTTCTAATTCATAGGCTGAGTAAAAAATAACAGCCGGACGTCCATGCGGACATACATAAGGATTATCACAGCGCATTAAATCATCTAAAATGGTCTGCATATCCTGCGAAGTCAGATAAGTATTAGCTTTCAATGAAGCTTTGCAGCTCAATGTCGCAACCGCATGTTCCTGAAGGCTTGGCAGATCTACCTTATTAATCGTTAAAATCTGTTCCAACATATCTTCAATATATTTCTTTTCATCTATATTATTCATCCAAATTGGCAATTTTTTCACCGTAAAGCTACTATTGCCAAATTCAATGAGTTCTATTCCTACTTTTAATAAAGCATCTTTCTTTTCTTTTAAAATCATGAATTCACTCATTGGAAATTCAAACACTAGCGGAATCAGTAAATCTTGATAAATAGGAATAAACGTTTCAAACTTACGTTTATAATATTCATAATTAACACGTTCTTTGGCTGCATGCTGATCCACTAGATAAAGCCCTTCCTGATTTTCACCAACAATATAGCTGCCATGGATTTGTGTTTTAGCGTAAATTTTCTTCTTAATTGGTCGTGGTGCTTCCTCTTGATAAACCGGCTGTGTCTCTTTAATAACTAATGGTTCTTTAGTTTCTTGTGCAACAGTTTCAATATGATGATTGACATATTCCGGAATCTCGTACGCTAATCCTACCTTTTCTTCCCCCGTCATAGCTTCCGGTTCTAAATCAAGCGATGGCTGAGCGAAAGGTTTATTAAATGTTTCTTTTTCAGTTTCCTTATTTTTGGGTTGATAAAGCAGATCATTTTCTTTTAAAGCTTCTTTTACGCCATTATAAACCAATTCTTTTAATTGTCCTTCTTTAGAAAAACGCACTTCCATTTTAGCTGGATGAACATTGACATCCACTAAATAAGGATCAATCTCAATATTAATAAAAGCTATGGGATAGCGATCAGACGCTAAATAATCACGATAGGCTAAATTAACTGCATCGATCGTCATTAAATTACGCACTACCCTTTGATTGATTAAAGTAATAATGTTTGCTTTTGATGCTCGTGAAGTATCAATTTTAGATATGTAGCCGCTGATGGAAAACTCTTCATCACTAAATTCTACTTTGATCATATTTTTAGCGACTCCCAATCCATAAATCTGTCCGATGACTTCAATCAACTGTCCATTTCCACTGGTTCTGAAAATCAATCGATCCTGATGATATAAAGAGAACGCAATATGAGGAGAAGCTAAAGCAAATTTTTCAACAAAACCTTGAATATGTGAGAACTCCGAATTGACACTTTTTAAATATTTTAAACGTGCCGGAACATTATGGAATAACTTTCTGACTGTGATGGTTGTTCCTTTTTTCGCATCGGATTCGCCTTCTTCTACTAGTTCACCAAAATCATAGAAGGCACGATAGCCCTGCACCCCCTGTGATGTCTTTAACTCAAATTGTGAAATGGATGCAATGGAAGGAATCGCTTCGCCACGGAACCCTAAAGTAGTGATATTGAATAAATCAAAATCATCTTTAATCTTACTGGTGGCATGTGTTTTTATACACATACGGGCATCAATGGCATCCATCCCGTCACCATCATCAATGACTTTAATCATCTGCATTCCGCCTTCTTCAATATAGATTGAAATTGAACGTGCTGAAGCATCAATACTATTTTCTACCAGCTCTTTTACAACGTTAGCCGGACGTTCAACCACTTCTCCGGCAGCAATTTTATTCGCCAACTGCTTGTCTAATTGTCTGATAATCCCCATATACTACCTCCCTGCCATATTTTTAAGTTCAATTAATGTAGATAATGCATCCAACGGTGATAAAGCCATTGGATCAATTTTATCTAAATAGAGTTCAACCATTGATTTTTCAATCACCTTTTCTGTCTTTTCAATGGCTTTTATTTCGACTGTATTATTTTCTAAAGACATTAAGATATCATTTGCCCTAGAAAGCAGACTATCTGGTAAATGTGCCAGTTTTGCGACATTAACCCCATAAGATTTATTTGCCTTTCCAGGTTTCACTTTATATAAGAAAATAATATCATGTCCATCTTCACTTACACTGGCATGGACATTTTTTATATTTCCTAAGGTGCTTTCTAGTTCTGTTAATTCATGATAATGGGTAGAAAACAGCGTTAAGCAATGGATTTTATTGACAATATATTCAATGATTGCCTGCGCAATCGCCATTCCATCATAAGTGGCAGTCCCGCGCCCGATTTCATCAAATACGATCAATGAATTCTCGGTTGCACCCTGCAAGGCTTTATTCGCTTCCAGCATTTCCACCATAAATGTTGATTGCCCACTGATGAGATCATCACTTGCCCCAATGCGTGTAAAGATCTTGTCAACGATGGGCAGATTCGCTGATGCCGCACAAACAAAACAGCCGATTTGAGCCATAATAATCGTTAATGTAATCTGTCGCATATAAGTCGATTTACCACCCATGTTTGGTCCGGTAATCATCAAGACATGACTGGACTGATCCATATAGATATCATTTTCTACATAACGCTGTTTTTTCATCACTTCATTAATGACAGCATGCTTTCCTTCACTGATATCAATCACATGATTATGGTTAAAGGTCGGTCGCACATAACCATTTTGACTTGAGACCACTGCCAAAGACTGATAAGCATCGATTTTTGCAATGGCACTGGCTACCTGCTGAATCTTTGAAACAACTTTTCTTAGTTCATCTCTCAGTTCTGTAAACAACTGATATTCTAGTTTTGTAATCTTGTCTTCCGCACTGAGAATCTTATTTTCCATTTCTTTAAGTTCCGGTGTAATGAAACGCTCAGCGTTCGCTAAACTTTGTTTACGTGTATATAAAAATTCATCTTTAATTTGTGATAAGTAACTCTTGGTTACTTCTATGTAATAGCCAAATACACGGTTATATCCGATTTTTAAATTTTTAATACCGGTGCGTTCTTTTTCTTTCGCCTCGAATTCCAGAATCCATTGCTTGCCATGATCTCTCGCATCGGTAAACTCATCTAATTGAGCACTGTATCCGCTGCGAATCAATCCCCCGTCTTTTAAATTGATTGGTGGATTATCCACTAAGGCACGATCAATTAAATCTGTCGTTTCAGAAAGATCTATTAAATCTACGAGCAGTTCATTGGTCAGCGGATGATTCAACGCCAACAGCTGATTGCGTAATTCCGGAACAACTTTTAAAGAAGTACCGATCCACTTGATATCACGGGGATTGACATTCCCATAAGCGACACGAGCAGCTAAACGTTCCAAATCATAGACATCTTTCAGAATCTCCTTCAATGACTCTCTTTCTAAATAATTGTCGATCAGAAGTTCTACTAAATCCAGTCGTTTTTCAATGGCATTCTGTTCAATCAAAGGCTTATCGATCCATTGTTTGAGTAAACGCGATCCCATTGCACACTTTGTATGATCCAACAGCCA
The DNA here is from genome assembly GCF_047239305.1 of Beduini sp. Classification (NCBI taxonomy): domain Bacteria; kingdom Bacillati; phylum Bacillota; class Erysipelotrichia; order Erysipelotrichales; family Erysipelotrichaceae; genus Beduini; species Beduini sp. The sequence goes on from NZ_JBKTEM010000012.1 coordinate 5,673, forward strand.
GAATAAACTTCCATATTTCTCATTTTGACGAATCGTTGTCAGTAGTTCCAGACTGTTTTTAGTAAACACATCCATATTTAAATAGTCTGTATTTTCAATCAGCCGCACTTCCTGTAAATAAGGAAGTTCACGTTTCTGTGTTTCTACCAAATAATTAAATAAGATGGACATCGTCTTGATCATTTTCATATCACTAATGTGTTTAAACAACGGTTTATAAGCTTCCTTAAAAGTGACATTATCGGCATAGGAAATTAAAATATGATAATTTTCCTGAAGTTTACGGTGATCAAGATTCACTTCGTTTTCCAAAACTACTAATTCCTTAATATTATTAGAGAGCAAAGCATCGATAAGGGCTTCTTCATTTTTATCGATCATCATCACACTTGTCTCACCCGTTGAAATATCGGCAAAACCAACGACACTGTTGAATTCATACGACACATAGCAGGCAATGAAATTATTCTCTTTAAAGTTCATTGCGTCTTCCATTACGGTTCCCGGAGTAATTACCTGAATAACCCCACGCTTTACGATCTTATCAACACCGGGCTGTGTCAGTTGTTCGACAATAGCAACCTTGTAGCCTTTATCAATTAAACGCTGTATGTATCCATTAACCGCATGGAAAGGGACTCCGCACATTGGAACTCTCTCCGCTGTTCCGGCATCCCTCCCGGTTAATGCAATTTCTAATACTTTTGATGCTGTTTTGGCATCTTCAAAAAACATTTCATAAAAATCGCCTAAACGAAACATCACGATCGCATCTTGGTATTGTTCTTTTATTTCTAAATACTGCATCATCATTGGCGTATATTTTTCTTTCATTTAACCACATCCTTGCTTCATATTATACCATAATTTTTCATCTGTTTGCTACTTAATAAAATTCGGATCGATCTGATTGATGTCATCTCTCATCTCAATCTTGATCATCGTTTCTCCCAACACACTAATTTCCATTATTTTCTCTAGCTCGACTTCTATTTCTTTTTCTTCAAGAACGGTTGCTTTAATGCATTTTGGCTCCTGTAAGCAGGTACTTATCGTTTCATCGCTCTCATTAAATTCTTTTGGATCTAATTTTTCCGGAACAATTTCATCACAGTAAGTAATCTTGCTGACAAAGACTTCGCTTTTGTTTTTGTCATAGCTGTACCATAAATGAACATCATAACTTCCAACGGAATATGTTTGGTTATCTCTGATCTTGGCCTGATGGTGATGATCCACGATCCAACACCCTAAGATCGAATCACATGTATTAGGTAAAGTGATCTTATATGTGGATAATGTCGTTTTCATCCCTTTGGCTAACAGTGCTTTGGTGTAAATTTCTCGAATCATATTAGACATCGTATCCCTCCCTTAACACTATATGCGATAAAAATAAAATAAGACAATTCTTTTTTGTCTTATTTTATCCCCCCGTTAATATATTGATTGATATATTGCAGATATTCGTTAAGCGCAGCTTTAGCTGCCAAATAATTTACCACTAAGGGATGAAGTTCATAGGCCTCCATTCTCTTTTGATATTCCGCTTTTAATGCTTCTGCATTTTGTGCCTCATGATACGTTGCATTGACGATTTCCTGCTGCATCCTTTTTAACGCTGCTTCTTCTTTTTTCAACGCTTCATTTTCAAGAATCTTTTGCTCATAAACCTGATATTCCTGATAAATCTCACTTTCTTTAATTGCTTTATTTATTTTTAAAGCAATGTCCTTTGCATTATTCACAAATCTTACCATTTAATGACCATGTTTTAGCATCGGTGATTTCAACTTCAACAATTTCTCCAATATGTTTAGGATCACCGGAAAAATTAACTAATTTCTGTGTATCTGTATACCCCATCAGCATATCATTTCCTTTTTTAGAATATCCTTCTACCAAAACTTTCACCGTTTGTCCTAAATATTTTTTGTTTTGTGCAAGAGAATAACGATTAACCGTTTCATTTAAACGCTGTAAACGTTCTTCTTTCACTTTTAAGTCTACGTTATCTTCCATTTTAGCGGCCGGAGTTCCCGCTCTTGGTGAATAAATAAATGTATAAGCATTATCATACTGGCAGTATTCAACCATCTTTAAAGTATCCTGGAATTGTTCTTCGGTTTCATTTGGGAAGCCGACAATGATGTCTGTCGAAACACTGACATGTGGAATCTTCGCTTTGATTTTATCAAATAGCGCCTTATAAGAAGCCGCATTATATTTTCTCCCCATTAATTTCAATACTTCATCATTTCCTGATTGAACCGGCAAATGAACAAACGGCATTATATTTTCATATTCCGCAATCACATCGACCATCTCATCAGTAAAATCCCACGGATGAGAAGTTGTGAAACGGATTCTTTCGATTCCTGTCTTAGCGACATCACGCATTAAATCGGCAAAACTGTAAGCCTCTTTAAAGTCCTTACCGTATGAATTAACATTTTGTCCAAGCAAAGTAATTTCCTTATACCCCGATGCTTTTAATTCTTCTACTTCGTGAAGAATATCTTTTGGTAAACGTGAGCGCTCTTTTCCTCTAGTATAAGGAACAATGCAGTATGTACAGAACTTATCGCAGCCATACATGATATTCACCCATGCTTTTAATGGATTTTCCCTGGAAGCCGGCACATTTTCAACAATATCGCCTTCTTTAGACCAAACTTCAATCACCATTTCCTTTGACATCATCGCTTCATGCAGCAATTCCGGCAATCGATGAATATTATGGGTTCCAAAGATTAAATCCGTATGTGGGTGTTTTTGCAGCAAGCGAGCAATTACTTCTTCTTCCTGTGCCATACAGCCGCACATTCCAAAAATCATATCCGGACGATCACGTTTAATTCGTTTTAGATCTCCGATCTTACCAAATACTTTTAACTCTGCATTTTCACGGATCGCACATGTGTTTAATAAAACAACATCTGCCTGATCCATTGCTTTTGTTTCCTGGTAACCCATGCTTTCCAAAATTCCGCGCATTGTTTCACTGTCACGTTCATTTGCTTGACAGCCATAAGTTTTAATATAATAAGTTTTCCCTTCCCCAGCATTCTTCATTGCTTCAGGAATAACAAATTCATCTTTTAATATTTTGACTTCTTCTTTTCCGCGATGCTTCGCTTCTTTTAAAGAAGGTCCTTTAAAATATTTTGTGTAATCTTTTTCCATCATTTCACCACTTTCTTTAATGAGTATACACGAAGAAGCTTATTTTTTCCACAAAAAAATAAGGGACAAGCCCTTATTTGATTTATTGTGGTTTAACTGAGAAATAAAGTGAAACGCCTTCAGGCATTGCTTTCACTGTTTTTTTGATATAAGCTGCTGCTGTTGCGGCATCCATTTCTGTTTCTACATCAAATAAACAGTTGATTCCAGTCTTTTCAACAAATTTACATGAAATTTTGTCATCTTTATAACCATCTAACATTTTGATGATAAGTGCTGACATCCCTGCGCTAACAATAATTTTTTGCATTTTCCATACCTCCTGTATACGTTTACATTATACATCACAGGCTTATGAAATTCAATGATTAAACTAATTTTATCAGTAAATTTATAGCGGTACGTTCTTTCTCATCAACGACCAGCTCTTTGAACGAAGGGACAATAACGAGATCATGTCCGGTTGGAACGATAAACCCTCTGGCGATCGCTACCGCTTTTACAGCCTGATTCAAGGCTCCAGCGCCGATCACGACCATTGTCACCGTTTCTTCTACCCGGATGATATTGGCAAGTGCTCCTGCTACCAGATTTGAATTTGATTGTCTTGATACTTTCATTGTTTCCATATGTTTCCTCCTCGGTTCATTCATATGTTAAACAAAAAGAATTATGACTAAATCATAATTCTCTCAATCTTAATTGGCAGATTCGTCTCTTCATCAAACTCAATAACCACCCCGCACAGCTGTGCAGGACCTTCATCCACCTCAAAGCGATGATTCAAACCTGTGGTCATTTTATAAAGAATAGATTCTTTAGAACAGCCAATGATCCCCTCTTTAGGTCCGGTCATTCCCACATCACTGATAAAAGCTGTTTTTTGATCAATGATTTTTTCATCCGCTGTTTGAACATGAGTATGCGTTCCTAAAACAGCACTGACACGCCCGCTTAAATAATAAGACAAAGCAATTTTTTCACTGGTTGTTTCAGCATGGAAATCGACGATATGATAATCTTCGTCACATTCCTTCAGCAATTCGTCCATGGCAATGAAAGGATTATAGTTATAGCCATTCATAAAGGCAACACCTAATAAGTTGGTTACACGAATGCGCTTATTTTTCCAAGTAAAGACACGGCTTCCTACTCCCGGCAATGTTTTCAATTGATTATAGGGAACGACTAATCGATCCGCTTCATCAATAAAATCCAACAGCTCTTTTTTAGCGTAAGTATGGTTTCCCATTGTGATTGCCTGGACACCATTGAAGATCAATTCTTCATAAACACGCTGTGTGATCCCTTTTCCATGCGCTGAATTTTCACCGTTCGCAATAACAAAATCGATTTGATGCTGCTTTTTTAATGCATAAAGATGATCTTCAATCATCCCTCGGCCGCTGCGTCCAAATATATCTCCGATAAATAATAATTTCATAAAAATCTCCTTATTTAAAAAAGTAGGTTTTAAAACCTACTATTTTGCAATTTCGCTCGCTCTGATTTCTCTGATCACTGTTACTTTAATATGACCTGGATAAGTTAATTCATTTTCAATTTTTTCTTTAATATCTCGCGCTAATTTATGACAAGCCAAATCATCTAAGCGTTCCGGCTTAACCATGACACGAACTTCACGTCCGGCTTGGATCGCAAATGTCTTATCAACGCCGTCAAACTCATTTGAGATTGCTTCTAATTTTTCTAAACGCTGAATATAATTTTGTAAGCTTTCTGAACGGCTTCCTGGACGGGCAGCAGACAATGTATCCGCCGCAGCTACTAAAATCGAGATAACACTCGTTGCCGGTACATCTCCATGATGGGATTCGATTGCATTGATCACAACCGCATTTTCACCATGTTTTCTGGCAAACTTAGCCCCGATTTCAACGTGACTTCCTTCAATTTCAAAGTCAATCGCTTTTCCTAAATCGTGCAGTAATCCGGCACGTTTCGCTAAATTCTGATTCAATCCTAATTCAGCTGCCATGATTCCCGCCAAATGAGCAACTTCCAATGAATGCTGTAAAGCATTTTGCCCATAGCTTGTACGATATTTTAAACGTCCTATCAAAGTTACAATTTCTTTATCCACTTTCGCCAATCCTAACTGGAAGACCGCATCTTCTCCGGCTTGACGAATAATTTCATTTATTTCTTCTTTCGTTTTCAAAACAACTTCTTCAATACGTCCCGGCTGAATGCGTCCGTCACGAATCAATACTTCCAATGAACGTTTCGCGATTTCACGGCGGATCGGATCAAATGAAGAAATTGTGATCGCTTCTGGCGTATCGTCAATGATCAATTCGACACCTGTGAACTGTTCAATCGACTTGATATTACGTCCTTCGCGACCGATGATACGACCTTTCATCTCTTCAGATGGCAGAGCGACAACAGAGACAGTCTTTTCAACTGTTTCTTCCTGAGCATAGCGATTAATTGCAGTGGCAATGATTTCTCTTGAGAGCATTGATGCTTTAGATTTGGCTTCTTCTTCCTGTTCTTTAATATAAGCAGTCACTTCCGTTGCCATTTTCTGTTCAACTTGTTTAAATAGTTCGATTTTAGCTTCCCCTGCTGTCATCGCAGCAATTTTTTCCAATTCAACTATTTTGGCATCAATTTTTTCCTTTAACTGTTCCTCTAGTTTGTTTAGTTCTAATTCCTTTTTGTTCAACTGCTGAACCTTTTGATCATATGAATCTTCCTTATTTTGTAAGATCATATCACGACGATCAATATTTTGTTCACGTTGTAATAACTTGTTTTCAAAATCTGTTGATTGCTGTTTTTGTTCTTTAATTTCTTTTTCAGCCTGTAATTTTAATTCATAAGCCTGAGTTTTTGCATCAAGTATAGATTCTTTTACAATATTATCCGCTTTACTATTGGCTTCATCAATGATTTTTTCAGCATTGACGTTTGCTTTTGACACTCTTACCATATAGTAAAAGCGCAATAAGCCAACACCTAAAAGCACAGCTAGAACATAAGACAAACCAGTTAAAAACATGTTGTCACCTAACATAATGTTCCTCCCTATTGTCTATGTTGAAGTTATGTATTTGCATACATAATCGTATTAATTAAAATACAAGTATCATTTTAAACTAAATAGTCCTTTTTTGCAACAAAGTATAAAAGAAAAAATAAAAAGCTATCAATTCCCTATAGGCTACCAATTTTGTAGGATTTAGCTGTATATATATTCTATTCTTACCGTTTGACCTCTATGAAAATCCCCTTATGAAGACTTTGTTTGCCATTTCACAGCAAAAAAAGAGACCGCAGTCTCTTTAGCTTATTTTTTCTTCTACGACTTCTTCACCCATAATTTTTGATTTAATACCATTAATCAGTTCTTCCATTATTTCCGGATGTGTTTTAATATACAGTTTTGAATTTTCACGTCCCTGACCGATTTTTTCACCTTTATACGAATACCATGCTCCGCTCTTTTCAACAAGTTCTAATTCAACCGATAAATCCAACACTTCTCCGTCTTTAGAAATTCCCTGACCGTAGATAACATCTACACTTGCGGTTTTAAATGGCGGCGCCACTTTGTTTTTCACGACTTTAATATTGGTTTTATTTCCGACAATCTCGGTACCGTTTTTAATCGCTTCACTTCTTCTGATTTCAATACGAATCGAAGAATAGAATTTAAGCGCACGTCCACCGGTTGTTGTTTCCGGATTACCGAACATAACCCCGATTTTTTCTCTCAACTGATTAATGAAGATGATCGTACATTCAGATTTATTTAAACATCCTGAAAGTTTTCTCAGTGCCTTAGACATCAAACGTGCCTGCAGCCCCATCTGAGAATCGCCCATCTCCCCATCTAATTCCACCTGTGGCACTAATGCCGCCACTGAATCGACAATAATCAAATCGATTGCCCCAGAACGAACTAAGGTTTCAGTAATTTCCAAAGCTTGTTCTCCGCTGTCTGGCTGAGATAAAATCAACTGTTCAATATCTACACCTAAATTTTTAGCATAAACGGGATCGATCGCATGTTCTGCATCAATAAATGCTGCACGTCCTCCCTGTTTCTGCACTTCCGCAATAGCGTGCAAAGCCAAAGTCGTTTTTCCACTCGATTCAGGTCCATAAACCTCCACGATACGTCCTTTGGGATACCCGCCAATACCTAACGCTAAATCCAAAGTTAATGATCCTGTCGGAATCACATCCACACTTAAATCAGCACGATCACCTAAACGCATGATCGATCCTTTTCCAAACTGCTTTTCTATTTGCTTAATCGCTTCATCCAAGGCTTTTTCTTCGCCTGCTTCAGCTTTATCCGTCTTCTTTGTTTTTTCTGCCATAATATCCTCCCATCTAAATCATTCTTCTCTTTTTATTATTATCCTAACATATCAAGCAGCTTTTTTTCCGCAATATGTACTGCCTGTTTTTGAATCATGGCTCTACTTCCTACCAAATGATACTCGTAGGTAGTAATTTTATCTAAAAAATTAATGCCAATATAAATAAGTCCCACCGGTTTATTTTCCATAGCTTCCGGTCCTGCATTCCCGGTAAAGGACACACAGATATCCGAAGTAAAATAAGTTTTTCCTTTAAGACACATCTCTTTGGCAATAGCTTCACTGACTACACCGTATTCATTTACTAATTGGCGGTTTACTTTTAAAACATCTGTTTTAATCATCGTTTGATAAGTGACCAATGTTCCTTTATATGTATTGGAGGCACCGGATACACTGCCTAACCCGGCACCAAACTGACCGACCGTAAAACTTTCACAGCTGGCAATCGTCAGTTTCTTTTCAACGAGCTTATCAATCAAATCTCTCATTACATTGACTCCAAAATAAACTGTCTGTTTTTCATAAAGTAATCAATTCCGGAGATGAGAGAAATCATGGTTGCCGCTGCCATGGTTATTAGATCAACGCGCACTCCTAAAAAGCAAAAAGGAATATTATTCAATAAAATAAAGATGATTCCCAACATTTGGGTAAATGTTTTTGCTTTTCCCAACTGACTGGCTGCCAGCACTACATTATTCTGACTTGCCAGTAAGCGAATCGCATCAACAACAAGATCACGAGAAATCATAATTAAAGGAACAATCATATGGATCTTGCTGGTACACGCTAAAATAATAATCAGCGAATTGACAAGTAATTTATCAGCAATCGGATCCATAAATTTCCCAAAAGTCGTGATAATATTCTGTTTTCTAGCAATCTGTCCATCTAAAAAATCAGTAAGTGATGCCACAATAAACAGCATCACTACGATAAATTGATTAATAGGTAAAACCTGTCCCCAAAGGTTCCAGCTGCCACCGATAGGAAAAATACATAAAACGATGATAACCGGAACTAAAAGCATGCGAAAGACAGTGAGTTTATTAGGCAAATTCATAGACTACTCCTTTATAAATGTAAATGTGACATCTGCGTAATTACCGCTTTGATCACTTTCAGGGATATCAAGTTTTTCACCATTAATATAGTAACGGTGATATAAATTATATCCGTTGCTTAAAACAATGGTATTCACATCTTTAGTATTGAAAGTCAGCTCCACTGTTTCCGGGGTGGCGTTTTTGTCATTTGCTGTATTTGCACTATTATAAGCCTTTCCAGCAAAATTACTGTAGTTCGTTCCGTTAAGTAGCATTGAGGACCAAGTATATGCGACAAATTCAATCTTCATTGTGAATGTTTCACTGTCTGAAGGCAATTTAATCGAATACTGATTCGCCGCTGTACGCGTCATTTCCACTTTTGGTGTTTCTTTATCCGTTGGTTTTTCATCATCTTTGTTATCTTTGGCAGGTGGAATCACCGGATCTTCATTATCATCAACATTAGGAGTTCCAGAAATATGATTCTGATTCTGATTATCAAATCCCGCCTTATCTTTGCTTGATAACTTTAAGGCATACCAGACACTAAAGATGATTAATAAACACAGCGCAACAATAATCGTATATTTAACAAAGGTTCTGCCGCCATGGTTATCATAAACTTTAGGTGCTTTCGTAAAAGCAGGTTTAGTGATTTTCGTTGCCGGTGCTTTTTTAGGCTCCGCTTTCAGCTTTTCTTCTTTTTCCTTTATTTTCGTCAGACTAATCTCCTGAGTCAGCGTAATATAGGTATCCACCAATTCATCTGATTCAATCCCTAAATAATCTGCATACTTTTTAATATATTTTTTTATATATTCTTCATCACCGATATATTTATCAAACCTGCCGCTTTCGATATCTTTTAAGACACCTACTGAGATATGCGTCGCTGCGCTGATATCCTGCAATGTGATGTTTCTTAATTGACGTTCTTCAAGAAGTTTTCTTCCTAAATCCTCCACATTATTCCTCCTAACTGCACTATCTTACATTTAGTATAATTATAGCATAATCATCTGCAATTACAATCATCTTAATTGTAAAAATTTATCGATTTGAGTGATTATTTATTAAATTTTGAAAGGCTATCTATTTATATGTAATCTTCCCTTTATTTATACCTGTAAAATAAAAACTGGCAAATCGCCAGTTTAAAGCTCATTTTGTAAGCCAAGTTCTGTTTTTCAGATAATCATTTATCTACATATTGCTATGTCCAATACATCGTTCGTTTCCTCTGTATTGATTCCCCTACCAAATTTGGGTTTCTCGCTTGCGGAGTTTACCTCTTTTCATCCTTGTATTTCTACATGGTATAGTTTCTGTGGCACTTTACGGCTTATCAACCATGCTTGCGTTTAGGTTTTAGGCCTGTCGTCAGTTTGCACTGCCATAACTTATTGATTCGTTATGCACAATCACTACAGTCATCACAGACTGTGCGAGCCTGGACTTTCCTCTGTTTTACAGCGATTATCTTCCATGAGCGTTCTTATTTTACGTTAAATTTATTCTGAATGCAAGCCTTATTCTGCACTTCGATTGCCAAAAACGGCTTTTTCCAGTAAAGAAAGGCGTTTTAAAATATCCACCTGCGGTGATAATTGTTCTTCTAAATTCTGAACACTTTCTTCTGCGACACTCTTATCACGTGATAACTGTGCGATTTCTTCCTTTAATTTTTTATTTTCATTTTCCAGTTCTTCCAATTCTTTATTGGCAAATTCAATGATCTTCGCAAAATTTTCATAATCTGCTAAGATCGTATCCAAGAAATAATCTACCTCAGCAGAGTTATATCCTTTAAAATCAACTTTAAACTCCTTGTTTAATATCTTTTTCGGAGTTAACTGTATTTTATAATCCATTCTATCACATCCTTATATTATATTTTACAAATAACGAACAAAAAAGCAATACAAAAGCGCATTTTATATAAATTACTTTTAATCCCTTCAAAAAAACAGTATAATAGAAGCGGTGATAATAAATGGTAAACTATCCAAATGGGATGAAAAAAAACATTTCTCAACCTGTATCTGCCTTAAAGCAAGATACAAGACACCGCGGTTATTCGTTGGAACAAGATCTTAATGAATCCAATGAATACTATCTCACTTTTGATAAGGCAGTCATTCATAAAAAGCCGACACCGATCCAAATCGTGAAGGTGGATTATCCATCGCGCAGTTCTGCTAAGATCATTGAAGCCTATTTCAAGATTCCGAGTACGACAGATTACAATGGTATATATAAGGGAAAATATATTGACTTTGAAGCGAAAGAAATCAACAAGATGAGCTTTCCCTTTCAAAATATCCACCCCCATCAGATTGAGCACTTGGATAAAGTGTTAAGACATGGCGGCATTGCTTTTATCGTGATGGCTTTTACAAAATTAAGTGAGGTTTATCTGCTTCGGGCAGATTATATGATTGAAAAATACAACTCATCAAAAAAGAAATCACTATCTTATGAAGAAATCAGTCAAAACGGATATCGTATCCAGTATGGATTTCGACCTCGGCTGGATTATTTAAAGATTGTGGATGAAGTATTTTTTAAGGAGGAAAAATAAATGACAAATACACCAAATGAAAATAACAGACGACGACGAAGTCAGCCAAAGAAAGTAGATAAGGCAGCAAACAAAAAGCGAAATAAGCGCATTATCTTCAGTGTTTTAAGTGTTCTCGTTGTTGCCGTGATTGGATATGGAATCTATTTCGTATATGGTATTATCAAATCAACCGATACGTTCAGCATCGAAAAACTCGTTTCTCAAGAAGCAACAGAAATGTATGATGCCGAAGGCGGCAGCATGGGAATGTGGGGGAACGATGAAGCCGGAACCAGAGAAAACGTTACATACGAGCAATTACCGCAAGTATTAGTGGATGCTGTTGTGGCAACGGAAGATTCACGTTTCTTTGATCATAACGGATTTGACCTGCCTCGTATCATCAAAGCAGCATTTGGAAACCTGCTAGCCGGAGATATTACCAGCGGAGGATCTACGATTACTCAGCAGCTAATCAAGAAATCTTACTATCCTGACGAACATACGAATCGTTGGCAGAGAAAGATTGGTGAGATTTATCTCGCTATCCAGGCAGACAGTCAATTAGACAAAGAAAAAATACTGGAACTTTATTTAAATAAGATTGCATTTGGTCGTGGGAACAAAACCATCGGGATTCAAGCTGCAAGTAAATATTACTTTGATAAAGATGTTTCTGAATTAACTTTGCCGGAAGCCGCTTTATTAGCCGGAACACTAAATGCTCCGGATGCCTTCGATCCTTATTATCACCTTGAAGACGCAACTAAAAGACGTGATACGGTTTTAGATTTAATGTATCGCCATGGCTACATTTCAGAAGATGAAATGAATGCTACCAAACAGATTAAAATTGAAAACACATTAAAGAAAAGTGCTAATGCCGATACTGACTATACAAATTATGCAAGTTATACGGACACTGTTCTTTCTGAATATTACGAGTTGGCCAACTCAGGAAAATATCCTGAACTTGCCGGATTAGATCCATTGGAAACACCGATGGAAATTCATACTTTTATGAATCCAGATGCGCAGTCTTATGCGGATTCCATTGCTTCTGGTGAGCTCTTTAACTTCTATGATGACAACTTGGAACTTGGTGCCAGTGTTCAAGATACACATACCGGAAAAATTATCGCTGTAATCGGCGGACGTCATTACACCGGTGTAACCACACCGGAACGTGAAGCGGTTGAAACTGCGCCAATCAACTATGCATTGGAAAAACATCAGCCGGGTTCTTCATTAAAGCCAATCATCTCTTACTGTGCCGCTTTTGAATTCTTAGATTGGTCAACCGGTCAAAGTGTGTCCAATGAACCGTATACCACTCCGGAAGGACACAAAATCAACAACTGGGATTTCTCATCAGGTGGTGAAGTACAATTACAGGAAGCACTTCGTAATTCATTGAATTTACCTGCAATTCATACTTTTAATAAGGTTCTCGAAAAGATAGATCTTACTCAATACCAAAAATATGTAGAAGGATTCGGTTTTGATTTAAGTGATGAATCTTTCAATACAACTTATTCGATCGGATCTTGGGATCATGGAATCACGCCAGTTCAAGGTGCCGGTGCCTATGCGGCTTTATCCAATAACGGAAATTACATTCAGCCACATACAATCGATTATATTGTCTTAAAAGATACAGGAACAAAAATTGATATTCACAATTCTATTACACCGACTCAGGCATTATCTGCGGAATCTTCATTCATGATCCAGCAAGTATTAAAGACTTTCGCAAAAACGCAATATATCGGAACAAACATTAATTATAACCTTGCTGCAAAATCCGGTACAAGTGACTGGGGAGATTCAGGAGTTCAATTTGGCATTCCTGAAGGAGCAAATAAAGACAGCTGGTTCCAAGGATATACTGAAGATTTAGCCGTTTCTGTATGGGTCGGCTATCCGGGAAGCATTGCTTCTACCTACGGTTATTATCTAAGTTATGATCAAACCAATTTTGGCAGCAAGATCGGAGCCATGCTGATCGATCATATCCAAAATGGTACGACAGTAAACAGTTATACACAGCCAAGCGGTGTTTCTCAATCAACGATGGTAAAAGGAATTACCCCTTATATGAAGCCGGATTCTTCTACCCCATCAGACAGTGTGATTACCGCATGGTTTAAAAACAGCAATATGCCAAAAGATTATAGTTTGGCAAGCCAGCTTGCTGCTTTAACATCATTTGATGTTACTGGGGAAGCGAATAACTTAAACGTTAAATTCGGAGCCTATGATAAATCAGCTGATGACAAAAATGTTGTCAATATCTACGGAGATGCGATCTACGGTGTAGAGGTGCGTGACCCGGATACCGGTGCTGTTCTTTATAGTCAAACAAGCGAAACACCTGAATTTAAATTAAATTACACTCCAGAAAAGAGTGTTGTTATTGTTGGATTCTATACACGTTCTAAAGCATTGACGATTCGTTCATCAGAGAAATCAGTAACGGTAACAATCAAACCAAAAACGGCAGAATACACTATCAATTATTACAAGGACGATGTTTTATTCAAATCAGAAAAAGGAACCGGAACGATCGGTGCAACTATTACTCCGGATATCAAGAAATATCAGGATGCTGCTTATAACACCGGAGTTGCAAATCCTACTTCAATCAAAATTGCTGCTGACGGAAGCTCAGTAATCAATGTCTATTATACAAAAAAGACCCCATCAACACCTGAAACTCCGGACGGCTCAACGGGGGGAAATGATAATACAACCAATAATGGTGGAAACAGCGGGAACAATGCCAACAACAACGGAAATAATCAAAACGGCGGTGGTAATACGCAAACGCCAAGCAGTTAAGCAGAAGGATTCTCCCTTCTGCTTTTTTATTATTGAAAATATACGCTTCTATTATAAAAAAACTAATTTTACTAAAACTACGTTATATAGCGGACATTTCAATTATTAATTTATGATAAACTTGTGACAATCTCCTTGTGAAAAGATTATTCTAAGAGTATGATTATATTAGAATGACAAATATATCAGAGATCTTATTAAAAAGGCGAGACGACACGTACTACGAGATGGATGAAATCCCCTTTTTTCTGCGTTTATCCTATATATTTACATCATATCATACATAGAATAATTGATGATTATTTAAAATGGGAGGTCATATTAAATCATGAAACACAAGTATAACATTAAAAAAATTTTCAGAATCTGCTGGGTGATCTTACTGACGGGAACAATGTTCGCCTCGCTGCTGACTACAAATTTTGTACATGCAGCTGGGGGAATTATCCTTAATAAGGGAACGATACCCATAGAATACGCCACCATTCAAGAAGCTATTGACGCTATCGGAGATGGAGAAGTAGGCACGATTGATATCCCCGCAGGAACCTATAATGAGTCTATTAAAATAGAAAATCTTAATAATTCCCAAAAGCAACTATCAAGAACCGTTATATTACGTGGTGCACAGGCGGATGTCAGTGCGGTTGCTGATCAAAATCAAAGAACGGGTAATGAAACGATCTTGACAGGCGGTATTGAAGTCAATGGTCTTTTAAATGCCGATTCCTTAGAAATCAACGGCTTTACCTTTAAACAAAAAGGAATTAATATGATAGGCTGGGGAGCCCCAATTAACACTACGGGCAGTATGACAATCCTCAATAATGTGATCACCGATATTGCTGATAACCAAAACTCTGCAATCCACATCAATGCTGCCAGTAATGAAACGATTGATTCAATAAAAATAAAAAACAACTATATCCGCAACATTGGAGAAGGTAATAATTCTGCGAACGGAATTTATATTTCTCTTACTGCTAATAAAGTAGACATAAATGATAATTATATAGGTTATATCAATCACAGCAGTATTCAAATATCAAATTTAATTGTGAAATCAGAGCTTAATATACTTGGCAATTCAATTATAGACTGGAATCAGGACGGAGCTGATGGAGCCGGTTCACTCACCAGTCAAGGAGATGGGATATATCTTCCAAAAGGAAGTGTAAGTCCTGCCGTACCGATGAGAGTTAACTATAATTACATTGTCCGAAATAATGCTTTGCCCGGAAATAGCGGTTGGGCAGTCCGATGCGGATACAATAAAGGGAGCGTAGACTTATCGAAAAATTACTGGGCAGCGGACTTCCCTCTATCAAAGATATCTGGAGGCACATACCCAAATGTCATCATAACTTCTGTCTGTGATGAAAATATGAATGAAACCCAGCAAAGTATCGGTGATTTCAAATGTTCGTTCAGTTCACTATACTTGAGTGGTTCAACTAAAGAAAAGGCATTGAACCCTACGATCACCTTGCTTAATGGGGAAAATAAACCAAAAGTGGAATGGACGAGTGATCATAATGAAATTGTAGCGATCGAGGAACGCGAAGATCAAGTGTATTATGTCGCTAAAGGAACAGGAACTGCTAGACTCACAGGTAAAATCATCGACTCAAAGACAAATAAAGCTTTTATTGTGACCGGTGATGTTAAGGTCATCGATATCGATATGCAAAATATAACGATGCCGACATTATCTCAATGTCAGCTGCAAATTGCTGTGCTGCCTCAGGATGAATCCCTTGGCAGCAGTCGAAAAATCGAATATACGTCAAGCGACGAAAGTATTGCTGCCGTAGACAGCACAGGGCTTGTGAGCAGCAAAGATAAAAAGGGACAGACCGAGATTACCACAACCGTATACATGTATTCTTTCGGTACGACTATCTACGCACAAAAAACCATTACCTTAACTGTTGATAAAGAAATTCCTATCACAGAAATCACAATGAAAAAAACATTACTGCTTGAAAAGGGGGACTCACAGCAGTTACAGGTAGAAATTTTACCCATGGATACGACAGCAGATAAAACAATAACATGGGGTTCTTCCGATGAAAGCATTGCAACCGTTGATAACTCCGGAACCCTTATCACTCATACAAATGGAAAGGCTACCGTTACTGCGACTATCGGCAATCTCAGTACCTCATGTGAGGTATCAGTCTATGAAATCAAAGAGCCAAATATTCAGCCTATAGATCCTACTCGACCAACCGAGGTTATTCAAACAGGAATTTATGACACTCTTTCTCAAACAGTCATTACAAATGATGTCAATACAATCCTAACAGATCTTTCAAATGATAAAGAAATCTCTGCGGATATCATAGACAATACGACACTTACTGCCATTAAAACAGCAATGAACGCCGGAAAATCCATCACTACCGAAGTGGTAATGAAGCATCTTTCAAATGATTCTGTATCTCCTGATATTAGAAATCAGATTGATGCCTCTCTCTCAAATCAATCCGGTAAAACAGATATTCTTCAGTATTTCGATTTTAGTATTCTGCTCATCACGAATGAAGGTGAGATCTTAGGTGAGATTAAACAGTTCAGCAAACCACTGACCTATAGGGTTAAGCTAGCGGAAGGAACAGAAACATGGAATAAACAATTTCATATGATACGATCTCACAAAAATGAAATTACAAAGATCCCACTGATACTTCAAGATGATAATACTTTATTATTCAGCACTGACCAATTCTCACTGTATGCATTAGTCGCTGAAACAAAAGATATCGATATCTCACAACCTGAAATAAAGCCAACTCAGCCCGTTAACCCAAAGAATGATATCGAAATCATCCCCACTAAGGAATTAGGACCAGTTAAAACGGCGGATGAGAGTCCTGTGAATGTATGGCTCCATACTATTACAGTATCCGGTATTGCATTCGTTATCTTGTGGTTAAACAAAAAGCGAAAACAAATAAATAAATAAATAATAGAAAAAAAGGCAGAAAAATGATCTGCCTTTTATCCTATAAAAAAACGTTTTATTTTTCATTCATATGTTTCATTTTTATATCTTTGCGCTTAGGTTCCTTACAGATATCATATAAAGGACATTCATAACAGGTTGGATTGGTCGCTTTACAAAAATAACGACCAAAGAAAATAAATTGATGATGTCCCTTGATCCAGCGATCTTTCGGGATAGCTTTCATCAGCTTCTTTTCTACGGTTAATACTGAATCATCCCATTTTGCAAAACCTAAACGCTTCGAAATCCTTTCCACATGCGTATCGACCGCAAATGCCGGCTGACCAAAAGCGACTGACACCACAACATTGGCAGTCTTTTTGCCTACACCCGGCAGTGTTGTTAGTTCCTCGATTGTATGGGGAACTTCTCCATTGAACTGCTCTAATAACTGAATGGACATATTATGTAATGATTTTGCTTTATTGCGATATAATCCGATTGTTTTAATATCTTTTTCAATCTGTGCTAATGGCGCTTGGGCAAAATCTTCTGGTCCTTTATATTTCTCGAATAAATTTTTTGTCAGTTTATTCACACTCTGATCGGTTGTCTGAGCAGACAGCATGACAGCCACCAATAATTCAAACTCATTATGATGAACCAATTCGCAATAGGCATCCGGAAACATTTCATCGAGTGTATTCAATATTAAATCTAATTTATGTTTAATCATCTTCTTCCCACCACCTATACTCTACTAATTCTTCTTCGTTGCCGCTTGGCTCAATCGGTTCAGCCCCAGATCGGCGAACCCCGTTTTGTGACCAATTGATCAAAATCTTTTCAATGTACCGAAATGAATGTACATTGCTTAAAGCTGCTTCCTTCAATGCATCCAAAATAAATTGATCACTGTAGCCGCTTTGCTTCCAACTCTTAATTGTCTCTAATTCCATCGGAGTTAAGGCTTTAGCAAATTCATTTTCAAATGCTTCTACCAGATTAATGCCATCCATTTTCTCCACTTGTTCAACAGGAGCATCAAACACCAGCCGTTTATAAAAAGCATCCAAGGAGATCGATGTACCAATCAGATTAATCATCCTTTTATTTACCAGTCCCACCAGTACACTATCAATCACTTTATCATCTAAATGCACATAGTTCGTTAACATCTCATAATTAATTCCTTTTTGACCGGAAGCTTGTAATGTCATAATTAAAAGCAAAATCAAAATTTCATTGTCATTTAATCCCAATGCTTTATATTTAAGAATTGCCAGTCCTTTTAAATCAATTAAATTATGTTCCTTCAAAAATACATCCATCTTTATTACTTCCCTAATTCATAAAATTTTATTTCACTGCCATCTTGTGCATTTAAGTAGATATACTGAGTAACATTACCCAAGTTCTGGCGACATAAATAACTAAGCATTTTATTTTCATATCCTAATTCTAAGGTGCTGAAATCTGTAACATTATAATCTGCAGCTAGGCGTTCTTTTATTAAATCTAATTGAATAGTCTCTAACGGTTCTTTTTTTACCATCAAGTAATCACTGTTAAACACATAGACATTTTCTTCATCCTGCCCGATATAATAGATATCCTGACTATTATATTGAACAAATTCTGTAAATGATTCGATTTTATTCATTGCCAGTGCTTCTTTTTTTGCGCTCAAAACTTTGTTTTCAGCTCTGTTATAGGGTTCATGAAAAAAATAAATGAACCCGCTGATAAAAATTAAAATCACGGATAACGTGATGAGTAACACATAAAATTTTCCTTTTTTCATAATCCCTCCGCCTTTTATTATACACCAATATATTTTAGGCGCAAAGAAAAATCCTTTAGATATAAAGGATTAATCTCTTCTTGAACTTCCTAATACCATTAAAAGCAAACGCAGGATGGATAATAATGAAGCGGCTACCGCTGCTACATACGTCATCGCTGCCGCAGACAGCATCTGACTTGCACCACCTACTTCACTTGTCGGAATCATCCCGGTATCTAAAATTTCCAATGCTCTGCTTGATGCATTAAATTCAACCGGTAAGGTTAATAGCTGAAATAACAAAATAGCACTAATCAAGCCAATTCCCAATAAGGCAATATTTAATTCACCCATAGCAAAACCAATAAATAAAACGATATACCCTGCCCACTGTGACACATTAAATAAAGGTACCAAAGCATTACGATAAACCAATGAACGATATCCCACTTTATGCTGAATAGCATGTCCGCATTCGTGGGCCGCAACAGCAATCGAAGCAATACTATGCCCATTATACACATCACGAGACAAATTCACAGTTTTATTTTTAGGGTTATAGTGATCACTCAATTTTCCATTAACAGCATTAATTTCGACATCCTGTAATCCATTCTGATCCAAGATGCGTCGAGCCGTTTCATAGCCGGTCAGTCCGCTGCTTGAAGGGATTTTACTATATTTACCATAAGCGCTTTGAACTTTCATTTGCGCTCCCATTGTTAAAATAACCCCAATAAATAATAGAAAGTAACCAAACATATAATAATTCATACCTCTCACCTCGAATCTATTATACACTACTATTATGAACAATATATTGCAAATAATAAAAAAGATGCATCAGATGCATCTTAGCTGTTCATTGAATCTTTCAAACGATTACTAGGTTTAAATGTTAAAGTCTTTGAAGCTGGAATTGTCATGATTTCTTTTGTTTTTGGACTGACACCTTTTCTTTCTTTGCGATGATTTACTTTAAAAGTACCAAATCCAGAAATCAATACTTTATTCCCCTCTAGTAAACTATCTGTAATTGTATCAAACACTGTATCTACTAAGTCTTCTGCTTCTTTTTTCGTTAATTCTTTTTTAACAGATACAGCTTCCACAAGTTCTTTCTTATTCATTTCAAAACCTCCATACGTGAATATTGAACGTGTTTATAATACCATTTTTCATGCTTTAGTTCAATAAAATTCGTCAAAAAACGCATCAACTAAAGGACTATCGCAATGACGTTAGTTTTTCCTTTATTCACGATTTTTGAAAGAATATCATGAATACGTTGACAGGTTGCTTCCGGGATCGTTCCCAACTTCATTTTCATGCTTTCACTGATTACATCCCCAAGTTTTCGTCCAAAGACTTCACAGTCATAAATGGCTTGCGGGTTGGTGCTGTGTTCTTTCATCAAGTAATCAATAAACATTTCTGCCTGTTGTTTTGATCCGATAATCGGTTCAAAGGCATTCTCTACCTCTACCTTAACCATATGAATAGTGCTGGCTTTTGAGATCATTTTAATACCATAACGTGGTCCCTGTTTAACGACTATCGGCTCAGAAAGTTCAATATCTAACAAATCCGGTAATGCGAAACCATAACCAGTATGCTGTACCATGCTTAAAGCACTGGAAATATGATCATACTCATTTTTCGCCATTACCAGCTGCTGCAGCAATTTAATAAATTCGGCTTTATCAATCATATCAGAACCAAGAATTTCCTTAAGAATATCATTATATAACCCGCTCTTAATGCGAATATCCACACAAGCGCTTCCGGTTGATGTATTAATATCGACGATCTTTGATTCTTCAATCGAATTGAAAGAAGAAAGCTTACTAATTACATTTTTAACATCTTTTAATTTATGAATCTCACTTAATGATTCTACTAAACTATTGTCAATATCCTGTTTCAACCAATGGCTTTTATCCAATACGGCTACCCATTTAGGCACATTGATCTTTACTTCCGTTACCGGGAATTCATATAATGATTGTTTTAAAATATTTTGAATATCGTCCCCTGTCATATCGGCAATGCTCATTGGCAGGATAGGGACATCATATTTTTCTTTTAAATGACTCACGCAGCTTTCGCAATTAAAGCTATGTGGATCCGTAGTATTCACAATAATGATAAACGGTTTTCCAATCGCTGTTAATTCCTCAATGACCTGTTCCTCACTCTCAACATAACAATCACGATCAATGTCGGTAATGCTTCCATCTGTAGTGACTACTATTCCAATCGTAGAATGATCTTGAATTACTTTTTGTGTTCCGATCTTTGCCGCTTCATCAAACGGAATAGCTTCCATAAACCATGGTGTTTTAATCAAACGAATTCCATTTTCATCACGATATCCTTTTGCCTGATCAATGACATATCCAACGCAGTCTACCAATCGGACATTAACAAAAAAATCTTCATCCGCTTTAATCTTTGCCGCTACATTAGGAACAAATTTTGGTTCCACGGTCATAATCATTTTTCCCTGTCCTGACTGCGGCAGTTCATCAATGGCACGGCGACGTTCATCTTCGTCATTGATAAAAGGAATGACCACCAGTTCCATAAAACGTTTTATAAAGGTCGATTTCCCAGTCCTTACCGGACCGACTACACCTAAATAAATATCTCCTTTTGTTCTTTTACCAATATCCATTATCATCTGGTCCATTTTTAATTCCTCCATTTCACAAAAATATATGAAATTGAATAGAATTTAGAACCAATCTATGCCAATAAATAGATAAAAACCAGTCTCTTATAAGGAGACTGGCTAATTATTCATAAAATCTTTTGGAATTTTATCATTTTTTACCATACTGATGATTTGATCTTCTTTCGATTTTGAAACATCACGTCCAGATAATCGTGATACCTGCTGAATCAATTCACGAAGATTGCTTTCGGAAGAAAGATCTTTTGTTTGAAAAGAATTTGCTAAATTTAAAATATCATCTTTATTTACATTTGTTTTACTTGCCACTTTATTTAAAAACTGATCCTGATTATTTTTCATATTAGAATACCCCCACTCTAATCTATGTAGGGGCACCATTTTTGTTACAACTCTTGTTTCAAATCTCTTAACATTAATGAACGAATGACATCTTTAGGATTCGCACCATCATAGAGTACCGCATAAGCCGCATCAATAATCGGCATTTGAATCTGCGGATAATGAATGAGATCATCATGAACAACTTTACAGGTTCGGATCCCCTCCACTGTTTTTGTATTATGCTCCATGAACCCTTTTACATCCTGTGTCTTTCCAATTTCATAGCCGGCCTGAAAGTTGCGGGAATGAATAGAAGAACAGGTCACTACAAGATCACCGATTCCGGTTAACCCCAAATAAGTTTCGAATTTACCGCCCTTTGCCATTCCATAACGCACCATTTCTGCCAATCCGCGCGTAATCAGCGCTGCACGGGTATTATCCCCATAGCCTAATCCTGCCGCACAACCGGAAGCCACAGCAATAACATTTTTCAAAGCAACTGCATATTCCGCTCCTATTTCATCATCTAAGCGATACACACGGAAATATTCGTTAGAAAATAAATGTTGCACTTCTGCGGCAATCTCTAAATCCAATGAAACAGAGCAAATAACCGTTAACATACGAAGAATGACTTCTTCGGCATGACTGGGACCAATCAATGATACTACTTCATGACGCTGATCTTCTCCCAACACACTGCGAATAGTTTCACTCATTCGCATATTATTTGTATTGTCAAATCCTTTTGAAGCATTAACGATGATGACTTTATGATCTAATACCGCTTTTACTTCTTCTAAAACAGAACGAACAAATTGTGTCGGTATTGTAATTAAAACATACTGAGCATCCTGTAAACAGACCTTTAAATCTTTCGTTGCCCTAATTTTTTCATCTAAATCTACGGCAAAATATTTATCATTTCGATGATGAAGATTGATATCATCAATTTCATGCTGGTCGATCCCATATAGTAAAACCTCATGTTCATTGTCCACTAAAACTTGAGCCAAAGCAGTTGCCCAGCTTCCGGTTCCTAATATTGCGATCTTGCTCATTTTAATCCCTCTTTCTTGCAATGATATGGATTGGTGTTCCTTCAAAGCCAAAACTATCTCGAATTCTGTTTTCTAAATAACGCTTATAACTAAAATGCAGATATTCTGGATCATTGACAAATAAGATGAATGTCGGCGGACAGATGCTGACCTGATTTCCGTAATAGATTTTTAAACGACCACCGTTAAATGATGTTGTTGGATTCATTGCCTGAGCATCAATCAGCACATCATTGAAGACACTTGTCTGCACACGCTTACGATTATTTTCATACACCATTTGAATCAAAGAGAAGATATTTTGTACACGCTGATGCGTTTTAGCGGATAGGAAAATAATCGGTGCATAGTCCAGATATTTGAATTCTTCACGCAGTTTCTTTTCCATCTTCTGCATTGTTTTCTCATCTTTTGTAACAAGGTCCCATTTATTCACAACTAATACAACCCCTTTACCGGCTTCATGAGCGTATCCGGCAACATGGCGATCCTGTTCAATGACACCTGTATCTCCATCAATCAACACTAAAATAACATCACTCTTTTCAATCGCACTTAACGCTCTTAGAATAGAATATTTTTCAATGTTTTCATAGATTTTCCCTTTTTTACGCATTCCGGCTGTATCGACAACACGATATTTCTGACCGTCTTTTTCAAAAAGAGTGTCCACCGCATCACGAGTTGTTCCGGCAATATCTGAAACAATAACACGTTCTTCACCTAAAATGGCATTTGTTAAGCTTGATTTCCCGACATTCGGACGTCCGATTAATGAAAAACGAATTTCTCCTTCTACATGATCATCTACTTCTTCTGGCAATAATTCAATAATCTTATCTAATAAATCACCGATTCCGATCCCATGGCTACTGCTGATAGCGATTGGATCCCCAACCCCTAAAGCATAAAATTCATAGATATTATTCATAAATGCCTGATCATCAATCTTGTTAATGGCTAGAATGACTGGTTTCTTTGATCGCTGCAGCATTCTTGCTACATATTGGTCATCCGCATTCATACCTTCACGTCCATTTGCGACAAACACAATCACATCGGCTTCTTCAATCGCAATTTCAGCCTGCATTTTGATCTGTTCACCAAAATCTTGTCCGGCAACTTCAATTCCGCCTGTATCGATCAAACGGAATGAACGTGTCAGCCATGTTCCATTTGCATAAATTCGATCGCGGGTTACTCCCGGTGTATCTTCAACGATCGAAATACGTTCTCCAACAATACGGTTAAATAAAGTTGATTTACCAACATTGGGACTTCCTACAATCGCTACTACTGCTCTTGACATGTACTTTCCTCCAATCGTTCATTGACTAATTTTATTATCTTATCCACCACTTCATCAATTGTCATTTCTGAAGTATCGATTTCCACAGCATCTTTAGCTTTTACTAAAGGAGAAATCGCACGGTGTGAATCATTATAATCACGCTGTTCGATATCTGCTTTAATCTGCTCTAAATCGCTTTGAATCCCTCTTTCAAGGTTTTCTTTATAACGGCGCATCGCTCTTGTCTCCACACTGGCAATTTGGTAAATTTTAAGCTGAGCATCAGGTAAAACGACACTGCCGATATCACGACCATCCAAAATTGCTCCGCCGTTTTCTGCCATCTTTCTTTGCAATGCCACTAAATGATGACGCACAGCTGAGTAAGCCGCTACTTTTGAAGCCCCTTTGGATACTTCATCACTGCGAATTTTATCTGTAACCACCTGCTCATTCAAAAGAACTGTATTATCCGGCATCAACTCAATTACAACATCATTTAAACAATGTTCGATTGATGCTTCATCATTCAAATCAATTCCTTTTTGAACCATGTAGTAAGCGACACAGCGATACATCGCTCCAGTATCAATATAAGTATACCCCAATATTTTAGCCAATTGCTTCGCAATTGTACTTTTTCCCGCTGCTGATGGACCATCGATCGCTATGGATATCTTTTTCATTCTTTATTACCTCCTACAAATGAAAACTAAGGTCAGCCCTTAGTTAAAATAAAAACAATTTAATAATATACCCTAATAAGGCTACCAGACAGATACTTAATACCACGATCATCCCTGTCAGCACTTTCATGGTGACACTTGATCCTTCTTCTTCGCCCTCTAGTTCCTCTTCATCTTCTATTTCATCGCTCTCATCTTCTTCAAACACCTTATGACGTTTAAATAAAGAACGTTTTTCTACTTTTTCCTCTTCTTCTTCAAAAGCAGGTTCAACTTCTTTTGTATCTTCCTCTTCTTCGTCTTCATCCTCAAAGAAAATTTTAAAATGTTTCACTGGCTCTACAGGAGTAGGTTCAGCCACAACAGGTTCTTCTGCTTTTTCTTCTACTGTCTCCTTCACCGGTTCTAACAGCACTTCTTCTGCAGGTTCATCCTCTTCAACCAAAGGAACTACGATCGGTGTCTTATCCACCTTTTTGATCGCACCGGATTGAATATGATTTAAAATATCTAAACGAGTATTATATTGTTGCCCTTTACCTGAAGTCATTCTGACTCTGCCGATTGCTTCTTCAATTTCTTTACTTTCTAACTCGGATTTTACTCCATCCAATTCATTTTCCTGATCACCTTCGTAATCTTTCACTTCCTGAATGAATTGTTTCATACGATATTCTCTCAATGTTGGAATTTTAGTATCATCTATTTCATCGCTGGGTTCTTGAATGTCCTGTTTTGGCAAGGTTGCATCCTCTTTCAAAGACTCTCTTAAACTACGATATTTATTCACTCTTGAACTTTTTTCCATGTCCTTCACCACCGTTTCCATTATAGCATACTTTAATTATTAAATGATAATATTATAAAAAAAACTTTAATTTTCATAGGAACTGGTTTATAATGGTTTATATATAAAGGAGGTTTATTATAATGGCAAAAACTAAAGTAAACGAAACTTGTATCGGTTGCGGTGCATGTACAGCAGTATGTCCTGAAGTATTCGATTTAAACGGAGACGGATTGGCAGAAAACATTTTAGGAAATGACACTGAAATCCCTGCTGATTTAGAAGGTTCAGTGAAAGAAGCTGCTGAAGCTTGCCCTGTATCTGCTATCGAAGTAGAATAATGGATATTCAAAACCATTGAGCAATCAATGGTTTTTTTATATAATAATTTAGCCTATTAAAAAGCTGTGATAGAGAGAACCTGATCTTTATCACAGCTTTTTATGTTAGAAAAAAACCATGTCATTGACATGGTCTACTCTGTAACTTCGTTCTCTTTTTCAATATGTTTTTTAAGCCAGCTTCCTTGAACATAATAGATGATGAACAATATCGAAGTTGCTGCCCAAGTTACCGGATAACTGACGGTGACCATTGTGAAACTTGGGAATATCGGTACAATTACAAGAATCCAAGCTACACGTAAAACACAAATACCTAAGCAGGTTAAAATCATTGGCTTCAATGATTCGCCGGTTCCTCTGATTGCACCGGATAATATCTCAACACAGACATAAGTAAAATAGAATGGCGTTAAAAAGCGAATGATTTCACTGCTTTTATTGATAACTGCAGCATCGTTGGTAAATAACTGACTGAATGTTCCGCCAAAAAAGAAGAGGATCACACTTAAAGCGATGGATACTCCCATTGCCATTTTCAAACAGACAACGACACTCTTTTTAACACGGTCAAATTTCTTTGCCCCAAAGTTCTGTCCCACAAATGTAGTGATCGATACCCCAAAGGCCCCCATCGCCATCCAAAACAGCGAATCAATTTTTCCATAAGTGGTCCAAGCTGCCATCGTATCCGTCCCAAAAGCATTAATATTAGACTGAATGATAATATTTGAGATTGAATACATCATCGACTGCACTCCTGCCGGAAGTCCAATTCGAACAATCTTATGCAAAACTTCTTTGTGAAAGCCAATTTTACGCCAATATACTTTATAAGCCTGACTCGTTCTCATCAAGACAGCTAAAGTTAACAGGGCACTGACAATCTGTGAAATAACAGTTGCCACTCCAACCCCGACAACCTCCATCTTAAATACAATGACAAACAATGCATCGAGTATAATATTGACGATACAACTGATAATCAGGAAATATAACGGACGTTTTGAGTCGCCAATCGCACGTAGGATTCCTGATCCCATATTATAAATTAAAGAAGCAATCATCCCAATAAAATAAATACGGGTATATTCGACTGCATAGTGCATGATATCGCTGGGCACTCCCATTGCCTTTAAACAGCTGGGTGCAAATATGATTCCGACCACCATAATGATGGCTCCGCCAACGATCGATAAGGCAATCGAAGTATGCACGGCTTTAGAAACACCCTCGTTATCCTTCGCCCCAAACAACTGCGCAATAATAACCGTTGCCCCCGAAGATAGTCCGACAAAAAATCCTACTAATAAATTGATCAAGTTCCCCGTTGATCCAACAGCGGCTAAGGCCTCTTTTCCCACATATTGACCAACAATAATCGCATCGATTGTGTTATATAATTGCTGAAAAAAAGTTCCCACTAATATAGGAAAGAAAAAGAAAAGCAATTGTTTCCAAATAATCCCCTCCGTAATCCCATTTAAGCCTGGTTGTTTTTGTTTCATAAATTTCCCCCTCCCCTTACAGTGTCTATATCTTAGCACTTTTTATATCTAGTGACAATTTAATTTTACATCATTTTTAAATCTCGAAAAAAAGACATATCTTCATGATATGCTTTTGATTATTTAACTAAGCTACTGCTAATTTTACTATGTATTCCTTATCTGAAGGAAGCTTTTTAATAGCGAATAAATCCACTGTTTCTGCAGCATATCCTTTATATTCTAAAAACTGCATGGTATAAAGTGAAGCACTTTCCTTTTGTGAAACATGATAGCATTCCACAAACACATTATCCCATTTTGCTCCAATCTCTATTCTTTCGTACTCACCATCAATTCCTATCGACAGATAAGCTAGTCCATTATTATATTCCATACTCACTTCACATACAGTTTCATCACTCAAATCTGTCTTTAACACAGTCTTTTTCATAATCACTGTCTGATCATTCGCATTTTCAACAATTAAACTCAGTTCTTCAAATTCTGCGTTCTGTGCATAAAACATTACTTTAGCATAAAGTTCATCTTTTTTTATTATATAGTCTTCATCTTTCATTGTCCCTTTAACAAGAAATTCGAGTTTATCAATACCATTTACTCCACAGCCAATACAGGCTATCATCAATAATACCGACATACATAGTTTTAATAATTTCATCTTTTCCCACCCTATGACTTTAGTATTCATTCTGTTTTCATTATATAATAAAAAGAAAATAAAAGATAGCTCATCATAAAGACACCAGATGTCAGTGGTATGAAATAAATGATTAAATCATATAGTGTAAGGGTGATAAAATGAAAAGACTTTTAAGTTTCTGCCTTATTTTTTGTTTTTGCATAACCCCTGTCAACGCCACAGAGTATTATGCAAAGAATTATATTGTGATGAATGCCGATACCTTGCAGGTTTTAGAAGGTAAAGAGATCCATCAGACACAAAGTGTGGCAAGTATTTCGAAGATCATGACTGCAATCGTAGCCATAGAAAACTGTGAACTCTCCCAAGAGATCGTCTTAAATGAATCCATTTCCAAAGCATACGGTAGTGCCGTCTATATACATATTGGCGATACTATCACCATGCAGGATTTATTGTATGCTTTATTGCTTCGTTCGGGAAATGATGCTGCCTTAGCCATTGCCGATCATGTTGGTCAAGGCGTAGATCAGTTTGTAGAAATGATGAATCAAAAAGCAAGAGAAATTGGAATGGACAATACGCATTTCAATAATCCCAGTGGTTTAGATGAGGAGGATGACGGAAATATATCCAGTGTCTATGATATGGCACTATTAATGTCCTACTGCATCAATAATCCCATTTTCGCTAAAATCGTAGGTACCCAGACATATCGTCGATTGGACCGCAATGGCAGCTGGACTAACAAAAACAAACTGCTGGCTAATTATGAATACTGTCTTGGAGGAAAGACCGGCTACACTAAAAAAGCGAAGCGTACATTGGTCAATGCCGCTAGAAAAGACGGCATCACACTCGTTTGTGTAACCTTTAACTGCGGAGATGACTTTGGACTGCAGGAAAATCTCTTTGAAACCTATTTTAACTGTTATGATGAAATCCTTCTTTTTAACAAAGGAACCCATATTATTGATCATTATAAGTTTACCTTAGATGAACAATTGACATTTCCGGCTAAAAAAGATGAGGAAGTGAAAGTTTCTTATACCGTTCAGCAAGATAAAATTGATCTGTATGCCAATTCAAAATTAGTCGGTTCCTATTCTTATGAATACCTACGCTCACCATTGCTCGATAAGATTTATGAAGTATTCAAGCGTTTGATCTATGAATAAGATTTGGTCAGTCTGCATTGTCATCTGTATCGGTTATGGTTTGTTAACGCATCAAGAAAACACCTTGTTTGCCTTACTTTTCGAAGTACCAAACGATGCCCTCAACATGGCGCTTAAACTCACTTTAAATGCTTGCTTTTTTAATGGTATATTGAATATGGCTAATGGATGCGGCTTATTAGAGAAAGTATCTCATTTAATTCAGCCTATTTTAAAACATTTATTTAAAGGGGTTAATCAAGAAACAATGGGATATATCAGTGTACATCTATTAAGTAATCTTTTTGGATTGGGAAGTGTTGCAACTATCAGCGGATTAAAAGCGATGCGCCTGCTTAAAGAAGCGACTCCGGATCGCCTGTCTAAAGCGATGATGACTCTCTTTATCCTTAATACTACCGGATTATCTTTCTTTCCTTCAACCGTAGTTGCCTTAAGACAAACTTACGATACTACCCATAGTGCCGATTTTATTCCTTATACTATTATGATCAGTCTGCTTGCCTTATCCATCGGCTTACTGATTATTAACTATAAATACCGTGAATAAAATCATTCTTATTTTTATTGCTTTTATAGTTATCTATGGGACCTATAAAAAAGCAAACTGCTTTGATTTATTTGTTGAAGGAGCTAAAGAAGGATTTACGCTTTTTATTCCACTCTTTACCGCTCTGCTGGCATTGATGTTTTTTATTAATATGATGATTAAAACCGGACTTGTACAAACGATCTGTCAAATCCCACTCTTTAAAAATGTATCGAGCGAATTATTATCTATGATGTTTTTAAGACCTTTTTCTTCCAGTGGTTCTTTATTGTTGTTGGATCAGATCTATCAGCAGTATGGATTAAACCATTTCTTTAGTATGGTAGCCACCTTTATTCAGTCTTCTACAGACACTACCCTTTATGTCGCCAGCTTATATCTAGGCTCATTAGGAATCAAAAATGACAGCAAAGCAGTAGGCCTAGGACTGTTTTTAGATGCGCTTGCAATCCTCTTCGCTTTTATCATGACAATTATTTTCTTTTAATCTTAACCGTTTTCCTGTATAATGCATTTGGGTGATAAAAATGGAAAGATTACAAAAAGTCATTGCCAAAAGCGGATATTCTTCTAGAAGAAAAGCAGAAGAACTTATCGCAAAAGGAAAAGTGACAGTTAATGGTGAAACCGTCACAGAAATGGGTACAAAAGTGAAAAAAGGCGATGTGATCCAAATTGACGGAAAAACCATCGAATTTGAAAATAAAGTTTATTATGTTTTATACAAACCAAAAGGAATGATCTCTTCAGCAAGTGATGAATTAGGACGTCCATGTGTCGTTGACTTATTCAATGAAATTGAAGAACGTGTATATCCTGTTGGTCGTTTGGATTATGATTCTACCGGTTTATTGTTCATGACAAACGATGGTGATTTTGCAAATTTAATCATGCATCCGAGCAGTCATTTAGAAAAAGTATACGATATTACTGTACGTGGCATCGTAACAGGTGAAACGCTTCATCAATTAGAAAAAGGAATCTATTTAGATGGTGCCAAAACACTGCCATGTAAAATAAAGGTGACAGCTAAAAATATGGAGCATAAAAACACACGTATGTTAATTCGCTTGGTCGAAGGTAAGAATCGTCAGGTTCGCCGTATGTTTGAAGCGGTTGGACACGATCTGATTCGTTTACATCGTGCTGCCTGTGGCGGGATCAACCTAAAAGGAATGACTCCCGGAGAATATCGTATTTTAAAGCCTCAGGAAGTCAAAGATTTAAGACGATTAGCGGAAGAGGCCAAAGAAAAAAACAAAAACTTTAGACAAAAGAGAGGAAAATAACCCCTCTCTTTTTATATTTTCATCTTCGCCTTAGCAAAACCGATGATATTTCCACCTTCTATAGGATAGATAATTAATATTTGATGATTACTTTCAAAATAATATTCGATGATT
Source organism: Beduini sp. (assembly GCF_047239305.1). Taxonomy (NCBI): domain Bacteria; kingdom Bacillati; phylum Bacillota; class Erysipelotrichia; order Erysipelotrichales; family Erysipelotrichaceae; genus Beduini; species Beduini sp. The sequence goes on from NZ_JBKTEM010000012.1 coordinate 36,879, forward strand.
TCTGTTTCTTTTTGATAAACCACTTCACCGCCTTCTACCTCTATTTTTTGATAGTCTATTTTTTCTTTTACCATTACACGATCAAATCCCTCAATCTCAATATCTCTAAAATTCTCAGGGCTATATCTTACAAAACTTTTTAATCGGTTAAAAGCATAATCGCCGCTTGTGCGATAATAGATATAGTGAACTGATTTCCATGCATCTTCAATTTTTTGACTGGCATAATACTCTTCATATTCAGGCACAAAGCCAGTTTGATCTCGCTTGATATCTTCATTCGTTATTTGAATTGGAAAATAATTTTCTTCATAAACCCTGTCAACAGTGGTTGGAGGAAGTATCACTATTCCCCACATCGTAATAGAAGCAAATAAACACCAAAAAACATATTCTTGAATTGGAATAAAAAGGAAGAAGATCGCCGCTATTAGGAATAAAATAACCCGATAGCTGATACCAAAAACAAGAAGAGAAAAAGATAAGAACAAAACGAAAAGCCCAATATAATCCAAAATCGGAATCACCTTGCTTGTTTTTCTAATCTCCGTTTTAGAGGATCTCTTTTTCTTTTTTTCATGTTCATAATAGATATAAAGGATACATGATAGGATTAATAAAATGAGTGTTCCGATCCTGCCTAAAACATAGGCACTGTTTGCCAGTTCAAAACGATAAGATCCCGACGCTAAAATTGGAATGATGATCATAAACAAAAACAGCCACCAGTTCATTGAATAAGATTCTTTATCTAATTTAACACTATCCGCATTGGGCGGTGCTTTAGTTTCATAGATGACATACTCGACAGAGGTTCTCAGCTGTTTCCCGTCAATATCTCCCTTTAATTTCATCGGTCTAGGTAAGACAACATAATAACAGTTCTTTGGCTGTTCATTTTTAAAGATTAAAAATAGTCGTGAAACATAACGAATATGATGCCCTAATTTAGCTTCATCACTTAAATAGCGTGATAAGCCTACCGTATCAAAACGGCGAAAACGATTTAATACAATCATATTGTCACCCTCCTATATTCAGTTTCATTTTAGCGAAACGAATGACTTGTTCAGTTGTGTTCGGTGAATGATTCGTTAAAATTAAGATGTGATCGCCGGATTGAAAATAATAAAGCTGAACTTCTCCTTCTACTGTTTTGATATAAGCCCGCTCAAAGGCATCATCGCTAAGCGATTCATATGTATCTAGTTGGATAGGATTTCTCTGATGAATAAAGAGATACTCCTCTAGCTTATTCAAGGTCCAAGAAGAAGTCACATGATAATAGTCGTACATGATGGTTACGTTGTGACTTGTAGTATAATCCCATGCCACTAAATTCTCATATTTTGATACAAATAAGGTTCGATCACAATTATACATAGATACACTTGAAGTGGATGGTAAATATTCCTTCAATAAAAAGCTTTGATCATTCCTTGAATCTGTAGGAATAAATATAAAGATATAAAGCAGCATGATTGTAATAAAGATAGGTAAAGTAACATCGGATAAGATAAAGTGAAATAAGAGATAGAGTACTATTATAAGTAAACTAATATTGCTGAAGCCTAAAGCAATAAAACAACTGATAAAAATCACAATGATCGCAAGAAGCTTACCTATATAATCCCATTTGCTTTTAAAAAGATATTCATGATTTTTCTTTGCCGCTGCTACAGCTTTCTTTTTTCGCCATAGCCAAAAACAATAAAAGATAAAAACACCCACACAAATTGGAAATGTTATTACACTAAATAAACGTCCGCTGTTACCCAAAATAAAATTATTCATTGATCGGTTAATGGTAGAAATGAGCAGCAAGCTAAATATTATATTGGCTAATGGGGTGATGCAAATATATTTTGATAAGCGTGACTGTTTGCACAATTCGATAGAAAATTCTTCATCTTTATTATAGGGATAGATTTTATATTCATAAGAAGAAGATACAGCTTCTCTTTTCACTTTCTCGATTGGCCGATCGTCCGATAATAACACGGTAAAATAGATATCTTTTGGCTCTCCCTTTTTAAATACCAAAAAATCAGAGGTAACATATGTAATATGATTTTCGTCTAATGCCTGCTGATGCAAATACTCCGATAATCCATCTTTATCAAATAAATAGACCGGATTTAATTTAATCATCGCTCTCCCCTCCTTTTTGTAACCCCTTTCTTTATTTTATCATATCATAATTCATATTATAAAAATAGTAGGCAAAGGGATTGACAAGAAAAAGAAATTGACATACACTATATATGAAAAGAACGTCTTCAGGGCAGGGTGAAATTCCCGACCGGCGGTAAAGTCCGCGAGCTGTTTAACAGCATGAATTGGTGCAATTCCAATACCGATAGTACAGTCTAGATGGAAGAGAGACATTTTTTTGTATTATAAAATGCCCTTTTATCGTGAAGATTAGTATTTTCACGATATTTTTTATATATAAGGGAGGAATATTTGTGAAAAGTACTAAAACAAGAAAAATGGTGATGATTGCGATCTTATCCGCATTAGGAATGATCCTCAATTTAATTGAGATTCCCTATCCGTTTGCTCCGTGGCTGAACTTTGATCTTTCAGAGATTGTGGTACTGTCAGCCGTTTCAACAATGGGAGTGATTCCAGCCGTCTTTGTTTGTATCTGTAAATTTTTAGCGTCTGTTTTATTTAAAGGTCCTGTGGGACCAATAGCGATCGGGCAGATCACCTCGTTGATTGCCAGCTTGAGTATTTGCATGATGTATTACCTATTAAAAAAGGTATTGCATTTTAAAAAGCCATGGGTGAACTATGCAGTGAATATGTTTCTAACCATGCTGACATTTGCTTTTATTATGTATATCATTAATTACTTATTTGTTACACCTACGTATCTGATGAATAAGCCTATCTGGTATACACAACTGCCTTTTAATGTCGATATCATGGCATTTAATAAGCAATATGGTTCCAACATTTCAATACCGTCATTACTTAACTTTTTATCTCCATATGCACAGGCGATCTTTATTATTTATTTTCCATTCAATTTTTTAAAAGGTATCATCTGTGCGGTTGTCTATAGTTTTGTAAGACCGATAGAAAAGAATTACACATTAGAATAAAAACAATCCCCGTTCAATAAAACGGGGATATTTTTAAATATTAAAGTATTTTTTAAACGCTTTTGCAATACCATCCTCATCGACAGTGTCCGTAATATCATCAGCAACAGCTTTGATTTCATCTAATCCATTACCCATTGCAATACCGTGACCGACAAGCTGAAGCATCTCTTTATCATTAATCCCATCACCAAAAGCATAAGTATTTTCTCTAGGAATGCCTAATTTTTCATACATATATTGACAAGCAGGTCCTTTAGTAAACCCCTTTTTATAAACATCCATGCGAATTAGTCCCGTATAATAAGGAACCATTGTGAAATCTTCTTTCAACTCATTATAGCAGGCTTCCAACTGTTCAGTCGTTTCAAACAATACACAGCAAGATATCGCTTCTACATCCTCCGCTGTGAATTTTTCAATCTGATCCATTGGTCGTGCACGTGTTCCGGAAAACATTTCCCGATGATCAATCACCATCGGATTGTCTAAATATTCACACCAAGTCTGAACATGTCCACAAAATGTACTTTTTCCGCCATGTTTTTTATAAGCCGCCATTTGCTTAGCGATATCTTCCTTCGAAAAAATATCATCCAGCCATACCTCTTTATCAAAAAGAATATAGTGTCCATCATTGAAGATATAGCCGTCAAAATCAATGTCCTGCACACTTCCGGGTGCACTTCCTCGTGCGGTCGCAACCACAATATAGTTTCCCTGCCTTTTAAACTCATTTAAAACTCGCATCGTTTCACTGCTGGGATGCATCATTCCATTAGGAACATTCACCATTGTCCCGTCAATATCAAAAAAAGCAATTTTCTTATCCAGCTATTTTCTCCCTCATTAAAACAAGCTGATATTTTCAATATCCTCTTCAGCAATCTGAGCTAAAGTGATTGATTTTAAATAAGTATAAAGCTCTTTATCCAAACGCTCATATACACATTGATTTATGATGTCATTTAGCACATCATGTTTTTTATTGCCGCCAACATGAATTTCGTGATCCAGCATCTCCATAATATCAACAATGCTGATTTCATTTGGATCCACTATCAAGCGATAACCACCTTTTGCACCTTTAACACTCTCAATAATGCCGGCTTTTTTTAATTCCGCAAAAATATTTTCTAAATAATTTTGTGAAAGTTCTTGTTCGCTGGCAATAACACTGATCGAAAGCAGCTCTCCTTTTTCCTGTGCCAAAGCAATCAGCGAACGCAATCCATATCGTACTTTTGTTGATAATCTCATAACTGTCTCCTATATTCATCCGCTAAAGACTGAATCGTTACATCTTCTAACACCAATTTCATATGATCATACATTTTTTCCCATACTGGCTTGCTTTTACAAATAGCTTCTCGCTTGCATTGAACCGACTGAATACATTTTACCGGTTCCAAGCTTCCTGTCAAACATTCTAAGACTTCTAGTACGGTCAAATCTTTAGGTGCTATCAAAAAATGATATCCGCCATATTTTCCTCGGCTGCTTTGAATGATCCCGCCCTTTTTAAGTAAGGAGAATATCTGTTCCAAATACTTTTCTGAAATATTTCTTTGTGTTGCGATTGTATTAATTGAAAATTGTGTATTTTCAGGACAGCTTGCCATATACACAAGTGCTTCTAATCCATATTGCCCTTTTGTTCCTATTTCCATAAAAAGTCTCCTTTAGATATATTCTAAAGGAAACCCTTTACAATTACAAGATTCGCCCTCCTATTTTACAAAATTGAAAATAATTACTGAATAGTCGCTTCTTCTAACAAGGTAATTGTTTTCTTTATTGGATCAAGCTCACATGTTACACCATAAGGCAAGATACCAATTGGCATGGCATGTCCAATATTTATATTATAGAAGATAACTAAATCTTCAAGCTGTTTTTCTTGAAGCACAACTTGCATGATGACTTCTTTATATTCTTCATAATAGGTTTCACTCTGTGGCTTTCCGACCACTATTCCCTTAATAACCCGCAGTATTCCCTGAGCTGCCAGATTACGCAAGGTATACGTTACAAATTCCGGAGATGGCTTTTCCTCACTGGTTTCAAAGAATAAAATAGCGTCCTTCCATTGTGATAAGTCAGGCCAGATGGGAGTCCCAACAACCATCATAAAAACATCAAGGCAGCCTCCTAACAGATGCCCCGTGACTGTCTGCCTTCCCTGCAGAATTTCATAACCATGCTGATCTAGAATCAGCTTTTTTAGTGTATGCTGATTTTCTTCTTTACATTCAACAGAATCTTTGCTCCAAAGAGGACTTGAAGGAATGGCATATCCCGTGATATCCTGAAATAAAATTTTTCGCACAGCTTCTAATGTATAGTCAAACATCTTGGTATATTCTCCAAATTCACACATGATAGAAGGACCATAAAAAGAAATCAATCCGACTTTATACATCATAAAATGATTTATCGTACTATCTGAATATCCCATAAATATTTTAGGGTGATCTTTGATAACTTGAAAATCAATATAGGGAAGCAAGCGAATGGTATCATCCCCGCCAATAGCACAAAAGATAGCCGAAATATCATCATCTAAAAAAGCCATCATTAAATCCTCTGCTCGTTTTTTGGGATGTTTCATAATATATTCTGTACCTTTTAGGGCATGAGGCATTGGAATCAGTTCAAGATCCAACTCATCTTTTATTCTTTTTTTAGCGATATTATATTTATGAATAAATTCTTTATCTCCAATACCACCCCATGACAGACTGACCATCGCTACTTTATCTTTGGGTTTTAATCGTTTTGGTTTAATCATGATTTTTTCTCTTGTAATCGATCTTCGCTAATGACAATAGCTGGGCATTCCGGCTGACCGATAAGCGTCTGGTCAGCTCCTTTAAGCGGACAGATACGGGCTTTATATTGAGGAAACAGAGTATTTTCAAAGGGAATTCCCGAAGTATAGTCCAGTTCTTTAGCACAACGAATAAAGCTTTCCAAGATCGTATAATCTAATGGCTCTTGATGATGACTGATACATAATTGATTACAGTTAAATGTCTTTGCTTTTTCAAGGGATTTTAAATAAATCGATAAAGAAAGTGCATCCGGCAGAAACAACCAAACAAATGGATTCATCGCATCACCGGCATAAAACCAGTGTTCTTCTTCATAGATTAATCCAATGCTTCCGGCAGTATGTCCCGGCACTTCTTTTACGGTTAAGGTAATACCGCCTAAATCAAACTGATCATCTTCTTTTATCGGTAATATCGGTATTATTGGGGCATGAATATAGTATTCTTCATCAAAGTCACTCGGTAAAGCATCTTTAGTATCTTTCATCCGTTCTATATTGTCTCTTCTAGCACTTTCACTGTTAAAATATTCATAAGATTTCTTGTCTTTTAAATGCATATAAACCGGGCGGTCACTAAACTGAAAATTACCGCAGGCATGATCTAAATGTCCATGGCTGTTGACTACAATCAACGGTTTATCTGTAAGTGCTTCGACAGTGTGACGAAGATTACCAAAACCATAGCCGGTATCCCATAATAATGCCTGATTGCTTCCCACAAATAAATCCATAAATACGCCTTCTGTACTGCCAATATGATAAACGCCTTCTTTTACTTTGCATACATTATAAAATTCTTTGCTCGTTTTCATCATTTTTCCTCCCTATATCTTTACTTTACTACACCTATGTTGTTTCATCTAGTAAAAAAAGAATGAACGATATCATTCTTTTTCTTGATTAGCTAACATTTCTTTTAGACAAAGCGTTGTATTGCCATTTCTTCCTATAACGGTCTCACCATGAACTAAAGATGAAAAGATGGCTTCCTCACATGCATCTATAGCTGCCCGAAAAACTTTATCTATTTTACTTTCATGCAGTGTTTTAACATTCAGAATTTCCTCATTGGCATAATGAGGAATCGTATTAGCAGTCGAAAAAGCGATGGCTATATCTCCGCTGCCATTTCCCATATAAGAGCCTAAACGTCCTAACGCAATCGGCATGCGACGGCAGACACGTTTTAATTGTCGTGCATCTAAAGGAACATCGGTAGCAAGAACCATCATGATTGATCCTTTTTCTATCTCTTCAATATCCTCTGACTTTAAATCATGATAAGTAAAATCCTTTTTTAACCCAAAATTAGTTAATACTAAACTACCGACATGATAGCCTTTATGATCAATTGTAATGATACGCGAAGCTGATCCAATACCGCCTTTTGCCCCAAAGCAAGTCATGCCGCGTCCTGCTCCTACTGCTCCTTCTTCAAAGTGTTCATCAGCATTTTGAAAAGCCTCAAAAACATGCTCCTCTTTTATATGACAGCCGCGAATATCGTTCAGATAGCCATCATTGCATTCACCCACAACAACATTAATGGTTCCGGTGGTTGTCCCAATATCTTCATTATCTTTCAGCATCCATTTTACTACTGCCTGTGCAACTGTCCCAACACTGAGCGTATTCGTTAAAGCAATCGGACTTTCTAATGTCCCCAATTCATCAAGCTGAACCAATCCCATACTCTTGCCAAACCCATTGATAACCTGAAAAGCCCCAACATATTTATTTTGAAAAATATTATCTGTACGTGGCAGAATCACTGTTACACCGGTCTGAATATTATGATCAGACAATGTGATATGCCCTACTTTTACGCCCGGAACATCCGTAATCAAATTTCTTTTGCCACGAATTAACTTTGTTTTATATAATAGTGTTCCCATCTTAATCCTCCTTTTTGATATTATATAATATTGCAAAAGAAAAGGACACAGTTTATTCTGTATCCCCATTCAGTAAGGTTAAATGATCGATAATCTCATTAAAGCTAATCGCAATGTTCAATCCATGATCACCGATTCTTTCAAAATCCGTTAATGTTTCCGTATAGAAAGCACTATGTTCCGGTGTACACTTCTTGTCTTTTAAACGGATCAACTGATTCATTGAAAATTGCTTGTTGGCATCATCAATTTTATTTTCATAAACATCTACTTTTTCAATAATGCCGATCAGTTCTTTACGATCTTTAACATTCAGTTCTTCAAGCAGCTTTGCTGTTAATTCACACATCTGATGAATTTCTTCAATTGCCTCAGAAGAGAAATGTTCATTATTGCTGTACAGCCTCAATGAACGGCTGGAAATATTAACCGCATGGTCACCGATTCTTTCTAAATCTCCCGCTGCCTTCAAGAATAACCCAATCGTTTTACTTTCCTCAACAGGAAATTCAATAGAGATAGCGTTGGTCGTATAGGTAATGATTTCTTTATTTAAATAATCGATATATTCTTCATCTTCTAATAATTTTTTATATGTTTTTTCATCAAATTTCTCAATCAGATCAAAAGAGCGCTTTACATTGGCTGTGACATAGGTCAGCATATTTTCTATCTCTTTAAACAGCTGAGTAATAATAATAGCGCTGGTTCCAATATGGAAATCATTATTAAATACTTTATAATCCAAGAATTTAGTTTCCATCTTATCTTCCATTCCTGCTTTTTCAGGTAAAATCTTATATGTCAGATTAACAAGCTTATACCCAAATGGCAGCAGGAGAACTGTGGTTACAATATTGAAAACCGTATGTACATTGGCAATCTGTGCCGGAACATTGCCTGGTGTGATGGATGCCATAAAGCTGGCAAACGGTGTTAACATACTAATCAACACAAAGATAATCGTTCCGATAATATTAAAGGATAGATGGATCAGTGTCGTGCGCTTAGCGTTGCGGTTGGTTCCGATAGAAGCAATAACCGCTGTAATACAGGTTCCGATGTTTTGTCCAAATAATACGAAAATAGCGTTTGGCAAAGTAATAATGCCACTTAATGCCAATGCCTGAAGAATTCCGACAGATGCACTCGAAGATTGAATCACCGCTGTAAACAATGCCCCTACTGCAATTCCAATCAATGGATTTTGAAAGTTTGAAATCATACTGATAAACTGTTGGGATTCTCTTAATGGTGACATCGCATTGGTCATCAGCTCCATCCCCATAAATAAAATTCCAAGTCCGGCAATGATCTGTCCAAAAGCATCTGCTTTTTTATTTTTCACAAAAGTGACTAGGGCAACCCCGCCAAATGCAATTAATGGTGCAATCGCAGTAATATCCAGTGCAATCAGCTGTCCGGTAATCGTAGTTCCGATATTGGCTCCCATGATCACCCATACCGCATTTTTCAAAGTCATTAGTCCGGCGTTCACAAAACCTACAACCATAACTGTCGTTGCTGATGAAGACTGAATGATCGCCGTAATCAAGGCTCCCACACCGACACCTAAAAAGCGATTAGAAGTCAATTTTTCTAAGATCGATTTCATTTTATTTCCGGCTGCGATCTCTAAACCACTAGACATCATATGCATTCCATAAAGGAACAAGGCAAGTCCGCCTAACAAAGTAAAAATATCCGTTATTTTCATTAATTCCACCTCATAACACAACTTTAACACAAATAAATACCGAAATAAATATACGTAACATAAACTTAACGTATATTTAACAAAACTCTGCCAATACATAAATTGAGGTGTTTTTAATGATTTGGATCTATTTATTTTTAGGAATCAGTATCTTTATTTTATTGTTGTTTATCTTTTGTGCATTAAAATTAAATCATCAGGAAGAAGAAAAAATAAGCCACCATCGGTGACTTATTTTACTTCGATTAAATGTAGGAAATTGGTTGCTCCACTGATGCCCGGTGTTCCTCCGGTCACAATGATTGTTTCTCCGGATTTAACGCCATTTTCTTTCGCAATCACTTCTGCTAAGTTCAGCATGGCTTCACTGCTTTTCATAGATTTACAGCTAGCTGGAATAACCCCCCAGTTTAAGGCAAGCTTCTGCATCGCATCTAAATCCGGTGTCGCTGCAATCAACTGACATTCCGGACGATAGCGTGACATTTTACGTGCTGTGAATCCTGATTTTGTAAAAGCAATGATCGCCTTCACATCAAACTGCATGGCTAATTCCGCTACAGATAAGCAGATCGCTTCTGACTTATCAGCAGGTGCTGTACGCAAAGCACGGCGATGTAAATGACCATAATCTAAATTATCTTCTGTTGTGCGTGCAATTTGTGCCATCATCGCAACTGCTTCCACCGGATATTTCCCAGAAGCAGATTCCCCTGACAGCATGATACAGTCAGTTCCATCATGAATCGCATTAGCGACATCCGATACTTCTGCACGTGTCGGTCTTGGGTTTTGCTGCATGCTTTCTAACATTTGTGTGGCGGTAATAACAATTTTTCCCACCGCATTGCATTTCTTAATTAATTTTTTCTGAACGACCGGAACTAAATCACCTGGAATTTCTACCCCTAAGTCCCCTCGGGCTACCATGATACCATCAACCACTTCAAGGATCTCATCCATATTTTCGACCCCTTCTTGATTTTCAATCTTGGCAATGATCTGAATTTCCGGACAGTCATGTTCCACTAATAGTCTTCTGACATCTAAAACGTCTTGAGCGCGGCGAACAAATGAAGCAGCAATGAAATCCACTTTATTTTCACAGCCGAAGATAATATCTGAGATATCCTTTTCTGATAAGTAATCAAATCCTAATTTAATTCCAGGAACATTGATTCCTCGTTTATTTTTTAAGATTCCATCATTTAAACAAGTACAATAGATATCACGGTCTTTAATGCTGTCGACTAATAAATCCATTTGTCCGTCATTTACTAAGATGTGATCCCCCGCTTTCACATCCATATAAAGGTTTTTATACGTAATAGAGAAACGATCCTTATTCCCTAATACATCTTCATAGCACACAACGACTTGGTCACCTTTAACGATTTCAATCTGTCCGTTTTCAAAATCTCCTGTACGGATTTCTGGACCTTTTGTATCTAATAAAATAGCGACATTGGTTCCTAAGCTGTCATTGATCTTTCTCATCATATGAATCTTTTCCAAATGATCCGGATGAGTCCCATGTGAAAAGTTAAGACGCATACAATTCATTCCGGCTTTTACCATTGCAGTCAATGTATCTTCTGTTGAAGAAGCGGGACCGATTGTACAAATTACTTTTGTTTTCTTTGGTGTTAATTCTGCCATTTCATATCCTCCTACTATCATGATACCTCTATTCTACATCAAATAATCATAAATTAAAATAAAAATTATATAGAAAAAGGATAACCTCTCGGCTATCCCGCTGATTCGTCTGCTTTATCATCTTCTTCGCGATATTTAGCGTCGAACAGATCTTCTTCCATGCTGGTTTGAGCAATATTCTGCAAATCCGGCAATTCATCTAATGAAGCAAGATTAAAGGCATCCATAAATTCTTCGCTGACCCCATACAAAATAGGTTTCCCCGGCGTATCTTCACGCCCGACTTCTTTAATGAGTGCTTTTGCTTGCAGTTTCCTGACCATTGCATCACTGCTGACTCCGCGGATTTCTTCTATCTTGGTCCTTGTTACCGGTTGATTATAGGCAATGATTGCCAATGTTTCCAAAGCCGCATTAGACAGACTGGCTTCTGCTTGACTGACCATCTTTTCAAAATAGGGCTTAAACTGTGTTTTAGTCGCTAATTTATATTTACCACCTAAATAGACGATCATCAATCCTTTTTGTTCATCTGCTTCAAATTGTTCCATCATATCTTGCATCATGGCTTCTGTTTCTTTTACTGACAATTCTAAAATCGCTGCCATTTCTTTTACGCCGCAGCCTTCATCACCAACTAAAAACAATACACCTTCAATGACCGCTCTATATGTATTTACATTCATTCTATAGCCTCCAAAAATATCTGATCAAACTGCTTTTCCTGTGTGATAGCTAATTCCTTTTTATTCGCTAAAGTCAGAATCGCCAAAAAAGTAACGACAAAATAATGACGAGTAGGATGATCAAATAATTCTTCAAAATTAACTTTTCGGTGTTTTTTAAAATAATGGCGGATTTCATCACAACGGTCATCGATCGATATTTCTTTCTTACCGACAGATGTGATCAATGGAGAAGACAAGATCTTACGCTGATACATTTTCTGCATCGCTTTCATCAAATCATAAATCTGTAAATTATCAGGAATCAGATTGGCTGTATCAATGGCATATTCATCCATCGAACTGCTTGACTTAATATAAAACTGTTGACGAGATTCATAATGTTCCTTAAAATTCTCAACAACATCCTTATATTTTTTATATTCGATCAAACGCTTAATAAGTGCTTCACGAGGATCTTCTTCATAATCTTCGTTGATCTTAACCACCTCAATCGGCAGCAGCATTTTACTTTTTAATTCGATCAAAGAACTCGCCATGACTAAATACTCACTTGCTACTTCAAGATTGACTGCCTGATACTGATGCAGATAATCTAAGTATTGATCGGTTATCTTTGAAAGCTCTAAGTTTTCTAAATCCATTTCTTTTTCTTTGATCAAATGCAGTAAAAGATCTAACGGTCCGACAAATTGATCAAGAGATACACGATATTCTTCCATATTCCACCTCTAATTTATGATTTTATCATATTTCTATTTAAAAAACTACATAATAAAAAGCGAAATGAGTATCACTTCGCTTTGCTTGATTTTGGTTTACGTATAAAAAAGTACAGTACTTTCTTAGGATCGAAAGGAACAAAAGGATAAAGATAGTCATAGCCAAAAATGTGCAGATGCATCAGGTAGAGAATTAATATAAAGTTATATAAGACAAAGCCAACATTATGGAATATCCAAATAGCAAGGATCATCCCTAACTTAATATATTTGTTAGCTAGTGAGAGTTCATAGTTCGGGGTAGCAAAGCCGCCGACATTGCTGATGGCACTGTATAAGAGAATTTCAGGTATAAACAGCCCCATATCGATCGCCATTTCACCTAACAGCACCGCAGCGATGATCCCCATCGCACTGGAGAGTCCGGTCGGGGTATGAATGGTCGCAATACGCAGGAGCTCGATGGCAATTTCCACCACAAATAACTGCATTAATAAATGATTGAATTCCAAATCATTGACTCCTGCAAACAGGAAGATTCCTTTATTTCCATTCATCAGTGTAAGCAGCCAAAAGGGAACCAAATAGACAGAAAGAAACACTGCCAATAAACGGACTAAGCGAATCATGGTTCCGATAATCGGCACTTGGCGATGTTCTTCCACATGCTCTAAAATCTCAGATAAAGACGTCGGCAGCATCATGACCGAAGCGGACGTATCTGTAATAATCGCAAAATTTCCTTTTGTCAAATGGGTAGAAACGATATCCGGTCTTTCACTATAACGAACTAACGGATAAGGATTATATACCTGATGAATAAGCAGTTCTTCTAAAGCTCGATCCGACATTACTAAATCTTTAGTCGATACATTTTTTAAACGTTCCTGAATATCTGCTTTGATTTCAGGGTCACATATTTCATCTATATAACATAAACATACATCGATCGGTGCCAAAGAGCCAATCGTGATGATTTCAAAGGTTAGGGACGGATTGCGGATACGGCGGCGAATCAGTCCGGTATTCGTTAATAACTGTTCAACAAATCCGTCTTTTGCTCCTCGCACGCTTTTTTCCGTTTCCGGTTCGTTGATTGAACGGCTGGGGTATTTTCTTACTTCTAATACATAGTATTGCTGTTCTACTTCAATAACGGCATTGCCGGATAACAAGGCAAGATCCAAAGTGCTTAAATCCGTTACTTTTTTGACACTGCCGTTAAAAAGATTTCCATCTAAATCTTTTGGATCTTTAATTAACTCTATTCCAGCACAAAGCATCGTGATCTGATCATCACTAACGAGACTGGTAATAAATTCAATAGTATAAACATGCTTTCCTGATTGAATGATTCGCTTAGAATAATCGTAGGATTGATTCATGAACGTGGTTTAAAGATAATGGCGACAATAAAGCCAAATAAGATGGCTGTTGTAATCCCAGCTGCTGTAAGATCAAACATTCCCATGGTCAATCCAAGCAAACCATATTCAGATACTTTTTCTAAAGCTCCATGCATCAAGGAATGTCCGAAGCTGGTTATCGGAAGCATCGCTCCGGCATGGAAAATACCGATTAAGCGATCATAAATATGAAATAAATCCAAGAACGAACCAATACAAACAAATAAGCTGGTAATATGTCCCGGTGTCCATGATGTAAGTTCATAAATCAGCTGGGCGATGACACAGATGGCACCACAAAACACAAAAGCGAGTACATAATCCATTAGTCACACACCTCCAAACTAATTGCATGTGCAATTGAAGGAACACTTTCCTTCTGCATGATCGTAATCGGGGACATTAAGGCTCCGGTAGCGACAATCAATACTTTTTTCCATTTCTTTTGTCTTAACTGATCCATAATATAACCATATGTAACTAAGGCACTGCAGGCACAGCCGCTTCCGCCTAAAAAGACATCCTGCTTTTCTATATCATAAAGCAAAGTTCCACAGTCATTGTAATGATTGACTTCCATATTATCTTCTTCAAACATCTTGGTTAAAATCTTTTTACCGTAATCCGATAAATCTCCGGTCACAATCAAATCATAGCTGTTAAAGTCACGATTGGTATCTGTAAAATGCTGTTTTAAGGTATCGTAAGCTGCTGGTGCCATGGCACGCCCCATATCATTGACATTCGTTTGCTTAAAATCAATAACTTTTCCAAAGGTAACTGCTTCAATACGAATATCTGACGGCTGGTTAGATAATAAGATTGCTCCCGCCCCAGTAGCCGTATAAGTTGTTGTTTCGGGTTTCTGGATACCGTATTCAAGCGGATAGCGATACTGACGTTCTGCGGTCGCATTGTGTGAAGAAACAAACGCTAAAACAGAAGAAAAATAGTTGGATTCGATCAGCATGCTGCTGACTCCCATACTTAAGCATGAAGAAGAACAGGCTCCGTAGATTCCGATGTAAGGTACAGGATATTTCGCCGCTGTATATGACGTAGCCGTGATCTGATTAGTAAGGTCACCGCCTAAAATCAAATCAATATCGTCTGGTTTTTTCTTTGCTTTTTGCAGACAGCTGTTGATTGCAACTTTCTGCATTTCTCTTTCCCCTTTTTCAAAGGTCTTCTGGTGACAATACAAATCATCGAAGTAAACATCAAAATAACTTCCTAACGGTCCGGTATGTTCCATCGGTCCGGCACAGGTTCCGGTACTTTGAACATAGACGTTATGGAAAAAATGGGTACTAGATTTTGAAGACATAACGAATCACCCCGAAAATAAATGAAGATACAATTCCATATGTAATGACGCTGCCGCCATATTTAAAGATATTAGAACCGATCCCTTGAATTAATCCCTCGCTCTTGCTTTCTAAAGCAGCACTGCTCATCGCATTTGCGAACCCTGTGATTGGAATAAACGTTCCTGCCCCTGCATGTTTAGCAATCTTATCAAACACACCAAATCCGGTCAATAAACATGTAATAAACACGATTGTAATGATCATCGGTGCAGATGCTTTTTCTTGTCCGACATTCAGAAGCTCCATATAAAACTCTAATAAGAATTGACCGATCACTGCAATGACGCCACCAAAAACAAACGCATTAATGCAGTTTTTTACAATACTGCTTTTTGGTTTACAGCTATCGGCAATTTTGTTGTATTTTGTTTCATCCATTTTTATCACCTCAATGATAGTATGTATAAAGATGTCGATTATATGCAAAAAGAAAAAGATTTGAGAAACTCAAACCTTTTCGTT
Organism: Beduini sp.; assembly: GCF_047239305.1. Taxonomy (NCBI): domain Bacteria; kingdom Bacillati; phylum Bacillota; class Erysipelotrichia; order Erysipelotrichales; family Erysipelotrichaceae; genus Beduini; species Beduini sp. The sequence goes on from NZ_JBKTEM010000012.1 coordinate 52,745, forward strand.
CGCATCAAACAGCTCTTCATAAATTTTCGTTAAAAAATTGGGTTTATGACGGTGGTAAGAATGATAAATTCCTAATGTAATCAGCAAGCCGCCGACACAGGCACAAAGCATATCGGTCATACTGTCATGAATTCCCGAAGAATAGTGGTTGATACAGTCATAATTGAAAAAGACCAACATCGAATATTCGTAAAATTCCCAAAGTACCGCTATCGCTAAATTAAATGCATTAATAAAGATCAGCATGACATAAGTATCTTCCTTATTTTCAACACGGCGTATTTTTTTTAGAACACAAAACAGGATATAGCCTGCCATCGTCAGCAATAATCCACTTCCAAAATGAACGATCTTATCGTAATAAGGCTGATTATAGCCTCCTAAAGTACTGCCTACAATAGCGGCAAAGAAACAAAATAATAAATTTAAAATCATGATTCTTTCTGTCAGTCGAATATGTAGGAGTTTAAATACGATTGGGACAATAAACGGTACAAGACAAGATACAGGAACTAACCAGAGTTCCGTATGACCATTTAAATTATAATAAACGGAATAAGCTAAACCAGCAATATAAAAAAGGATTGCTGCGTTCAGCCAAAATGATTTTCTTTTTTTCATATTACACCTCTAACTCTATTATTATATGCCCCATTTAAATAGATTACCATGGATATACTAAATTAAATTCATTTCTTTAAAATGCTTTTCAATGGTTTTAATCACTCCACTTTCTTCATTCGACAAAGTTTCATAGCGGGCAGCTGCTTTAACACCATCACTTCCGTTTTTCATAGCATAGCTGTAAAAACATAGCTTTAACATCTCGATATCATTATCTCCATCACCAAATGCCATGCATTCCTCCGGTAAAATATCATATCGTTCACAGATTCGCTGAATACCGCTGGCTTTATGATAGCTTGGCACAATCAAATCAATATAGCCATGTCCACTTGTAACCGGCGTAATTTTTCCACTCATTTCTTTTTTTAAAGCATCTGTCAGTGGATATGTTTTTTCCGGCGGACAGGTCAAGGCAAATTTCAAAAACTGGTCATCTACACTATAAAAATCCGCTACTTTATCTAAACGATGCAGATACAGCTGCATGAGTTTATAAAATTCATCGGGTACTTTATTTGAGATATAAGCACTGTTTAATCCGCATAGGATCTTTTCAATCTCTGGATAACGTTCAAGAATATTTAAAATCTGATGTACTTCTTCCTTTGGAATATCAGCTGAAAACAAAACCTCCTGCCGATCGATGACCAATGCTCCATTTTCAGCAACATAGATCAGTTCATCTTGGTAATCTTCAAAAAAAGATTTTAACTGATAATACTGATTCCCACTGGCAACGACAAATTTAATATCATTTTCTTTCATTATTTTATATAGTTCTCGAAAACGCTGACGGTCATATTCTAAATGACGATTTAAAAAAGTACCATCCATATCTACTGCAATTAGTTTAATCATTTTTGATCCCCCTTATGCTTAGAATCCTATCACATTAAAATAGGAATAAAAAATAAATTCCGTTTTTTGAAAGAAAAAAACCTGAAATGAATCAGGCTTCTATATCAAATTCTTCTTTTAAAACCTTATGCAGCTGTTCCACTGGCAATCCGACAATTGTATAGAAATCACCCACATAATGATCAACAAGCATATTACCAGCGCCCTGAATCGCATAAGCTCCCGCTTTATCCTGCCATTCATTATAGGCTAAGTATGCTTCTACTTGTTTTTCATCCAAGGTTCTAAAAACCACTTCTGTTTTACTGGTAAAACTAACTCTTTTTTCCTCTTGAAGTACTGTGACACTGGTATAGACATATTGAGATTCTCCGGAAAACATCAAAAGCATACGCTTAGCATCCTGATAATCTTTTGGTTTACCCAATACCTGATCATGGAAACAGACAATCGTATCTGCTCCAATCACAATCGCATGAGGATGAAGACGGGCAATCGGCAATCCCTTTTGATACGCCAAATCTTCTAAGCGTAAATCTAAAGGCAGGCGATCGTCCATTACTTCTTCAATATTTGCACTCTCAACCCTAAAAGGTACTCCCAGCTGACTTAACAATTCACGGCGGCGGGGAGAAAGAGAAGCCAAGATAATATTATTCATTTGGCTTTGCTTCTTCTTTTTTAACTGGTTCTTTCTTTTCGGGTTTAGGCAGCAATGCTTTTGCTGAAACATTGACACGTCCCTTTTCATCAATATCTGTAACGACAACACGGACAGTATCTCCTAATTTTAATACATCAGAAGGTGCTGCTACTCTTTCATGAGCAATCTGAGATACATGAAGCAATCCGTCTGTCCCTTCAAACAAGTTAACAAAAGCTCCGTATTTTTCTAATCGAACCACTTTAGCTTCATAAATTTCACCTTTTTGGGCTTTCTTTACAATGGCTTCAATTAGTTTTGCTGCTGTATTAATTGCGTTTTGATCGGTATGATAAATGACAACACGTCCATCTTGTTCAATATCAATCTTAACATCATTTGATTTTTCAATGATTTCATTAATCATTTTTCCACCAGGACCAATAACGTCTCTAATTTGATCAGGATCAATATGCATTTGGAATACTTTTGGTGCATAAGAAGATAACTGAGGTCTTACTTCACTGATTGCATCCAGCATTGTTTTCATGATCTGTTCACGTCCGATCTTTGCTTGTGCCAAGGCTTCTTTCAAGATTTCCTGAGTAATTCCATCGATCTTAATATCCATCTGCAAAGCACAGATCCCATTTGTTGTTCCGGCTACTTTAAAATCCATATCTCCCAAGTGATCTTCCATCCCCTGGATATCGGTTAAGATTGTATAGTCATCCCCCTTTTTAACAAGTCCCATAGCAATTCCCGCAACAGGTGCAGAAATAGGAACTCCAGCCGTCATCAAGGCCATTGTAGAGGCACAGATTGAAGCTTGTGAGGATGAACCATTTGATTCTAATACTTCTGATACGACACGAATCGTATATGGGAAATCTTCTTCAGAAGGAATGACTTGAGCTAAAGCTCTCTCTCCTAAAGCCCCATGTCCGATCTCACGTCTTCCCGGTGCTCCCATTCTTCCAGTTTCTCCAACTGAATAAGGCGGGAAGTTATAATGATGCATGAAGCGTTTTTGATCTTCTAATCCCAGACCATCGATTTTTTGATGTTCCCCCATAGCGCCTAATGTACAGGCAGATAACACTTGTGTTTCGCCACGAGTAAATAAAGCTGAACCATGAACGCGCGGCAGCAAATCCACCTGTGCATCCAAAGGACGAATTTCATCTAATTTTCTTCCATCCGGACGAATCTTCTGCTCTGTGATCAAACGTCTTACTTCTTCTTTTTCTAGATCATGCAGAACAATTCCCACTTGTTTTAAGACAGATTTCTTATTGTCTTCACTATCATAAACACGTGCTTCAAAGTCCGCTTTTACTTCTGCCATCAAATCATCGATAGCACCATAGCGTTCTAACTTACCTGGAATACTGACAGCTGTTTTCATACGGTCATAAGCCATGGCAGTCACTTCATCGACAATCGCCTGATCCAATGTAAATAAAGGAATTTCTTGTTTTGCTTTTCCACATTGCATAACGATCTGTTCCTGGAAAGCAATTAATTCTTTAATTTTTTCATGTCCGAAAGCTAATGCTTCCAAAATAACTTCTTCACTTACTTCTTTAGCATCTGCTTCTACCATGTTGATAGCATCTTTTGTTCCTGCTACTTCTAAGTGAATTTCACTTTTTTCCATTTCTTCCGGTCCGGCATTGACTGTAAATTCCCCATTTACATAGCCAACAGTTACTCCGGCGATAGGTCCATTGAATGGAATATCAGATAAACACAACGCCAAAGACGCCCCAAACATAGCCGCCATTTCCGGTGTTGCATCTTGATCTACAGATAATACAGTGTTCACGATCTGAACTTCATTTCGGAATCCATCCGCAAATAACGGACGAATCGGACGGTCAATCATTCTCGCTGTTAGTGTTCCATGCTCACTAGGACGTCCTTCTCGTTTTAAAAATCCTCCCGGGATCTTTCCTACAGAATACAATTTTTCTTCATAAGTTACTGTCAATGGGAAAAAATCAACATCCTTTGGTTCTTTCCCTGCGACAGCTGTTGATAAAATAACGGTATCATTATAACGTACTAAAACAGAACCATTGGCTTGTTTTGCTAGTTCTCCGGTTTCTACTGTTAATTTTTTTCCATAAAAATCTATACTAAATACTTGTTTTGACATCTGCTTTTTCACCTCATTTTTTCTCAAAATACATTATAGCATTTTTATTATGTTAATCCAAACAAAATTGAAATAAATCTTATCGTTAATAAAAAAGACATCGCAGAGCGATGTCCTAGAAGGATTATCTTCTTAATCCTAATTTTTCGATTAAAGCAGCATATCTTTCGATATCTTTATTTTTAAGATATTTTAATAAATCTCTTCTTCTACCGATTTTCTTTAATAAACCTCTATTTGAATGATGATCTTTTTTATGCACTTTGAAGTGACCGTTTAATTTGTTGATATCAGCAGTTAATACAGCGATTTGTACTTCTGGTGAACCTGTATCTCCTTCTTTAGTAGCATATTCTTTCATGATAGCTGTTTTTTCTTCTCTAGTTAACATTTGTTTTCTCCTTTTTTCTTAAACTTAGCGAATGCCAAGGTATCCGTCAGGAACTCAGATATCCTAGCGATTGCCGCAATAAAATTTATACCATAAATCTATGACTTTGTCAATTATAAAAGATAAACATCATGTTTTATCTTTTTTACATAGCCTTCAAACTCATCATCATTCAAAGCTTTTGGATAACTCATGATTTTCATTGGAATTGTTTGGGACGGATCCAGATAAGACTGCATTTCATAATCCCCAGCATTTAAAGTAAGCCCAAGACGTTCATAAAAGTTAACACGGCGCTGCTTTAGTTCGTTATCAACTTTTTCAACTTCAAGTAAGACCAGCTTCGTTTGACGAGCTAAAAAATCCTGCATTACTTTTGAACCTAAACCAAGACCATGAAATTTGGGATTGATTCCCAGATAATCAATAAAGATATAATCGTCTAAATCAAAATAGATCAAGAGGCTTTCAATCGTGTCTTCCTGCATTGTTGTCTCTATTTTACATAATCCTTCATTGATAAAAGCTTCCAGCTGTTCACGAGGACGAATCTCGTTTTCGTCAAATAATTCTTTCATTAATGCATACAATGCATCATTCATTCTAACACCCACCTTTTAATTGCTTTTCCGACACCATCTTTATCATACGCTTCCGTTATATATTTTGCCACCCTTTTGACCTCTTCTTCACCATTTGCCATGACGACTGAGTTTTCAAACAATTCAAACATGCTTAAATCATTGAAGCTGTCGCCTAACACCATAACTTCATCCTCTTTAATTCCAAGCAGTGTCGCTGCTTTCAATAAAATTTTTCCTTTGGTTGCATCACTATGAGTAATTTCCACATTATCCGGAAAAGAAGAAAGATAGGCAACATTGCCTAAAGCACTCAATCGTTTTTTTGCTTCTTCAATCTTACTCGTATCAATATCAAACGCTTCAATTTTAATAATCTTTTTAGTTGGCAGTAATGAGTGATAATCATCTGCTTCTTCCATTCTGAAAATAGAATGGCGTGTTTTTAATCTTTCTTTTACTTCCTCATAAGTCTGTGTTTTATCTTTATGTAAGGAACGCTGAATGAAGGCATCCTGCACATTTTCTACCGCTTCAATTGAATAACGGTTATCAGTCGTATAGATCATGAATTTAATATCCAATGCTTTTAAGATTTCGATTACCTCAATGGCTTCTTTCGCTCCTAAATAGCATGAACTGATGAGTTCTCCCTTTTCATCTATATATTCAGCACCATTTCCGGTGACACATGCACATTCTACACCATGCTGCTGTGTGACCGGCAGGATATCCGTATAAGCTCTTCCTGACGCAATAACGAAGTGAATCCCTCTTTTTTTAGCTTCGTTTATCATTTCTACATTATATGGACTGATCCCCCCGTTTCCATCCAATAAGGTTCCATCCATATCACTCGCTATTAATTTAATCATATTTTAACCCTCCGCTTTTCTAGTTTAACACAGCATTTGAAAACGCTTTATTTTTTTCTTCTTTAGTAAATAGTTAATAAGTTGAAAGAAATGTCTATTTGTGTTATAACTTTATAAGAAGGAGTGGTTAGATGGCATATGCAAAGGCTCCTAAAGCATCTTTAGGGCAAAAAGTAGTATTTGTTTTAGCAATGGTTTTCACATTTCCATTCTCATTAGTCTACCTGTTATTTTGGCGTGGACGCTGCGTTTACTGTGGTAAGCGAATTTTATTCAACAGACATGTCTGCAAGAAATGTCAGCGCAATGCAACAGGAATCGTAGATGATTTTGACGGAAAAATGCAAACCTTCTTTGCTCAGATGGGTTCAGTAGAAGAACTCGATGATATTTTAGGACAATATCAATATATTCTAGACCGTATCGATGGAATCGAGGTTATTTACGATGCACTGGATGATCAGGCAGATACAGAACGCATGAGACAGACTGTATTAGAATATCTAAAAATGAACTTAGAAACATGGTTCAATAATCATGAGGTTCAATTCATAAAAAATGAAGCCTATAAACGCGAAGTAGAAACAACGATTAATGAATCTTTCGTTGAATTTGAACAGATGAAGGATATTTTAACTCCTTATCTTACTAAATTAGAAGCATTAGGTACTGAAGAATAAAAACTATCCAAGCTAAGCAGCTGGATAGTTTTTAGTTATATAAAGGCTGATTCTTCTTTTTATCAATAAAATAAGAAACTATCCAAGTCGCAAGGATACCACCGATAAATCCGCCTAAATGCCCCCATAAAGAGATATTCGGCAATAAAATCGAGATTCCAAACATCAAAAGGATATTCGGCAATAACTGACGATAAATATGATAATAAACGCCTTTGTATCGATAGGCAATGACACACATGGCACCTAGCAATCCAAAGATCACTCCACTGATTCCGCCGCCAACGCTGAATGTGCCAATACCAAACAGGAAATACATGATATAAGGCAGCACATTCGTAAAAATACCGGATATCAATAAGATAAATGCATAATGCTTAGGCTTAAATGTACGCTCCATAAAGCTCCCGACATTATACAAGCTATAGCAATTGACTAATAAATGCAAAATACCAAAATGAATAAAATTTGCCGTTATAAAACGCCAGTATTCATGATTGTATTGGATCAGCAAAGGATTAAAGCCACCGGCTTGAATTGCCTGCGAAGCACTCATGGTCTCACGTCCAAATGTCATCACCGTGATTATATACACAACGACGCAGACCGCAATCAACAATGATGTTAATTTATATTTTTTCCATTCAAATCTCATATTGTTCTCCTAAAAATTCATAAATTGATATCTGATCATAGCTTTCGGTTTCTTGAATTTTTTCTTCTTCCTGATCAAGCAGTTCGGATAATGTCAATGGGGACTGAATCATATCCATCGTTAAGCCAATTGCCCCCAGTTCGATCAAACGCGCATTTCCATAAAACTCATCATCCATGATTGCTGCTAATTTTGTCCAACGCTGCGTGAAATTCTGCATTGCACTCAGCCATACGGCTCCGGAATTGATTTGTGAATACATAATGATCGCAACCTCCGCTAAAGAAAAAACATACTGATTACGATCGATTGCATGCACCAAGTCAAAATTAGCAAAAGGATAGACTGCACTGACTAAAAGCATCTGTCCGTTTTTAATTGGTCGCAGGTACTCTTTCATTTCAATAATGATATTGCCGCATAAGAAATTCACCGCTTTTCCGCCGATTCTTAGCTGATGCTTCATCGCCAACGTTTCTACTCCGCGGTTACCGCAGCTAATCAATGTATAATCTTCTTCATTCAGCTTTGAAATCACCGCCCTCGTATTTTGATCAATACGGCGATTTGAGCGAATCGGTCCTGCTACACAAACAAGCGGATCCTTCAGCATCGTGATATCTCCACTATAGTATAGGATCAATGGCATGTTTTTTTTCATCTTTCGCTTCAATTGATAGGGATATTCTTCTTCATATTTGGTTGTGACCAGAACACCTAAACTTTCCATTCGCTGAAGCTGTTCTAGTAAAAAGGCAATTCCCTTATTGCGAGAAGCAATCTTATGTGATAGTTCTTCATCAATATCCAGATTGATCATAATAGCTTCATACTCCAAAGCCAGTAATGCCGCCGGACGCTTTAACTGGGAAGCTCTCAGCATTTTTTCAAGATCATTCCATTCTGTGACACTCAACGGCAATTCATCGCAGTCGTAAAACTCACTGCAGTAAAGAAGCAATGCTATACTATCAAGAGAGAGTCGCAGTCTTTGATGATTTAAGTCGTTCCATTCATTTTTCATATCCATACCTCTTATATCCATCTATAGGTGATCTTCTCAATATCATCAATAAAACAAAGAGAAGTTTTTTATACAAGTACAGGGTAATCATCAACGATGATCTATTATACCTTTTTGTCATTCCTTGTCATATTATCATATCATAAATCCCCTATATAAAAAAGATAGTACATTCTTTTATACTATCTTTTTTACGGTTTTACTTATAGTGTTCAATAATTTGCCGCATTAAAGGTTCTTTCTTTTCAATGTCTAATAAAAGTGTCAATTGATTTTTAGCACGTATAAGATTATGTCTTGGAAAAGAGGTTTTATAATAGCAGTCTCCATCTAAATAGTCGCTTAAAAAACGCAGTGTCTGCTCATAAACGATCACTTTCACACCATCTACTAAAGTCTCGATTTCTCCCATTGTCAATGTATCCTTTAACGATTCCAGAAAACCTTTAGTGAAAGCTTCAAACAATTCTAAATCAAAATAAACTTCACTTAAATCCGCATTATCTTCATACGTATGATTGGCACCTGAACGCAGTGCATCACCAAAATCATAGCCAATGAATCCGGGCATAATCGTATCAAAATCAATCACACAGATCGGTTCACGTGTCGTTTTATCCATTAAAATATTCGATAACTTCGTATCATTATGACAGACACGCTTTAAAATCTCTCCGGCTTCATAAAGCTCATAAAGACGATGACTGATATTTTTGCGTTCAACCAATGCTTCAATCTCTGCTTTTGCTTCCGCAATACGTATAGGATCTCCGTCCTTTAAACTTGCTTCAAACTGCTGATAGCGGACAGGGGTATTATGGAAGTCCGGTATGGTTTCCACCAGCGTTGATGCATCAAAATCACGTAGATTTTTAAAGAAAGCACCAAAACATTTTGCAGTACGATAAAAATCCTCAATACTTTCACTGCGGTCATAGGTGAAGCTGTTTAATATAAATTTAAAGATACGATAATAGTTCCCATCTTCCACTAAATACAATCGGTTTTCTTTTGTATTAATAATTTCTAAAGTAGTTTGCCCCATAGCGGTAAGATGCTGTGTCACTAATGCCATATTATTCATAAGCCCATCGACATTTTTAAAAATATGATGATTGATTCTTTGGAGAAGATAGTGTTCTTTAGTCGTAATGACCTGATAGGTATCATTGATATTTCCCGATTGATTTAACAAGATTTGGACAATTTCCCCATCAATCTTAAATTGTTGAGCGATGCTTTTTATTTTCTTCAAGACAAGTTCATGCTCAGCTAAGTTTGTCTGATAATGATCCAGCTGTTGGGTAATGCCGTCAATAACCTCTTGGCGGTCTTCTTTATAAGTAACCCCATACCATTTTGCATCACTTTTAAGAATATGTATACGAGCTTTTTCTTCTTTAATTAAGCTGTCAAAAACGGCTGGCAGATAAAATTCTGCTTTCAAAGGATTATTTTTATAGTCGTTTTCTAAAAATAGCTGTAAATAATGTTCGATTTCATTAAAGATATAATCATCAAAGCCCCACATGTTCATAGACACAATCTGATCTCTTTTTAATGTCATCGGCAAGTCACATTTTATTTGACCATTATCATCATAAATCCCGGTACATTCTTGAACCGTTTTTAAATATCCATCTTCTTCATAGCAGATTCCGCGGCTGACTCCACCAAAATGAGACAGCGTATTTTCCAAACGATAGCCGACCATTGCATAATGCTTGGCATCTACTTTTGTTTTTAAGAAATAATACAATTTAACAAATGATTCATAGCCATAGTAATCGTCTCCGTTAATGATTCCCATTGCTCCGTTCACTGCCTCTTTACAGCAATATAAGGCATGTGCGGTTCCCAATGGTTTTAAGCGGTCTGCCCAAGGAGTCTGATAAACATAAGTAATATCAAAATGCTCATCAAAAGAATGATGAACCATTTGTTTTACAGCGTCTTCATTTTCTTTTTTAATCACAATAACAAATTTTCTGAATCCCGCTTTATAAGCATCATACAGTGAATATTCAATGATCGTTTTATCCTGCGGTAAAAAGGCATCCAACTGCTTTAATCCGCCATAACGGCTTCCTAATCCGGCAGCTAAGATGATCAATGTCGGTTCTTTCATATTTCCTCCCATAAAAAAACGTGTTTCCACGTTTTTACACTTCGTTTTTAGCTTTAAAATCTGTTTTCGCAAGCTTCGCTAAGGCATCCTGCGCAGCTTTTTGTTCCGCTCTTTTTTTACTGGTTCCCTTACCAACACCCAAGCACATTTCATCCATCATTGCCGCAATTTCAAATTCCGGGGCATTGCTTGGTCCCGATGTATTTAATAATTCATAATTGACAGTCTTGCGTGTATCCGCCTGAATCAATTCCTGCAGCTTTGTCTTATAATCCGTAATATCCTCATAATCTAAATCGCTAGCATGCTTATAGATTGTTTCTTCTAAAATCTTACGAGCATATTTTGAGCCGACATCCAGATATACGGCACCGATGAAAGATTCATACACATTGGCCAATACCGATTCACGGTCACGACCGCCGTTCTTTTCTTCGCCAACACCTAAGAATAATACCTCACCGATTCCTAATTCTCTGGCAAAACGAGCCAGCGATTCTTCACGTACCAGCTTTGCACGATGCGTTGTTAATTGTCCCTCTGATTCATTAGGAAATTTTTTGAACAAGAAATCTGAAACATATAATTGGAGAACGGCATCTCCCATAAACTCCAATCGTTCATAGTCATTGATCATCTCACGACGTTCATTGACATAAGAAGCATGAGTGAATGCTTCTTTATATAAAGCAAGATTCTGATAAGGAATCCCATGTCGATTTAAAAAATCAATCAGTTTCATTATTTAATCCTTCCTTCATTTTTGAAACCACATCTGCTTCTATCATTGTTTTAGCAAGGAGCATCGCGTTTAAAAAGGCTTTGGCATCACTTCCGCCATGAGCTTTGATTACCGGATGATCAAATCCAACCATCAATGCGCCGCCGGCTGAACGATAATCAAATGTATCCATCAATGATTTAAACGAACTTTTTGCGATGAGTGCCCCAATTTTTCCACTGGTTGAAGACATCAGTGTTTCTTTTAGCAGCTTCATAACCATCTTTGCTGTACCTTCGATAGATTTCAAGGCAATATTTCCACTGAATCCATCTGTCACAACAACATCTATTTCTCCGTCTAATATTTCTCTTCCTTCAATATTGCCTTGGAAGTTTAAATGAGAGTCCTTCAACAGCTTATAGGCTGCCTGATGAACTTCGTCTCCTTTTTTCTCTTCACTGCCAATATTCAGCAAAGCGACTTTAGGTGAAGCGATTCCATTGACTAAAGAAGCATAAATACTTCCCATAACAGCAAACTGAGTTAACTGTTCCGGCGTATTTTCAGCGTTCGCACCTACATCCAACATCAATACACCTTTACGATTGTAAGTCGGCATCGTTGCCATCAGGCATGATTTCTCCACACCTTCAATTCTTTTTAAAAACAACATGCAGCTTGCATAATATGCTCCTGTATTTCCGCATGAAACAATGGCGTCTGCTTCATTATTTTTCACTAAATGAACAGCTTTAAACATGCTGGACTCTTTTTTTCTTCTTACTGCCAAAATACTTTCTGTCATTCCCATGACATCTCTGGCATCAATGATCGTTACTTGCTTTAAAGATTGAAGTTCGCTCAGCTCTTCTTCTTTCCCGACCACTTGCAAATGAACATCTTTATTATCTTTTACAAATTCTTTAACTGCTTCTACAACGGGTTTTGATCCTAGATCCCCACTCATTGCATCTATGGCTAAATTCATCATTTCTTTCACCTCGGCTACCATTATATCATATTTTATAAATTAGTCTAAATAAGTCTCATTTTTTTCAATTTTCTTTTCTAAATATTTACGAATCGAATAATACTGCGGTTCATCGATATGGTCAATAATCTCTCCTGCATCGATGCGGGCACGCTCTAATATATTAAAGTCCTTCATGATATCCGCCACTAAAAAAGAAGGCAGTCCGCTTTGCTTTTGTCCCAGCAGTTCTCCGGGACCACGCAGTTTTAAATCATATTCCGCAATCTTAAAGCCATCGGTTTCATTTTCCAAGAAGGTCAGGCGTTCCAATGCTTCCTGATCGTTTGAAGACGTAAACAAAAAGCAATAGCTCTGCTGAGTCGAGCGTCCTACCCTTCCCCTTAGCTGATGAAGCTGACTCAACCCAAAGCGATGAGCATCGTAAATGACTATCATGTTCGCATTTTCCACATCAACGCCAACTTCAATCACCGTTGTAGACACTAAAATATCCAGTTCATGCTTCATAAAAGCCTGCATGATTTGATCTTTTTGTTCATCACTCATTCTCCCATGCAATAAACCGATACGAAGCTTATCTTTATAATAGGTACACATCGCTTCATAAATTTTTGTCGCACTTTGAAGATCCATTGTTTCACTGTCTTCTACTAAAGGACAAACCACATAGCATTGTCCGCCTTCTTTAATATAGCTTTCTAACTGAGGTAGGATCGGCTTCATGCTTTTGGTCTTCACCACTTTTGTTTTGACAGTTTTTCTTCGGCTGGGCATCGTATGTATTGCCGATACGTCTTTATCACCATATAAAACCATGGCGACAGTTCGCGGAATCGGCGTTGCTGACATCGTCAGTAAATCGACTTTATCCCCTTTATCCTGCAGTTTCTTACGCTGATTCACACCGAAGCGATGTTGCTCATCGGCTATCACCAGTCCCAGCCTTTTAAACTGCAAAGCATCTTGAATCAGGGCATGTGTTCCAACCACGACATCCACTTCATAATTTTCAATTTGACGATAAACGGCTTTCTTTTCTTTAGCCGGTAGGCTTCCTGTCAGCAAAGCAATGCGCATTGAAGTATTAGCAAACAGTTTTTGCAGGGTGCGATAATGCTGAGACGCTAAAATCTCAGTGGGTGCCATTAAGGCACTCTGATAACCCGCTAAGTGATTGGCATAAATAGCAATGCTCGCCACCACCGTTTTACCACTCCCGACATCTCCTTGAATTAAGCGATCCATAATATGCGGGCTTTGAATATCCTGCAAAATTTCCTTGGATACACTAATCTGATCTTCAGTTAACTCAAAAGGCAGATCATAAATATATTGATGCAATGCCGGCATATCGAAAGTTTTATTAATTCCCACATCAATAGTATGCGTATTTCTTTTAATAAAAAGCAAAGTCATCTGAAACTTCAAAAACTCTTCATACTTCAAATATTTTAGTGCTTGCTTTAAATGGACTTCATCTTTAGGAAAATGAATTTGCCATAAGGCTTCTTTTAAATAAGGAAGCTGATAACGCTGGACCAAGTCTTCTGGGATAAAGTCAATCAAATCCTTTTCTACGAATGTCAATCCTTTTTTAATATAGCCGCTCATTGATTTTACGGTAATCCCGCTTTTTAAATTATAGATTGGGTGGAATCCCTTTAAACTTTCTAAGCTTTGCAGTTTGATATCACTTGCTACAACTTGGTTGGGACTTTGCAGCTTGCCAATAATGGTAACCACTGTCCCCAAAGTTAAATGTGTTCTTAAGAAATGACGATTAAAAATAGCGATAGAATAGCTTGTATCTTGATACTGAACTTTAAAAGTCATTCTTGACATGTTGCGGCGAATAAAGAAAATCTTTGGTTCCTCTATAATAATCCCTTCAAAGATTGTCTTTTCATCTACCAATATCGGCGGCACAGATAGGATCACATCATAACGGCTAGGATAAAAACGAATCAGATCTTCAATCGTCGTGATCCCCATTTCTTGAAGCAAGGCTATTCTGTTTTGATTTATTTTCAAGTAACTTAAATCGATATCAAACATATTATCCCACCTTTTGTTTAACATTATATCATGTTTGTATCAAAAGAAAAACCTAGGAGCTTTTTTCCCCTAAGTTATTGATGTTTATCTATTTCAATGATACGATCTGCAAAATCATGGTAGAAGCTTTCTTCATGACAGACTAATAAAATACTCCCATTAAACTGAATCAATGCCTTTTTTAATACATTCTTAGTTAGCTGATCTAAATGATTGGTAGGTTCATCTAAGATCAGCAAGTCTGCCGGACTCAAACCTAAACGACATAGCTTTACTTTGGATTGTTCCCCGCCACTTAGCTGCCCAATAGATTTCTCCGCAAGGTCACGTTTAATGCCATACTGTGCTAAACTGCTGTAAATAGCTTTATTATTCATCATAGGATATGCCTCATGAATAATAGCGAAAGGTGTCATGGTTAAATCTTTCCATTTCAAATCCTGTTCAAAATAGCAGTAACTCACCTGCTCAGCAAAGTAACTTTTTCCTTTGAGCGGCAAAATTTCATGAATCAATGTCTTTAGCAAGGTTGATTTCCCTACACCGTTAAAACCGGTGATCACTACTTTTTCACCTCCATGAATCAATAGATTGATATCTTCAAGCACTGGATAGTCATAGCCTACACTTAAATGTTCAACACTTAAAATATCTTTTGTCAATGCTGTTTTTTCTTTAAATCTGAAATTGGGTATCGCTAAAGTTCCCGGCGGTGCTAAACGTTCCAGCCTTTCTAACTGCTTTCTTCGCCCTTTAGCAATCTTGGAGTTATTGCCTGCAATATTCTTGCGAATGAATTGTTCAGTCTTCTTGATTTGTGCCTGCTGAGACTGATAGCGACGCAAATAATCCGCCTGTAAATGCTCTTTCTGCTTCACAAAATGGGAATATGAACCATAGTATTTTTTAATCGTTCCATATTCAATATCAAAGATGCATGTCGTAATTGCATCCAAAAATTCAAAATCATGAGAAACCACCATAAATGCTCCTTTGAATTCTTGCAGATAGTAAGTTAGCCAGTCAATATGCTGCTTATCTAAAAAATTGGTGGGTTCATCCAACAACAAAACATCCGGTTCTTCTAACAGCAGTTTTCCTAAAATGACTTTGGCACGTTGCCCTCCGCTTAGCTGCTGAATTTTTTTATTTAAACCAATAGCGTTTAATCCCAATCCCTGAGCGATCTTTTCAATGCGAACATCCAAGGTATAGAAATCAGATTTTTCCAAGACTTCCTGATATTTCCCCGCAAGCGTTAAAAGATCCGGATGGATGGCTGATTTTTCATATAAATCCAACATCTTAGCTTCCAGTTCATAGCTTTCTTTGGCAGTTGAACGCAGATAACTCAGTACCGTTTCTTCCTGATCGATAACCGCATACTGATCCAAATGCCCAATTTTGATACCTGAATGCCAAAGGACACGTCCTTGGTCCGGTAAATATTCTTCAATTAAAATTTTAATAAGCGTACTTTTCCCGGCCCCATTGGCTCCGACAATACCAGCATGCTCTCCTTTATACAACTCAAAATTTGCGTCCTGATACAAAAGCTTATCCGCAAATTCCTGAGTCAAATTCGTTACTGTTAATAAACTCATTTTTTCTTCTCTCCTTTATAAATAAAAAAAGACAAAAGACGAATACTATCTTTTGCCTAAAAACAAAAGATCATGAACGCATTGCCATGATCTCTATTATCCACTCATCTAACGATAAATAGTATGCTTAAAAGGATAGCCAAGCTACCAGTTTTTACTATTTATCGATGAAGTGTTTTTTATATAGATTATCTCCGTACAACGCCTCATCGTTTTCTTTTGTACGGAGCTGATTTTCTGCATCTTTTTACATATAATTGATAAAACATCTCTATCACCATCCGATAAGATTATAATCATTTTCTAATTAATTGTCAAACTCTGTGATCCAGTGCATACCAAACGATCTTCTCACATACATCGGCAAAGTCGATGCCGACTGCTAACGCTTCTTGAGGAAGCAGGCTTGATGGCGTCATCCCCGGTAATGAGTTTGCTTCCAGACAATATAAATTTCCCATTTCATCCATCATAAAATCAATTCGGGCATAGTTTTTCAGCCCTAAAACATCATATGCTTTTAAAGCCAGCTCTGACATTTCTTTCGCCTTATTTTCATCAATTGGTGCAGGTGTGATTTCTGATACTTTTTCAGTATGATATTTATTGAAATAGTCATAGAAGCCATCTTCCATACAGATTTCAATGATTGGCAGGACATCACGATCTAAAATACCCACAGAAAATTCTCTGCCGTTGATAAAGTCCTCAATCAATACCTGATCACAGAACAAAAAAGCTTCTTTTAAACTATCTTCTAACTCAGCATGATTCTTAACAATCGTCACGCCAATACTAGACCCACCGTTTAAAGGCTTAACAACACAAGGGATATCAATATCCTCTATCTTATCATGTTTGGTAATCGTGATGCTTTTAGCGGTAGGAATATTATTCTGCATAAAAAGTTGTTTTGCAACTGCTTTATCCATCGCTAACCCACTGGCAAAAGAACCACTGCCAGTATAAGTGATGCCATATAAATCAAACACTGCCTGTATCTTTCCATCCTCGGCATTTGCTCCATGCATCGCAATGAAAACAACATCTGCTTTTTTACATACTTCTAAAACATGCTGACCGAAATAACCTTTTTTTGATAAATGACTTTCATTTAATATAAACGGCTTCGCCGTAATAACTGCGTCTCCGATAAAATTCTTTTGACTTTCAAATAGGGTTTCGCTGTCGATTAACGGCAAATCTTCACAGACATCAATCAAAATTGCATGATGCCCTTTTTCTATCAATGCTTTATGAATCAATGTTCCGGAAGATAAAGAGACATCTCTTTCACTGCTGGTTCCCCCTGTTAATACCACTATGTTCATCTTATTTCACCTCAACGCTATTATATGCTAAGAGTTCCTTTTTGGAAAGAAAAGAAAACAGATGAGATTGATTTATTTAAACCCAGTTATTCAAGTGAAAATGGCTATCGTTATTATTCTATCTTTCAATTAGATAAGCTGGCATTGATTATTTCTCTAAAAGCTTTGGGTATGTCTTTAAAAGAGATTAAAACTTATCTGACAAACACTGATCATCTCCGGCTTAATCAAAAATTAAAAGAAAGAGAAGCAGAAATTGACACTAAAATCCTGCGGCTTCAATCCACACGTTCTTTTCTAAAAAAGGTTGTAAACAACAATGAAACATTTCAATCCTATTTGAATCAAGGATTCTTCATCATTTCTCAACCTAAAGAATATTACGAAATCATCCTGCCTTTAGAAAAAACAAATGGAAAAATGATCATTACAAATTATTTAACTGAGGGATTGTTTACCGGGCATTATATCGGTAATCATCATTCCTTTTTATATAGAAAAGTTGAAAAATCAGATCACTGCATTGAATCCGGGTATTATCTGAGTTTATATTTTTATGATTGCGGTTTTACTGTTCAAAAACATATTGAAGAGACTAAAATCTATGCTCAACAAAATGATTTAGCTATAGAGGATACTTTTTATATTAAAGCAAATGAGCTTCTTTACAGTCAGCAAAACAGTGGGAATGTAACAGATCATTACTTTTATCGATTAAGTGTTCGCATTATCGATACGAGTTGTAGGTAGTTTTTATTGACATGTCTTTAAATATCATGTATTATTTAAATGTTGACGGAGGTTTACCCAAGTCCGGCTGAAGGGATCGGTCTTGAAAACCGACAGGGGGT
>NZ_JBKTEM010000013.1:0-65958 GCF_047239305.1 Beduini sp.
GAAAAAGAGCATAAAAAAACATAACCTCAACTGTGGTTATGTTTTCGTTTTATTATTCGGCTTCTTTCCATTCGGTAACTAATTTAGAGAACTCTACATATTTAATCGCACCGCTCTTATTTGAAGTAATCTCTCCATTCTTAATAAAGAATGTCTGTGGTAGAGTAGAATCACTATTGAAGTTATCTTTCATATATGTCGCTAAATCTTCAATTTTATCAGCATTTACATAATAAACTTTTTGGCGATGTTTCTTAATGTATTTTTTTACATATGTTGCCTGTTCTGCTGTTAGGTTAGCAGGATCATTATTTTGTTCCTCTGTTGTAGAGCTTGATGTTGTCGTTGTTTTGACGGTACCAAATACTACAATAAAATCCTTATCAGCCTGAATCATAGAAACAGCCTTATCAGCTGAAATTATAGTATAATCATTCATATTGAATTGTTTATAAATTAATAGTGCCCCAACGATGACAATAACGATACCAAAGACACTAATTTCTTTAGCGAACTTTTTAAGTTTATCCATACTTAGCCTCCTTCGTTCAATCCATTTTATCATAATTATTATAACTTCACAACCTCTGAGTCAATGAATTTTAGCTCTTTCTATCTCTGGCAGGATTATGCTATAATAGAGGAGTAAAAGGGGGATTTGCTAAATGAAAAATATAGTTAATACAGAAATGGCACCATCAGCAATTGGTCCATACAGTCAAGGAGTAAATATTGGAGATTTTATCTTTTTTTCTGGTCAGATTCCATTAGATCCTAAAACAGGGGACATGGTTGAAAATGATATTAAAGTGCAGACGAAACAATCATTAGAAAACGTGAAAGCACTATTAAATGATCAAGGATTAGATTTTTCAAATGTAGTGAAAACAACAGTCTTCCTTGATAATATGGATGACTTTGCAGCAATGAATGAAGTTTATTCGAACTACTTTGTTGCACCATTTCCTGCTCGAAGTGCAGTAGCTGTAGATAAGCTGCCAAAAGACGCTTTAGTAGAAGTGGAAGTTATTGCTTATAAAGGTTAATTGCTGACTGCCTCAAAAGGGGAGTTAAAATGATTGATATTTTATTTAAAGTGAATTCTACGCATTGCATCGTTGTGACATCAGAAAACCAAATTTTTTATTATGAACAGCCGGTAGAAAAAGTGATGGACAATTATTTAAAGCCGCTGCTGCTGTCGTTTTCATCCATTCAGCAATCCAGTAAAGGAATTTTGGGTGAAAGTCGTTATAAAAAGCCTATCAGCTATTATACTGAACAGGGATTGAATATTTTAATTCCGACCGGTTCATATCGCAATCAAAAATGTATTTGGGTTTCACTTCATTATTGCTTACATCATGTTCGGGAAGAATTTAATTCTTTACTTGACGAAAACATCACGGCGTTTCAATGGAGCAAGCTTTTAAGCAGTGCTATTGCTTATAAGAATATGTTTGATTTAAAACCGGAAATACCAGTATTCGGGAATGAAATTACTGTAGAAAAAATGCAATCAATATTGAAAGATTATTCCTAGCTGCGGATAATCTTTTTTATTGTCTGAAAGTGTCGCTTTCTAAAGCAAATAAGGAGTTCATAGAATATTTATAGAAAGAAGGCATATACATGAGTACGGGTGATGAAAATGAAAATAAAAAATGTCTTAGTCAATTGGTCTCTATATGATGAAGAACTCTTAGAACCATATGAATGGAAAGAAGACGATGATTTAGAGTTAATTGATGAAATCAATTTAATTCGTGTGGATGAATTATGTTTAAATGATCTTTTCAACAACATCGTAACCATTTCTATGGAACGAACAAGCAATGAATTTATTGTCGCAAATGAAACCTACGCAATCGCTATTGAATTAGATCATAACGGGCACTTAAAATATCGCAGTGTTCTCACATATGACAAGCGCAATGAGATCGGTGAAATTGTTAAAACTATGCCTGCCCATTCTCTGCATTATACTGTTCAGGATTATTGTGAAAACAAAGAATATGGCCTAACCAGAGCCGAAAGAATAAAAAAACAATATCTCTTGCAAAAGATAGAGTTATTGTATCAATATCAGCCAAGAAAACTCCTCAGCATTTATACACAGCTTTATTTAATAGAAGAAAGTGATCCCAATAGGGCCTATAAACGTATTTTAAAGCAGTTAAAAAGCGGTTATTTGAATTTTCACGAATATCTTTATAAATTATTATACTTAATTTAGTTTATTTAATTCATTTTCAGTTTATAATTGTAATGTAGTATTAATGCAGAAGCTGAAAATAATCATAGTCAAATGATAGGATTTGATGTATTATTAACTAAAGCAAAGGAGTTGAAATTATGATTAGAATATATACGGCTCCAAGTTGTGCCTCTTGTCGTAAGGTAAAATCTTGGCTGAAAGAACAAAACATACCTTATGTGGAAAAAAATATATTTTCTACATTATTGAGAAAAAATGAATTGAGAGAACTGCTTGAACGTTCTGAGAACGGAACAGATGATATTATTTCAAAGCGTTCTAAGATTATTAAGGAAAATAGAGTGGATGTCAATGATATGACGACCAATGAGTTGATAGAATTCATTCAAAATAATCCATCTGTCTTAAAAAGACCGATCATCATGGATGAAAGACGTTTCCAGGTAGGATTCAACAGTGAGGAAATCAGAGCGTTTATACCTCGAGAATTGAGAAAGTTGGCAGAATGTGAACATGTGGCTTGCCCTCAGTTCAGTGATCCTAAATTACGAGTTCAACCTAAAATAATACCACAGCAGTAACCTACTGTGGTGTTCCATATAAGACATCGCATAGGCGGTGTCTTTTTCCTTTGCAGTTTTGAACGTATTTGACATCAGCTGTCTTTAAAAAGGCATTGAAATCTTCTATCGCATTTTCGGTTTTAGTGACTTCATATTCTATTTCATAATCTGTTACACCTAGATACTCGCTTTTATCTAAAGATAGGAGACCGTTTTTATAAGGAAGGTCATAGCGATATGTTTGTAATGTATAAATTTGGCAGAGATCTTTTAAAGTGATATGATATTCTTTGAGTAATTCTAAAATTTCACTGTCAATTTCTTCATTGTGAATTAAATGCTGAAAATCTTCTTTTGAAATATTTTCATTGAATTCATCCAAACCAACAGCTCCAGAGCGTTTTAAAGTAAATTCATAATGATCATCTTTTAAACGAACACGCAAAGTAATGCGGGCTAATCTTAGCTTCTCTTCTTTAGTATCAAAATAATAGTTCGTCTGCTGATAGGCAGGACCTTTAAATAAAGGCTTTAAGATATCATACTGTTCCTTAGTTAAAAGCAGTTTATATTCAATTTCAATGTTTTTATTCATACGCTTCACCTCTCCTTATATTATATAGAAGAAAGCTAGGATTTTAAAGTAAGATAGTATATAATATGACTAAATGGCGGTGATAGAATGATAAAGAGTTATTTAATGGTCGTAAAGCAGGATGAAAAATCAAAAAAAATTTCAAATACATTAAAAGAAAAATTGAAGGGGATATTAGAATATAATGAGAGTGAGCCTGACTTAATCATTAGCATTGGCGGAGATGGAACGATGCTGTATGCTCTGCATGAATATTTCCATTTAGTAGATCAAGTCTATTTCATAGGGGTTCATACCGGAACTTTAGGTTTTTATACGGATTATCAGGCTGATGAAATTGATGAGCTTGTGGCAGATATTAAAAAAGGAGAGTACACGATTAATAAGCGTGCTGTGCTGGATGTGCAGGTTGTGGATCAAAATGGAATCTCTCAGTACTATGCACTAAATGAGATGCGCATTGAAAATCCTCATTATACTCAGGTGCTTCATGTTTATATTAATGAAGAGCATTTGGAAACATTCCGTGGGAATGGACTTTGCATCAGCACTCCCTCAGGATCGACGGCCTATAATAAATCACTGGGAGGAGCAGTAATCCATCCCGATTTAGAAGTAATGCAGCTGTCAGAGGTAGCTGGGATACAGCATAATGCCTATCGTTCATTAGGATCAAGCATCGTGCTGGGAAAAGAACAGCTGGTTACATTGACCTGTGATCGCTTTGATGGTGTTTTTATTGGCATTGATCAATATTCTTATAATTTGAAACCATTTGAAAAGATTAATGTTTCTTTATCTTCACATTCTGTACAATGTATACAGTATCGTCCACTCACATTTATCAGCCGTATTAAAAGGTCGTTCATTAGTTAATGAAACTAAAGTTTAAGATTGAACAAGATCAATCGCTGCGTGATTTTATTGCTGAACATGCTATTTCGGATAAGCTTTTATCAGCAGTAAAAACAAATGGGGATATGCGAGTGAATGGCATTCATGTGACGATTCGATGTTTGCTCAGAAAAAACGATGTACTGGAAATTATTTTTCCGCAAGAAAAACGTGGAAAACAACTGACTCCATCAAAAATGGAGCTTGATATCATTTACGAAGATGATTACTTATTAGTGGTGAATAAACCGGCTATGATGCCCTGTATTCCCGATCATCGCTATCATGATCAGACTTTAGCAAACGGTCTTATTGCTTATTATGAATCCATCGGATTAAACAGCACAATTCATTTTGTGAACAGACTTGACCGAGAGACCAGCGGACTTTTGATTGTTGCGAAATATCGCTATATTCATTATCTGTTAAGCAAAGAGCATATCGAAAGAAAATATGTTGCATTGGCTTATGGGCATGTCGTCGATCAAACGATTGACTTACCTATTGGTCGAATAAACAAAAACGTTCGCAGAGAAATTCTGCCTACCGGTAAACCATCTGTCACACATTGCCATGTATTAAAACAGGGCGAAAACTTTAGTATTGTGGAATGTCAGTTGGAGACTGGAAGAACACATCAAATCCGTGTGCATTTATCCGCTGTCGGGCATCCTTTGATCGGAGATCATTTATATGGTGATATAAAAAATTTAGCTGATACCTACTTTCTTCATAGTTATCAGTTAAGCTTTGTTCATCCGATTACAAAGCAGACATTGCGGTTTGCCAAAGAGCGTAAAATCGATGAAACATATTTTTGCAGCATGTAGAATAGGTTGTAGGAATAGAATACTTAAAGATTATAAAAATTAAGAGTATAATAAAAAGCCGCTGTTTAGCGGTTTTATTCATAATTATGAAGTTTACTGTGTTTAATTCTATTCTGCTTTTCAATATCAAAGATCATTCCGATAATCAGCATATAGGATAAAAGCGAAGATCCGCCATAAGAAATAAATGGAAGCGTGATTCCTGTGATAGGCAATAAACCAGTAATCATAAAGATATTCCAGATCTGCTGTATAAACAGTAAGCCAAATAAACCGGTTGTTAGACAGCGCCCTTTTTCATCAGCTTGAATCCCAATTTTTAGAATGGTAATGTCTAAAGAAACGATTGCGGTTAGTACAGTAACTCCGGCAAACAGTCCGCCCCCTTGACATATTACGGCAAAAATAAAGTCTGTATGTGCTTCAGGGAAGTTCATAACGACGGATTGAAAACCATGTCCGAAAACGGAGGCAGTTCCATAGGATAACAACGCATTAAAGAGCTGGTAGCCTTCTTGTCCATAGGTGCCTTCGGGATCCAGCCAGCCATAGAAACGCCCGGCTTTATGTCCGCTGAAGATTGATTTAAATAATTCCTGATTATATAAGAAGATATAAACGATCACTAATATTCCGACTAGAAGAATACTTACTCCAACGATAAACCAACGCATCTGCAGACCACTGGCAAATAATAAGAAAATTACAGATACTGCAATGATCATCGTTACCCCGGCATCGTTTTGCAGATAAATCAACAGGCATGGCGGCAAGGACACTGCAGCTACTTTAGCTAAAAGCTTACAATCTGTTTCAAAAGTGTGCAGTGTGTAAAGCTCATTGTGTTCTTGAACAACCTTAGATAGTGCGATAATGATTGCCATCTTCATAAATTCACTTGGCTGTACTCCGCCAACACCGGGAAATTGAAACCAGCTTGTTGCCCCGTTTACTTCTTGAGCAAAAGGAACCGGCAGTCCGAAACGATGCTTAAGGGCTAATAACAACAGTGAAATCATCAACAGCCAATAAATGATCCATATACAAGAATAAATCCTGTCACTTCCAAATTTATATACAGCATACATGGCAACAAAACCAATAATGTACCATTGCAATTGTTTTGACCAATACCCGCCAGGATTTGGATAGGTAATGAGAGGCTTTGCGGAGGCGATCGCAATACAGCTTATAATAGCAACAATAATCATGATCACTAGCAGCGGCATATGAAAATATTGCTTCTTTTCTACATCCACGAATCTCTTCCTCTTAACTCAAAATTCTCTATTTTCATGTTTCCTTCACCTCTAGACTATAGTATACTATAAATTGAAGAAAATACAAAGAATACCGTAAGAAAGGATATGCGAAAATGGGAAATGAACTTTATTTATATATAGCTTTAGGAGTGATTGCGATTGCAGTGCTTCTATTAGGAATTCGTTTTTATTTAAAGAATAAAAAGCCAAAACAGAAAGTATTAGCTAAATCCGGTGTTGATATTGAACATTTATTATCAGCACTTGGCGGCAGCGGCAATATTAAAGAGATCAGCAGCTCAATGTCAAAAGTAACAGTTGAGCTTAAAGAACCTAAAGTAATCGAAGCAGAAAAAATAAAAGCTCTAGGTGCCAGTGGAATTGTTCAAAATGAAAATAAAGTTTCGATGATTTTTGGAAAAATCTCTCAGGCAATTGAAAATGAAATGAAAGCGAAAGTTTAAATATACTGCCATTCTAGGCAGTTTTTTTATACAGTTTTAAATGCTTTTAATTGTCGATATAAGTCTATTGTGATATAATTAACATGTTGAAAAGAGTAGAATTTGATATTAAAAATAATTAAGCAAATAAGTGGTAATAGGAATTATTATCTGATACATTAAGAGTGTGATCACTTTTAATTATCTTCTTTTACAGCGTTTTATTTATCATTTCTAGTACACTTTTATGAAATACTAATAATTTTTTAAAATTGTAATAAATTTGTTGTATTCATATTTTGGCGGTGCTATAATTGACTAGGAAAAATAAAAAATCAAACAGGGGGTTTAAACACATGAGTTTAACAAATGCATGGGAAGGGTTTGTAGAAGGTAAATGGACTTCTGAAATCAACTTAAGAGATTTCATCCAATTAAACTACACACCTTACACAGGAGATGAATCATTCTTAGCCGGACCTACTAAAGCTACTTTAGAATTATGGGATCAAGTTATGGATTTAACTGCTAAGGAAAGAGATGCCGGTGGTGTCTTAGATATGGATACTAAAGTAGTATCTACCATCACATCACATGAAGCAGGTTATTTAGATAAATCAAAGGAAAAGATCGTTGGTTTCCAAACAGAAAAACCGTTTAAAAGATCTTTACAGCCTTTTGGTGGAATTCGTATGGCACAGCAAGCATGTGCAGATAATGGATACGAAGTAGATCCTGAAATCGTAAATATCTTTACAAAATACAGAAAAACACATAACCAAGGTGTATTCGATGTTTATACTCCAGAAATGAGAGCATGCAGATCTTCTCATATCATTACTGGATTACCTGATGCTTACGGACGTGGACGTATCATCGGAGATTATAGACGTGTTGCATTATATGGAGTAGATCGCTTAATTGAAGATAAAAAAGAACAATTCGCTACATCACATGTTGCACGTATGAATAGTAAAAACATTCGTTTACGTGAAGAATTAAGTGAACAAATCAGAGCTTTAGGAGAATTGAAAGAATTAGGAAAAATCTATGGTTTAGATATCTCAAAACCAGCTACAACAGCTAAAGAAGCTATTCAATGGTTATATTTCGGTTACTTAGCATCAGTTAAGGAACAAAACGGGGCTGCAATGTCTTTAGGAAGAACTTCAACATTTATTGATATCTATATCGAAAGAGATATTAAAAATGGTGTCTTAACTGAAGAAGAAGCACAGGAATTAGTTGATCATTTCATCATGAAATTAAGATTGATTAAATTTGCTCGTACTCCAGATTACAATGCATTGTTCTCAGGAGATCCACAATGGGTAACTGAATCAATCGGTGGTGTTGGTATCGATGGACGTCCAATGGTCACTAGAACTTCATTCAGATATTTACACACATTAGACAACTTAGGCGCAGCACCGGAACCAAACTTAACTGTTTTATGGTCAACTCGCTTACCTGCTAACTTCAAAGCATATTGTGCAAGCATGTCAATCAAATCATCATCAATTCAATATGAAAACGATGACTTAATGAGAGTTACTCATGGTGATGACTACGCTATCGCATGCTGTGTATCTTCAATGGTTGTTGGTAAAGAAATGCAGTTCTTCGGAGCTCGTGCTAACTTAGCTAAATGTTTATTATATGCAATCAACGGTGGTATCGATGAAGTTTCCAAAAAACAGGTTGGTCCTAAATTCAGACCTGTTGAAGGAGAATATTTAGATTTCAACGATGTAGTGTC
The DNA here is from genome assembly GCF_047239305.1 of Beduini sp. Taxonomy (NCBI): domain Bacteria; kingdom Bacillati; phylum Bacillota; class Erysipelotrichia; order Erysipelotrichales; family Erysipelotrichaceae; genus Beduini; species Beduini sp. Next base: position 8,565 of record NZ_JBKTEM010000013.1, read on the forward strand.
TAAGTATGAAGATATGATGGACTGGTTGGCTGGAGTTTATGTTAACTCATTAAATATCATCCACTATATGCATGATAAATACTGCTATGAAAGAATTCAAATGGCATTACATGACAGAGATGTTAAACGTTATTTCGCAACAGGAATTGCCGGTCTTTCAGTAGTAGCTGATTCATTATCAGCAATTAAATATGCAAAAGTTAAATGTGTCAGAGATGAAGATGGTATCGTAACAGATTTCATTACTGAAGGAGACTTCCCTAAATACGGTAACAATGACGACAAAGCTGATGAAATTGCAACCTGGCTAGTAAAAACATTCATGGATAAAGTAAGATCTCATCACACTTATCGTGACAGTGTTCCTACAACATCTATCTTAACTATTACTTCTAATGTTGTTTATGGTAAAGCAACAGGAAGTACACCGGATGGAAGAAAGAAAGGGGAACCATTTGCTCCAGGTGCTAACCCAATGCATCGCAGAGATACTCATGGTGCTGTTGCTTCACTTGCTTCAGTAGCAAAATTACCATTTAAAGATGCACAAGATGGTATTTCTAACACTTTCTCAATCATTCCAGGTGCTTTAGGTAAAGACGACCAAGTATTTGTTGGTGACTTGGATGTTGATATTGATTTAGAAGATAAATAAAAAAGGAAGCGATTCTTTTGAACGAAAAAAAAGTAGAAGAATTAATTAAAATGTTAGATCAATTTGTTGAGGATGGCGGTGGTCATATGAATGTGCAGTTCAATGATGACAGCGAAGAATTCAATGTTGATAAAATAGAAGTAAAGAAAGGCTTGGACTCATGCGGCGTACAGTCAGCATGCCAGATTCCAACGTTCTTTACAGAGGAAGACGACGAATTTTAATAGGAGGGGAATACTATGGCAAATCAAGCTCAAATCGATAATTTAGTATCTTTATTAGATGGTTATGTTGAAAAAGGTGGACATCATTTAAACGTTAATGTTTTTACTAAAGAAACATTATTAGATGCTCAGGCTCACCCTGAAAACTATCCACAATTAACAATCCGTGTATCAGGATATGCAGTTAACTTCGTTAAACTTACAAAAGAACAACAAGATGACGTTATCGCACGTACTTTCCACGATTCAATGTAATTAAAAGGGAGCTTAGCTCCCTTTTTAAATTAAATAATGCTATAATGGGTATAGTGAAACAAGAATGGAGGGCGCGTAATGGAAGGATATATACATTCAACTGAATCATTTGGTACCGTAGACGGACCGGGGATTCGCTTTGTCGTGTTTACTCAGGGTTGTCCAATGCGCTGTTTGTATTGTCATAATCCGGATACTTGGGAATTAAATACCGGAAATAAAATGACGACAAAAGAAATTTTAGAGGCTTATGATGAAAATAAATCTTTTTATAAAGAAGGCGGTTTAACGGTTACAGGCGGAGAACCGTTGATGCAGATGGATTTTGTTACAGAGCTGTTTGCTACAGCCAAGGAAAAAGGAATTCATACCTGTTTAGATACATCAGGAATTACCTTCTCCAGAGAAGAAAAAGCATTGGAAAAGATGAATCGTTTAATGGTGGTGACTGATCTGGTGATGTTAGATATAAAGCATATTGATCCTCAGGAGCATATCAAACTGACACAGCAGAAAAATGACCGCATCTTAGATTTTTTAGCTTATCTTGATGAGATTGGCAAGGAAGTCTGGATTCGTCATGTGGTGGTTCCGACAATAACACAAAACGATGACTATCTTTATCAGTTAGGATACTACATTGGACAGTTCCACAATATTAAGGCGTTGGATATTCTGCCTTATCATACAATGGGTATCAATAAATATAAAAGCTTAGGAATGGAATATCCATTAGAAGGTATTCCTGCATTGGATAAATCAGAAGCAATTCAGGCACGTAAGGTTGTTTTAAAAGGTTATAAAGACCGTAAAAGTGAATTAAAAAAAGAGGGGCAATAAATTTTGCTCCTCTATTTATTTTTCAGTGTGACTTGCAGGATATCGGGAGTACAGAACAGTCGTGCTGACTGCCCGCTTTCCATTCCCAGACCATTAGAAACGATCAAGGTCGAAGCTCCAACATCATAACGACCATGGTTATACGCCTTTGCTCCATCAACAGTAATCAAAGGACCTAAAAACGGAAGATAGATATAGCCTCCATGTGAATGTCCTGATAACTGTAATTCAATGTCTTTACCCACCGTATTTGTAAAGAAATCAGGCTGATGCACTAAAGCGATTTTATAATTACCACTGTTGTTGGCATTAATTAAAGTACCTAAATTATCAGCAGATTCCAAACCGAATAAAGTAATCGAACTGTTATTGTAGTAGATGGAACGTGCCTCATTTGACAATACCTCAAATCCGCCTAACTGCAATATGTTTTTAGTATCATTGACACTGGTGTAATCTTTTTCACCTAACACGGCAAATTTTCCATATTTAGCTGTAATCTGATTTAAAAGCTGACTGACATCATCTTGGCTGATAATCTGTGCATCGTAAATATCACCGCCAAATAAAACCAAATCAAAATTCTGTGCATTTATTTTTTCTACTATTTTTTTTAGTCGTGTAATATCATCATTATCTTTTAAATCCAAATCAGAAAAATAACCTACTTTAAAATTATTGAAAGCTTCCGGTAAATCTGTATGAACGACTTCGTGTTTAGAAAGACTGATCGCATAAGGAGTTCGATAAAAGCTTAAATAAGCGGTTACCCCTATCACTGCGATCAGCAATAATATTACAATAACTTTTAAGTAATGAAGCTTCTTCATTATTTTTTATTCATGATCACCGGAATGATCATTGGATTTCTTTTCGTTTTACGATAGAAATATGGACTTAAAGTATCACGAATCGTATTCTTAATTTCACTAAATGTCGTCTTTCCTGCTAATAATTTATTTAAAGCGTCTTGTACTAAACGTTCGGCTTCTTTAATCAATTGATAACTGTCTTTCATATAAACAAATCCACGAGATACGATAACCGGACGAGACAGCAGCTTGCCAGTACGTGAATCCATACTAATAAGAATAGATACCATTCCATCTTCAGATAAGATTTGGCGATCTCTTAATACCGCAGTAGATAATCCCGTAATATCATTTCCGTCGACATAGATATCATCTGCATGAATACGATTTCCTAAGCGAGCTTCTCCATCTTTTAAGATAATGACATCCCCGTTTGAAAGAACGAAAGTATTTTCTTTAGGAATACCAACATCATGAGCTAATTCACTATGAATTTTAAGCATACGGTATTCCCCATGGACTGGGAAAAAATATTTAGGACTTGTTAGCAGCAGCATCAGTTTTTGTTCTTCCTGAGAAGCATGTCCTGATGTATGCAGACTGTTTAACGGAGAATGTGTTAATACACGAGCGCCTAATCTAAAGAGCTTGTTTACGACACGATTGATGCTCGCCGCATTTCCGGGAATCGGACTTGATGAGAAAATAATCGTATCAGTTGGTTTAATACGGATAAATTTATGGGTTCCGGCAGCAATACGTGACAATGCCGCTAAAGGTTCTCCCTGACTTCCTGTACACAAGATGAGCAGTTGACTGTCAGGAAATTTCTTTGCTTCATCACTTTTAATAAAATAGCGATCCGGACATTTAATGTGTCCCAGTTTGCGGGAAGTCTGAATAACATTTTCCATTGAACGTCCGAAAACAAGAATACGACGATCAAATTTTACAGCTGCCTGAACGATCTGCTGAACACGGTCAACATTAGATGCAAATGTTGCGACAATGATACGTCCTTCCGTTTTTCTGAATTCATTCTGGATAGAATTAGCTACCACTTTTTCACTTAGTGAGAAAGTCGGTACTTCTGCATTTGTTGAATCACTCATCAAAAGGGTAACTCCGGTTGTACCTAAGAATGACATTTTTTGAAAGTCAGCCGGTTCACCGACTGGTGTTAAATCAAATTTAAAATCACCGGTTGTTACAATACGTCCATTAGGTGTATTGATAATAATTCCGACAGATTCCGGAATAGAGTGGTTCGTTCTAAAGAAACCAATGTTGAAGAACTTCGTTTCTACTCTTGAAGAATCATCAATTTCTATTATCTTAGAAGCTTTTGTTAATTTTCTTTCTTCTAATTTACGTTTGATCAACGCACTCGCTAATGGAGAAGCATAAATGAAAGGAACCGTCACTAATTGTAGTAAGAAAGGGATTCCTCCGATATGATCTTCATGTCCATGGGTAATCAACAAGGCTTTGATTTTCTTTTGATTTTTAACGAGATAAGAATAATCTGGAATGATGTAATCAATTCCCGGTAATCCTTCCTCAGCAAATTTAACACCGGCATCAATAATGATGATTTCATTATCGTGTTCGATGCAATACATGTTCTTACCGACTTCACCTAAGCCACCTAAAGCATATACTTTTGTTTCATGTGTATATCTAGGTTCTTTAGTGCCAGCAAGAGGGCGCTTTTTAGGCGCATGTTGTGTAGCTTTATTATTTTTTTCTTTATTTGCAACTTTTTCTGTTGGCATGATTTCACCTCTTTTTTAAAATTTTTCATCTCCATAAATTATAGCATAATTTCGGCCATTCTTTTATAGAAAAGAATAAAAAACTAGAGTTAACCTCTAGTCAATGTTCAAACAAGCACCGATTCCGATTGCATTAGGTCCCGTATGACATGCAATAGATAACGACAGTGGAGCATAAGTAATAACATTATTTGGAAAATATTCTTTTAAATATTCAACCATATCTCTAGCGATTTGTTCATCTTTAGTATATGCGACATAGATATTACAATTCGCACCTTTTCCTTCAGGATCTAATTTTTCATTAATATCTCTTACAAGTGCTTCAGCCATAATCTTATGAGCCTTAGCCATTGTACGTGTCTTTTCAAAAGCATCAAGCTTTTCTCCTTGAATCGTTAAAATAGGCTTCAATTTCAACAGACCGCCTAAAGCTGCCGCTAACGGTGTTAAACGTCCGCCGCGTTTTAAATATTCCAAGGTTGGTACCGTGATATAAATGGTTGAATTAAATTTATTGACTTCCAATATATCTTTTATATACTGTGCATCTTTTCCTTGACTGATCAGCTTTAAAGCTTCTAACACATCATGCTTTAAAGTAATCGAAATACGCTGATTATTTACAACAAACACTTTTCCCTTATATTCCTCAGCTAAAAGCATCGCTGTTTGACAAGAACCACTTAGTCCGCTTGACATTGGCATATGTAAAATCTCGTCATATTCTTCTAAAAGTTCATCCCATAAAGCCGTAATGTTTCCAGCAGAGGGTTGTGATGTAAATACTTTATTTCCATTTTCCAGCAACTCAAAAAATTCATCTGAACTTAAATTAATATCTTCAAAATATTCTTTCCCATTAATCGTAAAAGGCATTGGAATAATGAAGATTCCAAGCTCCTTTCCTTCTTTTTGAGAAATACTTGAATTGCTGTCGGTTACGATTGCGATTTTTTTCATAGAAGATTCCTCCTAACTTAATCATCATATCAAAAATAACATATTTACACAACGTTTTTTATTTTTATCAAAATTATTATTTTAGTGGAAACGCTGTAATTTTATGATATAATATGGTGTAAATGGCAGGAGGGAATAGAATTGAATACAAAAGAAATAAAGGAACAGGCCAATTTCTTATATCAAAAAAGTTCACATTATATATCAGGAACATTTTTAGCGGTTGGTGCAATATTGGGAATCCTTGGAGGATTTTCTTACTTTATTCCATTTATGATCTTATCTGTACTGATGGAGACATTGGAATTAGGAACGATTCGTGCATCATTAAAAGCTTATGATAGAAAAGCAAAAGAAGTCACTACATTAAAATATACGTTAATGGGACTTAAAGAATATCCGAGTGCATTCTCTGTGTTTGTTGGAAAAAGACTGATCATTGTGATTATCCAAATCTTAATCATTTTAGGATCAATGGTTGCTTTTTCAGGAGATGTTGAACATGTTTTTGCATGTATCCGAGCGTTATTAACAGGAAGCATTGATTTTATTAAAACAACGGATTCTAATAATTTAATTCAATGGCTGATTCCTGCTGGAATGCTGATTGGCTTTGCGATTGCTATGGTCGTTGGGTTATTCTTAGAAATTAAATTTGCTTTAACTTATTATTATGCAGTAGATAAAGAGTATTCATTGTTTGAGTCACTTTCTGCATCTTGGAAAGGAATGAAAGGTAGAACATGGGCGTACATCACATTGCTTCTTCGCTTTGCGATTCCTTATCTTGGCGCATTGATTGCCATCACTTTAGCAAATATCGCTTTAACAAACGGATTTACACAATTGATTGGCATGCTGCCATCATTAAGTTTTGTCTTAGCTTGTGTAATGACTATCTTGATTGCATTAGCCTCTATCACATTTGCTGTTATGATCTATAAAGTTAAATTACAATTAGCGATCACGGTCTTTTATAAACAAGTTGTAAAAGAGAGTGAAGCCGCAGCTAAATAAGCGATTGATCGCTTATTTTTAGTCTAGGAGGAAACATGGAACAAGTTATCGACTTTTTAATCACAAAAGGATTAGAATTAGGAGAAAAGTGTTTTTCAGCGATTTTAGTCCTGGTCATTGGACTTTATCTGTCACAGTTTGTCACGAAATTTGTAGTGAAGGCGATGAACCGAGCTAAGATTGAACTGACATTGATTTCATTTGTACGTTCGGTAGTAAGCAGCGGATTAAAAGTAGTGGTCATCATCAGTGCTATTGGTGCATTAGGCTTTCCTACTGCTTCATTATTTGCGATTTTTGGAACAGCTGGCGCCGCTTTGGCTTTGGGGTTCAAAGATAACCTTAGTAATTTTGTGAGTGGCATCATTATTTTATTTACAAAACCGTTTATGGCAGGCGATTATATTGAAGTGAATCAATTTGCTGGAACGGTTAAAGAAATTCAAGTGATGTTCACTGTTCTCAATACGATTGACAATAAACGCATCGTCGTTCCAAACTCGCAAATGACTCAAAATATCATTGTAAACAGTACTCATGAGGAACATCGCCGTTTAGAATTAATCTTTGATGTAGCTTATGATGCCGACATTGAAAAAGTAAAAGCAGTTATCCATGATGTGATCTTGTCACATCCTAAGGCTTTAAAAAATCCCGAACCACTTATCCGTGTATCCGGTTATAAAGAAAGCAGTGTGCAGGTTCTGTTAAGAGCGTGGTGTGAAAACGATGATTTCGTTGATTTTCGTTTTGACATGCTGGAACAAGTAAAAGCAGCTTTTGATAAAGAAGGTATTAAAATTCCATTTAATCAGTTAGATGTCACTCTTAAAGCAAATTAATTGATTAAATTCAGATACTTTGGCATAATATGTATAGAGGTGATAAAACATGAAAATCGTGAATTCAAATGAATTTGATCAAGAAATTTCAACAGGAGCAGTATTAGTTGATTTTTTTGCAACATGGTGCGGACCATGCAAAATGATTGCTCCGGTACTAGAAAAATTATCTGGTGAGTATACAAATGTGAAAATAATCAAAGTGGATGTTGACCAATCTCCTGATATTGCAGGACGTTATGGGGTACAATCTATTCCGACTTTGGTGATGTTTAAAGATGGTCAGCCTGTAGAAACTCAAGTTGGTTTTACCGGTGAACCGCAATTAAGAAATATGTTATCAAAATACTAAGAGAGTGGGAGTTCCCACTTTTTTTGTTATGTAAAAATATTTATGTATGCCTGTAGTAATGAAAAACGAGTAAGAAAGATGAATGAACGGATAAATACAAAAAGTAACCTAATGAAATATATTGTTCAACGGTTACTTTTTATTTTTTTGACTTTAGGAGTAATGATCTTGATGGCTTGCGGTGCTACGGAAATATCAATAGGCAGTTCATTCGCCTGTTCTCCATCAATATCTAAGGTGATGGATTTAGAAGAAGAAAGATGAATATGCTTTGCTTGTCGGTAAATAATAAACGGACTATCTAAATGCTTGTTTAATAGAATATCTTTAGATAACGCAATCAGATCAGTGATGTCACACTTCTTTACTACCAATAAATCAAGCAATCCGTCACATAAATCGGCTTGGGAAGCTAATAAGAAGCCGCCTACTAAGCGAGAGTTGGTAACTAGAAACATATAGGCTTCTTCATCGATGATTTCTCCGTCAATTTCAATGTGGAGATCCATCGTACTGTTAAGCTGATTAGGCAGATCTAAAACAGCATTCAAATAATAAGCAAAAGGACCTAAAATAGCCTTTTTCTTTTTATCCACTTTAAAGCCAATATCGGTAAACATTCCTCCGGCTAAAACATTAGCAAAATAAACATGATTGGCTTTTCCCACGTCCATCTTGATCTGATGAAACTTCGCTATTGTTTTTACGACATCGTCATGCTTTTCCGGAATCTTCAAGGCACGGGATAGATCATTAACGGTTCCTGCCGCTAAAATATACAGCGGGATATCGCATTTTCCGTCAATGATTCCGTTGATAACTTCACTTTGTGTTCCATCTCCGCCAACCGAAATAATTAAATCATACTGATGAGGTGCAAGCGTTAATAAAAGCTGATAGGCATCACGGTTTCCTTGGGTATAAAAAACCTCAAAAGAAGAAATAACTTTTTTTAAAACAAGTTTTCCAATTAATTCATGCAGTGTTGCTTGAATATTTTTGCGCCCTGACGTTGGATTGACGATCAGTAAGCATTTCATACGCTTCACCCCTTTTATTTATCATACCATATATTTTGTCGAATGTTCTAAGAATATGCCATTATTTTGTTCTATAAATAGTATGATTTAACTGAAGGAATCATGCTTAAAATACAAAAATCTTATTTTAAGATAGGTTTTTTCTGAAATTCAATAATTATTAGAATGATGTTGTTATTTTATATAAAAGAATTGACAAAGGTTAAAAATCGTATTAATATTATTGCATAATCTATCGATAAAATACTGTGAAAAGAAATAGTAGGTATTGGCCATTTGTAAAGAGAGTCCTAGGTTGGTGAAATGGGATCAAATGAAAAATAGTGAATTCATCTTGGAGTTGAGTGCTGAAATTAGTAGGCATATCCGGTTACATGCCGTTATCATGTTAGAGTATGAACTAAGTTATTTAGCGTACTTGATAAGGTAAATATTGTGAGATATTTACAAACTGAGGTGGTAACACGAAGCATAGCTCTCGTCCTCTAAGCAATTAGAGAACGAGGGCTTTTTATATTTTATCCAGGGATTATAGAAAGAAGAGGAGAGAAATATTATGATTATCGTATTAAAACCAAAAACAAAACAAGAGGATATTGAAAGAATTGAAGGAATGGTCAAAGAAAGAGGAGGACAACCTCAAGTAGTGGTAGGATCAGAAATGACAGTGATTGGGATCATTGGAGATACTACAAAGATTGATCCAAGAAGTTTAGAAGTGGATGAAGTGGTGGAAAGAGTCATGAAGGTCTCTGAGCCTTATAAGAAAGCAAACCGTGCTTTCCATCCTGATGATTCTATCATTGATGTGTCAGGGGTTAAAGTGGGCGGTGACCATTTAGCAGTGATCGCCGGTCCTTGTTCTATTGAATCAGAAGAGCAAGTCATCGAGATTGCCAGAGCGGCAAAAGCAGCCGGTGCCAATATGCTTCGCGGCGGTGCTTTCAAGCCTCGTACCAGTCCATATGCGTTCCAAGGAATGGGATCAAGCGGATTGGATATCCTGTATAAAGCGGGAAAAGAAGTGGGAATGCCGATCGTTTCCGAATTAATGTCAGCCGATCATTTAGAGGAATTCGATGAAAAAGTAGACTTGATTCAAATTGGTGCAAGAAACATGCAGAACTTCGATTTATTGAAACAATTAGGAAAGACAAAAAGACCGATCTTATTAAAGAGAGGATTATCTGCTACCTTTGAAGAATGGATTATGTCAGCCGAATACATCATGGCAGCTGGAAATCCTAATGTCATTTTATGTGAAAGAGGAATCCGAACCTTTGAATCATATACAAGAAATACCTTGGATTTACAAGCGATCCCGGTAGTAAAGAAACTGACGCATTTACCGATTATCATTGATCCAAGTCATGCCGGAGGGAAATGGTGGTTAGTTGAACCCATGGCAAGAGCGGCAGTAGCAGCGGGAGCAGATGGTTTAATGATCGAAGTCCACAACAATCCGGAAAAGGCATTATGTGATGGACCACAGTCATTGAAGCCGGAGAAATTTGAAGCAGTCATCAAACAAGTACGTGATATCGCAAGAGTAATAGGAAAAGAAATTTAGGAGGATGTTTTATGGAGATGCTGGTAAATTTAAAAGAAAAGAGTTATCCCATCTATATTGAACAGGGATTGCTTCATCAAGTGGGAGAAAAAATAAAGGCAATTTATCAGGGGAAAAAGATTGCCATTATTACAGATGATCAGGTGAATCATTATTATGGAGAGATCGTTAAATCACAGTTAGAAAAAGATTATGCTGTCACTATTGTAGAAATGCCACATGGTGAAAAAAGCAAAAGCTTTGATGTTTTACCAGCACTCTACAAACAATTGTTAGATTTTAATTTAACTCGCAGCGATTTGATTGTTGCTTTAGGTGGAGGGGTAATAGGCGATCTTGCAGGCTTCGTGGCAGCCACCTATTTAAGAGGCATTCCGTTTGTTCAAATCCCTACCTCATTGCTTGCTCAGGTTGATTCAAGCGTAGGCGGGAAAGTAGCGGTTGATCTGCCTGCGGGAAAAAATCTGGTCGGGGCCTTTCATCATCCTAAGATGGTACTCATTGATCCGCTGGTTTTAAAGACTTTAGAACCACGCTTTATTCATGATGGTATGGGGGAAGTCATTAAATACGGTTGCATTAAAGATGTCTCTTTGTTTAAACAGTTAGCAGCTTATAAGGATTTCGGTGATCTATATAAAGATATTGATGAAATTATCTATCGCTGTGTTGACATCAAAAGAAGAGTAGTAGAAAATGATGAAAAAGACTTTGGCGACCGATTAGTGTTGAATTTCGGACATACGCTGGCACATACGATCGAACAGTATTATCACTACGAAAAATACTCTCATGGAGAAGCCGTAGCGATTGGTATGTATCAGTTGACTAAGATTGCCGAAGAACGCGGATTGACACCAAAAAATACAGCAGAAAAGATAAAAGCGGTATTAGAAAGATATGAACTTCCAACGGCTTGCAAGGAAGAGATGGTGGTTCTTAAAAATACGATTAAATTAGATAAAAAGAATATTAATAGTAAATTATCATTAATCCTTTTAAAGAATTTGGGGGAAGCATTCGTGCATCCAACAGACCTGACATTCTTTGATGGGGTGGAAAGGGTTTAAAATGAGTCAGATTAAAATCACACCAACACAATTAAGCGGAACCGTTGCCATTCCGCCATCAAAAAGCATGGCACATCGTGCAATTATATGTGCCGCTCTTGCAAAAGGAAAAAGCCGTATTGATCATATTGAATATTCACAGGATATTTTAGCGACAATCTCAGCTATGCAGGCTCTTGGTGCCCAGATTGAGACATATGAAGATTATTTGCTGATCGATGGAAGTTCTACAGGCTGTATGCAGGAGTGTCAGGTCGACTGTAAGGAATCTGGCTCAACTTTACGTTTTATGGTGCCTGTCTCATTGATTCATGAAAACAATGTTCATTTTATCGGTGAAGGAAACTTGGGGAAGCGTCCTTTGAATGTTTTTTATGATATCTTTGATGAACAAGGAATATCCTACCAATATCAAAATGAAATCTTAGATTTAAAGATTCAAGGTCAATTGAAAGCCGGTGAATTCAAAGTACCTGGCAATGTCAGTTCACAGTTTATTAGCGGCTTGCTGTTTGCCTTGCCATTATTAGAGGGAGATTCAAAAATTATTATTACGTCTAAACTCGAATCGATTGGCTATATTGATCTTACTTTACAGATGCTGGAAACGTTTGGTATTGTCATCACTCATGATCATTATCAGGAATTCCATATTGCCGGAGGGCAAAGCTATCAGGCTCATGACTACTATGTCGAAGCGGATTATTCACAGGCAGCTTTTTATCTAGTTGCCGGAGCATTGGGGAATTCGGTTGCATTAAAAGGCTTAAATTTAGATTCTTTACAGGGAGATAAAGAAGCAATTGATATCCTAAAAAGAATGGGAGCTGTATTAACTCAAACGGATGACTTAATTAAAGTAGAAGCTAAAGTATTAAAAGCAACAACGATTGATGGCAGTCAGTGTCCGGATGTCATTCCGGTGTTAGCTTTAGCTGCGTGTCTTGCCGAGGGAACCACTAAAATTGAACATGCTGAACGCTTACGTATTAAAGAATGTGACCGTTTAGCTGCAGTAGCCAGCGAATTGACAAAATTAGGAGCAAAGATTACTGAAACCACAGAAGGATTGATCATTGAAGGCGTTTGTCAATTACAAGGGGGACAGGTGAGTGCCTGGGCAGATCACCGTATTGCGATGACTTTAGCCATTGCTTCAACATGTGCACAAACAGAAATGATCATCGATAATAAGGAATGTGTGAAGAAATCATATCCAAGCTTTTGGCAGGATTTTGAACAATTAGGAGGAATGACAAGTGAGTGCTAATTGGGGAAAAAATATTGAATTATCTATTTTTGGGGAAAGTCATGGAAAAGCGATTGGGATTAACTTAGGTAAACTGCCAGCCGGCTTAAAAATTGATATGGCTTTGGTAGAAAAGGAAATGCTTCGTCGTGCTCCCGGAAATAATAAATTATCAACGGCACGTAAGGAAAAAGATCAGATAGAAATCATGAGCGGGATTCAAGATGGGATTACGACAGGAGCACCGTTATGTGCTATGATCCATAATGCGGATCAGCATTCAAAAGACTATTCCTTATTAGAGACACATATGCGTCCAGGTCACAGTGACTTTGCTGCATACGTGAAATATCATGGATATAATGATGTTCGCGGAGGAGGACACTTCTCTGGAAGAATTACTGCCCCGATTGTTTTTGCCGGAGCGGTAATCAAACAAATATTAGCACAGCAAAAGATTTATATTGGGGCACATATAAAAAGTATCCAATCTGTTCAGGATCAGGTCTTTGATGCGACATTAGATAAAAATGTACTTGACCAATTAGGTCAGCAGCTCTATCCAGTTTTAGATAAAGCCGTGTTCACGCAGATGGAAGCAGCTGTAGATGCAGCCCGTTCTCAATGTGATTCTGTAGGCGGACAGATTGAATGCGGAGTCATTGGCTTACCGGCAGGTATTGGTGAACCCTTCTTTGATTCGTTAGAAAGTACGATTGCCCATTTGATGTTCTCGATCCCCGCAGTAAAGGGATTAGAATTTGGTGATGGCTTTGATTTATGCAAAATGCTGGGAAGCGAGGCAAACGATTCTTATTATTATGAAGATAATAAAGTGAAAACAAAAACAAATCATAATGGGGGAATTGTCGGTGGCATCAGCAATGGGATGCCGATCACCTTTACGGTAGGCATTAAACCGACTCCATCGATTGCCCAAAAACAAGAAACAATCAATGTGGAAACGAAAGAAAATACAGAGATTGAGATTAAAGGAAGACACGATCCCTGTATCGTATTTCGTGCGGTTGCCGTTGTAGAAGCGATGTGTGCTATCGCTATTTATGAAGCTATGGGGGGAAATCAATGAAAACATTAGAAGAATGCCGTCAGGAAATTGATGAAATTGATACAAAATTACTGAGCTTATTTGAAGCCCGAATGCAAGTCTCTAAAGACGTTATCTTATATAAACTTGCTCATGATATGGAAATTTTTCAGCCCGAAAGAGAAAAGCTAGTGATTGAAAAAAGTAAGCAAAAGATACAACAGGAAAATCTTAAAGAATATGGAGCTCAGCTTATTCAATCGATAATGGATTTATCTAAAGATTATCAAGCAGAATTTATACCGGAAAAATTTGAGATTGAAGCTCATGCACCTTTATCAAAAAATGAAATGCTGAAAGTTGGCTATCAAGGAGTAGAGGGGGCTTTCGGACAAGAAGCATTGGAAATGTACTTTTCATCGAAAGTAGACGTTAAACATTATGATCAGTTTGAAGACGTATTTAAAGCCTTGGATCACCATGAGATTCAGTATGGTGTGGTTCCGATTGAAAACTCATCAACCGGCGCTATTAATGATGTTTATGACCTAATCCGTAATTATGGATTCTATATAGTAGGAGAACAAAGTATCTCTATTGCTCAGCATTTATTGGCATTGCCAGGCGCTGAATTATCAGATATTCAGGAGGTGTATTCTCATCCTCAGGGATTAGCTCAATCCATTCAATTTTTAGATACCTGTCCAAACATTCGCAGATTTCCATATCCTAATACGGCGATGGCTGCGAAAATGGTCATGGAAACTAACGATAAAACCAAAGCTGCGATTGCTTCTAAAAAAGCGGCTGAACTTTACGGACTCCATATTTTGAAAGAAAATATTCATACGGATAAAACCAACCATACACGTTTTATCGTGATTGGAAAACAAATGGAGTCAAATGAGGATTATAATCGAATCAGTATTATGTGCTCCTTAAAGCATGAGGTAGGAGCGTTGGCTACTATTCTAAATATTATTCGCAATCATCATTTGAATATGGTCAGAATCGAATCAAGACCGATTCATTCAAAACCTTGGCAATATTATTTCTATATTGATTTTGAGGGAAATATTAAAGATCCTAACGTTATTAAAGCATTAACAAAGATGCAGTACAACACCGAACTGTTACGAGTGTTAGGCACCTATCAACAATCCTAGGAGGAAATATGAAAAATATAGTATTGATTGGAATGCCGGGAAGCGGTAAGACGACTATCTCACAGCAGCTCTCCGAACGATTGCATTTTCCACTGATTGATATCGATGAATACTTAGTTAATAAATTTAAACAATCGATTGATGATATGTTTGCAATCAGTGAAGCTTATTTTAGAGAAAGAGAGACTCTCTGCTGTCAGGAAGTTTCACAGTTATCAGGATATATCTTATCTACAGGTGGCGGCGTTATTAAAAACCAAGAAAATATTACTGCTTTAAAAAAGAATGGGATTATTTTCTTGTTGGATCGAGACGTTGAAAATATTATTCAAGATATTGAGACCAGTACTCGCCCATTATTAAAAGAGGGAAAAGAGCGCTTATATACTCTTTATCAGGAAAGAAATGCATTATATCATCAAAGTGCCGATGTCATTATTGATAATAACAGAGATATCGAGTATACTTTAAAACAGATCACAGACTACGTGGAGTCAATGTAAATTGTCTCCTTTTTTATGGAGAAAGCATATGAAACAATTAAACTATCAACATGTTATATTAAAACTAAATGAATATATAGAAGACGTCGATGGCTGGTCACCTTATTATATATTTGATATTTATGGGGATTCAATCAGTGAACCAGTCGGCCGCATTGTATTTCGCTGTGGGAATGATATGGAACATGAATTTGCCGGACATATCGGATATAGCGTTGATGAGCCTTACAGAGGACGTTATTATGCCTATCAGGCGTGCAAGGCATTAGAGGAATTTATTCTTTCTTTAGGTTACGATCATGTCTTAATTACCTGTTCGCCAGATAATATTGCTTCTAAAAAAACGATCGAAAAACTGGGAGCAGAATTTGTTGAAACAAAAGCAATACCCAGTGATCTGCGGAAAGAATTTACAGTGAGTGAAACACATAAGCGAATCTACTATTGGCAATTGCAAAAAGAGATAAAATAGTTTATAATTTTGTAAGTTTTGCGTGGGAGGAATAAAATGAACGACATTGAATTATTAAATAGTGTAGGCATCAATAAAATACTCATGGCGAAAGATGACCCGATGCGCTATTTCATGCGATCTATCATGGCTGGGTTATATTTAGGGGGAGCCGTTATTTTATCTTATTCAGCCGGAGCTTTGCTTTCAACCAATTATCCGGAATTTTCTAAGATCGCTGTTGCTGTGACATTTGGAATCGGACTGGTTGCGATCTGTTTTTTAGGGGCAGAGTTATTTACCGGGAACTGTTTAACGACAATTATTCCGGTTTATGATAAAAAGATGCATTTTTTAGATATTATTCCAGCTTGGTGGATCTGTTTTGTCGGAAATATTCTAGGTTTGTTTGCAGTAGGGGCATTATTTATATTAAGCGGATCTTTTAATACGATTTTTCCAACCTATTTACAATCATTAATGGATGCGAAGTTGGCATTTGAACCAATGCAGTTATTGATTAAAGGAATCTTATGTAACTTTCTTGTGTGTATTGCCGGTTACGCAGGAATCAAAGTGAAAGATGATATGGTACGTTTAGTTATGATTATGTTTTTTGTAGCGGCGTTTGTATTACCTGGATTTGAACACTGTATTGCTAATAGCGGATTCTTTGCGATGTGTGTCACCCAGTTTGGAATTGGCGATTCTCCTTTTGCTTTGATGGGGATTCATATGCTGATTGCAACTTTAGGCAACATCATCGGTGGTTCGATTGTTGCAGGGATCCCTGTCTATTTAATGTTTAAAACAAAATATTAAGATAAAAAAGACACCTATTTTTAGGTGTCATTGGAAGCTGTGCTTCCATTTTTTATTCTCTGGTAATGTACTGGAAATAAAGCCAGCTTTACGTTCTTCAAACATTCCGCTTCCGCCATAACCTGACCATACCATATAGCCTTCAAATCCGGCATTATTAATTCCATGGATTTGATCCATCATTTCCTGACTGCCATAATCTCTTTGCGGATTCCCCGGAGTTCCCTTGCAGACATGTCCCATGCAGGCATAGCCTTGAATCCATGTACGATAGATTGCCGGGGTAGGGATACTGTTTAAAACTTCTTTCATTATTTCACTATAATTCTGCAAAGTGGTTTCAGGGTTTTGCCAAGGCTGATCAGATCCCATATTGCCGGGACCAAAGTGATCCGGGTAAGGCATAGGGGAAATGACATCAACAACATTCGCTAAAGCGGGGATAAACTGCCCGATATTCTGATCATCCTCCGCCACTGCGGGCCAAGCAAAGACATCGGCTGCTACATACACTTCTAAAGGAGACAGTTCCTCATAAGCATACATCAAGAAGCGCTGAAGGGCCTGCGTCTTATATTCATCATAGGTATTATGTAAGTTGATTTCGCCATTCATTTCTCCGTCGACTAAACCATCAGGGAAACGAACATAATCAAACTGGATTTCATTGAATCCCATTACTGCCACTTCTTTTGCGATCGCAACATTATACATCCAAGATTTTCGAGAGTAAGCAGAAGGCCAGTTTTCCCCATTATGTATAAGCAGAGAACCATCATTGGAAAGAATACTTTCTTCACTGTTCTGCTGTGCAAAGATTTGGTCTTTAAAGGTAACGATACGGGCAATCAAATAGATGCCTTCTTGATGACAGCGATCGATCAATGATTGTAGGTCACTTTTGGTAACAACGGCATCTTTAATTGCTCGATTGGAATCGTTTAGATAAGGCTTGCACTGCTCACTTTCAAAAGCAATATCCCCGATATCACTTTTTACTTCCACAACTAATGCATTAATCCCTGTTTCCTTGCATAGTCCTAATAAATAATCAAATTCCTGTTTAAAAATATTCATCGAAATATGTACAGCGTTAATATCTGATCTTAAAGGATTATTTGTATATTGCTTTTTATTAAATGGTTTATAATCTAAACTGGCTATATATGCCGTTTGTGAATAACCATCGCCAAAGTAGTAATCCCAATAAGCAGAATGGATCACATGTTGCGGATAGGCTTTAGTCGCTTCTTCAAGAGTAGGCTCAACATACATTGAATCTACATAATATATCTGTCCTTCTTTTTCAATCATATAGCCGCTGACTTCACCAGTATCCTTATTAAAATCACGTTCATAGTTAATTCTCTTGATAGGCAGGGCTTCTCCCTTATTTCCTACTGACTTTTCCAAAGGTTCCCCTTTATCTTTTCGAAGATTCACCATCAGACGTGGATATATGGTTTGATTCGTTACACATTCTTCTATTGTTTCAACTAAATACTTTTTATCAATCTCAAATTCTTTACTATTTTGATCTGTTTTAATGATCATGTTTTCTTTATTTTTATCTGAAGCTTTAATACCAATGACTTTGGTTCCTCTGATTAAATGGATTTCTTCATTGTCAGCATTTATCGTTATGGAGGGCTGATCCGAAGCAATGTAGTAGGTTACAGTTGCTTTTTTTGATGTTTTAATAAAGATTAAAACTCCGGATGCCACCAATATAAGAGCAAGGGCGACTACGATACCGAGACGCCCTTTTCTGATTTTATAATGTTTCATTTTAATATGAATTATTTCTTTCCAACGTTTCCGCTGTGAACCCCTTCAGATGAGTTTTCCAGTGGCAGCCATTCCAATACTTTATAGATGTAAGTATCCCAAAATTCCCACGTATGTGCTCCAGGTCCTTCTACATAAGTGACATCAACTTGATTATCCACTAAAAATTCATGATAATCACGGTTTGCTTCAAGTAAAAAGTCTTCTGTACCACAAGCCATATAAATTTTAGGAAGGTCTGCTTTTTCTTTCTTCAGTTTAGTAATCAAGGCTTTATAATCCTTTTCACTTCCGATTAATTGGTCAAGATCACCAAAAATAGATTCATAATAGCTGCGACGGTTGGTAGGCATAACCTCGTCATTGGTTGAATGAAGCACACGATCAAGGATCAATCCAGATGATAATGCTCCGATGTGGCTGAATGTTTCATGGAAACGAAGTCCATTTATCAAGGCACCATATCCTCCCATAGATAATCCGGCAATAAATGTATCTTCACGTTTATCAGATAATGGGAATAAATCACGTGTGACCTGTACTAATTCTTTCCCAATAAATTGACTGAACATATCTCCTGATAATGGATTGTCTACATAGAATTTGTTTTCACCTGAAGGCATAATCACCACTAGGTTACGTTCCTGTGCCCAAGCCTGAATACGTGTACCGGTTACCCAGTCTGTATAGTTTCCAAAGATTCCATGTAATAAGTATAGTGTTTTAAATGGTTTTTTCTCTCTAACCGGCATCCCCGGCATGCTTAACTTATCAATGGGAACAATTGCATTGATTGTTACTGTACGCATTAATGATTCTGAAATAAAGTCTACTTTAATTAAAGCCATAAATTTAATTCCTCCTTGCTTTTACTATTTTATCACAGATTATTTTATTATTCTATGTATTCGGTTACATTTTAGGCGGATTAATTTGCAATACAAAAGAAGCGATGACATTAGAAAAATCCCTTAAAAAGGTAGAATGAATTCTAACGGATTAGGGGATTTCTTTGTGCAGAATGTGATATTAAAATGAATAGCTTATTTGGACTAGAGAAAATAGGGCAGTTATTTAGAGACATGGAATGTTAGGGTTAAACGATATACCAATTTGGGAGCGATACACCCTGACCATATTTAAATACATGGGATGTTGTGGTTGAACTTTTCATTGAATATTATTCATAATGGGCTAAGAGCCATTGCAGAAAGCGAACAAGAAAGCGATCAACTTACCGAACAAGTGAAACACAACTTAAATATTTAGGAAATCAAATTTACTCTACTAAAGGTGTTTCAGTTTAACCCCAACATCCCATGTGTTAAGAAATCTTAATAACGGTTCACAAATGGAAAACTGCTTCATAGAATATAGGGTTAGTATATTTAATAAATGATCGTTATCGCTTATCGAGAATTAAAAAATAATGATTCTAAAAGCATAATTCTTGTCTCTTTTTTATGGCTGTACAGGGGTTATGTTTTTTATATTATCTAAAATTGTCCAATGGGAATTGTTAGGTAGCCTAAGTATTGAAACCGCTTTGTGAAAAAAAGCCCATAAATTCCCATGAAATCGGCATATTTACAGAGTTAGTTTATCGGTATAAAAATTGCGTTCAATTATTAAAAAATCCTTGAAAAAAAAACTATTAGGTGTATACTAACAGAGTACTTTTAGAGAATTAGATGTAATTCAATTGTTAAAGTATAGTTGGGAGGTAATAAATTGGACAAATTTATTCAAGACATTGTTGAAATCGATCGTGACTGTGCAAAGAGCGTTGAAGATGCTAAGCAAAAGAGAAATGATGTTCAAACCAACATGAATGCGAAAAAGAAAGAAATCTATGATACATTCATGAAAGAACAACAAGCGATCATTGCTGAGCATAAAGCAAAACTGCAAGCTGAAATCGAAGCAACAAAAACTCGAAATGAAGAAGAGTTTAAAGCATCTCTTGCTTCACTTTTGAATCTTTACGAGACAAAGAAGGACACTTGGGTTGAAACTATCGTAAGTCGTTGTAAAGAAGTTTAGGATAGAGGTGAGAGAATGGGATCTTTATCATCAAATGCGGTCTCTGCGAAAGCGAGATCAATGTATGCTAAAAAGCTTACGCAAAATGATTATGATGAACTCCTAAAAAGAAGAAACATTTCCGATATGGTTGCTTATTTAAAAAGTGACACTGAATATGCGAACGTGTTATCTGATATCAAGGAAAATACTGTTCATCGTGGACAATTGGAAGCGTTACTGAATAAAGAGTACTATGAAAGAACTAGTCGTTTGATTCGTTATGCTTCTAAATCAGAAATGGAATTCTATAAGATCGGTGTGGTTTCAGGAGAAATCGAGCTGCTTCTTAATAAAATTAGAATTTTAAATTCTGAAATTTATACAGGCTTTGATTTAGATATCCCGGAATATTTGGCTAGCCAAGCAAGCTTTAATATTTATGGACTGATCAATGCCAGTACGTATGATGATATTTTAGAACTCGTTAAAAAAACAAAGTACTATGATGTATTGGCTTCATTACGACCTAAAGATGATGAACCAATGGATTACAATATTTTGGAAATTGAATTAAAACGTGTCTACTTTAGCACATACGTCAGTGTAGTGAAGAAGCTTTATCGGGGGAAAAAGCAGAAGGATCTATTAACCGTTCTATATACGATGATTGAACTTCAGAATATTACTAAAATCTATCGTTTGAAGAAATATTTCCATGCTACACCACAACATATTAAATCAACATTATTTATGGAATATTCACGTATGCCACGATCATTCTTGGAAGAATTGATTGCGACACCAGATGCTGCTACTTTCCTGAGAAAATTAGCCGAGTCAAGTTACAGGCTATTTGTTGACGATCAGGATTTTGTTTATATCGAATATTATACAGAGAAAATCAAGTATAACCTTGCAAAACGTTATATGCGCTTTTCTACAGATGCCTCACTTGTTTATATGACTTACAGTATTATCTTAAATATTGAGGTCGATAATTTAAAACATATCATTGAGGGTATTCGTTATGAAGAACCAGCATCAAGCATTGAGAAGATGCTAATTTATTAGCAGAGGGGGATGTATTATGGCTATAGAAAAAATGAACCTGTTGAATGTAACCTTTCAGCATGAAAATACATTTGACATGTTGGTGAAAATAAAAAATATGACTGCTTTTCATCCTCAGAAAGCAACTAGTTTAATTAAAGATGTCAAACATGTTGAAGTGATGCCTAAAGATGATTCTTATGATAAGATTTTGACTAGAGTCAATGAACTGAGTGTACGCTTAGGATTGAATTTAGAAAAACTACCTTACCATAATGAAAGAATCAATGTTGAAAAAGAAAATCAATATCTTGATGAAATTGAAGCGGCACTTGACAAGATTGAAAAAGTTAAGAAAGAATTAGTAGCTGAAAAAGATGAAAATGATGCGACTCAAGTAATATTGGAAAATATTGAGGGTCATGAATTAAATCTAGATCACTTATTCAACAGCCATTATTTAAAAGTGAGAGTTGGTCGTATCCCTACAAGGGATGTGGCTAAATTAGAATACTATGATGGATATCCGTTTATACTTCGTGTATATAAGGAAACATCACAGTATACTTGGTGCGCTTATATTGCTGTAAATAAAGATGTATTAGAAATCGATAATATCTTTTCTTCAATCGGATTCGAAAGAATTAGAGTACCAGCATTCGTGCATGGAACGGCTAAAGAAGCGCTTGAAGAAGTGAAACAGGAAAGCAAAGCAATGGATGGGTACATTGCAAAAATGGATCAGAGAATCAGTGTGCTGAAAGAACAGCATCGTTTGCAGCTGAATGAGCTTTATACCAAAGCTATTTGTCTGCAGGATTTATATTCGATTCATGAATGTATTATCGATTACAGTAATTCTGCGGCTGTCATTGGATTTGTAGAGACAGATAAACTAGATTCGATTAGAAAAGAATTTGAACAAATTGATGGGGTACAGGCTTTGACTTTGCCGAGCAATATTTATCAAAGTCAAAAAGTTTACCCACCAATCATTCGTAAAAACAATAAGATAATCAAACCATTTGAAAAATTGGCAAAGGTAAAACAATATGGAGATGTGGATTCAGCACCTTTTATTGCTGTACTTTGGATGTTGTCATTTGGTATCTGTTTAGGGGATATTGCTTTAGGAGCAGTATTAAGTGTAGCTGGATTCTTATTTGCCAAGAAATCAGATACATGGAAGATCATTAACCGTATCGGTATAGCCACTTTAATATTTGGTTTGCTTTATGGTAGTGCGGCCTATTCACTTGTCTATCCGGCGATCATTTCCCTGCCGATCTCTTTGCCAATGCGTTTTGCCTATCTGGCAGGAACATTAGTATTGGGATATTGGCTAACAGGATGTCTATGTGCGATCATCAAGAATATTCGTTTAAAAAAAATGAGTGATGTGATCTTTGGCTTCTGTGGAGTAACCGGTCTGATTATTTTACTTATCGTCGCTGTTGCAGCGTTTGAAGAAGTACAATTTGGTCAAAACATTCTGAACTTACCATTGGAACTAGTTGTTGCGGTAGCAGTTGTACTAACTATTTTCAAAAATAAAATTAAAACTATTTTTGGAAAACAAAATACAGCTTAATGTAACAATGAAGGGAGAAAGAATATGGCAATTGCAAAGATGATGCTTTTGGATATCGAGTTCAATCAAGAACAATATGATGAAGTTTTATTGAAATTAATTGAACAAGATAACCTCCATCCGGAGCCAGCATCTAAATTTGTAGATTCAGTACATGGACTGTCGGTATTAAATCGTGAAAATCCATATGCTGATTTATTATCACGTATGACTCAAGCCAGTGAACAATACGGGTTTAAACTGGATGAGGTCAAAGTAGAAAATAATGTAATGAATGTAATTAAAGCTGATTCATTCTTTTGCGATATTGCAGAGCAAGCCGATGCATTCAATCGTGTAAAGAAAGAGTTGGATATCGTAGTTGAAGAAAATAATGATGCCATGGTGCAGTTGAACCATGTCGCAGGAATGGAAGTCGATTTTGATGACTTGTTCTCTTGTAAATACTTGCAGGTGCGTTTTGGTCGTTTGCCGATCAGCAATGTGGATAAACTGCAATATTACGAAGGACAACCGTTTATCTTAAAAAGATTCCATGATGATTTCCAATATACATGGTGTATGTATATCACAACACCGTCTAAAGCACCGGAAATCGACAATATTTTCTCATCACTGTATTTTGAAAGAGTGCATATTCCGGAATTCGTTCATGGGACTCCTGAATTAGCGATTTCAGAAATTCAAGAAGAAACAAATGCAGCACAAAAGATGTCAGATGATTTGGCAGGACGTATCGTCAAGCTATTTGCTGATAATAAAGCTGAATTAGATCGTATTTATACGATTGCTCTTCATTTGAATAAAACATATGAAGCACAAAAATATGTTATCGTATTGGGTGGCAAATCAGCAATTATGGGATTTGCGGCTAAGAAAGATGCAGAAAAGATTAAAAAAGATTTTGAAAGCATTGAGGGCGTTGAAGTTAATGTTCGTCCTGGTACAGGTGATTCACGTTTGACACCGCCAAGTAAATTATCTAACGGATGGTTCTCAAGACCATTTAAAATGTTCGTTGAAATGTATGGTGTACCTGCCTATACCGATATTGATCCAACACCGTTTGTAGCATTAACTTACACATTGCTGTTTGGGATCATGTTTGGGGATGTTGGGCAAGGCTTATTGCTGTCTTTAGTTGGATTTATCGCCTATAAAAAATTTCATATGGAATTAGGGGCAGTAGGAATTCGTTTAGGGTTCTCAAGTACGATCTTTGGATTTGTGTTTGGATCTGTCTTTGGTTATGAAGAACTGATTTCACCATTGGTGCATCCAATGGCAGAAGAAACGACTATGACTTTATTAATTGGTGCAATTAGTATTGGGATTTGTTTAACGATTATTTCAATGCTGATTAATATTTATACAAACTTAAAGAAGAAGAACTATGGAGAAACGCTGTTCTCACAAAATGGGATTGCCGGATTATTATTCTACGGATCTATCTTAGTATTAGCTTTGTTAACTGTTTTAGGAATGAATGTGCTTAATCCAGTTACAATCATCATCTTTATCGTAATTCCATTGTTTGCCATCTTCTTAAAAGAACCGTTAACTAGAAAATGTTTTGAAAATGAACCATTGTTCCCGGAAGGGTTTGGGGCATTCTTTACAGAAGGGTTCTTTGAACTATTTGAAGTTGTGTTAACATTTGTTGCCAATACCATGTCTTACTTGCGTGTTGGTGGATTCATCTTGTCCCATGCCGGAATGATGCTTGTTGTTTATACGCTGGCAAACATGGTCGGTGGTATAGGATATTGGATCGTATTAGTCATTGGGAATATCTTTGTTATGTGTTTGGAAGGACTTATCGTCGGAATCCAAGTATTGCGTTTGGAATTCTATGAAATGTTCAGCCGTTACTATGAAGGAAATGGTATTCCGTTTACAACTATAAAGGATAAATAATTATTGGAGGATTTATAAAATGACAGTATTAGAATTTATTTTACCAGCTTTAATCATTGCTTTAATTTCATTACCATTAGTAAAAATGTTTACAGGAAAAGTGAACGCTAAATCAGCTAAATGGCGTTTAACTACTCATATCTGTAGTTTCTTAGCTGTTGTATGTGGAGTATTCTTATTCCAAGCTAACGGTGTATTTGCTGCTGAAGGTGCCGCTAGCATCGCCGGAACAATCGCTCAAGGTTTAGGATTTGTTGGTGCTGCTGCTGCCACTGGTTTCTCAGCATTAGGTGCAGGGATTGCCGTTGCTGCTGCTGCTCCTGCTGCTATCGGAGCTTTCTCTGAAAACGAAAAGAACTTTGGTAAATCATTGATCTTCGTTGCCTTAGGTGAAGGGGTTGCGATCTACGGATTATTAATCTCTATCTTAATTATCAACAAATTATAAAAATGAAAGGTGTCTGATTATATGAAATTTTTCTTAATCAGCGATAATACAGACACACTAATGGGATTAAGATTAGTAGGGATTGAAGGGGTCGTACTTCATGAACGTCACGAGTTTTTAGTGAAGCTTGAAGAGAAGATGAAAGATCCTTCAATCGCTGTAATTTTAGTTACTACAAAGCTCATCGAGCTGTGTCCAGATATTATATCTGAAGTCAAATTAAAACAACCCAAGCCTTTAATTGTTGAAATACCGGATCGTCATGGCGAATCTAAGATCGGTGAGACGATTGACAGATATGTATCTGAAGCAATTGGGGTTAAACTATAGGAGATATGTGTTATGCAGAATATCGAACAAGTATTTCTCTATATGAAAGATGAAATCACATCAGTAGCAAGCAAAGAACGTCAGGCTATTCTTGAAGAAGTGAAAAAACTTGAAGAACAAGCGGATCAACAAATGAAAGAAGAAGCAAAAAGAGATGCTGACTTGCAAATGAGTCAGGAATTAGCTGAAATTTCTTCTACAGCTTCTGCTGAGATTTCTGAAAGTCATAGCGAAAGAACAAAAAAACTGATTGAAAAAAGAGATGAATATGTCAATAACGTATTTACTCAAGCAAAAGATAAATTAGTTGAATTTACCAAGAGTGCTGATTACAGCGATTTCTTAATTGAAAAAGTGAAAAAAGCAGCGACTTATGGATTAGAAAATTCAGTGATGTATGTAAGAGAAGCTGATTTAGCTTTGAAAGATAAATTAGTGGCTGCTTATGGAAAGGATATTACCGTACAAACAAGTGAAGATATCACAATCGGTGGTTTTATCATTGAAAATAAAGCAGATAAATTGGTGATCAATGAATCACTGGACAGTGCTTTGGAAGGCCAAAAAGATTGGTTCTATAAAAACTCTGGTTTAATTATTAAGTAGGATGCAGGCGTTGTCCTGCTGGAGGTGACAATGTGAGTAATAGTGTAATTTATTCAATCAATGGTCCCGTCGTTAAAGTAAAACAAGCAACTGAATTCTCAATGTTGGAAATGGTATATGTAGGAGAAGCACGTTTAATGGGAGAAGTTATCTCTGTTAATAAAGACTTTACTACGATCCAAGTTTATGAAACAACAACAGGATTAAAACCGGGAGAACCAGTATACAGTACTGGAAATCCTATTTCAGTTACTTTAGGGCCAGGGATTTTAAGAAATATTTTTGATGGTATCGAAAGACCATTGCAAGAAATGGCAAAAGAATCTGGTGCTTTCATTGCAACAGGAAGTAACGTTGCGCCACTAGATGAAGAAAAACAATGGGATGTAACAATGATCGCTAAAGTTGGCGATGAAGTATCTGGCGGGTTCATTTATGCGACATGTCCGGAAACGGATTTAATTGAACATCGTTGTATGGTTAGTCCGTTCATCAGCGGTAAAGTCATTGAAGTAAAACCAAGTGGGTTATATCGTGTCAATGATGTTGTGATGAAAGTAGAAGATAAAGAAGGCAACATTCATGAATGCAGCCTTTGCCAAAAATGGCCAATCAAAAAATCAAGACCAGTAGCAAAGCGTTTACCGATTTCTCGTCCATTAGTAACCGGACAGCGTGTTATTGATACTCTGTTTCCAATCGCTAAAGGGGGAGCAGCAGCGATCCCTGGTGGATTCGGTACAGGGAAAACCATGACTCAGCACCAGTTAGCAAAATGGTGTGATGCAGACGTTATCGTTTATGTAGGGTGTGGAGAACGTGGAAACGAAATGACACAGGTATTGGAAGAATTTAGTGAGTTGATTGACCCTAAGTCAAACCGTCCGTTAACAGACAGAACAGTATTGATTGCCAATACGTCAAACATGCCCGTTGCGGCTCGTGAAGCAAGTATTTATACTGGGGTAACATTAGCTGAATATTATCGTGACATGGGATATCACGTGGCGATCATGGCAGATTCAACTTCTCGTTGGGCTGAAGCATTGCGTGAAATTTCAGGGCGTTTGGAAGAAATGCCCGCTGAAGAAGGGTTCCCTGCTTACTTGCCGTCAAGACTGTCACAGTTCTATGAACGTGCGGGGTATATGGAAACATTAAACAATAAAGAAGGTTCAGTAACAATTATCGGAGCTGTATCTCCTCAGGGAGCGGACTTCTCTGAACCTGTAACTCAGAATACAAAACGTTTCGTTCGTTGCTTCTGGGCATTAGATAAAGCATTAGCTTATGCAAGACATTACTTCGCGATTAACTGGAATCAAAGTTATAGTGAATATGTACCGGATTTGGAAAGATGGTTTAATAAAAATGTAGGTCCAAAATTTGTTCGTGACCGTCAAGATTTAGCTTCTATTTTAGCCGAAGAAAGCAAGCTGATGGAAATCGTTAAATTAATGGGATCTGATGTATTGCCAGATGACCAAAAATTAATTATTGAAGTAGCTAAAGTAGTGCGTGTTGGATACTTGCAGCAAAATGCATTCCATCCGGATGATACTTATGTGCCGCTAGAAAAACAGTTAAAGATGATGGAAGTTATTCTTTACTTGAATAAGCGAGGAAAAGAATTCGTTTCTTCTGGTAAACCGATTCGTTTATTAGTAGAAACAGGAATCTTTGAAAAAGTAGTAAAAATGAAATATGATGTGCCTAATAGTAATATTGCTTTATTAGATGATTATATGAATGATATCGATGAAGCGATTGCTAGTATTGCGTAGAAAGGAGTATTACTATGAGTCTTCAATATATAGGTCTTAGTGAAATTAATGGATCATTAGTCGTACTGGATCACGTACAGGGTGCATCTTATGATGAAATGGTTGAATTACAA
This sequence comes from Beduini sp., assembly GCF_047239305.1. NCBI lineage: Bacteria > Bacillati > Bacillota > Erysipelotrichia > Erysipelotrichales > Erysipelotrichaceae > Beduini > Beduini sp. The sequence goes on from NZ_JBKTEM010000013.1 coordinate 36,871, forward strand.
TTAGATAATGGAACTACCCGTTTAGGACGTATTGTTCAGATCGAAGGAGAACGTGTCGTTGTTCAGGTATTTGAAGGAACGAACGATCTTTCATTATCAAATACGAAAACAAAATTAGTTGGACATCCAATGGAATTAGCTCTATCTAGGGAAATTCTAGGAAGAGTATTTAGTGGAGCTGGAAAGCCAATCGATGGACTAGGGGATATTTATGCTGTTAAAACTGCTGATATTAATGGTCAGCCATTAAATCCGGTTGGGCGTGTTTATCCAAGAAACTATATCAATACAGGGATTTCTTCAATCGACTGTTTGATGACTTTGATTCGTGGACAGAAATTACCGATCTTCTCAGGATCTGGGATGCCTCACAATCAATTAGCTGTACAAATCGTTAAGCAAGCCAAAGTTGCCGATGATAACGGTAAGGGATTTGCCGTTGTCTTTGCTGCAATGGGGGTAACGAATGACGTTGCGGATTATTTCCGTCGTTCATTCGAAGAAGCCGGTGTTATGGAAAGAGTGGTTATGTTCTTGAACTTATCAAACGATCCAATCATCGAACGTATCTTAACACCTCGCTGTGCTTTAACAGCTGCAGAATACTTAGCCTTTGAACACAACATGCATGTATTGGTTATTTATACTGATGTTACTTCATATTGTGAAGCTTTACGTGAGTTCTCATCAAGTAAAGGTGAAATTCCAGGGCGTAAAGGTTATCCAGGATACTTGTATTCTGATTTAGCTTCATTATATGAAAGAGCCGGAATTATCAAAGGGGCAGAAGGATCAGTTACTCAAATTCCAATCCTGACTATGCCTAACAACGATATTACTCACCCGGTACCTGACTTAACCGGATATATTACGGAAGGTCAGATTACGTTGGATTCAGAATTGAATGCGATGGGAATATATCCGCCAATTGGAGTCTTACCATCACTTAGCCGTCTGATGAAAGATGGTATCGGTGAAGGCTATACAAGAGCGGATCATTCAGATGTTTCAAACCAGTTATTTGCCTGCTACAACCATGTACAGGAAGTACGTTCATTAACATCTGTTATCGGAGAAGATGAATTATCTCCTACTGATAAAAAATATATGGAATTTGGAAAATTATTTGAACAACACTTTATTAACCAGGGATTCGATGTCAATCGTAGTATCGTAGAAACTTTGGATTTAGGATGGAATTTACTTTCTGTCTTGCCTAAAGGGGAATTAGACCGTATCGATAACGCTGTTGTAGATCAGCATTATGATCATGAAAAAGCTATAAAAGATTTCGGACTAAGCGAAGATACGATTATTAAAGAATTGCACAACGCAAACGCGGCAGGTAATTAATTATGGCAGCGCAAGTTTTCCCAACAAAAGGGAATCTGATTGCAACTAAGAAATCCTTGGAACTGGCGAACCTTGGTTATGATTTGCTTGATAAAAAAAGAAATGTCCTGATTCGCGAAATGATGAACCTGTTGGACGATGTAAAAAAGATTCGTGATGAAATTACGAGTTCTTATCAAAGAGCTTACTACGCTTTGCAGGAAGCTAATATCTCACTAGGGGTTATTACCGATATCGTTGAAGCAGTACCGATTGATACGGGATTAAGTGTCAGCTATCGAAGTGTCATGGGAGTCGAACTGCCAACAGTAAAATACGATAAACAGCCAATCCGTTTAGGATATGGATTTGAAAGAGCCAATTCAAAAGTGGATTATGCTTATCGCTGCTTCTATCACGTTAAAGAATTAACTGTCATTTTGGCAGAAGTAGAAAACAGTGTTTACCGTCTGGCAAATGCCATTCGTAAAACACAAAAAAGAGCGAATGCTTTAAAGAATATTTCTATTCCTGAATTTACCAATACAGTTAAGTTCATTACTGAGGCCTTAGAAGAAAAAGATCGTGAAGAATTTACGAGACAAAAAGTAATTAAGAATCAAAAAGACAGTTTAGCACAAAGCAGCTAAGCTGTTTTTTAAATTTAATACGGGAGATCATTAAACAGTGAATTTAATAATAGTGAAGAGACAATTGTTCAAATACTTTTAATAAAACTTTTAAAAGCATCAATGATCTATATTTATAAATGTAAAATTTAACAAGAAAAGGAATCTATGGAGCAGCAGCCACAAAAGTGGGACCGCACATTTAGGATTCCTTTTTATATACTTGGTGTGAGAATAAAGGGGGAGAACTAAAGTATTCTGTAAATAAAAATCTATTTTATAATCTTAATTCGTAATTTCCGATAATTTCCAAATCATTGTTGACAATGATAAACGCATGAGGGTCCTCAGCGGTCAGTAACTGTTTTAGCTGCTGGATTTCATATTTAGATAATACTGTCACGATGACATAGGTATCTGTTTGTGTATATCCGCCAGTCCCTTTCCAATAAGTAGTACCGCGTCGCAGATTCTCAATAATCTTTTTATATAAATTCTCTTGTTTTGTGAAAATCATGACACTGGAATTAATGTTTTGTAAATGAATCTTATCCACAACAATGGAATAAACAGCAGAATAAATAATAGAATAAATAGCGACTTGAAGATCAAATAAAAGTGCACAGGTGCTATAAACGATAGCATTGATGATTAAAGTCATCTTTCCAACACTAAAATCTTTAAATCTTTGGGTAAAATATAATCCCAATACATCTGCTCCTCCGCCTGAACCACCTGCTCGCAAGGTAAGACCGACACCTGCTCCTGCCATTAATCCACCAATCAGACAGGCAGTAATTTGTTCATCAATGATCGGAATCTGAGGAATCGCCAATATTGAAAATAATATCGTTTGAGTAATGACACTGAAAACTGTTTTTAAAAATAAATCTTTCCCAAATTTAGAGTAGGCTAAGAATAACAGGGGAATATTGATAAGAAAGTTAATAATCCCCGCTATATCAAATCCTACCGGTAAATGAATATAATCTTGCAGTAATGATCGGATGATCTGTGAGATACCCACAGTACCGCCATTATAAAGACCAACCGGAACGATAAACCAGTTTAATCCGGCACAAAATAGTAATGAGCCAATAAACATCCACATATATTCTTTATTTTTCTTAGAATTTAATCGTTTCATATTATCCTACTTTCTATTGAGTTTACAAGCTTTAATAAAGCATTTTAAAAGGAACCTCAGATATTATCAACTATATGGTTCCCATATTTTATATTAAACAATATTATTTTCCTTTTTCCATGCCTGCAGTTCTTCATCACTGATATCTTTTTTTGTTTGGTTATAATATTTATTATTATCTTTCTTTTCTGACGGCAGATAACTAAATAAATCAATCATCCCATTATAAATGCCATACGCCTCAAATACATAAACCGCCCCGATTAATTGAACAATCAGTTTCTTAGTTTTATAGATCGTAGCAGCATCGCCCTCTTTACCCTCCGTATAATAAAAACAGCGTGGGCCTTTTGATTTTATGAAATGATAATCTTTCACAGTATTTAATGCATTGACAATCTTGTGAGTAACAGGTGAAACAATAACGACAACCATATCTCTAATCTCCTTTATAATCATATTGTAAGGGCTTTTATATAGCCTCTAAAGATAACCCGCCTAAAGCGAGTAACCACGATAATCTTTTTAGTTATTTTACTTATCTATTGTATCATATTTAGACAGAAATTGAAGAGAAAAGATGACTAAAATTATATTAAAAAAGTTTTAGCACTCATATTGACAAACTGCTAAAATGAGCTATAATAGTCTTAGCACTAGAAAGTATCAAGTGCCAGAAGGAGGAATTAATATGTTGAAACCACTACATGATAATGTCATCCTGGAAAAAGAAAAGGTAGAAAATAAGACTGCAAGTGGCATTATATTAAGTGACAAACCAAAGGAACAGCCATCAGTTGCGAAAGTAATCGCAGTAGGCGAAGGAGAAGTCGTTGATGGAAAGGTGATTCCAATGCACGTCAGCGTTGGTGACAAGGTCATCTTTAAGCGCTATGGCGGAACAGAAGTCACAATTGATGATCAGGATTATCTGATTGTCTCACAAAAGGATATTCTAGCAATTGTTGAATAGGAGGAAGAACAATGAGTAAAGAAATACGTTATTCAAAAGATGCAAGAACTTCCATGTTGAAGGGAGTCAACTTACTAGCTGATGCCGTAAAAGTGACATTAGGACCAAAAGGACGTAATGTTGTATTAGATAAAGGATATGGATCTCCGTTAATCACAAACGATGGGGTCAGTATCGCAAAAGAAATTGAATTAGAAGATACATTTGAAAACATGGGTGCTAAACTTGTTTATGAAGTTGCTAACAATACAAATGATGCAGCCGGGGATGGAACAACAACCGCTACAATTTTAGCTCAGTCAATGATTCAAAAAGGATTAAAGGCTGTAGAAAAAGGAAGCAACCCGGTTTTAATGCGTGAAGGGATTGAACTTGCCAGCAATGCTGTCGCTAAAAAACTGTTAGATAAATCACGTAAGATTGAAACAGGCAATGACATTGCTTCGGTAGCGACAATCTCATCAGGAAGCAAAGAAATCGGAGACATCATTGCCGAAGCGATGGATAAAGTAGGAAAAGATGGTGTTATCAATGTGGATGAATCAAAAGGTTTTGATACATCATTAGAAATCAGTGAAGGAATGCAGTATGATAAAGGATTTATTTCACCTTACATGGTAAGCAACCGTGAAAAGATGGAAATTGAAATGGAAAATTCATATCTGTTGGTGACAGATCAAAAAATCAGTACAATTCAGGAAATCCTGCCTATTTTAGAAAAAGTAATGCAAGCTAACAAACCATTGTTGATCATTGCAGATGATATTGAAAATGAAGTTGTCTCAACGATCGTTGTAAATAAATTAAGAGGAACTTTCAATGTTGTCGCAACAAAAGCACCTGGCTTTGGGGATAACCAAAAAGATATTTTGAATGATATTGCTACTTTATCAGGCGCTAAATTCTTCGCTAAAGATTTAAATATGGATATTAAAGATATTCAGTTAGAAGATCTTGGAACAGTAAAGAAAATCATTGTAGATAAAGATCATACAACACTGATTGGCGGAGCGGGTGCTGAAGAGGAAATGAAAGCCCGTATTGATGAAATCCGTTCTCAGATTGAAAACAGCAGCAGTGACTATGATAAAAAACGTTATCAGGAACGTTTAGGAAAATTAACGAATGGTATTGCTTTAATTAAAGTAGGTGCAACGACTGAAACTGAATTAAAAGAAAAGAAATTAAGAATCGAAGATGCCTTAAATGCAACAAAAGCTGCAGTCAGTGAAGGAATCGTAATTGGCGGTGGTGCAGCTTTAATTGAAATTTATAAAGAAATCAGAGATGAATTAAAATCAGATGTATTAGATGTTCAGAAGGGAATCAATGTCGTTTTAGATTCATTGAGCATCCCATTATATCAAATTGCCGAAAATGCCGGATATGATGGAGATGACATTGTTCGTGAACAGTTAGTCAAAGCAGAGAATGTTGGATTTGACGCTAAAACCGGTCAATGGGTAGATATGTTTGATACAGGCATTGTAGACCCAACCAAAGTAACAAGAAGTGCAATCTTGAATGCAGGGTCTATTTCCGGATTATTTATTACGACCGAAGCTGCAGTCGGAACAATCAAAGAAGCCGAAGCACCAGCAATGCCACAAATGCCAATGTATTAATAATTAGGAGCTTAGGCTCCTTTTTTTATTTTCAATTCACATGAAAACATATATAATGATAGTTAAGGATAAAATAATTGATGGGGAGGAAAAGAACAATGGAAAATGAATCACACTTAAATTCTCTCCAGTTTTATCAGGAAAATATTTTGAATGCGATGGAAGCGTTGGAAAACTTTTATAAAGAAACAACTAATAATACAGTAAAGAATCATTTAAAAGTGATGACAGATGATTTAAGTGCTTTATTTGATTTTTATAGTAAACAGGCATGTATATCTAAAGGATCGTTCATGGTGATCAGCAATTATATATCGGCAGCTTTAGATTTATTAAATCTTGAAAAGAAATATAATGCAGAGGGTAATCAAAATATTCCGATCCATATTGAGACGCCAATTCAAGAATTATGCCAATCGATTGATATTGAAGTGCGGAAACTCTGTATAAAACATATAATTTCAGCCTTCCGCAAGGTCATCGAAATAAAGGATAACTCTCCTTTCCAGCAGGAAAAAGATCTTAAACAGATTAAAAAAACTTTAGCTTTATTAAAACAGGCTAAAACGCTAAATTTACGAAACGATATAGTCTCAGAAAAAAAAGTCAAAAGAACGCATTCTATTTTTAAGTTTTCTTTTGAAGCTATAGTGGGCAGCGTGATATGCTGGTTTTCTTTCATCGTGCTTTGGCCTAGTAAATATACGGATAATCTGTTCATCAATGCAGCTGTTGGCTTAATTCTTTATGTCATATTTCATTTCTGCATAAAACGCTATATTAACGTTGAAAAAACAGAGGATACACCAAAGGGTAACCAACTGATTATTGAACAGGAGTTAAAGATAGATCAGAAAGCAATGGATAATAAAGCTAAGAAGCAGATCGTGTTATTGAAAGATTATAATGAAAAGATTCCGGATGAGAAAGTGAGTCAGGATATTGAGGCGATTATTCATTTAGTAGAAGCCATCATGGAGTATCTTGAAAAATATCCAAGTCAGGCTAGTTCGATGAATAAGTTTTTAGATTACTATCTGCCAACTGTCATGAAACTTTTAGAAGTATATCAGCTATATGATGAAATACCTAATTTAAGTGAAGATATGAAAGCAACATTAATAAGGATAGAAGATTCATTGGAAAGTATGAAACAAGCTCTGAATAAGAAAATAGAACAGTTTTATCAGGAAGAATCAATGGTTACAGGAGCGAACATTGCAATGCTGAATACCTTGCTTCATCAAGATGGGCTGCTTGATGATCCACTGGATGAATTAAAAGGAGGAATAACAGATGAGTGAAGATAATGTCGATTTAGTCTACAGTGTGTATATTCCTTCATTTGCACCAGCAGTCATCCTGCTTGTTTTCTGGACTTTCTTTTATTTCACAGCCCCTAAATCACTTTTATATAATATCCCGGCAGATATTTTTATTTGCTCAGTCATTTATGGAGTAGCTCGTCTTTTCAGCAATGGCAAAAGAGTGCGGGCAAGAGTTGTTGGAAATCGGTTGGGGAAATTTTTAAAAGAGAATCAGAAAGAGTCTTTGGAACAAATGAAGAAAGAAATGAATCAGTATATCACCACTTTAAAAGAGGATAAGGAAAACATTGAGTCAGATCGTTTAAATGATGAACTGGAAAAAATGATCGTGATCATTAAAATCATGCTGCAGTATGCAATTGATAATCCCGATCAAATAGAATCATTGCAAAAACTGTTTGAATCCTATATGTCTCCTTTTATGGAGCTATTGACGATGTATATCAAATATGAAAGAGATCCAATGATCTGCAAAGACATGCAAGAAGGACTGCAGGAGATCGAAAAAAGCAGTCGTTTTGTAAGGGAAGAATTAGAAGAAAAAATACAGGGTTTCTACAGTGATAAAATTACAGATGTGACAGCAGATATTGCGGCTTTAGAAACGATGCTGAAACAGCAATAATGATAAAAATATTAAATAAGATAGGGAGAGAAAGAAAATGAAATATACAATACGTCCGATTCAACAAGGAGATGAAGTAGGGATCAATCGTTTGCGCAGGATGCCGGGAGTATTTGAGAATATCCTCGGTATACCCTCTGAACGACTGGAAAGAAATCGTGAAGGCATAGAAAATTTAGGTGTGAATGATCACCGTTTTGTTGCCGTGAGTGAAGATGGAGAGATCATCGGTGACATTGGATTAAGTGTCGAAGGAAGTCCACGTCGCCGCCACTGCGGAACGATTGGTATTATGGTTGATCATCGCTATCAGAATCAGCATATCGGCAGCAGTCTGATGGAAGCAGCATTGGATATTGCGGATAATTGGCTGATGCTTGTAAGAGTGGAATTAAATGTTTTTGTAGATAACGAGAAAGCTATTAATTTATATAAGAAATATGGATTTGAAATCGAAGGAACACAACGTAAAGCATCTATTAGAAACGGAGCATATGTAGATGAATATATGATGGGAAGGATCAAAAAGTCCTAATTGAAAATAAACGAAAACCATGTATAATGTTAATTAAAGGATGTGCAAAAAATGGGGCAAATGACAATTAAAAATAAAATTCGCTCACCGTATCCATTTTATGGAGTAGGTATTTTTTGCTTAATCTATGCTTTCGTATTTGATCTGTATCGGATAACCGATTATTTTATTTTGACAGGACTTGGGATAGTGGTATATGTAGTGTTAAAAAGTGTTTTTTTTCACGATGTAACAACACAAAAAACGGTGAATTCTGATTCTGTTGAAAATACCTTGACTTTAGTTGAGATGGAAAAAGAAGCGGCGACACAATTGCAGGCTTTAAATGAGCTGAACCAAGGGATTGCAGATGAAAAGATTAGTCAGGATCTTAATGAAATTGTCAGTACGATTAAGCAGATATTCAAATATTTGCGCGAACATCCAGAGGATACAACAAGTATAAGAAAACTGTTAGCTTATTATTTACCGGTTTTAATCGAATTACTTGAAACCTATGCTCACTATGAAACGCTGAGTGAACCAAAAGGAAAAGTAAAAGATACAGCTGGAGAAATCGAGGGAGCAGTAGAAATGATGAAACAAGCCATTCATCATAAGTATGAGGAGTTATATCAAAATCAGATGATTGATACCAATGCAGAGATTGAAGTGCTAAAGACAATGCTGCATCAAGATGGTTTATTGTTAGATGAAATGAAAGAGGAGAGAAACTAAATGGAAGAAAAAGAAGTAAAAATGCCAACTTTGACATTAGACCCGTTAGGAGAAAGTGCGGCGGTTGAAGAACCTAAAATCAAACCTGTGGAGGAAGCACTGCCGGAATCTGATTTGGAAGAATCAAAATTAACACCGGAAGAAAAGAAATTAGTAGAAGACTTTTCAGAAAAAATTGATATTACAAATTCTCAGTTAGTTTTACAGTATGGGGCAGCAGCTCAAAATAAGATTTCCGGATTTTCAGAATCTACTTTGGATAAAGTGCGTACAAAAGACCTTGGCGAAATAGGAGATATGGTGTCTTCTTTAGTCGGAGAATTAAAAGAAATGGACATGGGAACGGAAGAAAACAAAGGGTTCTTCGGAATGTTCAAAAAAGCAAGAAGCAAGACAGAAGAAATTAAAGCCAGATATTCTAAAGTGGGATCAAATGTAGATAAGATTACACGTAACTTAGAAAATCATCAGGTGACATTATTAAAAGATATTGCCATGTTAGATCAGATGTATGAATTAAACATGACAAACTATAAAGAATTAACACTTTATATTTTAGCGGGTAAGAAAAAACTGGAAAAAGCAAAAGCAGAAGAACTGCCTAAATTGGTGGCAAAGGCTCAGCAGACTCAAACACCGGAAGATTCACAGGCAGCTAATGACTATGCCAGTTTAATCAACCGTTTTGAAAAGAAGATTCATGATTTGGAACTGACTCGAATTGTAGCAATTCAAATGGCACCGCAGATTCGTTTAGTTCAAAATAATGATACGCTGATGGCGGAAAAGATTCAGTCTGTCATCGTCAATACAATACCGTTATGGAAATCACAAATGGTATTGGCATTAGGGATTCAGCATTCACGTGAAGCAATGGAAGCACAAAGAAGTGTAACGGAAATGACAAACGACTTATTGAAGAAAAATGCAGATACATTGAAAATGGGAACGATTGAAACAGCGAAAGAATCTGAACGTGGTATCATTGATATAGAAACATTAAAGCATACAAATCAATCTTTAATCGAAACGTTGGATGAAGTAGTGAAAATTCAAGACGAAGGTAAACAGAAACGTATTGAAGCTGAAAAAGAATTACAGCGTATTGAGGGAGAATTGAAACAGAAATTATTAGATATTCGTGCATAGTAAGCAGGTGAACACGAATGAACTTTAAAAATTATAAAACAGCCGCCATGATCATGGGATTAATGATCGCGGCGGCTGTCTTTTTAGGCGGAAGCAAAGCCGTTATACAAAAAAGTGATCAAATTGAATCCATCTATGTTCAGCAGCTCCAGCCGGAATTGGAACGTCAGTCCCAGTATGCGGCGAGCCTGATTGTTTTAGCGAAGAATGAGAATAAGGATAAGAACTTAATCGAACAATTGGAAGCAGATTTAAAAATCTTTAATGAGACCACAGCTAAACATGAATTATACATTGCTTTTGTTAAGCTGCAATCTTCGTTTGACGCTCTTAAAATCAGTATGGTAGGACAAATGTCAGTAGTGGAAAATGATCGCTTGCTGAATCAGATTTATCAAAACTTTTATTCAGCCTATGATCTGATTTCACGTTCAAAGGAGAATTATAATCAAGCGGCAAAGAAATGGAACGAGGAACTGACTCATTTTCCGATTTCCATATTTAAAGAAATTGTTGGGAAAGGGAATGCAGAATTATTTGCATGATGGATAAGATAATGAAAAAATATGTGATTATTCTAATCAGTTTATTCATTTTTATCGTCACAATAATCCCCATCCACGCAATTGTTGAGGATAATGGACAATACTGCAATGATAGTGCAGGTATTTTATCTTCTTCTACGATCTCACAAATTAATGCGAAGGGCAGAAGATTAGAAAGACAAAGTGGTGCACAGGTAGTTGTTGTGACGGTTGAAACAACTGAAGGTTTGTCTGTCTCAGATTATGCTTATCAGTTATTTAACAGTTGGGGACTTGGAGATGAAAAGAAGAATAATGGAGTATTGATTCTTATAGTAACTAAGCAAAAAGATTATTGGATTATGCAGGGGGATGGAATTAAGTCGATTGTTTCCGATTTATTCCTCTCCAATGTCGTATATAACTATGAGTTTAATGATATGGTGGATTATGGCAATAATTATGATACCCGAATAGAGGGAGCCTATAACAGCATTTGTTCTAAACTGGACGCTTATTATTATTCTATTTCTAAGGAAACGGTTCAGCTTACCTATCCGATCAAAGTGTTTTTGAGTGCAATATGGAGCGGTATCGTCATTTTATTGGCATATCGTATTAAAAAAAATAAGAAAGCATTAAAGGAATTAGAAGGTGCTGAAATCTTGGTGGAGCCTAAAAAACTTTCGGTGATTTCTACAGAGAAAGAAAAAGCACCACCAGTCAAGAAGAGCGAACCTAAAAGACCAGTGAGTGAGAAACAAACCCCACCGCCAGTTACACCCACAACGATCATTTATGAAGAAACACCACGCTATACCTCTAAACCAGTAGTCAAGTCATCGAGTTCAACGACGCATAAGCGCAGCAGCACCAGAGTTTCTTCACCGATTTCCAGACCTGTCTCTAAGCCAAGCTCACCATCTTCTTCCTCAGTAAGTCGATCAAGAGGCAGCGGCGGCGGACGTTCCAGCGGGGGTGGAGTAGGCAGACACTAATAAACATGAGGTGATCCTCATGTTTTGTTATGGGGAATAGAAAGGATATTGTATCTTAATAGGATTTTTGGTAAGATATAACATGTATTATTAAAGGAGAGAAAGTATGGCAAACAATAAGAAAAACGATGCAATAACCGCAATGGAAGTTGATTTTGCTCAATGGTACACCGATGTCTGCCGCAAAGCAGAATTAATGGATTATTCAAGTATCAAAGGTTTTATCATTTATCGTCCTTATGGGTATGCATTATGGGAAAGAATTCAAAGCTATTTAGATCAGCGTTTCAAGCAGACCGGACATGAAAATGTCTATATGCCGATGTTGATCCCACAGTCACTATTGCAAAAAGAAGCAGATCACGTAGAAGGGTTTGCACCGGAATGTGCAGTAGTTACAAAAGGTGGTTTGGATGAATTAGAAGAACCACTTATTGTACGACCGACTTCAGAAACATTATTCTGTGAACACTACGCAAAAATAGTAAACTCATATCGTGATTTACCAAAAAAATATAATCAGTGGTGTTCTGTTGTCAGATGGGAAAAAACGACACGTCCTTTCTTACGTGGATCAGAATTCTTATGGCAGGAAGGACATACTATTCATGCCAGCAGAGAAGAAGCACGTGAAGAAACGTTAGCTATTTTAGATATTTATGATGAACTAGCAAGAGATCTTTTGGCGATTCCGATGGTCACTGGGCGTAAAACCGAAAAAGAAAAATTTGCCGGAGCAGAGGAAACCTATACAATTGAAGCTCTGATGCATGACGGAAAAGCATTGCAGTCTGGAACTTCTCATTATTTTGGACAGGGATTTGCGAAAGCCTTTAATATTAAGTTCTTAGATAAAGATGGAAAGCAAAAATATATCTATCAAACATCTTGGGGTGTTTCAACACGTTTATTAGGGGCGATTATCATGGTTCATGGAGATAATAATGGATTAGTATTACCGCCGCGCATTGCCCCTACACAAGTTATCATCGTGCCAATTCAACAGCAAAAGCCGGGGGTATTGGAAAAAGCTAACGAAGTAGCAGATCAGTTAAAGGCTGCTGGTATTCGCGTGGTAGTTGATGATAGTGATAAATCACCGGGATGGAAATTTTCAGAGGCAGAAATGCGTGGTATTCCATTGCGAATTGAATTAGGGCCAAAAGATATTGAAGCGAATCAGTGTGTCATTGCTAAACGTAATGATGGAGTTAAGCAGACGAGATCATTATCAGAGGACTTAGTACAGATCGTTCAAGATTTAATGGATCAGATTCACGATGAAATGTATGATCGTGCCTTGAAACATCGTGACAGTAATACGCATACTGTTTCTACTTATCCTGAATTTAAGGAAGTCTTGGAAACAAAAGGCGGATATATCAAAGCGATGTGGTGCGGCGATGAAGAGTGTGAAAAGAAGATCAAGGATGAAACCGGAGCTTCTACACGCTGTATCGTTGAAGGCAAAGCACATTCTGATAAATGTATCTACTGTGGAAAAGAAGCAAAGAAGATCGTTTATTTTGCGAAAGCATATTAGAATATAGTATGAATAAATAAAAAATTAACACAGCTTTATAATGATATGAGTATACCTTCTATATACGACATTTAATTTGTGTTGTCTGCTTTAAAGGAAGTATATCATAAGATAGGGCTGTGTTTTTTTTATTGGCAATGCTATTAAAATTGTTCATCATATCGGAAGTATAATAAAGAGATATATGCTCCTAATTATATATATAATATAAAGTGAAGAAAACTATAATATTCATAGGGATATTAATGATATGTATGGACATATAACAGGGAATGCTGTTTTGAGTGATAGGGTATATTGGATGTTTTTATTGAGGGCAAACAGAAATAAATGATAATTAGAGGCAGGATGAGAGATATAAAACGGTGATTTTGTCATCGTTTTTTATTCGTGTTTATAGTATAATGAATGTTGAGGTGAAACATATGCAATATATGAGTAGAGAAGAGCGATTACTGCCTATCACGTCTGTAAGAAATACACGTGATTTAGGCGGATATGAAACACAGAGCGGGGCTTATACAAAATCACATAAATATGTGCGTTGTGCGGGAATGGATAATTTAACAGAAGTAGATCGCCAATATTTAATTGATTATGGAATGCGTGCAGTAATTGATCTGAGAAGTGCAGCAGAACGTCAAAAGGAACCTAATGTCCTGATAGATGACGATATCATTAAATATTACAGTATTGATCTGTTTGGTGGCGGAGATGCCGTATTAGTTCCTCAGAACATGGATTTTAAAGACATGGGAGATTTATACTGTGTCTTATTAGATCAAGCTCAGCCGGCAATTAAAGAGGTATTCAAGACATTCGTGCAATATCCTTATGATGGTGTTATTTTTCATTGTTCAGCAGGAAAAGACCGTACCGGAGTTATTGCCGCATTGCTGCTTGATTTAGCTGGATGTCATGAATATGATATTGTGAAAGATTACTCTGAATCTTATGAAAATAATATGGAGATTAATGAAAAATTAGAGAAGATGCTTGAACCTGGACAGGTTCGTTATCTGTATTCAGAACCATTATATATAATGAAAATGCTGAATCATTTGCGTGATCATTATGGAAGCAGTCAGGAATATTTAGTAGAGATTGGGTTAACCAACGAAGAAATCGACGAATTAAAAGAAAATTTTACATTTTAATGAGTAATTCCTCCTAATGTATAGAATATTTACGTTAGGAGGATTATTTTTATGACAGATTTAGATAAAATGAGTTTAAAAGAGAAAGATAAGTTATTAAGGGGAATTATTCGAGAATATCAGAAAGCACAATTGCAGCTAAGAGTCATTAATGAGAAAGAATTTTATCCACAGCTTCAATATAACGTCATCAAGGATCGTCATGCCCCATATAACCATTTAGAAACATCTATGATCAATTATATAGAAAAGAAAGAAAACTTAGAAACGGTTGTCACTTTTATTGATGGAATTTTAGCTTCATTGCCTAAAGAAATCTATCAGCTGATCGAAAAGGATTATTTAAACCCGAATAAAAGGGAGTGGTGGAATGAATACTATTCACGTTCTACTTATTATCGTTTACGCAAGAAGGCACTAGATGATGTTTTATTTTATTTAATAAAATGATATAATAAGTCTAAGAGGTGAAAATAATGGATTATTTAGTAAAAATTACAGAAGTTTTGGAACCAAAGTTAAAAGGAAAAACATTAACAGAAGAATCAAACTTTAAAGATCTTGGAATTGATTCATTAGATTTAGTGGACTTAGTGTTCCAAATGGAAGAAGCTTTAGATGTACAGTTTGAAGATGAAGAGTTGTTAACAATTAAAACAGTCGGTGATTTAATTCATTTAGTAGAAGCAAAAAGACAATAATCATGAATACCTATCTTGAGATAGGTGTTTTTTTATGAGCGATAAAATATAAATAATTATTCATGAAATAGTCAATCCTCTCTTTTTTAAAGGAAATACCTTAATTGCTTGGAATAAGTAAACTGAGGTGATAAATTTGGAGAGAGAAACATTAGACTTTTTATTAAATCAGCTTTCACTTACATTAAGCAAATATCAGGATTTAAATCTTCTGAAAGAGGATTTGATGGAATATGCGGCATTCATGAGTGATGTTTATCAACAGCCTGATTACTTTAGTGATTTTTATATAATAAAGCAGCATTTCTTAAAATATTTAAAACTACACCATTATCATTGTCGGGATTTTACCTATTTTCAGCGACATCTGATTTTACGCTGTCTTTTTGAAAACTACACCTTTAAAGAATTAGATCAGTTTGTAAAAAGAAAGCTGAGTGATGAAGAGATGGAAAGTGCCTATCAAAAATATTTCGGAACATAAAAAGGACTACTTTCGTAGTCCTAGATGAACAATTTTAACTTCCAGCATCAGTAAGATCACAAGACAGATTGTCCAGGCAAAGACACCTATCATATCAATGTTTAAGCGTGCTAAGTAAAGCTGTGCACCAATTCCGGTTCGTGTTTGAATCAATACCTCTGCCATCACGCCGATTTTAAGGCTTAAAGGCAGAATCGCATCAATCGCTGAATAAATATAAGGCTTAATGAGCGGCAGGTATACTTTAAAGATCAAAAACGGCATCGGGTGTTGGTATTGACGAATGATATCGATCAGACTGGCATCAATGTTTTTCATTCCCGTCAGAATGTTATGATAGACGATCGGAAATGTCATTAGAAGAATAATGATGAGAATACACATAAACTGATCAAACCAGACAAGCAGAATAATCATGTAGGAAATCTGCGGAATGGTTTGCAGAAAGGAAAGAATAGGATTTAGGAAAGCCTCGATCTGTGAATGGAAAGAGGCAAGCAATCCTAAGCTGATTCCCAGTATAAGTGCAATCAGAAAACTTAAATTTGCACGGAGAAGGGTTGTTGCCACCGCTCCATAAAATTTACCTGATAACAGCATTTCGTAGATTCTCGTAAAAACATGGATGGGCTGAGGCAGCAGAACTTCTCTGGCTGTCAGCATCGATAGAAGCTGCCATATACCGATCAATAAAATGATCGATAAGCATTTTTTATTCATTCAATAACATGCTGTTATCAAAATCAATATTAAATTCTTTTAAGAAAGTTGTGATATCGTTTGTAACTTCTTTTGCTTTCTTATATTTAATGTTTTGTTTGTCTAAAGATTTTAAAGTAATTTCTTTGCTAGGTAATTTTAATGTATCTACACCGATAGTGTCTAAATAACCGTCAATGCCACTGAAACCGCCGTCACAATATTCCTGAATCTTTTTAGTGACTTCTTCAACCGTTTTACTGTCTTTAGCAAAAATAGCGGCTTGCGGATATCCATATTCCGTTCCTTTAGCATCTGCGTAAGCTTGCTGAAGATCCATTAATACTTGCAGTTCAATGCCCTCGCTTTTTGCTTTGGCGATAGTTGCGGTAGCTAATGGTTCGGCGAGCAGTCCTACTTTGTTTTGACCGCTTAATAGCTGCGCCTGTACATAATTTCCGGCATTATAGTAATTAGCTGTTAGGGCAGTATCAACATTGGCAGCGTTATAGATTTTTTCCGGTACGGCACCCTGACCAAATAAAGCGATCTCACCTTGTTCGTTCAATGCTTCTTGACTGGTTCCGACTAAATAAAGGTTTCCCCAGGTAATGATACTGTCTAAACGATAATCAGTTTGATTAGTGGCAATCAATTTTCCGCCAAGATTGATTGGTGCGACAATGAGATCATATTCACTGTCTTTTTTAGAAAGTTCGGCAATCAAAAGGTCTGTTCCTTCTACGATAGTGACGTTATGATCTCCATAAATGCTAGTGAGCGCCAATGATGGCGCACCACTAGGACAAAGGATATTTAACTTTTTATTTTCAGTTTTTGGACTGCTGCATCCTCCTATTAATAAAAGTGTACAACATAATAGATATTTAATAAACTTCATATGACTTCCCCCGTTAATCCTTATCCGGATATTTCTCCCTCTTACTGTAAGTGGTGTGTAATAATTCATGAGCCAAGTGTGAATTTGGAGCTCCTAAGAAATTATTATACAATTCTTGGATCTGTTTGTTTTTATGTGATTTTCTTATCGGCAGTGATTCATCTTCTTCGTAAAGGACTTTGGCACGCGCCAGTTTATAATTGAAACCGCTGTTTCGTACTAACGCATTGATATAAGACTGTCCTCCGCCATTGACACATCCGCCAGGGCATCCCATGATTTCAATAAAATGATAAGGTGATGTTCCTTTCTTGATTTCTTCTAACAGCGGGCGAGCAACGCTCATGGACTGAGCAACAGCGACTTTTACTTCTAAGTCACCGATCGTTAAAGTGGCTTCTTTAAGTCCTTCGATACCACGTACTTGCTGATATTCGATCTCTTCGATATCCTGATCTGTTAAAACATCGGCAACGGTTCTCAATGCGGCTTCCATAACGCCTCCGCTGGCACCAAAGATAACTCCGGCACCACTGTATTCGCCAAAGAAATCCTGATCGAATTGCTCATCGGCTAAATCTTTGAAGTTAATACCGAACATTTTAATCATCTTGCCAAGTTCGCGAGTTGTGATAACAGCATCTACATCTTTGATTCCGCCGTTAATCATTTGTTCACGTTCTTTTTCACCTTTTTTAGCGACACAAGGCATAACGCTGACAACATAGATATCTTTTGGATCTAAGCGCTGCTGTTTAGCGTAATAAGATTTTGCCATGGCACCAAACATCATGTGTGGAGATTTACAGCTTGATAGATGATCTAAAATCTCCGGATACTGAGTTTCTACATAGTTAACCCATCCCGGTGAACAAGAGGTAATCATTGGCAGAACACCTGCTTCTTTTACACGATGAATGAATTCATAGCCTTCTTCCATAATCGTTAAATCGGCTGCAAAGTTGGTATCATAAACACGGTCAAATCCCATCATTTTTAAAGCTGCCACCATTTTACCCGTAACACGTGTACCAATCGGCATACCAAATTCTTCTCCCAGGCTGGCACGTACAGCCGGCGCTGTCTGAACAATTACATGTTTATGTGGATCATTGATGGCGTTGATCACATCATGAATTTCTTCTTTTTCATGAAGTGCTCCAACCGGACATACATTGATACACTGACCGCACTGCATACAGTTGACATCATTGAAACTGCGATCATAAACAGGACCGACTTTAGTTTTAAAACCACGATCCATAAATCCAAGAATACCTAATCCCTGAATTTTTCTGCAGGCTGCGACACAGCGGCCACATAAGACACATTTTGATGTATCACGGACAATTCCCGGTGACACTTCATCAAAAGTAGACGGTGTTTTATTTCCTGCATAGGCATCTTCACGCACCCCTAATTCCTGGCATAAGCGCTGCAATTCACAGTTTGTGTTGCGAATGCAAGACAAGCAGTCTTTAGAGTGATTAGATACGATTAATTCTACCACATTTTTTCTTGCTTCTAAAGCACGAACAGAATGTGTTTTTACAACGAGTCCTTCTCTTACCGGATAAACACAGGCTGCACATAATGTACGAGCGCCTTCAATTTCTACCTGACATACACGACAGGCTCCGGTTCCAGTCAAATCTTTTAAGTAGCAAAGAGTAGGGATGTGAATACCATTTTCTCTAGCAACTTCTAAAACAGTCTGACCATCTTCGGCTTCAACTACACGATTATTGATTGTTAGTTTTATTTTTCCCATTATTCTCATCTCCTACTTTCTTTCTATAGCTTCAAAGTGACAAGCTTTGATACAGTTACCGCATTTGATACATTTTTCCATATCAATATGATATGTTTCTTTACCCACGGCACCACTGATAGCACTAACCGGACATTGACGCGCACATAATCCGCATTTTCTGCATTTTTCTGGATTAACTTTATATTCCAATAAAGCTTTACAGATTCCTGCAGGACATTTTTTATCCACTACATGGGCTATATATTCATCTTTAAAATGTTCTAAAGTAGATAAGACTGGGTTAGGGGCAGATTGTCCTAAACCGCATAATGCCGTATCTTTAATTGTATGAGACAAGGTTTCCAGTTCATCTAGTAAATCCAGAGTTCCTTCACCATTGCAGATTTTTTCTAAGATTTCCAACAAACGTTTTGTTCCGACACGGCAAGGCGTACATTTACCGCATGATTCGTCAACAATGAAATCCATATAGAAACGAGCGACATCTACCATACAGTTATCTTCATCAAGAACGATCATTCCTCCAGATCCCATCATGGAACCTAATTTAATGAGTTCATCAAAGCCAATCGGTGTATCTAATTGTTCTTCGGTTAAGCAGCCTCCACTTGGGCCACCGGTCTGAACTGCTTTAAATTCCTTACGGTTAGGACATCCGCCACCGATTTCATAAATAATTTCTCTTAACGTTGTTCCCATAGGTACTTCGACTAATCCGGTATTGGTAATCTTTCCACCAAGCGCGAATACTTTTGTTCCCGGAGAGGTTTCTGTACCGATCGATTTAAACCAGTCAGCTCCGTTCAATATGATTTGAGTAAGATTAGCATAAGTTTCTACGTTATTTATGATAGTAGGTTTACCCCAAACACCGCGTTCGGCAGGAAATGGCGGTTTAGGGATTGGCATTCCTCGTTCTCCTTGAATCGATTGAATCAAGGCTGTTTCTTCACCGCAGACAAAGGCTCCGGCTCCTAAACGAATTTCCAGATCAAAATTAAATCCGGTACCAAAAATATTATCTCCTAGTAATCCCAATTCTTTTGCCTGTGAAATCGCAGTTTCCAGACGTTCAACAGCAATCGGATATTCGGCACGAATATAAATATATCCATGATGAGCGCCGATCGCATAGCCGGCAATTGCCATTGCTTCTAAAATACTGTGGGGATTTCCTTCCAAAATGGAACGGTCCATGAAAGCCCCGGGATCACCTTCATCAGCATTACAAATGACATATTTTTCATCGCCCGGCTGATTTAATGCAGCCTGCCATTTCACACCAGTAGGGAAACCACCGCCCCCACGTCCGCGCAGACCGCTGGCTTTGATTTCATCCACAACTTCTTGCGGACTCATTTCAGTCAAAGCTTTTCCTAAAGCGGCATAGCCATCTTTACCAATATATTCTTCAATATTTTCAGGATCGATGACACCACAGTTATGCAAAGCGATTCTTTTTTGCTTTTCGTAGAATTTAGTGTGATTGATATCCAAGATTTCTTTGCTGACTTCATCACTTTCATTAAGCATTAATCGTGTAACCGGACGTCCTTTATAGAAATGTTCCATGACAATTTCCTTAACGTCTTCCGGCTTTACTGATTTATAAATGATATTATCCGGATAAATACAGATATTCGGTCCGAAACCACACAGACCTAAGCATCCTGTTTTTAAAACGGAAACTTCATCCTGCAAGCCGATACTGCGGATTTCTTCTTTAAATAGCTCGATCAATTCCCCGGAATTCCCGATCGTACATCCTGTACCGGCACAGACCATGACTTGAATTCTTTCCATGTTTCGTCCTCCCCTATTGCTTATACTTTCCAACGGTATATTCCGTTACAACTTGTCCCTCGATTAAATGGCGGGTTACAACTTCTGCCGCTTTTTCTGCATCCATTAAGACATAGGTTGTTTTATTTCCTTCTTTATCAAACACTTCGACAATTGGCTCTAGCGTACACATTCCAATACATCCCGTCTGAGTAACCGTTACCGGTAAATGATGCTGTGCAACTTCTTCAACTAATTTATTCAATACGGGTCTTGCTCCTGCGGCAATCCCGCAAGTTGCCATTCCAACGACAACACGATACTGATTTTCATCATCAGAACGCATTGCCATTTTCTTTTTAGCTTGTTCTCTCATTTTTTCTAAATCTTTTAATGACTTCATTGGCTGAGTCCCTCCTTTATATAGTCTTTAAGCCATAGTATAATTTCCGGCTCATTTATTTTGACACCATCCAAGATAGCTTTTATTTCTTTTGTATCTAAACAAAATTGATGCGTATCGCTTGTATAAGTAAACAAATAATCAATCTGATCATTTGCTTGAATCAATGTTGCTAAGGTCTCCGCAAGATTTCCTAGTGGCGGAGTATCCCAATGCTGTTTAACGTAGTACCCTTTAATCGTTGTTCCCTTATTAACGGTTGAGCAAATGTCAAAAGTTCCTCCTGTCGCTAATACTCCTTCTTTAAAAAGCGGTACCCCCAATCCGACTTTTCGGGTAGTACGGGTAGTAAAGAAGGGATCCATCACATGCTGGATAGTTTCCTCATCCATACCGCACCCATCGTCTTCAACAATGATCTCAATGATGTTTTCTTTTTCACTGTCGTGAATGCTGATCGTAATTTGTTTTGCTAAGGCGCGGATTGAGTTATATACAATATCTAATAAATGCATAGCAATATCAGGCATAATTTATCTCCATAATTCTTCAAATTGAGTCTGTGTCATTGAATGAATGGGTTCACTAATATCAACCAGCTGATGAGCATCACTGTTTCTAAAAAATGGAATATCCTTTAGATAAGGTGTTCTTTTTTTTACGATATCCATCTGTTCATCGCTTTTGACTTCAATCCCTTCGATTTCTAAATCAGGAGGAATAAACCCTAGATTTTCAAAGACACTGTAACGTTTATCTAAAACATGAGCTAAAACAACAATGCCGTGATGCTGATGAATGGCGTCAACTGTCTCTTCGAGTGACGTATCAAGTGAAGAGAGCAATAAGCGTTCTTCATGACTAATCACTTCATCGTTTTGATCGAAGATCAGTTGATTGCCAAAAAACTCAGGCTTGTTTAAGATCACTTGCAAATGCTGATCGATCCATTTCTGCATGTCAGGAAGCCTATTTTCTTCTCTGAAATATCCCAGTACATGAATTTCCTCGCGGGTCTGCAATTCAACTCCGTAGATGATCTGCACTTTATCTTGACTTATTTGTTTTAGATAGGTCTGCTGTTTTAATGAATTGTGATCTGTAATAGCGATTAAATCCAATTCTTTGATCATCGCCATGTTAATAATATTATTAATGGTCATGGAGTCATCTCCGCAAGGCGATAAAGCCGAATGGATATGCAAATCGTAAAACATTTTAAATACCTAAAGCAATTAATTTTTTTACTGCTTCATAAGCAGAAAGATTCGTTGTATATAGCGGAATATTTAATTCTTCGGCTCTTTTTAAAGTAGCGTCGTCCACTTGAGTTCCTTCGACAAACAGAATACCTGCCATATCGACAAGTGTTGCGACGGCAAGAGCGTTCAGATGCGCCTGAACAGTCAGCCAAAGCTGATTCTCTTCGGCTTTGCTCATCACGATGCTTAACAAGTCCCCAATGTAGGCGCCTTCCATTTTTTTATTCTGATCACCAGCATGGATCATTTTTATATCTTCAAGTTGATTTAAATCTTTAATCAGCATGATCATCTCTCCTTTTTACCCGACAATAAGAATCATCAGCTTCATTATCTACTATCTGTTCGGCAAGAGCGCGGCAGTTTGGAAAACCGCAAGCCCCGCAGTCAAACTGAGGAAGTGTGCTTAGCACTTCACTGATCTTTTTAAAACGCTGCATCTTTTCTTTCATACTAATATGTTCTTCATCAATTAACTCATGTTCTTTAAAATAGTCATCATTATCCAGCAAAGCAAGCTGATGGGTAGAGTGACCAACCATCTGATCAATGTTTAAACGTCCGATAAAAGGATTCGACCATAAGAAATAACCGCCGATACATCCTTTATAGCAGGCAAATAAACCTAACAGACCAATTTCATCCATATGACCAAACTCTGCCAGCTCCAACACTTTTTTTACATTGTCAATGCCGCTGATACTTACAACCGGTCGAGTTCCCTGCGCAAAGTGATAAAAATCACTGACTACGCTTTGAATTCCTTCCTGACTGATCCGTAAGTCAGCTTCATCTTCATTTTTTAAGCGATTGATCTTTGGAAAAATATGCGATACGCTCATCGCATGATCAATAAAGGAATCTTCATTGTCATAAGGATGCTTCGCTAAAGTCATTTTTCCGACACATTCGCATAACGAATAAATGCCAACTTTGCCGTAGTGATCCAAAAGTCGGTCACGCACTTTTTTTGCCGCAACTTCAACGGGATAGTTGAAAGGCAGCAGATTATCCACCAAAGTGGGATAATTCTGTTTAATCAGACGATTGATTGTCGGACAGAATGAAGAAATTTTCAAACTGTTCTCATTTTCTATCTGGTGCATGGATTCCATATATAAAGCCCCTTCAATATCACTATATTGAACGACTTCATCAAATCCTAAGCGTTCGATCGCCTTAAACATTTTTTTGGCTTCGCCAAAGTTCTTGAAGTCTGAGAAAATACTTGTTGAAACAAGAATAACGCGATAATCATACTGTGATAAAGTTTCCGTTAAATGCTCATTGGTAATTTTAAGACCGCGGCTGTCGCAGCTTTCAATGCACATGTCACAGTCAATACATTTCTTTTGATCGATTTTGATCTCGTTGTTTTTTAATGTGATGGCTTCTGTGGGACAAGCGCGAATACATTTTAAACAGTTTTTACACGAAGGAAGCGTATAGCAGATTGTCGGCTTCACGAAGAAAACCTCATTTTAAGATGTGTTCCTTGGGGTGAGGATTCAATATGGAAATTATTGGCAACACGTTTCATGTTGACTAATCCCATTCCGGCTCCAAAACCAAGTTCTCTTGCTTTGGCTGAGGCAGTTGACCAGCCCGGCTGCAAAGCTAAATCTAAATTAGGAATACCGGGACCAATATCATCAAAGCATAAAATAACTTCTCCCTCATCGCTCAGTTCAAAAGTAATGGCTCCTCCTAAACTGTGAATGATCATATTGATCTCTGCTTCATAAGCCGCTATTGCCACATTCCTTAATGTTTTTGTATCTAATCCTAACTGTTTAAGTGTTCTCTTGATGTCACTTGATACTTTTCCGGCATTTTCATAATCGTCCTTCATGACGTCATAATGCTTAATCATTTAATCTTCCTAGTCCTGCTTCATAAAGCAAACCGCATGTTTGAAACATCGTATGCTTGACACTCAAAAGAGTAACGCCCGATATTTTTGCTGTTTGGATTTGCTCCTGGCTGGGAATCTTTCCACGGACATAGACAATAACAGATACATCCAGCATTTCGGCAGTGCGGATAGTCTGTGTATTTGCCAAACCGGTGATCAGTAATGTTGATTCATTATGATCTAATATTAAGGCTAGTGCATCACTCATCAAATCACTGGCAAAAGCATCAATATAGTCTTTTTCCAGAATTGCCGGATCATCTGAATAAATGACATCTGCATCAAGAATTTTAATCACATCTTTTAAAATCATGCCTGTGCCTCTGGAGTCTCTCCTTTTTTATAAGAAAGGACTAAGTATTTTAGTTCATCCAATTGCTTAGAACAACCAAAGACTACTCCATCGACACTGACTACCGGAGCTAAACCGCAGGCTCCGACACAACGGGTTGCATCGATTGAAAAGACACCATCTTCACTTGTTCCATTGACAGGTGCTCCAGTCATTTCTACTAATAAATCCAAAATTGTCTGTGAACCGTTGACATAGCAGGCAGTTCCCAAACATACGCCAATAACATGTTCTCCTTTTGGTTCGGTTGTAAACTGTGCATAAAAAGTGACTACGCCGTAAATCTGCGATACTGGAATATCTAAGGCATCACTCATCATCTGCATTGCTTTGAATGGAATATATCCAAGTTCATGCTGTATTTCATGAAGCATTAATTTTACCGGTCCCATTTCATCTTTATGGCGATAAATGACATCCTCAACGAAGTCCATAGCCTTCTTATTTAATTTTTCCATTTCCACACCTCTTTCTTATTTTTATCTATTCACATTATAACAAAAAACACTATAAATTGATACCGTTTTCATTTTTCGAATAGAGTTTTAAAAACACATTATAATTCTATTATAAATTTGATAAGAAATATGATAGAATACAAAAAAGAGGTGACCTTATGGATATAGAAAAAAAGCGTTCTTTTATTATTAATGTACTTTATTATGGATTAATCGCCATCATCGCTTATTTTGTTTTTAAATATGCCATGGCATGGCTGTTTCCTTTTATACTCGCTTTTTTGATTGTGGCATTACTGCAGATGATCATTCAGCCTTTAAAAAGAGTGATGCACGCGAAAAATGAACGAATAGCAATTATAATTCTATTGTTGCTTTATATATTGGTTGGAGCAGGGATCAGTTTACTTGTCTTTAAGCTAGTAATTATTATTGGAGAAAACTTAAAAAATCTCCCTCAGCTGATTGAAGTATATATTGAACCGACGGTAACGACATTATTTAACGATGTGGAAAGTTTAGTAGGCAGTCTGTCACCGCAGCTGCTGGAAATGCTGAAAGATGCAGAATCTAACTTTATGGAAATTGTTGTGGCTTTTGGAAGCGTGATTTCCAGCAGCTCAATGAAATTTATTTCAGGCTTTATTGCCAGCATACCTAACTTTTTGTTAAGTGCCTTAGTCACTATCATTTCTTCATTCTTTATTGCCATTGATTTTCATCATATCAATCAGTTTATCTTAGCTCAATGTTCGCCTAAGGTAAAAGGGCTGCTTTATGAAATTAAGGATTATGCAGTCAACACATTACTGCAAATTATCTTTGCATACGCCAAACTGATGACGATTACATTTGTAGAGCTATCCGTTGGATTTATGATTTTGGGAGTAGGCAGTCCTTTTCTGATTGCTTTGCTGATCTCAATCTTTGATGTGCTGCCTGTTCTTGGAACCGGCGGGATCATGATTCCTTGGGTAGTTTATCTGTTTATCAATAACGAGATGACCTTAGCAGTGGGAATGCTGATCCTATATATTGTCATTACGGTTATCCGCAATATCATTGAACCAAAAATAGTCGGTAAACAGGTGGGAATTCATCCTTTGCTGATGCTTATCAGCATGTTCGCCGGAGCCAAGGTATTCGGTGTATTAGGACTATTAATCTGCCCGATTGTGATCATTATTATCATGAATCTTAATGATACCGGTAAAATCCATTTATATCGAAATATTGATGACACCTCTGATCCATCTTCTTGATGGGTCTTTTTTATGCAAAAAGACGAACTCTATTGAATTCGTCTTTCTATTATAATAGATTAAAATGTTTTAAGGCATTGACGATACCGCCTTCTAAATAGTCGCTGCTGATATAAGTTGCTTCTTTTTTTAGAGTATCGATGGCATTGCCCATTGCGATTTTATTTTTCACAGCTTTAAACATACATAAATCGTTGCTGCCGTCAC
The DNA here is from genome assembly GCF_047239305.1 of Beduini sp. NCBI lineage: Bacteria > Bacillati > Bacillota > Erysipelotrichia > Erysipelotrichales > Erysipelotrichaceae > Beduini > Beduini sp. The sequence continues at coordinate 63,353 of NZ_JBKTEM010000013.1, forward strand.
CAAATGCAAAACTGTCTGCATCTTCCATTTTTAAATGTTTTAATACGCTGGCAATTCCATCTCCTTTATCATGGGAGATCGTTGTCGCATCGGCTGAAAAAGCACCGTGGTGATCGTTTAATATGACATCCTTTTCAAAGGCTTTGACAATGTGTTTAAAATGATCATCATCTTTATAGAAAATATCAAAGATATACGTTGTAATTTTCTCTGGATTCCAAACACGTTCAAAGAAATCATCACGTTTATACTGCCCATTTAATTTTTTAAACAACTCTTCTGAGACATCACTGATATAACCTTTCTGACTGCCAATGAAGGCATAATCGCAGTCAACACTCTGACAGATGGACATGAAGCGTTTTACTTCCTCAGGAGTCAGTGGTTTGTCTAAGATTTGTTCATCATGAAAATAAGCCTGACGTCCATTACTGGTAATGTAGCCATCAACTAAGTCTCCAAACAACATTTTAGCGTAGCTAATCGGACGACCGGTACAGATAAATGTATAATGCCCAAGTTCACGAAGCTGTTTTAAAGCAGCGATATTTTCATTTGGAATATGCTGTCCGTGAGCAATAGTCCCATCAATATCAAAGAAAAATAGTTTTGTCATAATTTCACCTCTTAATCATTGTAACAAATTTTTATTCCTTATGTAAGCGTTTCAGTGTATAATCAAAAAAGGAGGGTGAATAACATGTATTTAGTATTTGATATCGGTGGATCTTTTGTAAAATATGCGACGATCACATCAGCGGGAGAGATCACATCTAAAGATAAAATTCCTACCATTCTAAATCAGGGAATAGAGGGATTCATTGATTCTTTGGAAAAAGTATATCGACAGTTTGCTGGGCACGTTGAAGGAATCGCAATTTCAACTCCGGGCGCTGTCGATGTGGAAAAAGGGATTGTTTATAATGGCGGAAATCTTCCATTTCTGCACCAAGTATGTTTAAAAGAGGTTGTTTCAAAACGCTGTGATGGGTTACCTGTAGCAGTAGAAAATGATGGAAAATGTGCGGGATTAGCCGAAGTATGGATCGGAAGCGCTAAAGAGGTTCAGGATGCGATTGTGATTGCCTTTGGTACCGGAATTGCCGGAGCTGTGATTAAAAATAAACGCATTCACCGTGGAAATCGTTTGATTGCAGGAGAAGTAAGTTTCTTATTAAATGAAATGGATCGTCATAAAGAACCGGTAATCTGGGCACATCAAAATTCTGCGCTGCTTTTAGGCACTAAATTATCAATTAAAAAAGGAATGACACAGGACACTCTTGATGGTGAAAAATTCTTTGAGATGCTTCATGATGGAGATCAGGATGCTGAAGAAATTCTAAAAGACTTCTGTTATTCAGCGGCTGTACATTTTTATAACTGTCAGTTGATTTTTGATCCGGATATGATCTGTATCGGCGGTGGAATCAGTGAACAGCCACGCTTAATTGAAGAATTAAAAAATCAAGTAGACGTGATTTGGGAGAAAGTTCCGCATATCGGAAAACCAAATGTTGTGAAATGTAAATTTAATAATGATTCTAATCTTTTAGGTGCATTATACAATTTCATGCAGTTGTATCAGTTAGCATAATAGAAATTAAAAAACACAACAAGTACAGATAAATGTACCGGTTGTGTTTTTTTATTGAAAATGATCATTCTTATTAAATTAAAAGAGTCCTTTTATCGAAAACAGATTTAGACACATTACTGTTTTTCATTAAGTTTTTAAAAAACTGCTGATAAATTAATCTGTTTATATTGGATTTTAAATAAATAAAATGCATTGGCCGAGTAATTTCAAAATCTGCCAACTGAAGTTCTTTCAACTGCCCATGCTTTAATTCTTCGGCAACCACTCCTTCATAGACGAAAGTAATCCCATCGGTATGTAAGAGTAATGCTTTGATCATTGATAGATTGCCGATTTCATTGCAATGCTCAAAAGAATGAAGCTGATAAAGTGTCTGATTCAAATAATTCTCTAGGATGGCTCTTGTGCCTGAGCCTTTTTCACGTACAAACAAAGGATAGGGAAATAAATCGTTAAAGGAAATATTCTTATTTGCAAGCGGATGAGTGCTTCGTACTACTGGAATAAAGCGTTCCTTTTTAAATAAATGATAGTCAAAAAGCTCTGTATTAAAATGACCTTCAACAAAAGCACACTCCACCTTTCCGTTCATCATTTCCTGAATAAGACTTTGCGTATTGGCCACAATAATCTGATACTCCTGCTTGGAAGAAATCAAAACCGGGGCGAGCAAAGCCGGGATATAGTAATCGGCAATCGAAAGTGTAGCTCCAATCGTTAATGGGGTGGAGTGCTTAATAATCATTTCTTCAAAAAGTTCTTCATTGTGAAGCTGAATCCTTGCATAATCATACAGCATTTCTCCGGCTTTAGTTAGTTGGAAGGACTTATGGGGATGATCGATCAGCTTATGCTGATAGTAGCTCTCTAAAGCTTTAATATGCTGAGTGACGGCAGGCTGGGTTAAATGAAGCAGATTTGCTGCCTGGGTATAGTTTTGACATTCGACCACTTTAATGAATGTCTTAATTTTATCATCGATCATAAACTCACCTCTAATTAGATT
>NZ_JBKTEM010000014.1:0-60610 GCF_047239305.1 Beduini sp.
GTGATGCACAACGTGTTTTTACGCTTGCACAGGAAAAAGGATGCCTTGCATATACCAATCAGAATCGACGATTTGATGCGGATTTTCTTATATTGCAGGATATCATAGAAAGTGGAAAGCTTGGTACGCTCATTGAAATAGAATCTCACTATGATTATTTTAAAACACGCCCTGTTGTAACACAGGATATGATTTTTAATTTGGGTATTCATACGATTGATCAAATGATAGCTCTGTTTGGTATTCCTGATAGAACGGATTATGATGTAAAAGGCATTCTTAATAAAGAAGAGGGAGCCGATGATTATTTTGATATTAAGCTTTATTACGGTAAGCTTAAGGTCTCAGTTAAAACGAGCCTGTTTGTGAAGCTGCCATATCCCAGATTCCTTGTACATGGCACAAATGGCAGTTTTATGAAATACAGTCAGGGGCATCTGTTCGCAAAATCTGCACAGGAGCCTATCGAGGCTTCCTTTCTGCAGGAACCGGAGGATAACTGGGGAGTATTATCATATATGGATGAATATGGGAATGATATTACGACCCGCATTCCCTCCAGGGTAACGGATTATGGTAAGATTTATGATGACCTGTACGCATGTATTTATCAGGGAAAGGCTCCCTATGTGAAGGCGGAGGAGGTGGTTGCAGTTTTAAACATTGCAGAGGAGGCAGAGAAAGCGGCAGGAAATTGATGATTGCATACCGTTTTTAACTACGTACTGCTTTCCTTCTCTGTTATAGCTTAAACGGGACTGTTTTCAGAAAATGGCCGTCAATTCATTGATGTTGTGAAAGTAACATAGTATAATAAAAGTAACAACAAGGAGGTCGATTTTTATGGAAAATAAGACCATTATCACCATCAGCAGACAGTTTGGAAGTGGAGGACGTGAAATCGGTAAGAAAATAGCCGACCAGCTGGGAATACCGTTCTATGACAAGGAGCTCATTGAGATTGCTGCCAAAGAAAGCGGTATGGATAAAGAGCTTTTTGAAGAAGATGATGCCCGTACAAGCAAGGGGTTCCGACTCCTGGGTGCCTTGGGATATTCTCTGGGAGGACCATTGTCCACGATAACGGAATTATCATTAAATGATCGCTTGTATCTGGTACAGGAAGAAGTAATCAAGGGTGTGGCCTGTGAGGGATCATGTGTCATCGTCGGACGCTGTGCAGATTATGTGCTGCGGGATCGCAGTGATGTACTGAATGTGTATATTCATGCAGATATGGAGGATCGCAAAGAGCGTGCGGTTCATTCCTATGAGGTGGATGAACGCGATATCGAGGGCAGCATCAAGAAAATCGACAAGCGCCGTGCAAATTATTATGAGTACTATACGGATCGCAAATGGGGTCGTGCAGAGAATTATGATATCAGCATCAATTCCTCTACGTTCGGTATTGACGGCACTGTGGAAATTATTAAGATGCTCGCACAGAAAAAAGCATTATAAGGAATCATGCAGAAAGAAGAACATATAGTATAAAGGGCTGTATGTTCTTTTTCTGTACAAAATGTGAAGGCTTTCGAAAGATATGCGTAAACCCACAATTTCACAAGATTGTTTGACAACATACGCGGCGAGTGTTGTTATACTACAGGTAGAAAGACACAAGGAGGTTTCTGTTTATGCAATGGAAATTGACTCACAGGCACAATCATGAGTGCATTGAAAATAAAGGCGGTAAAACACTCAGCTATGATCCCAATCTCGGTATTCAGATTATCGAGCAGGATGGCTTTGCGTTTAAAGATCTGGATAATAACGGAAGGCTCGATCCTTATGAGGACTGGCGTCTGCCACTTACACAGCGAATTCAGGATTTCACCAGCCGGTTTGTTTTATGGCAGGAGGGGGACTGCCTGTATTATCGCAAGGGAAGGATCGAGTTGTCCAGAGAATTCTGTGACTGGATGAAAAATTGTGACTGCCGCACAACCATACTGCAGGCTTCTGACCTTTTACAGGAGGATGAGGAATACCTCAGAGAAAACTATATTCTGGCAATGCTGCTGCTGATGTTTGATAATGACTTTGACATGGGAAAGGAAGATTATCTGCTCCAGCTGATTGTACAGAGTATGGATCTGGGAGTTCTGGAAAACATCATCTACTCTATCATGGAGGCTCTAAAAAAATATGTGACAAAACGCTCTGCAGGAGTACAGCAGGAGCTTATCTTATAAACAGCACGAAATTGTGCTGTTTTGTTTTTACATCCGATACACAGTTTCATGTTTGTTCCTGTATTTGATATTACCTATATTTAGTATTGTGGAATACCTTCCTTTTCGTTATAATTCCGCTCATAGAAGAAGTGGAGGGATGTCCTGAAAACCTTTATGCTACACCACCCTAATTGCATGGAATGCAATATGCATTCGTTTGACCCCAGAAAAAAGGCCATACGGACAGCCAGGTCAAATGCCGATTATTGTGACTGTAAAGTCTTGTTGTTGGTTTAAAGCCAGTTTTATGAGTATCGATACTTGTAAGATCAATAAGAGTAATAAAGGCAGATGTTTGTCGTATAGACTCAGGATATCCCGTATATTTTATTATTATGAACATAGAATCATACAGCACAGCGGATATAACAGGATCAGTATGCACGTTTGCATATGCAGGTATTATACTCACTAAGAAAGTGAGGACATGATGAAAAAAACGATTATTTTTTGTATGGCAGCGGTACTGCTTTTCGGCTGCAGTGTGAAAACGGAGGAAAAGGAAAATTATAGTGATGAAATGAAGATAGCACATACAGTGGATCTGTCAGAAGATGACGGGGCAGACAGTGTGGAGCGTGAGGGTGATCAAAAGGAATCACCATATTTCAAGCATCCGGATTTCTATCATATGAAGTCTACCGGTACGCTTACCTTGCTGCCGAAATTTAAAACGATGCAGCAGACGAGTGAATGGAGCTGCGGTGTGGATGCGGCACTCATGGTATTGCAGTATTACGGGAAGCTCGGTAAGCACAATGAGGAAACACTTGCGCAGCTTCGCACAAATAAACTGAAAAGTGAGGCTACCTCTTTACAATCCATGATACAGATTTTCGAAGGTGTTGGAGGGTTTCAGATTCATTCAACGTATGATTACAGGGAAAGCGATTACGATAAAATCAATCTGCGCATGATTCAGGATTTTTTAAAAAAAGGTATACCGGTTATGGTGGCATGGAATGACTGGGGAGGACACTGGCAGGTAATCATCGGATATGATACCATGGGGACGGAAACAACACAGGATGATGTTCTTATCGTGGCGGATTCCTATGATACAACAGACCATAATCAGGACGGCTATGGTATTTACCCTGCAGAACGTTTTTATTATAATTGGACGATGTATGATTTCTTTTCAAAGAATTACGGAATAGCGGAAAGAGATAAGCTGTTTATTGCTGCAGAGCCGAAAGCGTAAATGAAGGGAAGCTTTGTGCCTGGATGTGCGGAAGGACACTCGATATTTTAATGAAGGGGCTGCTGTCCTGCTTTAGGCATACTGCAGGTTGACGATTGTAACTGTTGATAGAGCAGAAGAAACAACACCATATCTGTTGCATGTATACAGTCAGATACATCACAGACAGGGAATATTCATAATATGGAAAGCAAGTTATGAATCGAGTATAAGCAAAAAAGACAGAATCATGAACTTGAGAAGGTTCTCAGGCTTCGATTCTGTCTTTTTTTATGAAATGGCAATCATCCTATGCAGATGCAGAGAATAGATGCAGGTTGTGATACTATGCTTTGGATATAAGATATGCATAGCCTTTTTATACATAGCAAGCTGTCCCTTATATCGCTGTATGAATTCCGCATCCTCTTTGAGAGAATCTGTCTTGAAATCAAGGATGATCATACGGTCGTTTTGAATGCTGACAAAGTCCATATAGCCATGTAGAATTTGCGATCCGTCCTTAACCATAAACGGCATTTCATGATGGACATCCCCTCTGTATGCCGACAGATAATCCGGGTCCTTTCCCAGCTGCAGCAATGTCTGAATATCCCATTCCTTCAGCTCCACCAGCTGCTGATTGGCGACTTGGAGAATAACATCACGACTCCATACCGGAGCCTGAAGTGCTTCTATCATTTTATGCATCATGGTTCCATAATCACTTCCCTGCATGTCATCGTCAAATGTAAACGCAGGCAGCTCCCTTGCCTCCTGTGCGGAAGCGGTTACCAGTTCAATGCTTTTGGATGGCTTTTCATATACCCGGAAAGGATGATCTACGCCTGCCTCTGCCTGCTGCACCTCACTGTGCCAGAGGCGGTGCACCTCCTTTACAGTAAAGAGTGGACTTGGGTTGCATAGAAACGTTTGTAGTATCCATGATGTATAGCCATTGCGGTTGTATACCTGCGACATGCTCAACGGATGCTTATAGGCATCAAGCTCAAGTATACAGTCAACGATATGCATCTGTGTCTGGGCACGGGTGGTTGCCACGTAGAGAATGCGCATCTCCTCCTCCAGCTCCTCCTTATCCTTTTTATGTTCCATGGCGATTCGCGGTATCGTTGTGCGGACATAGCGCTGCGGTAAGTCCATTGCCTTCATTGCCAGCCCGAGCTCGGAGTCACTGATACAGAAATCCTTAAATTCGATTGGTGTCTGCTTATCGGTAGACCATAGGAATACGACGGGGAACTGCAGACCCTTGGACTGGTGGATACTCATAACACGGACCACATCCGCCTCAGCGCCAATCGGAATCGCTTCTGCTGTCTGAGCATCCTTGATCTGTTCGATCTGTGAAAGAAAGGAGGATAATCCGGAGGCATACTGATCCTCAAACTGTACAGCCTTTTCAAACAGCAGATCCAGATTGGTTTTTTCCTGAATGCTTGTATGCAGACGATAATAATCCTGCATCTCATACAGTTTATTTATGAGCTCACTGATGCGCAGCCTGCCATGTTGGAAAATCAGCTCCTGTAATATTTCAAATCCGGGAAACGGATGCTCACAGAACCAGGAATAATAGGATTGTCCCTTTTCCTTCTGCAGCTTGGCCTGTGCGAAATCCATAGTTGATTTACGAAAAAGCGGTGACAGCATAGTGGCAGTAAAGCTGATATCATCGTGCGGATGCAAAATACACTTCATTGCGGACAGAATCACCTGTACGGCATTGGATTGATAGAATCCGTATTTGATATCAATGAAATACGGGATATTCAGCTCATCGAAAATCTTCTTCATATCATCCTTGCGGGCATTTCCACGGACGAGGACAACAAAGTCCTTCCACTTTCGCTGCTCGCGCTCCTTAATTTCCAAAATCTGATTGGCAATATAGCTTGCCTTTAATTCATTCTTGGAAACGATAATCCCCTCTGCTTCCTTAATTTCGTTATGGTATACAGCATGGAAACAGATGGGAACATTATCCTCGTTCTGCGCAGGGACACCGGTTTCTACATCATCCTCTTTTGCATAGCTGCAGGAAAATCCATCGATATTCATCAACAGCTTAAACAGGTCATTATTAAAATCGACAATCATTTTCTTGGAACGGTAATTATTTGAAAGATAAATAACCTCATCAAATTCTCCGCGATGATCGATCAGTCCCTTCATCAAAGACGGCTTGGCATGACGGAATCCATAAATTGACTGCTTGATGTCTCCAACACGGAATACATTGTTCTTTCTGCAGATCAGCATTACCAGCTGGTTTTGAACATCATTGCTGTCCTGAAATTCATCCACCATGATTTCAACGAATTTTTCACGATAGATATCAGCAACACGGCCACCCTTCGCCTGTAAAATTTCCAGAGCGAAATGCTCCATATCATCAAAGTCGATGACCTTATGCTCTTCCTTTATCCTTGCATAGGCGCTGCGATAATCCCTGCACATGTCCACCAGCTTTTTTATATAAGGATACAAGTAGCGGATATCACGCATAAATTCATCCTCACTGAACAGGATTTCCAGTTGTGCATCCTCTAAAGCAAGAAGACTTTTTCTCAGGCGGGCATATTCCTTATCCTCCTTATCCGGGCTTGGAGGTACAACGGCGTGTACAATGGCGAGAAAGGCAGCGCGGTAAGCCTGATAATCCTGATTTTGCAAGGCCTGATGCAGGTCCTGAAGAGCAAGCAGCTTCTGTTCCACTATAGCGTGTTTTTTTACCTGATCATCATATTTTAACCGGTAAAGCTCATCTATACGGACCAGCGTTTCTTCATAACGTGCAGTTTGCACAACGAGATATTCAAAGAAATTCTCATAAATCTCTTTTGGTAAATCCTCCAGCAGACGCTTTTCATGATAATTCTCTGCCAGAGAATCCAGCCAGGCTTCCGGATCGGATTTGCTGGAGGCCAGTCCTGCAAGATTCATAATCATGGTACGCAGGGCCTCATCGTTTTCCGCTCTTGCTGAAAACATCTGACACAGCTGCAGAAAGCTTGCATCCTGCAGCTGATACTGTTTCGCAAAGGCTTCCTCCAGGGACTGCTGCTGAAACAGAACCATCGTTCCGTTATCCATAATGCTTTTGATACGCTGCGGATCCAGTCCGAGAATGTAATAATATTCCTGTATGATGGAAAGGCAGAAGGAATGGATGGTTGATATATGTGCTGTCTGTATACCCGTCAGCTGTCTGGTGATATAGCTTTTCTCTTCTTCTGTTCGGGCAGCGGTCAACGCCTTCTGCAGCTCTGTGGCCAGACGCTTTTTCATTTCGTTTGCGGCAGCTTCCGTGAAGGTCATGGCAAGAATGGAGTCAATGGAGACATGATCCTTCATGACCAGATCCATCAGACGTGCAATCAGCACGGTGGTCTTCCCGCTTCCTGCAGATGCGGATACTAGGATGTTGTGTTCCTTTGTCTGAATCGCCTTCAGCTGCATGGGATTCCATTCAGGCATCTTCTTCACGTCCTTTCTGTTGCTGATAGATATCGTCCTCTACCTCCACCAGCTGTGTTTTTTCTGCATATATGCCCTTAAATCGGCAGATTTCATAATAGCTGCAAAACATACAGGCATCTTCCATCGGCAAACAGCGAATGTCCCCGTTTATGATTCTGTTACCGATCATTTGATACATTTTTGTAAAATAACGTTCGATACTGCCGAGATCATACAACTTGCGCGGCTTTATGATCCCCTCCTTATTCTGACTCACACCAACAATGTGTGCGCCGTTGTCATCCAGTGCCTGTATATCACTGTCCATGACCCAGCCGTTCATGCGGTGTGCCTTGTGACGGATTTCTTCATATTCCTCTTTACTGGATGGAAGATGTGTTACCGGTTTTCTCCGGGACAGCTTGCCTGCCGTATAAGGGATATTTTCATTTTTTAACGAAACGTAGAAGGATCCAATAACACGTTTATGAAATTCTTTACTGCAGACGATGGAATAGGTTAGCAGCTGCAGCTGCAAGGCGGCAAATACGTTAGCCTCCGACAGCATTTTGGCAGAGCTTTTATAATCCAGAATACATAAGAATTCATCCGACGCATCGATGCGGTCAATATATCCCTTTAATGCGAGGCTGATGTCATCCCCTAAGGGAATGCTGTAATGAAACTCCTTCTCACGCAAATACGGAGATAATATGGAATGCTGTTCAAAGTCATCCAGCAAGCCCAAGGTCTGTGTCATAGAGGTAAGTATCCGCTGTGCTACATTTTCCAGCTTTTTTTCCAGAGATGGAAACACATCCTGCATAATCCGAATTTCCTTCATCAGCACTTCTTCGATTTTTTCCTCTGCCACCTTTGTATAGGCCTTCCCATATTTCCCTGTAAAGGTCTCCAGAAGGTAATGTGCGAGAGTGCCGGCATAGGAATCCGGAAAGCCGACCTTCATCGGTTCCCGCAAGGAAAGACCATAGCGCAGAAAGTAAGAGAACGGGCATTTAACATAGCGTTCCAGAGCGGAAATGGAGCCCCGGATCATTTTATCTTTAACAAACAGAGCCTGTGCCATTTCAGGAGACAATGTAATGTTGGTGGAAACAGGTTCATAGCTGCTATACAGCGGATAAGCTACTGAACCCGCTTTTGGATTCGCATGCTGCTTCTGGACATAGTCCTCAATTTCCAGGGCAGCCTCCATTCCTTTTCCCTCATAGGTGCCGAGCGGATAGGATACATATACGGATGGTGCTGCGTACAGCATTGCGGATATCTGTTTCAGATAAAACTGATAACGTCGTTCCATGGAAGGATAGGCTGAAATCAATGCGTGATAGTTCTCATCGAAAATGCCTTTTTTTGTTTGAAAGGCAGGATAGTCTTTTTGTGTACATCCCAGAACAAATAAATGCTTTCGGCAGAAGGGGGACTGGCGCAGATCACAGACGATGGCTCCGCTTCTTTCTGTGGGAGCACTGCTTTGTGTCATACCGTCAAGGAAATAGAGAAAAAATGCAATATCCTCTTTTTCTAATATATAAGGATGGAGCTCCTTCAGCATCGCCTCAATATCCAGAAGAATTTTGGTATCTGCATCGTCCCTGCGCAGAGATTCTCTGACATAGGAAGCAGCGGTCTGTATCATCGCTTCCATCGATATCGGCTGTTTCAGCGGACGCAGATAGACCACCAGCTGTTGACGAACCAGCTCAGCCTCTTCTTCCAGCTTTTGCAGCTTGGCCAGCTCAAGTGCATCGAGAATATGTCCCTCATCCTCAATCTGCTGTAAATGGTCAAAGGCTTCCTCGATATCACAGGAGAATACATCCAGATAATCCTTCAGCTTCTGCAGCTGTTCCATGTGTACGACACCGCAATCCAGAACACGGAGAAGATTTTCCGTATCCGGCTTCAGATAATAAGAGAACAATGCGGAAAAGCGGTGTGGCAGTATACTCGCATGGGAATCCTGCAGCAGTGTATACGGTATTTGATAACGCTGGAAAATCTGTGCAAGAATCGGCTTATAGGTTGCATTGGCAAGGGTGATATGAATATCATCCGCATCCAGATCGTGCTCGATAATATATTGTGCACATGCTTCAATTTCCTGGCGCTTGTTTACAGCATGGAAAAACAATGGCATTGGCTCATACACCGGCGGAGTACAGCGCTGTGCCCCCTGCGCAACCAGCGCCTGTATGAGCTGTTCTTCCTCCAGCGTGTGATACACATCCAGAATATGCAGATCATCCAGCCGCTTTGTTTTTATATTTGTTAATGCTGCACGCTGCTGTTTGGAAGGCACGGCAATATCCGTGAGCTGAGAAAGGATTGCAAACAGTTCTTTTTGTGCTTCACTTTCCTGAGGCAGTTCACTCTGGGGGATGTTCCAGAAATAAATGGAATCCAGAAACGACCTGCATTCGTTCAGAAATACCGGGGAGTCCGCCACCTCACGATAGATTTTCAGCTGCGGAAGGATTGTCTGTATCCGCTGCTTATACTGATATAAGGCAACATGTCTGGACGGTACTGCAACATTTGCCTGCTGCTGCAGCCATCCCTGCAGAGTGTTCAGCTTCAGTCCCAGCATGCCGCTGCGTGTTTTTAAAAGCTCCTCGCGCAGAGCTGCGTGCAGGTAGGCTGGGGCAATGAGGGTGCTGCCGGGACCCAGTGTCTGTAAAAATGTCATATCGTACCTCCCGAAAATGTTGTTTTGTTTTTTGGCGTGCTGCTTACTACAGGTTAATCATATCATATTGCCCGCATAACAGCGATGAAAAAAGCTCTGTATAAATATGGAATGGAAACGCGCTGCCTGTGTTATTTCATCTATAGTCTATACGGTAGCTGATAGCTTTCCAACATGAGTAGTATGATTATAATATCAAGCAGAAAAAAATACAAATGAAAAACGATGGAATGTCATATTTTCCACAGGTGCAGAATGCGTAATCCCACAAACATACCTTTCCGGACCATATGGTAAAAAAGGTGATAAATAAAGGCTGAAATTGTATTTTTAGGCATTTTATTACAGGAAGGGATATGATAAAATACAAACGTTGAAGTAAGTTGGGAAGTGATGATGTGAAGAAGTATTTTCAATTTAAAAAGGAAGAAAAAGCTGTACTGGCAATCGGTATTCTGATGATTGCTGTTGTTTTGACTGCAGGACTGCTGAAGCAGAAATTTGTAAAAGCGGAAGCCTATGTGCCGTTGAAGGAGGAACAACAAAGCGTCAATGCGATTGCTGCCAAGAAAGAGACCTTTATCATTGAGCAGAACGCAAAGCTGAGTCAGAAGGCGGAAACCTATGTAAATGCAGATTCCGATGTATTAAAAAAGGTTAAGCTGGATTTGTCTGCGGTTGATGTTACAACACCGGGTACCTATCAGGCTGTTGCATCCTTACAGAAGGAGCGTGTATCCTTTGCAATTAAGGTTGTGGAAAACGCAAAACCGGTTATACAGGCGGCACATGCGGATTTTCAGTTTGTTATTGAATCCAATTCCACAATGCAGGAGGTACGTGATTATGCTGGTGTTACTGCTGCAGATGCATCTGGAAACGATTTGAGTGCATTGATTACCGGATGGGATGAGGAGCTGCCTGTGGAAGCAAAAACAGTAACCTACCAGCTGAGTGTCGAGGATGCACAGGGGCAGCGTGCAAAGAAATCGGTGCGTGTGCAGTACCTGCTGCCGAAAGAGGATAAGAAGGATTAGTGCTGAAAGGTATATTTGAGAATGTGTATGAATGGATGCGGAGCTGTTGTTAGTTTTACAGCCTACGCATCCTATTTTTGTTTATCAGATATGAATATCAGTTACAATTTCCACTTTTATTGAAGTCTGCTGTGCCAACCTGTATTCGCCTAAGCGCTATCTATCCTGACGATCGTGTCATAAGGGCTATCTGGTATACAGTTATAAGACTGTATTATCATTCACCAAATGAATTTTTTTACTTCGTCTATACTCTGATTTTAAGATTTTTTTCTGTATTTCCAACAGGATATATGCTACACTGTAAATACAAAAAAAGGAGAGGTCGGTCTATGAGAAACTATATAAATACTACAATCCATTCACATCTAATTCATCCGCAAAAGCCCCGGCCTTTCAGTAGCTCAACCGCCTGCTAGAAGCGTTTTTTCTTATGCTTTCATTCATTCCTTACAGTTATTAAATAGCTTACAGCAGCTGAACACCGCTTGTCGGCGGTAAGGACTGCCTTGTTTTTGTTGCATCCGTTCCTGCGTATGATACGAAACAGCAGGAACCTCTATATGCTAATAAAAACAACAGCAGAACAAGAGCACCACCGGATCATATCCTTAAAGTACAGATAGCAATAGGAGAAAGAAAGGATATGATTATGACAACAAAAATGAAAACAGAAGCAGCAGCTATGATTAGCTGCTATGATCATAAAAAGAAATATGACATGTACTGTAAAAAGCTATTATCAAACAAGCAGATTCTCGCCTATGTGATGAAGGGCTGTATTCCGGAATACGCAGATATTCCACTGGAGGACATACCGTCCTATATCGAAATGTCTTCTATAAACACAGCAGAATGTGAATATATCGATGATCATCAGGTTGAGGTCACGGATGAAACCATACCGGGGGCACAGATCAAATACGATATTCAGTTCGAGGCGACAATCCCCATGAAGCAGAAGGAAGCCGATAAGAGCACACCTGCGGATAAGAAAGTTCGCATGATCATCAATCTGGAAAGCCAGGCAAAGGATGATCCCGGTTATCCTCTGATCAAGCGTGCTTTGTATTATTGCAGTAGATTGATGGCAAGACAGAAGCATCCCAAGGATGGATTTCAGCATTCGGATTATGACAGGATCAAAAAGGTCTGTTCCATCTGGATCTGTATCGGACATAACAATCAAAAGAATGATGTCATTAACACCTATAGGATACAGGAAACATGTGAAACAAAGATATGGCATGCCGCAAAGGAGGACTATGATTTGCTCACAGCAGTCATGGTGTATCCGAAGAAGGAAGGCGTACGAAAAGCGCAGGATATTCCGAATGCGGTAGAGCAGCAGGATGAGAACAAGCAGAGACTGCTGGAGCTGTTAAAGATTTTGTTTATAAAAAATCTCGTTATAGAGGATAAAAAGGAACAATTACAGAAGACGTATGGTATACTAATGGAGAAGGAGATAGATAAGGAGGTTATGGATATGTGCAACTTTAGCGATTTCATTGAGCAAAGAGGCAAGGAAGAGGGAAAAGTGGAAGCAACACTACTCCATGTAAAAAAACTGATGCAGAAAATCGATGTCAGTGCGGTGGATGCTATGAATATACTGGATGTTGAAGAAGACATACGACCTACCATTCTGCAATCTCTACATCTATCCTAAAAAGCTATACCTACAGTAATTTTTAAAGAGCTGTATCATCTCAGCTCTTTTTTGTACCACTAAAATTTGTTTATTGTTTTTGCAATATCATGAGATAAGTTGAATCTGCAAGTGAAAGAGCTTATGGGAACAGCAGCTGGAAGTACTTTAAAACGTGTTAAACTGATAGCAGTCACACTTTGCAAACCTTTTATTCTTTGTTATGTATGCTTATAAAATCGGTATAGAACACGCTTCATTCTGAAAGCACATAAAGGATATAATATATGTTTTTTTCATTATGCATATTATTACGTAGGAAGGAGCGATATAAATAATGTGTAGAAACCGCCTGCTTATGTAAAGTAAAATTCAGGAAATTCACACAGACATTTTGACTTTCAAATACTTATAACTTATAATCGCATTGAACACGTATCAGAATAAAGAGGTGAAAACATGCGGAGAAAATCCAGGGTAGCAGACACATTGAAGCAGCTCTGTGCAGACATCAGCCTTTCTTCCATACAGGAAGGCTATGAGGGGGTCAGCGCACAGCAGCTATCCGATTTCATGGGGATGGATCGGGCGAATGTAAGTAAAGAACTGAATCAGCTTTTTCAGGAGAATGCAGTTATCAAGATCACCGGAAGACCGGTTTATTATTTCGACAGGGAACGCATGGAGGTCCTGCTGGCGCATTCACTGGAACGTTTTGCTGTTTCCTCTCTGCAGGAATATTTGCAGGAACGAGGAGAAGTGTATACCGAAAATGATTTTGATAAGCTGATCGGCAGTGATAAAAGTCTGAAGACGATGATCAACAAGGCAAAGGCGGCTATGATCTATCCGCCGTTTGGCCTGCATACGCTGCTGGTGGGACCAACAGGTGCGGGTAAGACGATGTTTGCGGAAATCATGTATCAGTATGCCAAGGATCATGGTGTACTGCAAAAGACTGCACCGTTTGTTATTTTCAACTGTGCCGAATATGCGGATAATCCACAGCTTCTGCTGGGACAGCTGTTCGGATATGTAAAGGGTGCCTATACCGGCGCAGACAGGGAAAGTGAAGGTCTGGTGGAAAAGGCACAAAACGGTGTCCTCTTTCTGGATGAAATTCACCGGCTGCCTCCAGAGGGGCAGGAAATGCTGTTCATGCTGCTGGACAAGGGAGAATACCGCAAGCTGGGAGCCAATGAAACTAGCAAGGATGCCAGAGTGCTGATCATCGCCGCAACAACGGAAAACCTGGAATCCAGTCTGCTTCAGACCTTTTTACGAAGGATACCGATGACGATCACCATGCCTTCTCTGGAAGAACGCTCCATTGAAGAGCGCTATGAGCTGATTGAAAAATTCTTCCGTCAGGAATATAACCAGGTCAAAATTCCTATTCAGGTTAAGGCCAAGGTCATGCGGGCTTTGCTGTCCTACGATTGCAAGGGGAATATCGGGCAGCTGAAGGCGGATATCCGCCTGCTCTGTGCCAACGGCTTTCTGGAGCATATATCCCGTCAGGATAACGTGATTCGCATTACTTTGTCCTTACTGCAGGAGCATATCTATCACGGTCTTTTAAATTCCGGCAAGCAGAAGGAGGTTGATGATTTTCTGACGATGCATGATCAGGAGATCTTCGTCTATGATCAGGAAACAAAGCTGGAACACTATGATGGCGAGTTTTTGAATATTTATGAGGAAATGAACCGCCGTTTTCAGGATTATGAGGCAAAGGGCTTTGACAATGCAAACATCAACCGTCATATGCGCATCTATATTGAAACCTATATCAAAACCTTAAGCAATCAGATTGAGGAATCCGGGAGTGAAGCAATGCTTTACAAAATTGTATCGATTCATGTATATCATGCAGTAGAGGTTGCCCTGCAGCTGGCTCAGCAGCGACTCGGCTATCCGATTTCCAAAAAGGTGTATACGGCAATGGCGCTGCATATATCCGCACTGATGGAAAACAAGCGTAAGGAGCATGAGCTGAATGCAAACGTCTATGACGTTCTCAGTGAAAATCCGAATGAATATCATGTGGCAATGGAAATCATGAGCTTCCTGCAGAAAGAGCTGGAAATTCCGTTTCCACCGCAGGAAATCGTCTTCTTTACAATGTTTCTGTGTATTGAAAAGGATAAGCCGCAGGTAAACGGAGCGATTGCACTTCTTGCACTGGCACATGGAAACGGTGTGGCACGCAATATGGTGGATGTTGCCAACGCGCTGCTGGACACACGCCATGGTCATGCGCTTGATATGAGCCTGCATCAGAGTGTGGATGATTTTCTGGAAACGGTGACACGCAAGGTGAAGGAAATTGATGAGGGAAAGGGGGTGCTCATTCTTGTCGATATGGGCTCCCTGCTATCCTTTGGAGAAATCATCACACAGAAAACCGGTATTCCAACAAAGACAATCGATATGATATCCACACCGTTTGTACTGGAAGCTCTGCGGAAAACGATGCTGAGCGAATATACACTGGACGATTTGTATCGCGAGCTGCGAAGCTATACTCCATATATCGGAAAGCTGTACTCCAAGGAAATCAAGCAAAAGGCCCTGCACCAGAATGTCATTGTAACGACCTGTCTGAGCGGCGAAGGGGCAGCGGTTAAGCTGGGAGAGCTAATTCGCTCCGCCATACCTGCCATAGACGAATATCATATCGATATTGTTGCATGCAATACGGAATCCTTTAAAGAAAAGCATCTGGAAAATAAACGTATTCTTGCCGTTGTCGGTGCCAGAGATCTGCATCTGGAGGATACGCTGTACATATCCAGTGATAAAATCATTCTGGAGGACGGTTTGGCAAAAATCGCACAAATCATATCCACAGCGCTTGGGGTTGAAGACAGGGAGCCGGTTTCCTCCAATATCGTCATGAACAATTTTCTGAAGGAATCGCTTGTGTTCCTTGACCCGATAAAAGCAGATGATGTGATACGCAAATCCTTCCAGGTCATATCCAAGATGTGGGATATTGACGACTATAACCGGATACTGATTGGTTATATGATGCATGTCGGATGTATGATTGAGCGCTGTATTCGCGGTGCGGAGATGGAATATGATGCCTGTCAGGAACGTATTCAGCGAAATGAAAAGCTGTATCGTCTTGTCCGTACAGCGATGAAAATCATTGAGCGGGAATTTCAAATCCGCATCTCTGACACAGAAGTGGCTTACATCATGGATAACTTTGACACAGAATGACACACTAGCATACAGAGATGGAAAAGTGCTGATAAACAGGCACTTTTTTATTTTGGCACGGGACTTGCTAGTAAATGAGTGAAGGTAATAAGAAAGGAGTAAGTTATGGAGGATAATGTATGGGTCTTCGTCTGTACACATGGCAGATTCGGTGAAGAGCTGATGAAATCCGCTGAGATGATTGCCGGTGAGGCAGAGAATGTATTTGCGTTTTCTCTGATGCCGGGAATGCAGCCGGAGGAATACAGAGCAATGCTGGAGAAGCAGCTGGAGAAGCTGGGTGATGGTAAGGTTCTGTGCCTGGTGGATCTGTTTGGCGGAACACCGTGTACGACATGTGCGATTCTGTCGAAAACATATGACATGCAGGTGATTTCCGGATTGAATCTGGCGATGTATATCGAGGTGACCTCACAAAGAAATCTTCGCCCTAGACAGGAGTTAGTTGAAGTAGGACTGGAAATACTGAGAGATAGTGGAAAAGATGTTATAAAATTGCTTAATGAGCGTAAATAAGGAGGTTTTTATATGGCTGATATAAATTTAGTGCGTATCGATTTTCGTCTGATACATGGTCAGGTAGTTACCAAATGGGTGAAACAGGCAAATGCAAATCGAATTATAATCGTTAATGATATGCTGGCTAAGGATGAGTTTTTAGCTAGTGTTTATAAAATGGCTGCTCCATCTAATGTTAAGGTAGATATTTTTACAGTAGATGATGCAATGGCTAAGTGGACAACAGATCAGTTCGGAGAAGGTAAAGTTTTGCTCTTATTTAAAAACGTTAGTGATATACGAAGTCTTCAGAGGCTAGGCTTCCCTCTTCCTGAGGTACAAATTGGAGGGCTTGGTGGCGGTTCTGGTAGAATCAATACTTCCAGTGGAATCTCGTTTGATGCAAAGGATGTACAACTTTTGAAGGAAATGATAGCGGAAGGAAGTGATATTCACATACAGGTTGTACCAACACAGCAGAAATATGAAATAGAGAAAGTGATTGAAAAATTAGAGTTCAATGAATAGAGGAGGAAATGAATATGGATACTAGTTTATTGCTGATTGCAGCATTTTGTGGGATTTGGCAGTTTGTATCAACGACAGATTTTGGTTATACCCTGAGTGATACTCTGGGACAGCCTGTTCTTGTAGGTGCGCTTCTTGGACTTTTAACTGGACAGGTGGAGCAAGGTTTAATGATTGGGGGATCTTTAGAGTTAATGTATTTAGGAATCATTTATCCAGGAGGTACTGTTCCAGCGTGTGCTTCTAGCGCAGCATTGGTAGCTATTCCGATTGCACTCCGTACAGGGCTTGATGCACACGCAGCAACTGTTTTAGCAGTCCCTTTCGGAATACTGGGTTCTATACTATGGAACGTTAAATATTCAATCAACTCAACGTTTACTATTCGCGCACAAAAAAGCGTAGAAAACGGAAATTATGCAGCAGTTACACGTAATGCTTCTGTATACCCACTTATACTCACGTTCTTTCTAACTGCTATACCGATTTTTCTCGCTAATATACTGGCACCTACGCTCGTTGAAGGGGTAATCAATTCAATTCCAACATGGGCTATGCACGGTATTGAAGTAGCAGGCGGCGTATTACCCGCAATTGGTTTTGCAATGGCGGTGTATACAATTGGAAAAATGGAATTTCTACCATTCTTTGTAATTGGATATTTCTTAGTTATATACTTTGAAGTAGCTACAATGGGAGTTGCAATTTTCGGAACATGTATTGCTTTATTATATTTGTTCCTTAAAAATAAAAAAGAAAGGGAGGTGTAATCATGACAGCAGCAGTTAAGGAATCAAAGATTACAAAAAAAGAATTATTCAGAGCTTATAATAAATGGTATTGGCTGTGTGAAGTTTCACATTGCTATGATCGACTGCAGTCATTATCTTTCTGTGCCAGTATTCAAAATACATTACGGAAGCTATATCCAAATGATG
The DNA here is from genome assembly GCF_047239305.1 of Beduini sp. NCBI lineage: Bacteria > Bacillati > Bacillota > Erysipelotrichia > Erysipelotrichales > Erysipelotrichaceae > Beduini > Beduini sp. The sequence goes on from NZ_JBKTEM010000014.1 coordinate 17,500, forward strand.
AGGAGTATCAGGAGGCACTGCTTCGCCATTTGCAATTCTTCAATACGGAGGGAACTATAGGTTCTGTAATTCATGGTATTACGATGTCGTTGGAAGAAGAAAAGGCAGCAAATAAGGAAATTTCTGGAGAAATGATAATAGCTTTGAAAACGGGATTGATGGGCCCTGTAGCAGGAATTGGAGACACATTGATTTGGGGTACACTTAAACCTATATGTCTTGCACTTGCTACAACGATGGCTCTAAGCAACAATCTAATTGGTGCATTCTTCGTATTGTTATTTCCTTTGGCTGGATATTTCATTGGCTACTATATGTGCCGTCTGGGATATTCACTTGGCCGTAACGCTATCAGTAAGCTTATACAAAGTGGACTAATGAATCGAATAATTGATGCCTGCAGTATCCTAGGGCTAATGATGATGGGAGCGTTGTCTGCAAGTTTTGTATCACTAACAACAACGGCAGGTTTTAAATTGGAAAATAGTGATCCGATTTTACTTCAGAATATATTAGATGGTATTATGCCAGGGTTATTGCCTTTTGCTGTGATTACAGGTATTTATTTTTACATGAAGAAAAAAGGTACAAAGTATGGCGGTATCCTAATTGGTATTATTATTGCTTCACTTATACTGTCATTCTTTGATATTGTTTAAACAAGATCTTAAAAACTATTAAATTAGGGGAGATTTTATATGGAAATATTAAAAAAAAAGGTTAATTTATTTATAGATGAACACTTTGATCATCTATGGAAGCTGGCCTCCTATATCCATGCAAATCCTGAAATTGCCTTTGAAGAGAAGAAAGCTGCACATGCGCTTTCTTCTTATCTGCAGGAGCAGGGATTTGCTGTGAAGACGGGAATCGCCGGTTTGGATACGGCCTTTCAGGCTGTATTCAAAAAAGGAAACGGTCCAAGAATTGCCGTATTTGCGGAATACGATGCATTAAAGGGACTGGGGCATGCCTGCGGTCATAACCTGATCGCAACCAGTGCGCTAGGCTGTGCAGCCGCAGTAAAGCAGGTTCTGGAGAGCAGTGAGCTGGAAGGCAGCATCGAGGTATATGGAACACCTGCCGAGGAAGATGGCGGAGGAAAGATCATCATGCTTAAGCAGGGTGTATTTGACGGTTTGGATGCTGTTTTCCTGATGCATCCGACAAGTGCCATGGCAAGAATCGGAGGCGAATGTGCTTCCTTTACCGACTTTGAAATAGAGTACTTCGGTAAGAGTGCACACGCAGAATCCCATCCGGAAAACGGCATCAATGCACTGGATGCGGCGAATCTGTTTTATCAGGCAGTGGGACTTGCCCGGCAGCAGCTGCGTGATTCTATTCATATCTGCTGTATCATAGCGGAAAGTGAACGGGATATCGGACGCATTCCGGATTATGCAAGGCTGGAGGTGGAAATATCCACCATGCGGGCAAAGGATATCGAAACCACCAAACAGAAAATCATAAACATTGCAGAAGGCATGGCACTGGCCAGCGGCTGCAGGGTAAGCTATAAGGAAATACCGGGATATTACGGGCGTATGCCGAATGCGGTGCTCGCTGAGCTGTGCAGACAGGAAATGCTGGCCCTTGGGGAGCCCATGATGGAGGGAATGCCGAGTGATGCGGGTGGAGAGGATCTGGGAAATGTTTCCCGTGTGATTCCCGCATGCAATCTCTATATGACACTGCTTCCGGAAAAGAAGATATCCGGCCATACCGATCAGTTTCGCGAGCTCGCAATATCCGATGCCGGCAAACACTGTCTTGATATTTCCAGCAAGGCAATGGCAAACAGTATTCTGACGCTGTATCAGAACCCGAAACTGCTCAAGCAGGCCAAGGAGGAATTAAAGCGCTGTCAGGAAGAGGAGGCTCGCTATGAATAATATCGGAGTATACGGACTGGGCGTCATGGGACAGTCGCTGGCACGCAATATCATGCAGCACGGCTTCTCTGTATCTGTATACAATATAGAAACAGAAATCACAAAGCAGTTCACACAGAAATATCCGAAGCTTTTCGGATATGAGTCACTGGAAGCCTTTGTCAACAGCCTTGAGAAACCGCGTAAAATCATCCTAATGGTAACGGCAGGACGTGTGGTGGACAGTGTCATTGCATCCTTGAAGCCACTGCTTGCGAAAGGGGATATACTGATAGACTGCGGGAATTCCTATTATGAGGATACACAGCGCAGAATGCAGTCCATGCAGCAGGATGGATTTTATCTGATAGGAAGCGGTGTTTCCGGTGGAGAAAAGGGAGCCTTGCATGGTCCCAGCATCATGCCCTCCGGGGAATACAGGGCCTATTGCGAAATTGCGGACATCTTTACTGCAATCGCTGCCAAAAATGAAGACGGCACAGCCTGCTGTACCTATATCGGAAAAGAAGGCTCCGGCCATTTTGTGAAGATGGTGCATAATGGTATTGAATATGCCGATATGCAGCTGCTTGCGGAGCTTTATGCAATCCTGAAAAGGCTGTATCCAAAGGATCGTGCCGCTGTGCAAAAGGCATTTCATCAGCTGAATCAGCATAATCTTGCCTCGTATCTTCTGGATATCACAGAGGATATCCTGCAAAAAAAGGAACAGGAGGAATGGCTGCTTGACAAGGTGCTGGATGTCGCAAAGCAGAAGGGAACCGGGAAATGGACAGCATGTGTTTCTCTGGAATACGGGGTTCCTGTCCCAAGCCTTATAGAGGCTGTGGAAGCAAGATTTCTATCCTCCATGAAAGCCCAACGGCTACAGGCGGAACAGTGCTATGCAGGTACACAGGATGAAGAAACCGGCAATGAGCAGCTGGCTGCTGATCTGTATAAGGCGGTGCTGCTGGCAAAAACGAGCATCTATGCACAGGGCTTTTCCCTCATAGCTGCCGTGAATGCGCAATGCGGCTACCATATTGATACCAAGCAGCTTGCGGTGATATGGCAGAATGGCTGTATTATCAAATCAGAGTTCTTAAAGGATATATATCAGGCCTATGACAAGGATGCAAACCTTACAAATCTGCTTGTATCCGATCAGTTTACAGAGTATGTGAAACAGGGCAGAGAGGATTTACAGCGCATCATCAGCTTCGCTCTGCAAAAGGGCTTGTATATACCGGTTTTATGCAGTGTGATGAATTATGTCAATGGCTACACCACGGCAAGTCTGGAAACGAATCTGATACAGGCACAGCGGGACTGCTTTGGTGCACACACCTATGAGCGTGTGGATCAGGCAGGGGTGTTCCACAGTGATTGGCTAAAGTAAATGCGGAAGCATTTTCTGATATACGGCATGCTTACTCAGTGTGAATAGAAAAAAGAGAATCCAATCTGTTGTGTATACCAATAGATTTGGATTCTTTATGCTGTTTGTGGATGCTTGCAATAAGGCATCCGTATATCTTCCTGCTGTAAGATGGATGTGCAGGCTTGAATAAGCGGCGGTCTTTAAATGCTTATATAGATCGTCTGCCCGCTCGAAGGATTCGTTATGAACCCTTCATTTTTTTATATGCGGCAGGGAATTGTGAACGCCTGTTACTGTTGGCATAAGGATCATCATAGAAATACACCAGACGATACGGGATACCCTGATAAGACTGCAATGGCCTGTAATTACAAACGCTTTTATAAATTATAAATTTCGACAGATAACGACATCGGTTTACTTCTGGACAGATTTAAATTATTGTTAGTGTGTGGAATCAGAGAAATGGATGGAGGGAATTTTATGATGGATACATTGACAAAGGAATTATACGAAGAGGTTACAAATCTTTTGCATGACATGGGAACACCCGCACACATCAAAGGACACTATTATCTGCGCAGCGCTATCCTGGAAGTTTATGCTCATCCGGAGCTATTAAAGAATATGATGAATGGCTTATATGCAACGATAGCTGAGGCTTATGATACGACGCCTTCCTGTGTGGAGCGCAGTATCCGCAATGCCGTAGAGGCAACGCTGGATCGCGGGGATGTGGACTTTCTGTATTCCGTGTTCCGTAATACGATCAGTAAGAATAAAGGTAAGCCGACCAACCGGGAATTTATTATGATGGTTGTGGATGTCCTGCGGGTTCGGCATATGTAGCCTGCTTTGTGCTACTGGCAGAATGTATGGCTGCAGTGCGGGATGCCTTATTACAGAGAAGCTCAGAATGTACAGTAAGCTGTTTTCGTAATGCCTCACCGCTTTGAAACACAGATATAGGCTGATAGAGATACCATTGCTTGATAGCATAAAGAGTTTACAGACTGTCATAGACTGCTGTTGTTTCAGCGAACAGCGCCTAACAGCGCATGCTGCTTTGGTGAATCGTATCTGTTTTTCCTGACGGATTTAGAAAATAAAGGAAAAGCGGCTTGACTTATTTGGATTTGCAGGTATCATATAAGAAGAAACGCGAGGAAAAGTGTGCAATACGTAACATGACGTATTGGATGCTTTTTTGTATTCGGAATAGAAAGGATACCCTGCATGTTTGTAAAGATTGGAAAAGCAGGAGTAAAGGGATGAAGCTGTGAGATTAACGGTAGATGATATTAAGCGACAGACAAAAAGTGAAACAAAGCTGATCAAGGCCAGAAAGGTTCAACAGGAAAACCTGATTAAAAAAATATATATAGCAAAAACGCAGAGTGAGTACCACGTAGAGGCACGGATGGAAACATTGAGTGGCAAGTTTTATGCGACACTGCAGTTTACATTAAATGCGGAGAGTGATGTGGATTATTATTTCTGCAGCTGCAAGCGAACAAAAATATGCGAGCATCTGCTTGCCGTACTGTATCAGATTCATGATCTGCAGCCGGAGAAGTTTCCATATTCCTATGAACGGAAAGAGGAAGAAATCGCCGTACAGCCGGCTGCACAACTTCCGTTGCTTCAGCAGAGTCCATCACCTGTTAAGAAAGAGAAGCAGAGGATTTCTGCAGAAAAGGAAGCAGTACCTGTAAAAAAGGGCAGATTGCAGATGGAAATTTTGAAGGAGCATCAGAACATCGAGGCGATGGTGAAGGAGAATACCCGCCGCAGAGAGCTGATGAAGCAGTTTGCGACCTCCAGTCATATTCTGCAGGAGAGCAAGGTCTATTATCAGGAGCTGCAAAACCGTGAGCATGTGGAAAAGGTGCATCTGTTTGTGGAAGCTGAGGTCACTGACCAGCAGCATATGTATATCGCACTGAAAATCGGAGACCGGAAATGGTATACCATCAGCAGCCTTGCGAATTTCTTTGAGCGTCTTGCCCAGCAGACCTATGCACAATATGGTATGTCTCTGGCGTTCACCCATTCGATAAACCGCTTTGATGAAGACAGCCAGGATCTGATCCGCTTTCTGAAAAACTGCTTTTATGAGGGAAAGACGCTGGTATCCAATCCGAGTGTTATGGAGATTCCTCCGCTGTATATGGATGAGTTTTATGAGCTGCTGGGGCGCCTTCCACAGCGCTATCGCAACATTCAGATGAAGGATAAACGACAGTTGCTGGACATCCGCGTAAAGAGTGAGGAGGATTTTGTTCTGCTTACCTTCCGCAACTGGTCGCTGCTGAAAAGCGGTATTCGGGGACGGCATCACTTGTACCGCATGCAGGATGATACGCTGTACCGCTATCGCTTTGATGAACAGGGGAAGTGTCTGGAGCTGATTGATTCCCTGAGTGAGCAGCAGCTGTATGTGCGCAATGAGCAGTTTGCGGATTTCTATAAATATGTTCTAAGTGAAATCCGTGATTATGCGAATATGTATGGAATCGCGAAGTATGCCTATACGCTGGAGCCGATCGGACTGGAGCTGTATGGGGATATTGATGAGCTGGGAAGGGTGTATTTTCAGCTGGATGTTCTGTATGAGGATGAACGGATACCGGGCTTTCAGGATGAGCAGGAATATCTGCCGCTGCGCCAGGAGATCGTTGAAAATTTCATAAGGCAGTATGCGGATATCATACAGCCGAAGGAGCATTGCGCGCTGTTTCATGATGTGAGTGAAACCCTGCTGGAGTTCATGCGGGACGGCCTTCCGTTTCTGTCGGGATATTGTGAGATTTTTGTCAGTGATGTATTGAAGAATATGAATAAGAAGCATGTGGTTAATCTGCAGGCAGGGCTTCGCCTTGCGGGTAACATTCTGGAAATCGATTTACACAGCCGCGATATTCATAAGGAGGAGCTGCTGGATGTGCTGCGCGCCTACCGCAGGAAAAAGCATTTTTATCGGTTGAAAAACGGGAAGCTGCTGAATCTGAAGAGTGATCAGCTGGAGGAACTGGATACAATGATGCAGGAGTTTCATATCGAGGATGAACAGCTGCAGCAGAATTGCATACAGCTGCCGGGATATCGTCTGTTCATGCTGGATGCATTCACAAAGGGAAGTGACTCCATTGCCTTCCATAAAGAGGATGTCTTACAGAATATACTGAACTCCTTTCAGCAAATCAGTACACAGGATATTGAAATACCACAGCGCTATAATGAGCTTTTACGTGATTATCAGAAGGATGGCTTTCGCTGGCTGAAGCTGATGCACCGGTATGGCTTCGGAGGTATTCTGGCGGATGATATGGGTCTTGGAAAAACGTTGCAGGTCATTGCCTTTCTGGAAAGCGAAAAGCAGGCAGGCCGCACCAGCATTGTCGTTGTGCCGAGCAGTGTGCTGTATAACTGGGAGGATGAGGTGCGTAAATTTGCAAGTGATTTAAGGGTTTGCTGTATCACAGGCTCTCAGGCGAAGCGGGAGGAGCTGATCCGCAGCAGTATGGATATGGATTTGCTGATTACCTCCTATGATTATCTGAAGAGGGATATCGGCTATTATGAAAGCCGGACATTCTTCTATAAAATTCTGGATGAGGCACAGTATATCAAAAACCAGCGGACGATGAATGCGACGAGCACGAAGCGTCTGAAGAGCCATCATGCACTGGCTCTGACAGGTACACCGATTGAAAATTCACTGGCTGAGCTGTGGAGTATTTTTGACTTTCTGATGCCGGGCTACCTGTTTGATTACCGCTATTTCTCCCATCATTTCGAGAAGGATATCGTTCTTGGAAAGCATAAGGAGAAGCAGGAGCAGCTGAAGAAAATGGTACAGCCGTTCATTCTGCGAAGAGTGAAGAAGGAGGTGCTGAGTGAGCTGCCTGAAAAGACGGAGACAACGCTCAGTATCGCCTTTGATGAGGCAGAGGAAACAATGTATATGGCGAATCTTGCACAGGTCAACAAGGAGCTGCAGCAGGAGCTTGATCTGGTGAAGACCAATCGGTTCCAGGTTTTGGGAATGCTGATGCGCTTACGGCAGATTTGCTGTGACCCGCGTCTTGTGTATGAGGAGGTATCGCAGCCTTCCAGTAAGCTGAAGGCCTGCATGGAGCTGGTGAGCTCTCTTGTGGAGAATGATAAGTCCGTGCTGCTGTTTTCCAATTTTACCTCCATGCTGGATTTGATTCAGGTTGAGCTCCAGCATCTGCATATACCGTATTTCCGAATGGATGGAAGTACCGGTAAGGAGGAGCGACGGGAGCTTGTACAGAAGTTTCAGGATAAGGAAAAGAAGGTGTTCCTTATTTCACTGAAGTCCGGGGGTACCGGTATCAATCTGACAGCTGCGGAGGCAGTGATTCATTATGATCCCTGGTGGAATGTTTCAGCGGAGAATCAGGCAAGTGATCGGGCATATCGCATCGGTCAGAATTCCCGCGTGCAGGTGTATAAGCTGATTATGCGCAATACCGTGGAGGAGCGTATTCAGCATTTACAGCAGATGAAAAAGGAGCTTGCGGATATTTTCGTGGAAGAGAATGAGACGAATATCATGAGGATGGATAAGGATCAGATTCTGGAGCTGTTGAAGGTGAATGGCTGAACGGGGAAAGCCAGTGTATAACCAAAGATGAAGGGAAGTCTATACTCTCGAGATTTACGGAATGCTTTAATACAATGCCAATTATAAATGCCAATTATATAGAAAAAGGGAATTCATGTACGCAAAGTATCTCTGAATTCTCTTTTTTGCTGTTCGGATTTGAATTAGACAAGAGGCGGGATGCAGTATATGTGCAATCAGCTCTGGTTTATGAAATTTCTTGGGTTTTTATGGTACAGGATTTCCTTTTGCTTGTTGGAGCTGATGTGGGTGTAGATCTGCGTGGTAGTGAAGCAATTTTTGATAACAGTAAGCGTATAATCTCATTTTTATGCACTGTAAATTGAAATTTTGAGTTATATAATATATTTGTAAGTAAACTGCCAGTATCCATAATTTGTGTTTCTGCAAAAGCAATATCTATTATCGGTAAATCATAAAGATTTGCTATCAATAATTTTATCCAATTACATAACGAAGCATCTAAATCAGGTGTTATTAAAAAGGTATGTGGATACATAGACTTCATTTTATGATAATATTCCTTCAATAATCTACTTTTCCCTACACCACTTCTGCCATGAATGACCAAGATGTTATTTTGTGAACTGTTTAAGACATTCGTGATTTTCTCGCATTCATTTATATAACCGATGAGTGGTGTCTCTAATAGCCAATCACATGTTATAGAAAATGCAGATAGAATTTTCATTTTATTAAGATATACTTCAGGCATTTTAATCAAATTATCATAATGATTGATCTGCATATGAAAATAATAACACTTGATCTCTCCACCTTTAAGTACACTATCGATCTTTGAAGGAGTAAGCATCGCCATGTTTTTTTCATATTTTTTTATCTCAAGCGAGCAATCAACACTTTTTAATGATGAGTTACATACAGTAACTGTTATTTTTATAATGTCATTTATCCTTAATCGTTCCTTTTTTTAACTCTCTCCAGCTTTGCTCTTTCATAATCCTACTATTTAAAAAAGAAAGCTGATTTTGTAAGGCTAAATCTGTATATGTACATTTTTTGAAGGAAGGAAAATATATTTCGATATTTAAAACATCTTGATACTTTAGAATTAACTCTTCTAAGACTTCATTCTCATATACTATAATTGTTGCTTCCTGACTTTCAGCAAATTGTGCTATTTTCCTTTTTGCATTTGTGTTAATCTCACTATAAGAGAAAATTAAAATATCTTTGATATTGCTTACAGTACTCATAACTAAAGTAGGTGCCAGCACTTTTAAATCTAATTTCTTTTTGTAACATTTACATTCTGCCCATTTTTCATTAGAATGAAGACCTTTTGATACAAAATCTTTATTACCATCCCAGGATTTTTTTGTTTGTTCCCATATGACGTTGGGATACATACATGCAAGAAGCTCTTTAACGAGATCTTCAAATAAATTTCCATTAAAACTTCCATTTTCTTTAAATGCATTCCAATCAGTTAAATATTTCATCTCTCACCTTATAAAGATAAACCTATATTATCCTTCATGGATAGGGAAGGGGTGAATGGGCTTTGTTAAAGACCATGTATCTATAACTTATTTTTACAAAAGTAAGAAAAAATTTATAAAATAAGTTTGAGGTGTTAAACATTGAGAAAGAAAAGAAAGTGCAGAGCTATATGTGTATCTGATAAATTAAGGCAAGAAAACAATTATTTTAAATATTTTTCTGATTCGAACGAAATTGAAAGGTTTGCAGGCGAAGTACGCCATCAATTTGAATTGTTGGATTATCAGATACCAATTGCGCATATTCTTGATAAAGTTGGGTTTAAGATATATAAAGAAAACCTATCTGCGAATATTTCTGGATTTATTGGTGTAAGTGATTCCTAAATAGAGGCACGAGGGTGTAAAAGAATCATGTTAATTAATGCATATGAAAATCGTGGACACCAGCGTTTTACAATGGCTCATGAATTTGGACATTACATATTTGAGTATGATGGGAAGTCAGATTTTACGGATGAATATAGTTTGGATAAGGAAAGGCTTACTAGTGAAACGGAAATAAGAGTAAATAGATTTGCTACGGCTTTGTTAATGCCAAAAGATATTTTTACTGACAAATATAGACTTTTTCACTTTTAGGATATAAAAAAAGAAGCGATTGTTAATGAACTATCGGATATTTTTGATGTTTCTGAAACTTTTATTTTAAAAAGAATCAGAGAATTGGGGTTAGAGGAAGAATCAAATGAAAAGACGATTTGGAATTTACTAAAAAACTTCAGATTTGCGGAATAATGAAGTTGATCCCTACGAATTTAATAGAAGAAAAGAATATCAAAGAAAGAAATGAAGAATATACGATATTTGTAGAATATAGGGATTATTTTACAAAATCATTTTCATTCAAAACTAGGAGTAAGAAAATTTCTGTAATCATTTTTTTAGGTATTCTGATAGTTGTGGCACTTGCACATTGTATCTCAATTGCAGTCGTGGTAAATAGAGGATTTGATGTGACTACTTTAGTAGTTTTTATCAGTGCTTCAGTATCCTTGATTACTGTATTATTGGTTATTCCAACAAAAATAATAGAGTTTATCTTTAATCGTGATGAAGAAAAATATTCTGTTGAAATAATACACAATATTCAAGACTATGACAAAAAAGTAAGGGATGATTTCAAAGCGTTAGTTTCATAGATAAATAGACATATCAATAGAGAAGCTTGTGAATTAGGGAGGTTGCTGAAAAAGTCTTAAGAAGATTGATGTAAAAATCAGTTCTCTTTTTATATATGTAAATACGCGAACATAGGCATTAGAATGGTATAATATAGGTGCAAAAAAAGGTGAGTATGATGTTAGGAAAAGTAGAACAAGAGAGTATGACTTTAAGCCCATATAGCGAATTGTTTGATATATTGATTGAAAAAGATGATTTCTGGAGAGTACTGAATGAGATGGTTGATTTTGGATTTATATATGATGTAGTAGTGAAGGAAAAATATAGTAATTCCATGGGAAGACCTGTAGAAAATCCAATCGTCATGGTTAAATATATTTTACTAAAATCTAAATTTAAGTTGTCTGATCGGGATTTGATCGCACATACAAGAACGGATATGCTTTTACAAATATTTTTTAGGATATAATCCAGAAGAAGTTAATTTTATAAATCCCAGTTTATTATCTAAATTTCGCCATATGCGACTAAAGGATGCAAATCTATTAGAAGTATTGATTTCAACAACCATAGATATTGCTCTGAAGGCTGGAGTTATGGAAGCCAAGGTAAATCTGATACTGGATTCTACACATACCAATGCAAGTATCAACATATCTCACCTAGAGAAGAATTGATAAAAAGAGCAAGAGAACTGCATAAAGCAGTATATGCGGTCGCTCCGGATGAGAAAGAAAAAATGCCGAAGAAGCGTGAATCTAGTGGCTTATTGGAAGACGAAATAGAATACTGCAATGAACTGAGCGAAGTAATTGATGCGGATTCAAGGATGGAAGTAATTGAAACGTTAAGGGAACAAAATAATTATCTGAAAGAAGGAGTAGCAGATACACAGATAGAGATAGAGTATTAAGGGATCAAGACGCAAAGGTTGGTCATAAGATAACAGATACAACCTTCTTTGGCTATAAGACACATATCGCAATGACACAAGATCTAATCATATACGATAATTTAAATATTTCTTTTTTGTATGTTCGAAGATAATGGTGGATCTTTTAAGAATTAAGACTTATGTGAGCAACGAGTGAAATTTGGTGCATGATGTTGAGTTATGCAGCATTAATAGATAATTCTCTAAAGGCTTTGTAATACACTTGCATGGTACTTCTATCTGTAATGGATAAAGCTGTCTGAAAATGAAATAATCCTCTATAAGGAGATATTCGTTATATTTGTGGAAAAGCTAACGGTCATCATGATATTAGAAAAAGTTGAAAGCTATTCTTTAGGATGTAAATCATTTTTTCTTATATGGTAGATATGAGATACTTGAAAATCCATAAATTCTGGTATAAATAACATTTCATTATTGATATATAAGTTAAATATAAGGTATATTTACTCTTGTTTTTTAAAATTAGATTTTATTAAATTTAGTTGTATGGTAGAATAGGATAGGTGTGAAGGAGTGGCTGTAATGATTGAGAAAATATTTAACAACAGTCTATATAAGAATCATAGAGAGATGATGCTGTGTTTTTTTGATTTATGCATCGTATTTGTATCGTTTCTATTGGCTTATTGGATTAAAATAGAATTTAGAATACCAAATTTTGAAAAAATCTATATAAGGGACTTTGCGCTGGCAATGCTTTCAGTTTTATTAATATACATGAGTTGCTTTATGTTGTTTAAAATTCACAAAAGCTTATGGAAGTATGTCGGGCCTATTGAAACTTTGAGAATTGGTTTGGCTGTTGTTTTATCTACTGTCGTATTGTTTGCTTTGGCGATCATATTTGAATTAGATAGAACTTTTCTTAGTGTTATAGTTACTGGGGGACTCTTAACAGCTTTGTTGATGTTTAATGTACGAGTTTGTTATAGATTATATAGAAGAATGACATATAAGGTTACGAATAAAACTGAGAAAGCTATCATTATTGGAGCTGGTGATGCCGGTTATGTTCTAGTAAAGGAATTGGCGCAAAATGATAATTTCAATGTCAGTGTCATAGGCTTTGTTGATGATAAGAAAATCAATAATGAAATATCAGGATATAGGGTTTTGGGAGATACATATGATATTCCAGAGATTGTGCAGAAGTATGATGTGAAAATTGCATTTATTGCTATGCCGAGTGCTGATAAGGATACAGTGAGAAGAATTTATGACCTGTGTCAGTCTGCAAAGCTGGAAACGAAAATTATGAAAGAAGGAGACAATTTACTTGTCAATGAGTTAAATTCACCTAAAAAGTATCCGGTTCAGGATATAAGCATTGAGGATTTACTTGGTCGGGGTGAAATAAAGCTAGAACAAAACGAAATCAAAAGTTACTTAACAGATAAGGTTGTTGTAGTAACGGGAGCCGGTGGATCCATAGGATCTGAGCTATGCCGACAAATTGTGAAGTTTAAACCGAAGCAGCTAATGATGGTTGATATTAATGAGAATTCTTTATATATGCTTGAACAGGAATTTAATAGAAATCGCACACATGGAATATTGAATAAAACAATTGAAATTATTTCATTAATTGCATCAATAAGAGAGTTTAAAGCAATCAATGGTATATTTAAGGAATATAATCCGGATGTTGTCTTTCATGCAGCTGCACACAAACATGTTCCGTTAATGGAAACGCGTCCTATGGAAGCTATCAAGAACAATGTATTCGGAACAAATAATGTGATTAATGCATGTATTAAGAATAACGTATCTAGATTCATTATGATTAGTACGGATAAGGCAGTTAATCCAACCAATGTCATGGGAGCAACAAAACGAATGACAGAAATGATTTTGCAAGCAAATGGTGATAATGGCGTGACTAAGATGGCTGCCGTTCGGTTCGGAAATGTTTTGGGATCGAATGGTTCCGTAATCCCAATTTTTAAGCAGCAGATTACGGAAGGCGGTCCTGTCACGATAACAGATAAAAATATCATACGTTACTTTATGACAATTCCTGAAGCAGCGCAGCTTGTATTGCAGGCTGGTTTCTATGCAGATAAAGGCGAAATCTTTGTTCTTGATATGGGAGAACCAGTGAAAATTTTGGATTTAGCTGAAAAAATGATTCGATTGTCAGGTTTCAAACCTTATAAGGATATTGATATTATTGAAATTGGGTTACGTCCTGGAGAGAAGATGTTTGAGGAATTAAAGCTTGATGGAGAAACAACAACAAGAACAAAAAATAATTTGATATTTAAAAACAATGTCATGGCAATAACCAAAGAAGATATTACAGACAGGTTGGTCAAACTTGAAGAAATATTAAATGATGTCGAGCATCGTAATGATATTAAAAACAGGTTGCTGAGCTTAATCATAACAGATCAGGATCAAAGCGTTTTTATGAAATAATAGCAAAGGTATATCACGTTTTGTTGATATATCTTTTTTTTCAAAATCTGCCAATCATCATCAGATTATCGTGTGAATTCATAAAATAAGTTTGTCATTCAGAGCTGAAATGAATTAAGAATGGTTGCAATATAGTTATTTTTGTAGTATTATGTTTCTAGTTAAAATGCAAAGTGCTAAATTCATTTTAACAAAGGATAATAGACAGTTATTCAAAGTTGAAAATAATGCTTAGGGATGGATCGTTGCTATGTCACGTTCATCACGAATGTATGGTCATAGATGTTATAAAGTCAAACCTGAAAAGAAGTTTGATGGGTGAAGCCTACCCTATTGGAGGTAACAGCATGAAATGGTATGTTGGACAGGTCAGAAGCGGTCACGAAAGAAAGATCGTAGAGAAATGCCGGACTATGATTTCAAAGGATGTTTTACAGGATTGCTTTATACCAGAGTATATCCGAAAAAAGAAATATATGGGGAGCTGGCATGATGTAAAGGATATCCTGTTCAAAGGTTATATCTTCATGATAACGGATCAGATTGATCAATTAAATATAGAGCTTAAAAAAATACCTGATTTCGTGAAGGTCATCGGTAAGAAAAAAGCAGATATATTTCCTTTAAATGAAGAGGAAGTTGCTTTCATGAAATCATTTGGAAAAGAAAATCATGTTGTAGAGATGTCTACAGGCTTCATACAGGGAGAGCAAATATTTATAACAGAAGGACCATTGCAGGGGAAAGAAGGACAAATCATAAGAATAGATCGGCATAAGCGGGTCGCCTATCTTCAACTCAGCATGTTCAACAAAGAAACCACAACAAAAGTCGGATTAGAGATCATAAGCAAGTGCTGAAAAGGGACTTGCTTTTATTTTGGAGGGATAGATTTGGAGAAATTCAAGGATAAAATATGGCTGTCAAGCCCCACTATGCATGGAGAAGAATTAAAATATATTACAGAAGCCTATAAAACAAATTGGATGTCTACAGTGGGTAAAAACATTAATGAAATAGAAAGAATGATTTGCGAAAAAGTAGGATGCAAATATGCTGTTGCTTTAGCATCCGGGACATCCTCTTTACATATGGCAGTTAAACTAGCTGGAGTAAAACCTGGAGATAAAGTGTTTTGTACAGATATGACATTTGGTGCTACTGTCAATCCAGTAGTCTATGAAGGTGGGATACCAGTATTTATAGATACGGAATATGATACATGGAATATGGATCCGATTGCTTTAGAGAAAGCGTTTGAATTATATCCGGAGGTAAAAATTGTTGTCTTGGTCCACCTATATGGAACCCCAGGTAAAATCGATGAAATCAAAGCAGTTTGTAAAAAGCATAATGTCATTATCATAGAAGATGCAGCCGAGTCTTTAGGAGCAAGATATAAAGGTGTACAGACAGGAACATTTGGGAATTACAATGCAATATCATTTAATGGCAATAAGATCATAACTGGATCCTCAGGTGGGATGTTTCTGACTGACGATAAAGAAGCGACTGAGAAAGTTAGAAAATGGTCTACACAATCAAGAGAAAATGCACCTTGGTATCAGCATGAAGAATTGGGATACAATTACCGGATGTCAAACGTCATTGCAGGTGTGGTAAGAGGACAAATTCCACACTTAGAGGAGCATATCGCACAGAAAAAGGCTATTTATGAAAGATATAGAAAAGGGTTAAAAGACCTGCCAGTAAAAATGAATCCTTATGATGAAGAGAATAGTGAGCCAAACTTCTGGTTATCTTGTTTAATTATCGATAAGGAAGCAATGTGTAAACAGGTAAGAAGTGAACAAGAGGCACTATTTATTAGTGAAGCAGGCAAAACTTGTCCAACAGAGATATTAGAAGAATTGACAAAATACAATGCAGAAGGCAGACCAATTTGGAAACCGATGCACATGCAGCCAGTGTTTAGAATGAATCCTTTCATTACAAGAGAAGGAATCGGAAGAGCAAGAACGAATGCGTATCTCGAAGGCAGTACATTAGATGCAGGTATGGATATTTTTGATAGAGGATTATGTCTACCTTCTGATAATAAGATGACAATAGAAGAGCAAGGCCAAATCATAGAAATCATTAAGGGGTGCTTTAAATAATGTACAGATTATTTTTTAAGAGATTTCTTGATTTCACATTGTCCTTAATAGCAATAATCTTGTTGAGTCCAATTTACTTGATTGTAGCCATACTTGTAAGAGTGAAATTGGGAAGTCCTGTTATATTCAAACAGAAAAGACCAGGCAAGGATGAAAAGATATTCAAGATGTACAAGTTTCGAAGCATGACGAGTGAAACTGATGGGGAGGGAAATCTTCTGCCAGATGAAGTTAGGTTAACTTCATTTGGAAAGAAACTTCGTTCAACGTCACTTGATGAACTTCCAGAGCTCTTTAATATTTTAAAAGGAGATATGAGTATTATCGGTCCTAGACCTCTATTGGTCCATTACTTACCACTTTATAATGGATTTCAAAAACAAAGACATGATGTAAGACCAGGTTTAACTGGACTTGCGCAAGTGAGTGGACGCAATGCAATTTCTTGGGAAGAGAAATTTGAAAAAGATGTAGAATACACGAAAGAGTATTCTTTTTTATTGGATATGAAGATATTATTTATGACTGTGAAAACGGTTTTTAAGAAAGAAGGAATTAGTAGCGATACCTCTTCGACAATGGAGGAGTTTAAAGGATGATTAATAGGTGATGATATGAACAATATTATAATTGTAGGTGCTTCTGGATTTGGTAGAGAAGTAGCATGGCTTATTGAAAATTCAGATAACTGGAATGTTAAAGGTTTTGTAGATGATAATAAGGATTTGGAAAACAAAAGTGTGAATGATTATCCTGTTTTAGGAACAATAGATTTTTTGCTTAATGCAAATGAGAAAACCAATGTAGTAGTAGCTATTGGAAATCCTCAAATCAGAAAAAAAATAGTTGAAAGACTTCAATCCAATAAGAATATTTCATTTCCTAATATAGTTGATAAAGATGTCATTATAGATAGAACCATCACGTTAGGTTTTGGAAATATTATTTGTAAAGGGAATATTCTAACTACAAATATAGAAATAGGGAATTTTAATCATATTAATTTGAGTTGTACAATTGGGCACGATGTGCAGTTTCATGATTATATAACAGTTTATCCTGGAGTGAATATTTCAGGGAATGTAATAATGAATGATTGTGTGGAGGTTGGAACGGGAACCAAAATCATACAAGGGAAAAAAATAGTTGAAGAGACGGTGATAGGTGCTGGTTCTGTAGTTGTAAAAGACATAGTTGAAAATGGCACTTATATAGGAGTTCCAGCAAAACAAATGAAGTAAGATAGGAGAAAGTGTGAAACAATAAAATAAGAAAAGGGCAACTTAAAAAGAACACAAAGTGAACTATGTTTAGCTTAGAGATGACGGAATTATTAGCTTGCGACTAAAATAGGAGTAATTTTATATTCTCCTACAGATTGTAAAAGCTCTAAAGCATCTTGAATATCTTGCTTACGAGGCTTAGGTGGAATAGGGTTCATCAGTTCCTCATAATCGGATGGATGGAAATCCTTCAAGTCTTTGAACATATGATAAAGGCAGACTGCCATCATTCTGGCAATGGCTATGATCGCACGTTTATGACCCCTGCGCTTTTTGATTTTATCATATTTGATTTTGAAGTAAGGACATTTCTTATCTTTGAGTGCGGCAAGTGCACATTGGATAAGCATCGGCTTTAAGTATGTTCCTGCATGAGAGATACGGACAGATTTCTTTTTATCGGCACTCGCATTATTTGTCGGGGTAAGACCAATCCAAGAAGTAAAATGTTCTGCGTCGGAAAAAACGCTCATATCAACACCAGTTTCTGAAACTAGCGTTGTCGCAGAAAGGTGTCCAATACCAGGCAATTGTGTTGCAAGATCAATGTACACATGGTATTTAGAAGTTCTTTTATCTATTTCACTAGAAAGTGCAGACTTCATATCTTCAAGAAACTGCATGTGCCCGAGTGAAAGTAGTGATTTGTATGACTGATCATCATCAAGGTGAAAACCTCTGATGGAGTTGAGGATTTCCTCACTTTTCTTTTTCAAGGAACCGCGAAGAAGGGATCTGATATGGACTTCATCGACATCACTGGAAGTGAGAAGCTCAGAAAACACGGCAGAAGCACTGACACCAAAAGGATCAGAAACAACGGACGCCAAAGAAATATTAGAAACAGTTTGACAATTCTGAACACGATTTTTTTCTGAAGATATAAAGTTTGTGATTTTATACCGATAACGGGATAGATCACGAAGTTGACGAAACTCTTTATTGGGTATGTAAGAGGGTTGTACTTCGCCCATTTGAAATAATTCTGCGATGTGAATAGAATCTAAGAAATCAGTTTTTTTACCTTTCGGTGATTTAACATACTTTGGATGAGTGATAACGATATTAAAATCACGATCTTCAAGGTAGTTAAATACAGGAATCCAATACTTGCCAGTGGATTCCATACAGACACAGTGGCAGTCATAATGATCAAGCCAGTCAACGAGTTTCACAAGGTCATAATTGTGAGTAGAGAATTTGCGGTGATGGTAAACAGGTTCCACCTGCATACTTTCTGCGATGATGATTGTGCAAGCTAATTTCTTTTTGTGGACATCAATACCACAAGCAATGGGGTGCATCACGCTACGCATGAAAACCGCCTCCTTTGAAAGAAAAAGCATTGACTGCCATCTGTGCTCTCAAGTATATCGAGTCAAATAACAAGATTACTTCATTGGTAAGTGTACGTCCTCGAAGGGAACAAAAGTTTGTGCATGGACAGATGACTGCACAGATAAGAATACGAGTTAGACTAAAAAACAGAAAACATCACTCACCTCTACGTGCTCTGTAGTATACTTCTTCTCTAACTATATTATAACGCATTGTAATGGTGCTGGTGTTTCATAAAAATTTGTGCTCGCGCATTGCGAGAGAATGGAGGCAAGTATGAAAAGAGTATTAATGACTGCGACTGTTCCATCGATGATTGGACAGTTTAACATGGATAATATCAAATTACTACAAGAACTAGGATACACAGTAGATGTTGCCTGCAATTTTGATGATTATTCAGTTTGGAATAGAGAAAGAATAAAAAAATTCGAAAGTGAATTAAAGGAATTAAAGATTAAAAAAATTAATATTAGTTTTTCGAGAAGTCCTAAAAATATAAAAAACATAATAAATTCTTATAAACAAATAAAGCAGTTATTAAATGATAAGAATTATTCTCTAGTTCATACACATACACCTATCTCAAGCTTTATAACACGTTTAGCTTATAAAAAAAGTAATATATACGGAACTTGCAAAATGATTTACACAGCACATGGTTTTCACTTTTTTAAAGGGAATGCTTCAGTTAAAAATTTTATTTTTAGAAACATTGAAAAAATTGGCGCAAAATATACAAATGTACTGATTACAATTAACAAAGAAGACTATATTGCTGCAAAGAAATTTAAATTAAAGAAAAGCGGTACTGTTGAATATGTACCAGGTGTTGGAATTGATATAGATAAAATTAATTTAATTAAAGAAAATAAGATACAATTATGTGAAGAGTTGAATATTCCAAAGGATGCAATCTTAATACTTTCAGTTGGAGAGCTTAATGCTAATAAAAATCACAAGATTGTAATAGAAATATTACCAGAGTTACCCAATAATGTGCATTATCTAATGTGCGGTGATGGTCAGTTGAAAGAGCAACATGAGCGATTAGCCAAGAAATTACATGTATCAGACAGATTACATTTTCTTGGATATAGAAAAGATGTAATTAAGATAATGAAGTCATGCGATATTTTTGTATTTCCTTCAAAAAGGGAAGGACTGTCAGTAGCTTTAATGGAGGCAATGGCATGTGGATTACCTTGTGTCGTTTCCAAAATTAGAGGAAATGAAGATTTAATTGAGAATGAGAAAGGTGGATACTGTGTGGATTTAGAAAACGAAAGCTTTAATATTTATATAAATAAAATATTAGAGTTAGACCTTTCTAGATCAATGGCTGCTTTTAATTATAATAAAGTTTCAAATTATTCTATAAAGAAAGTGAATTTGAAAATGAGGGAAATTTATGAGAGAAATGAATAAAGAACCTTTGATTTCTGTAATTATGGGTGTGTATAATGATCAGAGATTTTTAAAAGAAGCAATAGAATCTATTCTTTGTCAAACCTATAAGAATTTTGAATTTATTATATGTAATGATTGTTCTGCGGATCAAAGCACTAAGATATTAGAGAAATATAAAAAAATTGATAATAGAATAACAATTATAAATAATAAAAAAAACATGGGGCTAGCAGCCTCACTTAATAGGTGCATAGATATATCTAAAGGTGATTATATTGCAAGAATGGATAGTGATGATAGGGCTTTATCAGATAGATTTTCTATTCAAGTAGAGTATTTAAATGAGCATCCAGAAACTAGTGTGATTGGTACTAATGTATACTATATAGATAACTCATCAAATAGGTATTCAAAGACTGAATTTCCTCATATGAAAAGTATTTCATTAAAAGAAGCGGTTAAGCAAACTTCCCTTATTCATCCTTCTGTGATGATGAGAAAAGAAGCGATACTTAATGTGAATAAATATACAGTAACTGAATTAACATGTCGTGCTGAAGATTATGATTTATGGTGTAAAATGAAAGAAGAAAGAATGGTATTGGAGATTATTGGTGATTATCTTTTAGAATATAGAGAAGATGAAAGTGGAATAAAAAAAAGAAAATATGTATATAGAATTCAAGAGGCGAAACTAAAATTTTATTGGATGAAGCGTACAGGAATGACAAAGTACTTATTTATTTATGCACTGAAACCATTAATTATTGGAATGATTCCAAAAAAGGTTTATAAAAAATTACATAAAAGGAGAGTTATAGATGTCTAATATTCTTTTTGGAGTTTGCATTATATTACCGGTTTTATGTATAGGTAGTGGATGCTATTTTATTAGGCAAGAACAAAAAAAATGTGATATTTTATCCATTGTATTGATTTCAGTTGGCTTAGCTTTAATTGCTTTCTATACATTGCCTAATACATCGGATGACTTACAGAGACATTTTGATGTCATGCGAAGTTATCAAAATCATTCTATTATGGTAATATTTCATTCAGGATATTCATTGGTATATTTGAATAACTTAATAATGTATATAATTGCACAAACGAATATATTAGGCTTATACCAAGCGATTTTTACATTTGTCGGATATTTCTATTTATTTAAGCTAATACTAATGATTTATGATGATTTAAAAATACGAAACAAAAATATATTGATAGGTATGTTGTTATTTATATTTTGCATGTCTTTTTATAAAACTTATATCTTAGCAATAAGAAATTATTTTTGTTTTATCACTGGTGCATATTATTGTTATGCATTAAGAACAGAGAGAATACGAGTTCATCACTTCTTGATTGTAGTTTTATTATTATCGCTTATTCATCCGGTATCATTGGTTCTTGTAATTCCTTTATTAGTAGATTGGATAAAAAATAGAAAAATTCAGTTCGCTTTATTAGTAGGTATTTTTTTTCATTATCCTATTTTAAAGTTTTTTTTAAGTTTATGTCCGAAAGACTCATTTGTGTATCTTAAGATACTACCATATTTAAATGGAACTATACAGCCATATAATGCGAATTATATGATTTTATTTATGCTTCTTGCTCTCTTTGCTTCTTTTATAATTATACTAATGTATAAACAGGAGTCTAATACAATTAAGTATTTAATTCTATATACAATATTAGCGTTATCAACGTTCTATCAATTTGATCTGATTAGAAGATTTATGTACTTGGTGCCTTTGTTTATGATAGAACCTTTATTTATTTTATTATCAGAAAAAAAGATTAATAATTATTTTGAATTTAAGAAATTTAAAATTAAACTAACACATATTTTATCTATAATTATGTTATTTTTGTCAATTGCTTCTATATTAGCGACATATGCAAATATCATAGCATATGGCTGGTATTGGATATTTTAGGGGAGGCTTTTAATGAAAAAGAAAATATTATTTAGCATAACTAATTTAATTGGTGGTGGTGCAGAGAAAATACTTCTTGATACAGTGAAAGCAATGGATAAAACGAAATATGATGTGTATGTTTTTTCTTTGTTAAATGAGGGAATATATATAGAAGAAATAAAAAAATATGCAACATATTTTTTTGCTTTTGATTTAGAAGCGTATCCAGAGCGATTGAGAAATTATATTCGCTTTCTTTTTTTAAGATATATTAAATTTTCAAAAAAAGAAAAATTATACAAGAAATATGTTCAGGGAGAATATGATTATGAAATAGCATTTTTAGAAGGACCAGTAACTAAGATAATTGCCGGTTCTAAGTCAAGGACTCCCAAATATGCATGGGTTCATGTTGATTTAATAAATCTGCCTGATAGCAATAAATACTATAGAAGTAAAGAAGAAGCGAAAGAATGTTATAATTTTTACAATAAGATATTATGCGTTTCATCTGATGTGAAAACTTCTTTTTTAAAAATATACGATGTGGATGAAGAAAAAGTGCAAGTTCAACTAAATGTGCTAGATACTAATAAGATACTAAATTCTATAAAAAATGTTACAGAATATAAGAGGCAGAATCCATTAAATCTTATTACTGTGGGAAGACTTAGTCCACAAAAAGGATATGATCGACTTTTAAAGTGTTGTGTTAGATTAAAAGAAGATAAATTGACATTTAAATTAAAAATTGTAGGAACCGGACTCTTGAAGGATACTTATCAAAAATTTATTGATGATAATAAACTAAATGATTGTGTTGAATTAACTGGATTTATTGATAATCCATATCCATTATTAAAAAAAGCAGATTTATTTGTATGTTCTTCATTAACTGAAGGATTTAGCACAGTGGTTTCTGAAGCTATTTTTTTAGGTACACCTGTACTTACGACAGATTGTGCAGGAATGAAAGATATTTTAGGAGACAGTGAATTCGGTCTAATTGTAGAGAATAATGAGAATGGACTATATGAAGGTTTAAAGCAATTACTTATGGATAAGGATAAATTAAATGAATTGAGAGAAAAAGCAGTAGAAAGAAGTCCTTTTTTTGATTTACAAGCACGTTTATATGAGTTTGACTGTTTATTTGAAAAAGGTAATGAATATGAGTGATATTAAAATAACAATTATGACACCTACGTATAATCGTTCTAGTTTCTTGCCTAAATTATATGAGACTTTAACAAAGCAAACAGTTGATTTAACGATGATGGAATGGATTATAGTAGATGACGGATCAACAGATGATACAGAAGATATAGTTCATAAGCTGAAAGAAAAGAGTCCATTTGGAATTAATTATATAAAATCAACAAATAGAGGAAAACATCATGCAGTTAATATGGGAATAGAAAATGCGACAGGAGAATTTTTCTTTATAGTTGATTCAGATGATACTTTACCAGAAAATTCAATAGAAAGAATTATCTTTTGGTTTACTACTCTAAAAAGTGAACAAGAAAAGTTTGCAGGTATTGGAGGCTTGAAATCTTATGAATTTAGTGGAGATGTAGGAGAATCGTTTGAAGGAGAATATTTAGACTGTTCTTCGATAGAAAGAAGAGAAAAGAATATAAAAGGAGATAAAGCTGAGGTTTTTTATACAGATGTAATAAAGAAGTATAGATTTCCGGAATTTAGTGGTGAAAAATTTCTAAGTGAATGTGTCTTATGGAATGAAATAGCAAGAGACGGATATAAAATAAGATGGTTTAATGAACCCATTTATCGATGTGAGTATTTGGATTCAGGCTTAACTAGAAATATCTATAATCATTTGGCTAAATCGCCGAAAGGTTTTTTACTATATACAATAGAACTTATGCAGTATGAAGCTAGATCAGAACTTAAAAGGATGTATTATGCAGGAGCATATCATGTTTTAGTAGAAAATATAAAGCTAAGTGTATTATCTAAAAAACTAAAAATTTCTGTCTTAAAAATTGTAGTAGGCTCCTACATATTTAGGATAGTTCAAAAAAGAAAGGGAAGGCGAATAAATGAATAAAAAAGTCTGTGTATTATTATGTACATATAATCGTAAAAAATGTTTAGAAAAAGTTTTAAATGCATTAAGTAATCAAACCCATCAAATATCAGGGATTGTAGTCGTTGATAATCATTCAACTGATGGGACTTTATGTCATTTAAATGCTTTAGGCTTAAACTTACATGAAAAGATTAATGAGGTACAAATCACTAATTTAAATAATATCAAATTTTATTATTATTTAAATGAAAAAAATGAAGGAGGGGCAGGCGGATTTAAAAAAGCCTTTGAAATAGGATTAAAGTATGACTATGACTATTATTGGGTAATGGATGATGATGTATTACCAGAAGTAAATTGTTTAGAAATTTTGCTTGAGGGAATGGATGAAAATCATAAAGTGTGCATCCCAAACAGAACTTGTGAAAATTTTAAAGATAATGCTGTTATAAAAATGAATTTTGACAATTTCTTTAAACGTGTAGAAGATAAACAAGTTATTTCAGATTTTACCGGAAAAGAAAAAATAGAAGTTGTGGATTTTGCGTTTGAAGGACCATTGTTTAATTCTGAAATTTTGTCGGAAATTGGTCTACCAGATGATAAATATTTTTTACTCTTTGATGATAGTGACTACGCATACCGCTGTACAAAGATAACAAAGATATATTTTATGGTTAATGCAAAATTAAATAGGCAACTACCATTGCCCAATATAAGTGAACCAATTTATTGGAAACAATACTATATGTTGAGGAATTCATTTGTATTTGATATGAAATATGGGAAGAATTTCATTTTTAAACGATTACGCCCAATGTATTTTTGTTTGTTTTCATATTTAAGAGCAATTTCAAAATGGTCTTTGCCTAGAATTAGATATACCAAAAAAGCATATCATGATGCTAGGCATAATTTATTAGGAAAACAGGTTGAACCTGGAGAAAAGTTCGATGGAAAGTGAGTGAATTGAATGTATGATTATTTGATAGTAGGTGCAGGTCTATTTGGTTCTATTTTTGCATATGAAGCAAAAAAAAGGGGAAAAAATTGTCTTGTAATTGACAAAAGACCTCATATCGGCGGAAATATTTACACTAAAGAAGTGGAAGGTATTAATGTTCATGAATATGGGGCGCATATATTCCATACATCTAATCACGAGGTCTGGAAATATATTCAGCAATTTGCTACTTTTAATAGATATACCAACTCTCCTATTGCAAGGTATAGAGATGAAATTTACAATATGCCTTTTAATATGAATACGTTTAATAAGCTTTGGGGAGTAATTACCCCAGAGCAAGCGAAGAAAAAAATCGAACAGCAAATCAAAGAATCAGGTATTATAGAGCCTAAAAATCTAGAGGAGCAGGCTATATCATTAGTAGGAAGAGACATATACGAAAAATTAGTAAAAGGATATACACAAAAACAATGGGGAAGAAGATGTGATGAGCTTCCTTCTTTCATTATTAAAAGATTACCCGTGAGATTTACATACGATAATAATTATTTTAATGATTTGTATCAAGGCATACCGATTGGCGGATATACACCGATTATTGAAAAAATGCTTGAAGGAATTGATATACGATTGAATTGTGATTATTTTTCTAAAAGAAAAGAACTAGAAACGATTGCTAATAAAATCGTTTTCACTGGCATGATTGATCAATACTATGATTATTGCTTTGGCGAATTAGAATATCGTAGTCTTAGATTTGAAACAGAAATATTAGAAAGCGAGAATTATCAAGGTAATGCTGTGGTAAATTATAATGAATATGAAATACCATATTCTAGAATTATAGAACACAAGCATTTTGAATATGGGAAGCAAGAAAAAACGGTAATAACAAGAGAGTATCCAGCAACTTGGAAAAAAGGTGATGAACCATATTACCCGATGAATGATGAAAAAAATAATTGTCTGTATGAAAAATATAAAGCACTTGCAGATAAAGAAAATAAAGTTATTTTTGGCGGAAGATTGGGAATGTACAAGTATTATGATATGCATCATATCATAAGTGAAGCCTTAGAGATGGTAGGAAAAGAGTTTAATGAATAAAATACAAACTGTCAAAAAGAATTTTATAATGAATTTCATTTTGACTGCGGCAAATTTTATATTTCCTATTGTAACATTTCCCTATGTTTCTAGAATTCTATTAGCTGAGGGAACTGGAAAAGTAGCATTTGCAGCATCTATTGCGAGTTACTTTTCTATGATTGCTGCCTTAGGGATTCCAACTTATGGCATACGTGCATGCGCAAGAATACGCGATGATAAAGATAAACTAAATAAAACAGTACAAGAGCTTCTTATAATTCATATGAGTGCGACTAGTTTAGCATTAATGTTTTATTTTATTAGTGTCTTTATAGTGCCAGAATTATATAAAGAGAAGACCTTAATGCTAATAAATTCTTTATCTATTCTTTTAAATGTTTTTGGAGTTAATTGGTTATATCAAGCACTAGAGCAATATAGCTATATAACTTACCGCTCTATATTTTTTAAAATTATATCCATAATACTAATGTTTTTCTTTATCCATCAAAAAAGTGATTATATTATTTATGGTGGAATTGCGATTTTTGCAAATGCAGGATCTAACATATTAAATTTTATTAGATTACGCAAGTTAATTAATTTTAAAAAAGTTGAAAGTTATAGTTTTCTAGTGCATATAAGACCGATTTTGGTTTTCTTTGCTCAATCTGTTGCAATTACAGTCTATACAAATCTCGATACTGTCATGCTTGGTTTTATGCAATCTGATATAGAGGTCGGGTACTATAATGCTGCAATAAAAATTAAGACAATATTGCTAAGTTTAGTCACATCTTTAGGAACGGTTTTATTACCTAGATTATCTTATTGTATTCAAAAAAATGATAAGATACAGTTTCAAACCTTAATTTCTAAGAGTATTAGATTTGTTTTTATAATAGCATTACCACTAACTATTTTCTTTATTTTATTTGCAAAAGAAACACTGATTGTTTTATCTGGAAGAGATTTTATAGGCGCAACGCTGGCAATGCAAATAATTACTCCTACTATTCTTTTAATAGGATTATCTAACATCACAGGTATCCAAATATTAACACCTTTAGGGAAAGAAAAATTTGTTGTATACTCTGTTACATTTGGTGCTATCCTTGACTTAATTGTCAATTATATATATATTCCTAGATTAGGAGCCGCTGGTGCATCTTTAGGCACACTGATTGCTGAATTTTCTGTTTTGGCTGTACAAATTATGTATACTTCAAAACAATTACATGAAGTTAAGTGTGGATTCAAAATTTTTAAAATAATTATTTCATGTTTATTTGCTTCAATACTTGTACTTTTCATCAATCTGTTTACCGATTTCACAGTCTTCTTCAGTTTATTTGTATATGCAATTTTGTTTTTTGGAAGTTATGTTATTTGCTTGATTCTATTGAAAGAAGAGTTTGTGGTTGACTATATATATAAAGGTTATTCAGCTTTAAAAACTAGGAGGTGAACTTTGTGATGAAAGAGTTTTTAATTTCTAAAAAAGGGATTTTTTGTATAAACTTAGTTCTCCTAATATTATTTGCTTTCTCAGGATGTATGAAGTATGAGGTTTCTGATGACTTTATCATGGAAATGGTGGTTTCTGGAGCTTATACAGGCTCACCTTCCTCATTTATTATGTTTATGCATCCTATGATTGGGATTGTTCTCTCTATGTTATATACATTTATCGCAACAATCAACTGGTATTTTATTTTTCAAATTGCGGTAATATTTACTTCATTATGCATTATATCGTATACGTTTTTGAAATATAAAAAAGATAATCTAAGCATATTGCTTTTTATGATATTTCTTTTGTTTTTTTCCAATGATCTATACTTATTGGTGCAATTCACAAAAACTGCGACGATCTCTCTATGTGCAGGATGCATTCTTATTTTAAGCAATATTTTAGATAGCAAAACGATAAATAAAAAAGAAGTCGCTTTGGGGATTTTCCTTTTTTGTGTTGGCTATATGATAAGAAATAAATGCATCTATATTGTTTTATTTTTTTCTGGACTACCAGTCTTATTTTATGGAATAAAGAAGAGGCTCAAATACATAGATTTCGTGAATTTGGTTAAAAAAGCAGGGAAAGTAATATTCCCATGTTTTCTTATTTTAATTGGATTAAGTCTTTTCAGTATAGGATTTGTTCAACGATATCCTGCGTTTAAAGCATATAAAACATATAGTGCATATCGATCTGATATTGTAGATTATTCTTACTACTCATATGAAGATAACCGATTAGAATTTGAAAAAAATGGAATTAGTGAAAATGATTTTTATACATTAGTTCATTGGAATTTCGGAGATATAGAATATTACGATTTAGATAAATTAAAAACGGTTAGCACTATTTTAAATGCCTATCGAGATAGCCAATATACGAGTATAAAAGGAACGATTGTCAATTTAATAAATCGCCAGTATAAATATTACGTAAGTGTTTGGGCACTAATCCTCATTTCATTGATTGGAATTTTTGCAATAAGAAATGGAATCTTTCAAGTCTTGGCTGTGAATTTCTTTGCTTTCTGTTTATTGTTTTTAAACATGTATCTAGGAAGACTAAACTATCGTGTTGAGTACTCTATCTTTTTAGCAGCCACAGCATTTTTGCTCTTTAGCATTCAAATATCTGAAAGTCGAATCGAAAAATTTAGCGATAAATTTCTAATCGCAGTTTTGATCGTTCTAAGTGTATGTAGAATACCAGTGTATATACCAAGTTATGGAAAAAGTAGTTATGATGCATTGTTTATTTCATGGAATAATGATTTAGCAAAATATAATGCTTCTTTTGAAAAAGAAAAGGATATGAGTGTTATAAACGAAATTAAGCAGAATCCAAATAATTTTTATTATTTAGGTTTTTATTCCAATATTCAAACGTTATATTTGAATTACAATCCATGGAAAGGGATTCAAAAGTCAGAATTTAAGAATGCTGCTTTTTTTGCGGGAATTGATACATTCCATCCGGATTGGATGAAGCAATTGGAAAAACATAGTATAAATAACCCTATGGAACATTTATTAAAGGAAAATGTTTATTTTATAGAGAACAGACCGATAAATGAAATCTTGACTTTTATACAAGAACATTATAAAGTAAATGTGGAAATGACTTTGTATAAAAAAATAGGGTCATATTATATTTGGAAAATAAGGTAGGAGAATGAAAATGAAAAT
Organism: Beduini sp.; assembly: GCF_047239305.1. NCBI lineage: Bacteria > Bacillati > Bacillota > Erysipelotrichia > Erysipelotrichales > Erysipelotrichaceae > Beduini > Beduini sp. Next base: position 46,828 of record NZ_JBKTEM010000014.1, read on the forward strand.
TTTGGTAACTGGCGGCGCAGGCTTTATTGGCGGGAATTTTATTCACTATATGGTGGATAAATATCCGGACGATGTGATAGTAAATCTTGATTTACTTACATATGCGGGTAATTTAGAAACATGTAAACCTGTTGAGGATAAAACAAATTATAAATTCTATAAGGGTGATATAGCCGATAGAGCTTTTGTTTTTGATTTATTTGAAAAAGAGAAATTTGATGTGGTTGTAAATTTTGCGGCAGAATCGCATGTTGATAGAAGTATAGAGGATCCAGAAAGTTTTGTTAGAACGAATGTAATGGGAACTACGACTTTATTAGACGCATGTAATAAATATGGGATTCAACGTTATCATCAGGTTTCAACGGATGAAGTATATGGAGATTTGCCATTAGATAAACCAGATTTATTTTTTACGGAGGAAACTCCTTTGCATACATCAAGTCCATATAGTTCATCAAAAGCAGCGGCGGATTTGTTTGTTTTAGCTTACCATAGAACATATGGTTTACCAGTGACCATTAGTAGATGTTCCAATAATTATGGACCATATCATTTTCCAGAAAAATTAATTCCATTAATGATTTCTAGAGCTTTAGCTGAGGAATCGCTTCCTGTATATGGTACTGGAGAAAATGTAAGAGATTGGTTACATGTATATGATCATTGTGTGGCAATTGATTTAATTATAAGAAAAGGAGAAGCAGGTGAAGTTTACAATGTCGGTGGACATAATGAGCGAACAAATCTAGAAGTAGTTAAAACAATTTTGAAAGCATTGAATAAGCCGGAGTCTTTAATAAAGTATGTTGAAGATAGAAAAGGACATGATTTAAGATATGCAATTGATCCATATAAGTTAGAAACAGAACTAGGATGGAAACCAAAATATAATTTTGACACTGGTATACAACAAACAATTCAATGGTATTTGGATTATAAAGAGTGGTGGCAAAATATTCTTTCTGGAGAGTATCAAAATTATTTTAATAAAATGTATAAAGAAAAAGGGAGAGTGTAACATGAAGGGGATTATTTTAGCCGGAGGATCGGGAACTAGACTTTATCCATTAACACAAGTCGTATCAAAACAGATACTGCCTGTATATGATAAACCGATGATTTACTATCCATTATCTACATTAATGCTTGCTGGAATTAAAGAGATTCTAATTATTTCTACACCGCGAGATGTAGTTGCGTTTGAAGAATTATTGAGGGATGGAAGTCAGTTGGGATTAAGTATCGAATATGCTATACAAGAACAACCAAAAGGACTAGCTGAAGCATTTATAATTGGTGAAAATTTCATAGGAAATGATCGTGTTGCATTGATTTTAGGAGATAATATTTTTTACGGTCGTCATTTTACGACAACTTTAAATGAAGCTTTATCCAAAAAAGGTGCAACAATTTTTGGGTACTATGTAGATAATCCTAAAGAATATGGTGTAGTCACTTTTGATAAGGATTATAAAGTGTTGACACTGGAAGAAAAACCTGAAAAGCCTAAATCTCATTATGCAGTTCCTGGCTTGTATTTTTATGACAATGATGTTGTAGAAATTGCGAAAACAATTAAACCTTCTGCTAGAGGAGAGCTGGAGATTACTTCTGTAAATAATGAATATTTACGTCGTGGAAAGCTAAATATCAAAGTTCTTGGAAGAGGCTTTGCATGGTTAGATACGGGAAATCCCAACGCCTTACTTGAAGCATCTGAGTATGTTGGAGCAGTTCAGAAAAGAAGTGGTTTATATGTTTCCTGCATAGAAGAAATTGCATACATAAAAGGATTTATCGATAAAGTTCAATTGTTAAAATTGGCAGAGAAATTTGCGAAAACGGATTATGGAAAATATTTATTGAGACTTGCAGAAGAAGATGTCAATGAAGTAAGCGTAGTAAGGGGGTAATCGTGTGAAAAATACAATTATCCTTCTCTACGAATCTTGGCTAAATAAAACAGGAAATATTACTGGAAATGATGAAATAGATGAGTGGATTGAGCAACGAAATAACGATCTTGAGGTTCAGATAGAAAAAATATCTTTGAACGAGTGTAGTCCATGGTACTATGACGAAAAAGAAGGACAAATTAGAAATCAGAATTTATCATTTTTCACGGTAAAAGGATTCCAAAGAAAAAGAGAAAATGATGTCATATTAGAACAACCCGTTATTTTACAAAACGAAATAGGTTATTTAGGAATTATTTGTAAGGAAATCGATGGTGTATTGAATTTTTTGATGCAGGCAAAAATTGAACCTGGGAATATTAATAAAATACAATTGTCGCCTACAATTCAAGCAACAAAAAGTAATTTTACTCAAAAACATGGTGGTAGAAAACCGAATTATTTGGAATATTTCCTAAATGCGGTTGATCACGAAATCATCGTAGATCAAATTCAATCAGAGCAATCTTCACGTTTTTATAAGAAACGAAATCGAAATATTATCATAAAAGTACAGGATGAGGTTTTGTTAAAACCAAATTTTAAATGGATGACATTAGGACAAATAAAGCGTTTAATGAAAAAAGACAATATTGTGAATATGGATACACGAACCGTATTGTCTTGTATTCCATATTATAATCACAGTTTTTCAACTAATGAATTAAAGGCAATGGAAGCAAAAGCAAATGATAAAAGTTTATTTAAATCGATTTTTACAATGCATGATGAGTATATGATTCCTAGAATATATCAACAAATAAACAATTCAAAAATGTTTGATGATGAAGAAGATGCATTGGTTTCTCTAGATCAACTTTCTACGTGGAAACATATAGAGAAGGAAATGAAATGTGTTCATGAACATGATTTTAAAGTCATATTTTGTGACATTATGATTGAGGGAAGAGAAGTAACGAGATGGTGCCAGCCATTATTTGAGGCAACAGGGATTGCTTTATTTGGACTATTTATTTGTAATGATGATGGTGTAAAGAAATTTTTAGTAAGGATAAAGAAAGAAATCGGCTGCTTTGATTCTTTGGAATTAGGACCAACTGTTCAATTAGAGCCATCGAAAATACAGAATAATCAGGATCAGATAGTAGATTTATTTATGAATAAAATGAATCATAATGTAAATATTATACATGATGTACTACTTTCAGAAGAAGGAGGTAGATTTTATCATGAGCAAAACCGAAACGTTATTATAGAAATAAATAAAAATGAGATACATGCTGTAGAAGAGGAAGGTTATTTCTGGGTAAGCTATAGAACTTTAAATCAATTAGTTCAGGTTAATAATTGTTTAAACATACAACTTAGAAATTTAATATCATTATTAGAGGTGTAAAATGAAAAAAATTAGAATTGGAATTATATGTCCATCAGAAATCGCATTTCGTAGATTTTTACCTTCATTAGAAAAAGAAGAGAATTTCACATATGTAGGTGTTGCAATTGCATCAAAAGAAGAGTGGGATGGAGATGTTGCAGACACTGTAATTGAAAATGAATGGAAAAAAGGAAAGACTTTTGTAGATACCTATGGCGGGAAGATCTTCGAGAGTTATTCTTCCTTAATTATGTCAAATGAAGTTGATGCAATCTATCTACCACTGCCTCCTGCATTACACTATAAATGGGCAAAGAAAGCATTAGAAAATGATAAGCATGTATTTGTTGAAAAACCTTCAACGACGAATTATCAAGATAGTTTAAACTTGGTCAAATTAGCAGAAGAAAGAAAACTTGTATTGCACGAAAATTATATGTTCCAATATCATTCACAAATTTCAGAAATAAAGAAAGAAATTGAAAATGGAAAAATTGGTAAAGTGCATTCATATCATGCTAGATTTGGTTTTCCTAGAAGGGATAAAAATGATTTTAGATACAATAAAGAATTAGGGGGAGGCGCTTTATTGGATGCTGGAGGATATGTAATAAAACTTGCAACAAAGTTACTCGGAGAAGATATTACATTGGAGTCATGTGTCATGAATTCTTATGAGGATTTTGATATAGATCTATATGGAAGTTATATGTTTAGAAATAGTAAAAATGAGGTATTTATTGGAGAATATGGAATGGACTGTGAATACCAATGTATGCTATCCATATGGGGAAGTAGAGGAATTATGCAAACGGATCGTATTTTTACAGCCCCCGACAATTTGAAACCAAGTTTGAAAATAATTCAAAGTGGAGAAGTTAAAACTATTGAATTAAGCTGTGACTCTCATTTTAAAAAGTCCATATGTCAATTTTATAATGCTATAAATGACACTGCTGTAAGAGAAAAAATCTATAATGAAATACTTTTACAAGCTCAATTAGTTCAAAAGGTTAGAGATATTTCAGGAGGGATAGGAAATGATAAAATTTAATAAACCATCAATTACGGAATTAGAAATTAATAAAGTAGTTGATTGCTTGAACGGAAATAGCATATTATCAGGAGATGGAAAGTATACAACAGAAGTATATGAACATTTTAAAAAGAGATTTCATATTGATAATATGCTGTTGACAACTTCAGGGACTACTGCATTAGAGATGGCTTCTATTTTAATTGATTTAGAACCAGGGGATGAAGTAATTACGCCTTCTTTTACTTTTTCTTCTACGGTAAATGCATTTCTATTAAGAGGGGCAAACCCTGTATTTTGTGATATTCGAGAAGATACATTTAATATTGATGAAAATTTAATTGAGGACCTAATAACATCAAAAACAAAAGCAATCTATGCTGTTGACTATGCAGGTTTTCCATGTGAGATGGATAAGATTAATGAAATAGCAAATCGCCATGGTCTTTTCGTGATTGAGGATGCTGCTCAGGCGGTAGGATCTACATACAAAGGTAGATATGCAGGAACATTAACCGAATTTGGATGTTTTAGTTTTCACGAAACCAAAAATTATGTCATGGGTGAAGGTGGCGCAATTGTTGTTAATGAAGATAAATATATGGAGCGTGCTGAAATCATCCGTGAAAAAGGTACAAATCGAAGAAATGTATTACGCGGATTAGTAGATAAATATACATGGCATGACATCGGTTCTTCTTTTTTGCCAAGTGATTTATTAGCAGCAATTTTGTCAGCCCAAATGGAACGCTATGATGAAATTCTAGAAAAAAGAATGAATGTATGGAATACATATTATAACGGACTAGAATGCTTAGAAAAGGAAGGCTTATTGAGAAGACCAGTATTGCCAGAAGGTATCGAGCATAATGCGCATATGTTCTGCATTGTATTGCCAGATGAGGATACAAGAACAAAGCTAATCAATTCTTTAAAAGAAAAGGGTATTTCAAGTTATATTTGTTATGTACCTTTGCATTCTTCACCATATGGACAAAAATTAGGATATACACCAGAAATGTTGCCAGTTACTGAAGATTTAGGAAAGAGAATATTAAGATTACCTCTGTACGTAGACATGACTATTGAGGGTGCAGAATTTGTAGTTGAAACTATAAAAAAAGTGATTTAATAGAAAAGAGGAGAAAAAAATGAAAAAAGTATTAATTTTGGGGGTTGGAAATGCTCAAATAGATGCTATAGAGTATTTTAAAGAAAAAGGTTATGAAGTTCATGGATGTAGCTATAGCCATGGAGATAATGGAGAAAAGTATTTAGATAGATTTGCTTTAATAAATATTGTAGATATAGAAGGAATAAAGCAGTATATTAATAAAGAAAATATAGATATAGTTTACTCAGTAGGATCTGATTTAGCGATGCCTAGTGTTTCTAAAGCAGCTGAGGATTTGGGTCTAAAACATTTCGTTAGTTCTGAAACAGCACGTATTTGTAATACTAAAAACGTATTAAGACAATATTTAGGTGAGAATTTTGAAGGTAATATACCTTTTCAAGTGATTTCTTCTCAAGATGATGCAATTTTGCTAGAATATCCTTTTATTATGAAACCAGTTGATTCTCAGGGACAAAGAGGGGTATATAAAATAAATAACTACAGAGAATTTAAAGAAAAAATTTCATCATCTCTATCTTTTTCAAAAAGTGGTAAAGTAATAATAGAAGAATTCATTGATGGAGATGAAATATCAGTTAATACTTTTTCTGTAAATGGAAAAATTATATTTAATATTATCTCTGATCGTATCGTATGGAATGAATTTCCTGGAGGAATAATTCATAAACATGTCATTCCTTCTAAATATGGAATAGGCGAAGTAAAGAAAAAAATAGAAAATTTAGTTGAACGGGTATTGAATAAATTATCAATTGATGATGGACCTGCATATTTTCAAATTAAAATAAAAAATGGAAGCGAACCTATATTAGTAGAAGTCACACCACGTTTAGATGGATGTCATATGTGGAAACTAATTAAGTATTATTGTAACGTTAATTTATTGGATATGTCTATTAAACATCTTTTAGGTGAATTAGATAAACAAGGTATAATTGAAATAAATCCAAAAAAAGAAAGTGTGGTACTTGAATTTATGTGTCAACCAACTGGAAGTAATGTATCAAGAGATAATTTTAATATATCTTGGTCTGATTATCATAGATGGTATTATAAAAATGGAGAAGTGGTAAAGAAAATGAATGGATATATGGAAAAATGTGGATATGAAATTGGAGAATATCTATGAAGATAGCAATTGTTGGTAGCTCTGGCTTTATCGGCAGAATGCTTGTAAAAGAATGCGTTCAAGAAGGACATGAAGTAACCTGTATAGATTTATATCCGCCAAAAAATGTAGATAGTTACTTAAATAATGAACATGTTAGTTTTGTTCAATCAGATAGTAACATAGAAGATTTATGCAAGCTATTTATTGAAAAAGATGCTGTTGTTTGTTTAGCAGCGATTAGACCTTTAAAAGAGTTTGGATTTAATGAATATACTGCAAATATTAAAATTGCGACTAATGTAATGGAAGCTTGTTTATCAGTAGGTTTAAAAAATGCAGTTTTTATGTCCTCGAGATCTGTTTATTCAGATAATAATCTCCCATGGAAAGAATCTGAAAAAAACATCGCGCTTAATTTATATGGTGAAGCTAAAGCAGCAGTGGATAACTTGATTTTGTTTATGAATAAAAAATATGGCACAAAATTTAAAAGTTTAAGATTAGCACAAGTATTAGGATTAGGTGAAGTTAAAGGGTATTTAATAAATACGTTAATAGACAATGCATATACAAAGAAAACTTCAATAATCTATGGAACGGGCTGTGGAAAAAAACAATTAATATATGTGAAAGATGTAATAAATGCAATCCTAAAAGCATGTAAAGATAAAGAAGTAGATGGAATATTTAATATTGGTGTAAAAGATAGTATTTCTATAGTAGATTTAGCATCATTAATTTATAGAGTATTTAATAATGAAGGAAATTATATTTTGAAACCAGAATTGCCAGAAGATAAAAAGAATTATTTAATGTCAACAGAGAAAGCAAATACGATATTAGGATTTGAACCTAAATTTACAATTGAGGAAGCGGTTATTGATATAAGAAAAGAGTTAGAAAATGAAAGTAAATAAGATTAAGACATTAATTTTACTACAATTAGCTGTTTTTATATATTCAATTGTTAGTGTCTTTTCTAAAATAAGTTCATCAATAATAAATGAAGAAGGATTCTTTTCTTTTTTATTTATTACTTGCGTTATATTTATGTTCATAACTTTAGGTATATATGCAATTATTTGGCAATTTTCTCTTAAGAAAATCGATTTATCAATCGCATATGCGAATAAAGGCTTAACTTTATTTTGGTCAATTATCTGGTCTTCAATTTTGTTTAAAGAAAGTATAAATATACAGAATATGGTAGGCATAATTGTAATTATAATTGGAGTGGTGGTGATTTCATATGATTCGTAATTTGTCTATAGCATTAATGGTTTTTTCTGCATTATTAGCTGGAATATCCCAATGTTTTTTGAAATATAGTGCCAAAAAGAAGCATACAAGTATATTAAATGAATTTTTAAATATTCAAGTAATCGTTGGTTATTCTTTATTGGTTATTACAATGTTTTTAAACATTATAGCATATAGAAACATTGAATATAAACTAGGACCCATTATTAATTCTTTAACCTATGTATTTGTTTTATTTTTTGGAGTAGTTATATTCCATGAGAAGTTATCAAAAAATAAGATATTTGGAATTATTTTGATTTTACTAGGTATTTTTGTATTTAATCTGTAATAAAAATAGGAGAGTTATATGTATATTACTAACAAAATTAAATCAAATAAAAAAGAATACTTCACCATTTTTTTGGCTATAATAATCAATGCTATTTTATTTCTATATGCATTATCTAAAGGCACTTCATATTATATAACTAATGATGATTATAGACTCAGATTGATTTCATCTGGCGCATATACTGGAGATCCAAGTTATCAATTAGTTTTTATTAAAGCCTTTATAGGTTATGTATTGCAATTTTTATATGAAATAAATCAAACTATACAGTGGTATGATTTTTATACATTACTATGCATGTATCTTCCTACGACGTATTTATTATATACTTTAATAAAACAAAAAAAAGTAATTATTAAATTAATAAATTTTTTTATATATTTTTTATTCTATATTTTCATTTTATATAAGCATATAATGTTACCTCAATTTACTATTATTTCAGCTTTTTGTGGTTTAGGGGCTGTATGCAGTTTAATTAATTTATTAGAAGCCAATAACTTTAAAAAAAAATATGGAACGATATTTTTATTTTGTGTATTTAATTTACTTTGTTTTGGAATTAGAGATGAAATATTTTTTATGGTACTTGTAATGGAGGTGTTTATTTTAATTGTCAACGTACTTATAGATAAATCAATATTGAAATTTGTTTTTAAATTAAGTGCTTGTATAATTTTCTTGTGTTTAACTGTCCAAGTAGTTGATATAATCACATTATCTAATAGTGATTATATCGAATTTAAAAATTATACAAAATCAAGATCTCTTATTTATGACTATTATCCAGCACCTGATTATGAATTACATAAAGAATTTTACGATTCTATTGGCATGAATGCTGATATAGTTAATGCACTTCAAACGAGAACATTAGACGTAGACGATTCACTAAATACCGAAAATTATAATAAAGTAGCTGAATATAGTAAGAGCATTAACGAACAGACTATATACTTAAGAGTTCGCCAATCATTGATTAATACATTTAAATGCTTGATATCAGATAATATTTTTCCACAGATAGCATTAGTAGCCTTTTTATTTGCATTAGCAGGAATAAATATAATGAAAGATAAAAATGAAAAAGATATATTTTATTTTTTAGGTAGTATTGGATATATATTATTTGGTGTTTTTATATTGATTTTTAGAGGTAGGATAATGGACAGAATAATAGAAGCTATAATTTTAGTAATAATGCCTATACTATTTTATATTGCCTCATGTAAGATTAATTTAAAGATTGTAATTCCAAAGGAGAAAAAAAAAATATTATTAACTATAATGTGCAGTGCGATTGGAGCTTTATATTTATCAGGAACTTATTATATCGCGCGAGATAACATATATGAGCAAATTAATAATATTAAAACATTATCTATGCGATTAGAGGCTTTACAAGGATATGCAAAGAACCACCCCCAAAATTTTTATTTCTATAATGCTCTTGATTTTATAGGAGCAAGTGATCGATTATTTAGTGCAAGTTTAGAGAATGAAAAAGTTTTAAATATGGATTCATTAGGAAATTGGAATTCAAAATCTCCAAATTATTATAAAAGAAATAAAAAATATGGCTTTACTAGTGCAATAGATGGGTTAGTAAATTGTAAAAATGTGTATTATGTAGAATGTTGGGATTTTGACAGTAGTATTGAAGGACTAATAAACAACAAGTATAAAAAACAATCTTCACTAGTGGAGCAAATTATTGCAGATGATGGAACAATAATTAACATTTACGAAATTGTAAATTTAAAATAAAGTCTTTACCTTAATGTATAAGTTTAACATAAAGTATATTAGTAGTTAAGAAAATAGAAGGGAAGGAAAAAAATGATTTATACGTGTATTATACCTTGTTATAACTCAGAAAAAACAATATTTGAAGTTGTAAAATTACTAAAGAATTATTTTGAAGAAAATAAGTTTGGAGAGCTAGAAATTATATTAGTAAATGATCATTCAAAAGATCAAACAGTTGATGTAATTAATTCTATAGTACAATCCAATACAAATGTGATTGGAATTGATTTGGCTAAAAATACAGGGCAGCATAATGCATTGTTGGCGGGAATGTCTAAAGCAAGTGGAGATTATATTATAAGTTTAGATGATGATTTACAAACACATCCCTCACAAATTGGAAAATTAATAATGAAAGTGAATGAAGGCTACGATGTTGTATATGGAAGTTATGAGAAAATGAAGCAATCCACTTTTAGAAATTTTGGAAGAGTATTTAACGATTTTACAGTTAGAAAGTTAATAGGAAAGCCTAAAGGATTAGAGGCATCTAGTTTTTGGATTGCAAAAAAATTTGTAAAAGATGAAATAATTAAAGGAAAGAGTAGTTTTACAAATCTTCAAGGATTATTTTTACGAACAACTAAAAATATAACAAATGTAGAAATTGAACATTTTTCACGTAAATACGGTAGCTCCAACTATACATTAAAAAAACTAATACGGTTATGGGCTAGTTGTTTAAATTATTCATATTTTCCAATTCGTTTAACTTTAATAATAGGACCTTTACTTTTATTAATATCATGTATTTTATATTTTATTCTTTTTCTTTTATTTCTTAAAAAAACCAATTTGGACTTTAGTTTTTATATATTAATAAATACTATGTTTTTTTTGGCTTCAATTATTTTAGCTTTTTTAGGAATTATAGGAGAATATATTGGAAGAATGTTTATGGTTATTACAGATGAACCACAATTTGTTGTTAAAAAAATTATAAAAAGTAAATAAATTCACGAATGGAGGTGCTTTTTAAATTAATGAACGGAAGTAATAGGAATTTAAAAAAATTCAACCACTTTATTGATAGATTTTTATATAAGATAAAAAAAATGCAAAATAGCGAAGAAAACAAGCGCAACGGAAAATTTAGTAATAAATGGTTTAATAAGCCGATAAATAAGAAAAGGGTAATAATAATTTTAGCATGTATATTGATTAATTTAATCCTTTTTTTAATTATATATAATTACTTTGATATGTACTTCGCTACTAATGATGATTATAGGATGCGACTTATTGTAAATGGGGGCTATACAGGAACTCCATCTATCAATACTGTTTTTATTAAAACGTTTATTAGTAGAATTTTATGTGCATTGTATTCATTTAAAAATAATATTCCATGGTATGGAGTATCAATGCTTTTTTCAATGTATATAACTTCTACGTATTTTTTATGGACTTTAATTAGTTTGTGTAGAACTAAATATGCATATACTTTTACATCAATTTTATATATTATTTTCTTTATATTTATTATACAAAAACATTTACGAGAGGTTCAATTCACTATAGTTTCAGCTTTTTGGGGATTTTGTGCAATTATTTCACTTTTAAATATAATTGATAGTTGGGAAATTAAAAATTATGCTAATGAAAATAGTATTATTAGCAACGTATATTTTTATAGGTTTCATGGATTTGTTTTCACTTTATCTTGTGTTTTTTCATATAGCTATCGTGAAAAAATATTTTTAATGACTATTCCATTAATTGTATATATTATAGCTATTAAAAGTATTAAAAACAAAAAATTAATATCAAAATTAGTACCAATTTTTATTATAGCATTAATTGGATTATCTGTTGTGTTTATAGATAATGCGTATCATACAAATAGAAAAGACTATAAAGAATATAATGAATTTAATGAATTAAGATCTGAAATATATGATTATAATTATATACCAAAACCATATGATGAATATAAATCATTTTATGATTCTTTAGGATTAACTCAAGCAGATTACAAAGTACTTATATCGAAAACATTAGATGTGTCAGATAAATTAAATTCCCAAACGTATGACAAGATTATAGAGTATGGAAAAGGAATTTATAAAATCAATATTTTTGATAGAATATATAAAGGAATTACTCAATCTTTTGAAGGGCTTACCAATACGATTGTAAAATTTGAAGTCATGTTTTTTGTTTTAGTATTAGGAATTGCATGGTATATTGAAACTAAAATAAAAGGCTTTTCTTCAATTAGTAAACTATTAATAAATGGAACAATTGGATATGTAATATGCGGAGTAATAGTATTTATTATATTCGGAAGAATAATGCCAAGATTGACTGAGACATTAATCCTTATATCTTCTACTATATTAATTTATTTAGAATCAAAGCATCTATCTGTTTTAAATAATCGATTACCCTCTATTTCGATAAATTCAAATAATTTTTACTCACTATTGTTACGTGTTTCATCAATTATATTGGTTTTAATAATTTTTATTAGTTTCATTTTTTCAAATCAAAATAGATTAGCTAATCAAGAAGAAGTTTCTGCAAATAATGCATCAAAATTATATGCTTTAAACAACTATGCTGTAAATAATCCAAAAAACTTTTATTTCTATAATGCGAAAGATTTTATAGCATCTTCTGATCAAGTTTTAAGGGAACAAACGCATATCGTCAATACTGAATCTCTAGGGAATTGGCTAGCAACTTCTCCAATTTATTATCAGCGAAATAAAAATTATGGATTTGAGCATGCTATAGATGGATTATTAAATAGAAAAAATGTTTATTATGCGTGTACAGGTGATACCTTAAATTCTGTAAAAATATTACTTGAAAGTAAATATGATAAGAGATTGAAAGAAGTTGATAAATTTATATATAATAAAAATAAAGATAAAATATATATATATAAAATTGTTTCTACCAAAAAAACTAAAAAGGAGTGAAAATTATGGAAAAAGTAGTATTGTTTGCAGTGATTTGTTGTTTACTATTTGGCCAAACTATTTCTCTAAATGCAATATCGACTGAAGATTGTATAGGATCCGAAAAAAATTTCAAATATTTTTCATTAAGTGAAAATGATGTAACCGTTGAATTAGGAAAAAATATTCAATTAGATGTATTAGGAGAATATAGTCAAATTAACTGGAGAGTAGGAAATCCCCAAATAGCTAGTGTAGATACAAATGGGAAGGTAACAGCAAAATCCATAGGGAATACATATGTGTATGCAGAAACAGCGAATGGATTGGAAGCAAGATGCATAATCCGTGTTACAGCGAAGGAAATCAAGCCGACAGGAATCAGATTAAATGAGACGGATATAAGAGTGGAAATGGGAAAAAGCGTTCAGCTGAAAGCAACAATAACACCGGAAGACGCTAGCAATAAAAAAGTAAGCTGGAGAGTAGGAAATCCCCAAATAGCTAGTGTAGATGCAAATGGGAAGGTAACAGCAAAATCCATAGGGAATACATATGTGTATGCAGAAACAGCGAATGGATTGGAAGCAAGATGCATAATCCGTGTTACAGCGAAGGAAATCAAGCCGACAGGAATCAGATTAAATGAGACTGATATTAGAGTAGAAATGGGAAAAAGCGTTCAGCTGAAAGCAACAATAACACCGGAAGATGCTAGCAATAAAAAAGTAAGCTGGAGAGTAGGAAATCTCCAAATAGCTAGTGTAGATGTAAATGGGAAGGTAACAGCAAAATCCATAGGGAATACATATGTGTATGCAGAAACAGCGAATGGATTGGAAGCAAGATGCATAATCCGTGTTACAGCGAAGGAAATCAAGCCGACAGGAAT
>NZ_JBKTEM010000015.1:0-45735 GCF_047239305.1 Beduini sp.
GTCTTTTCTACTTAGCTACTTTGAAAGTGGAATTTAACTTTTCACTTCAGCAGATTCAGAAAGATGAGAAATATGTTTGAATTTCTGTGAGAAATATAGTATCATAAAATTACTCAAGAGAGTAGGAAGAGATTGGTGACTGTGCAAAGGTCGTCTCTTCTTTTTATTTTCTCTGACTCCGTTATGATTATTATAATACAAATGAAAAAAGACTGCTAATCGTGAGCAGTCGTAGGATTCCCCAATTCAGTTTAAATATATGAGCGTTGAATGATTTAGCTGTCCCCAACATTTTTCCATGCCTTGTTTCACCCACACACAATTTAAATATTCTTTTTAAGATACCATAATGCTTTTTTTATGTTTCAGCAAAAGCAATCAAATCCTTGCTCTGAAGAATGTATTTTTAATTTCATCCAACCCGCAAGAAGAGTCTAAGTATTAGCGATAAAGTGAATTTCAAAGCATAATTAGATTATTTAACGAAAAGCTGAATTTAATTAAAATGGTGTTATGCAAAAGAATGGATGCTCCACTATTAATAGAAAATTCGTAATAAATAAGAGTATCATGGTCTATATTCATAAAGCTATCGTGCAATTTTTTGCACTGTAATGTGAACAGAGGAGATGGTTGTCTATATTTATAGCTTTTTCAGTATCATTCTAATTAAACGACCTTAATGATAAAGCTTTATTGGATATAGAAAGAGAAGAAATAGAAAAAAACAAAGGCCGGTACGTTTGCTGACCTTTGTTTATACTTTAGTCAACGTATCAGATAAATTTAAAGGAAAAAAGCACTTATTCTAAAATGTCAAATCTGTGAATCTATAATTTGCACAAATGACTAAATAGCAATAAAATGATATTTTTAAGTCGGGAGGATATGATATGAAAAATGATTATGAATATTTGTATGGAAAAATGCTTGATGAATTTTCAGAATTAGTAAAGTGTTTGATGTTTGTAAGTTTTGCGGCTGGTACTGATGACAATGTAGCTTTAACTGAGGTTGCACCTTTGTTACAAAATTTATCTAAAGATTTAACGGAATGTTATAATCACTTTGTTGAGGCAGCTTCAATAATTTTTATGAAAGATGATTATCAGAAACTTAATTATTTTAGCAACAGTTTGAGCAACGAAATACTTAGAGAATTACATAGTCTCAATGAAATGGATGAATCAAAAAAAAATAAGGAGTAGAGCTCGCTCTATTCCTTATTTTGTAATACCATAACCTGCAATATAAATACTACCAACCCGATAACTATTTTGCCTACATTCATCATTTGTACTATTGCCTTCAATCGTATAAACAGTGCCATTTTCTACTTTTTCAACGATGCCTACATGGTCACTGATTCCATCATTTTGCCAGTCAAAAAAGATGACATCTCCCGATGCTGGTGTATATTGTCTGCCTTGCCATTGATCATGTTGCTTGAACCATTGAATCCCTGTTGGGCAGTAGGCAAATTTAGGAACAGTACCATCCTCGATTAAGCCTGCTTCATTCATAACCCAACTTACAAAACAGGCGCACCATTCCACACGACTGTTGAAACCATACCAGCTCCAATACGGACGCCCGCCAATATTGCCAATCTGCGATTGTGCAATCTGTACAACATCATGATTACCAATATGGTAATACTGCATAACATGCGGCACATATTGTGGGTCACCATAAACATCTGTCTTGAGTTCTGCTTTTTTCTGGTCACTATACACCTTGGCATTGGCTCGTGTATAACTACCAAAATTCACATTCACCCAATCAATGTAGCCTTTGCCAAAATTATATGCCTGCAGTGCAAGAGAAAGATGATTGATATCTGATGGATTTTTTACTTTTGCAAGTCTTATCGTATCTGATAAATAATGAATACCTACTTCTATAGAATATTCTGAATCAGTAATACCATTTGGTTCATTCGGATACTTCGTATTATACTCACATTCGCTTGACTGCATAGGATCACTACCTTGACCACCACTTTCCTGCATCATGACAGCATTGATTACTCCTACATAATCCTCGATGTCGTATTTCTTTGCATATTTTGATACAGTATCGGAATATGCAAGAACCTCTGGGCTGACAGACAGCAATGCACTATTGACACTGCTGTCATCAGCTAGAGCAGAGAACACACCAAAAAACAGTGCCAAGACAACCAGCAAGATAAATGTACCACCGATACTCAGAATATTCTGCACGCTAGTTACTGCAACCTTGACTACCTTAAAGGTGTTCTTGATTCCGTTGCCTAGATGACCAATTCCTTTTTTTATTCTACTGCTGTTTTGCTGCGCTTTTTTCACTTTCTGCTTATGCTTGTGGATATGAAAAAAGTGCATCTTCGATTGATAGTCATTCTTGTTTACAGGTCTGAATTTCACTTGTTTTGATGACCCTTTTGCTGACTTTATTTTTATTTTACGATCCGGCTGCTTATCCGATCGAATTGAAGATGTTTTCTTTGCATCAGATTTAAGCCTAGATGTGGTTCTATTCGCAGCAGCATCTTTTTCTTTTGTCTTGATCAAATGAGAATCATTGCTTTTTCCATTTTTTATATCAGCTTGTTTTTCTTTAATATCAGCACCAGATTTAAAGGACTCATCAATCAACCTCTTATTCTTGATATCCGCTTGTTTCCTTTTTATCTTCTTTGCATACTGCTTGGCCATATATACGCTTTCAGCAGCGGTTTTCTTTTCTCTACCTACAACTGTATTCGTTGCCTTTTTGCTAGGGTCTGAAATATTAGCTGAATCTTGTTGTGATTGATTTGATTTTTCTTTTACATTCTTCTCTTTGGTAAAGTGTTGCAGAGTTTTATTTTTATCAAGAGAATTGATATCCTGCTTGGTTTCTTTTACTTTGATATCTTTCATAAATTATCTAGCATCATGCTTCACAGTTTTTCTATGTTCAGGAGGACAATATTCAGGATATTTTAATTTTATCGCCTCAAAAAAGTAGGGAGCTGATTCACAACAGAACAGATCATAAGGAGTGGATGGGAGCTTTTCATCAGTATATCCATTCCACATGTTAAAAGCAAAAAGTGTTGCCTTAATGGAACCGCTTGTCTGCCAGCTACCTTCTAATCCTTTTGGTTTGATTCGGTCATTTTTAAAATCAAATATCGTTTGAATATTTGCTCTTGTATCAGGATTGATTCCTAATGTATAGAATATCGCTCTGTGATAACTATCATCCCTTTTCGAATGTGCCATACAGTCTAGGAAAAACTTTTCGTGTTGAGAATCTTTAAATCGTAATTGCATATAGAACACTTCCTTTCATATGTCAATTTTGCAATTAAAAAAATCGCACATTTGTTTATAGGTTCTAAGGCTCCTATAATGAGTGCGAAAGAAGGTGGAATTTACATGGATAAATTTTTAAAATCATTTTATGATGAACATTTTGTGAATAGGGAAAACAATAAAATCGAAGATACTGCTGAATATAAAAAACGCTCTGATCATCATGAACAGCTTTTATTGCAAATCCATAGTTCTTTGATTAAAGTTCTTCCGGCCAAAGAAGCTATTGGATTGCTCAACGATTTCAATGATGCGATGTTTCATCTTTTGGCATTGTATCAGTATGAAGATTTCAAATACTATTTCCTTACTGGTATTCAACTTGGCATAGAGATAACACGAACAAAACATCCCGATTTAACGGTTGAACAAATCATGCAGCTGCTACATCAAATAAAAGAAGATAACTCCTGCTGAATCATCACATCAGGAGTTATTTTATTATCTATCTTTATCTTTGGGCAGCGCCTTTTCAAGGAACGCTGCATCATTCGTTTTACTTTCTCCAATCTGCTTCAAATCTTTTTTAACAGAACTCTTATCCAATCCATCCAGTTTCTTATAAGCTGATTGTGTTTTCTGATATAATGCCTCAATTTTTTTGTATAAGCCTATTCCGGCATGTTGTAACACGTTCAGCTTTTGCGTATCACTTTGAAAGGGAACAGCATCCTTGCCCATCATGATACGACCGATATTTTTAAAGTTATGCTTGATATTTCTTGATTGTGCAGTAATTTCTGTTACTTTGCTATTGAATGCTCCTACAACTCCATTTGCAACTGCGAGGGAATGTCCAATATGCTGTAATGCCTGTTTAAAGTGCAGTGTATCTACCGTCTTGATTACAGCATGTTTTCCTTTGCTTTTGAATTCATCTACAGACTGCTTGACGGCAGTTCTAAATGAGTTCTTTGTTTTCTCAAATAATTCTCTTGTATGATTGACCGCAAGTTCCAGTTTATCTGTAATTACAGTGAGGCGAGATCTTGTTTCCGGATTCTGTAAAGTCTGGATCGTTTCCTTTAAACTTGTGACTTCCTGAATCAGTTCTGTGAATTTTTGATCCATGGTATCTAAATATTCTAAAAGTTCTTTGGTTTCTTTTACTTCTTTGTTTTTGCCACCCTGCATAAGTGCTTTTAAATACTCCTGAACGATGGGCTCATTTTGCATTGAAATTGCGGGTAATTGTTTTTCCATGTGCGATTACACATCCTCTCTATCTTTTGGTTTTGTTGTCATAAGCTGATATAGTTTTGTATCTTTTGGAAACTTATTTACGAACGGGACAAGGGAACCACCATATTTGATAAGTCCACATCCAGATTGAGCATTCGTAATATAAGAAAGTTGTTCTTCGGAAATATTCAGTAGCTTTGCCAGCTTCTCTCGATCCTGATAGGACTGATTCAGCATAACGACAAATTCGGAGTTGCTGATCATTGTACTGGCTTGCGTACTGTCTAATAGATACTCCACATTTTGCGTGATGCCTGTTGGAAAGGCATCACGTTTACGGAATTGTCGCCAAGCCGAGTTAAAGAATGATGCACTCTCTTCATTCTCAAAGACGACATGGAATTCATCCAGAAAAATATGCGTTCGTTTGCCCTTACGCCAGTTATCATTGACCCGATTGATCATTGCATCTGTAATGACCAATAGCCCCATCGTTTTCAGTTGTTTTCCTAAATTAAAAATATCATAGGAAATAATGCGGTTTTCTACATCCACATTCGTTTCATGTGCGAATGCGTCAAGACTTCCATCTGTAAACAATTCGAGTTTCAGGGCAAGACTGCGTGCCTCCAGTTCTGGCTGTTCCAACAGTTTCTTTCTCAACACATTTAGTGTAGGAACCGGACCACGTCGTTTATAGTCTGAATATACCAAGGCAACGCAACGGTCGATGATGCTTCTATCCACTGGCTTGATACCATCTCGATCCAACTGCTCAAATAAAGACATCACAAATTGAGATTTATCGCCAACCGGATTACCAGTATCTCCGTATCCTTCAACCATGTCCATTGCATTGATATGATCTTTACTGCCCGCAGAAATATGAATGACTTCTCCATTCAGTTCTTCAATGAGGGCAGTATATTCCGATTCCGGATCACATATTAGAATATCGTCATTGGTTGAGAGTGCAATGAATACAATCTGTTCCTTGGTTAGAAAAGACTTTCCGGAACCAGGTACGCCCAACTGAAAAGCATTTGGATTTAAAAGGTTTTCCTTATTACAAAGAATCAAATTGTTAGTAATGGCATGTTGACCAAACCAGATGCCTTTTTTATCCATGATATCCTGCGCTCGGAAAGGTATGAACACTGCAGCGCTCTCTGTAAGCAGTGTTCTGACGATATTCAACTTATTGATGCCTAAGGGCAGTGCTGTATTTAAACCATCCAGCTGCCGGCTCGCAAAAGCCAATGTCGTAAGCTCGCACATATACTTTCTTGCGACTGCCATCAATGTTTCTGTATCTGTATCAAGTTCTTCCAAGCTATCTGCTAAATGCACCAATGTAATCGTACCAAACATCATTCTCTGGTCACGTACTGTCAGGTCATCTAAGAATTCTTTTGCCTCATGCCTCTGCTGCTCCATATCGTAAGGAATGACCGCACTGAAGTTGTTGTTGTTGTTTTGCTTTCTCTGCCAATTGGTGATATTTGTTTCTACCCCCAACAAGCGATTTTCTACTTCCTTAACCGCTTCATCTGTCTGCACTGTTACGATATCAATAGAAAACATCAAATTTTTATTGAGCGAACATACCTCAGATACAAAACTGTCCTTGATATAGCGTGCGTAATCACTCAGATATAAGACACGTCCAAATTTATCACCAATCTTGAAATACTTATGCTCAAATATTGGTGCCTTTGGACAGATAGCATCCTTGAAACTGTGTCCTTTTTTCATGGAATTATTCAGATCAAAGTTGATAAATTCTTCCTCACCGCTCCGGAAAAAATCATGAAGAACCTTTAAACGTTCTATTGCATCCATGCTCTCACACGATGAACCTAATTTAGCGAAATGGGAAGATAATTCTACTGTGGTTCGGTTAAAGAAATTCTTTGCTTCTTCATAATTGTTTTTGAAAATTGTGACAGTAAGGTACTTCTCTTGCAGAATATCTTCTGATCCGGATACCTTGTCTAGCAACATCTGATTGTATTCTTCACGATATTTATTCAATCCATCATTCTGATATGGTATCAGTATCTCACTTTTGAAATCTTTGATGTTGATCTTTCGATTATTGATTGTGATTTTGGACATTGTTGAGCTGTCCAACGAGTTCAGCAATTCTGAATAATCTAGAAAGATATTGATTTTTTCATCTTTTGAGGCAATGGAATAATTCACATCCTTAAACCGATATGTCATACTGTAACGATTGCCTAATTTAAAAATACCATCCTTGTAGACGGTATCCGCTTCAACAATATCCTGAGCCTTTTTAGGAATCCTCAGCTTATTTTTATTTTGCTTTCTTAATCGTTCGTAACCCTTTATCATTTTTCTTTAAGTCCTCCTTCAAATGACGTTCAATGTTATCTTTCAAACACTCGTAATATATATTGACAGGCTGGAATATGAGCTGACGCTGTTTTAACAAAAAAGAGCGGATTGCGGTAATGACAACCTGCTCTGCATTCATACCCTGATATTTCACAAATCCTAACATCGCGAACGGTGCAGCGCCCAGCATACACAGCCAACTGGTCAACTCTATCCCTAACTTGTCAATAAAAACAAAGTACAGAATAACTGCAACAACACAAGCTATGACTGAAAAAAAGCATTGCCGAACAGATAATCCAAAGAAAATACTCTCAGTGTATTCTCTGATTTCCTTATTGATTTTTACTTCCATTTTATCTTACCTTTCCTGTGTTTTATATCTTGGTTTGCTGTAAAACTTCATGATATCCGGTACGTGCATACGACTCTCTTCATGTAGCTTATCTGCTGTTATACCCTCGACTTTACAATGACTGAGATAGATCCTGATTTCATTCGTTGGCTTTGGATAATACTTGGGAAGGATATTCCAAAGCATGACATGTGCCGGCATTTCCAAATGATCGATATGAAAATTATCTTTCAGCTTATCTATGAACATCTCATGAAATTCACCATCTGCAAGTTGTATTGCGTATTCACGACTGATAGAAAAATCTTTGGGATGAAAGGTCACAAGTTCCTTGCCATTGGTTGCTACTGTAAAGACATCTGTATTCTCTGGGTAAAACTTATCTAAAATACAGATAGGTACATAATTTTCTCCATGTTCAAGGCAAGAGTGATCCAAATAATAACGTGAATTTTTAACATAAGGTTTCCATGACTTAACATCAAAAATGTCTGGAATTTCAATATATGGCATCTGCCTTTGCAGCCAATTTCTCGTAACACCATGTTCTTGGCAATAATCCATATATACTTTTACTCCCATAACCGCATGAATATCATTCTTACCTGCAATGTAACGCCACATACTGTAATGTCCTTCTGGTGTCATTGCTTTTATCTCATACTGCATTTGTATAAGATTCATAAATTCATTACCTAAATTAAACGCCCAAGGAGCAACATAATCAGTCCTTCGATCTGTAATAGCAATACTTGTAATTTCATCGCTGGATTTTGCCGCAAAACATACCGGCTCGTGATTCATGTATTCCTCCATCATTACTCGTTCATAATAATTATCATTCAAAACCAAGGTAGGTTCTAAAATGAAAAGGACTTTGTAGTCCCTGGTATCTTCTCCTTCTCGCAAAATCGTTTCTGCTTCTTTCAACAAATCTATTTTCATTCTCTATTATCTCCTTTTCTAACGTTCATGCTCCGCACGACCTGATTTTGATATTTCATAAGTTTGAAAAAGATTTTTTAATTTGACTTTTGACTCCTCTGGTAGATAGACATGAATATGGCTTTTCTTACAGTATTTTAAATATTTCTTGATTCCTTCCTGTGTTTTCGAATCATATTCTGCTTTTGATACTATTTCCAGTTCAGCTATGATATTCTCGTGCGTCTCCAGTGACATAAATCGAATAGTTGCACCTGACTGCAGTACATTGAATAAATCTGTTTCAAAATCAAATCCCCAATCTTGTAAATCTCTGATAAAGGGATACTTTTCGTCTCGTATCAAGACCATAGATGATGAATCGTATGGGAAAAAGGAAATCGTTCCACTCTCATCCTCTAGTGTATAACCTAATGCAAGATCATTGTAAAAAGGCTCATTTAGAAGATATTCATAATTCTTAAGTGTTACAGCTTCGATATGCCCACACTTCTTCATTTTTTCATCGACTTGTTTTGATAATTGCTTTTCAAAGTTTTTTAAACAGCGTTCTGCAGAACAGAATTCTTTATCACCTGTCAACTTTTGAATATATGGAGCATCTATACCATGCTCTTTACAATATTCAAAATAAATACGTCTGCCATGATGATATTGTTCAAGATACATATCGTCTAAATTTTCAAAGGCTCTCTCTGTTTCTTTCCAGCATTCTACATGTACATAGTCTGAGATATAAAATGGCTTATAACCTTTTGCCAAGATATTATACACATGATCAACGGGTTTAAAGCCATGATACGTCATGTCATTCATATTCGTCCCCAGTTTTTCCTTGTCCTTTTCATATAGATAGGCAACTTTGATATTTTCATTATCAACACCATAGACACCAATCAAAGGAGGCTTTTTAAATGGATATTCATCCATTACCTCTTTGATTCTTTTATTGATTAGTCTTTCTTCCATTTGTCTCCACCTCCTTATAGTCCCATCATTTCCTTAACAATACGATCCGATATTTTGACCGTACCAACCAAAATAAGCATATTAAAGATCAATTCACCAACATAACTCCAAACCATACTCACTGCACTAGCACTTGGATCAACCACAGGCGGAGAGGCGGCAAAAGCTGAAAAGATGATACATGCCAGCACAATGATAGAACCCTCAAGACATACTCCTGCATAGGATTTCGTGAATGTGACAGCTATATGCTGCGTAGATTCTCCGGCAGATGTTGATAGTGGAATTGGAGCAATCGCCGTATACATATAAATCTTAAAAAAGCGCCCATAAACTGTTAAAATCATCACAAACGACAATACCGTAATAAATATCCCCCCGAGCAGGGTTACTGCCCATAATGGGATACTTTCCAAAAAGCCACAATCGTCAACTGCGTCTATGATTTCTTTGGGTATCGTCGTATTGGTTGCTGTTCCTACACCGACTGTTGTCATGATCGTCGATGTGATACCTTGTACGATGGTAAAAATGGCTTTCATTAGCTCCATGCCATATACGACAAGACCTCTAGCAATCGCAAATCGGATAAACAGTTTAAGGGCATGTTCTGGTCGCTTGATATCCTGATAAGAAGTACAGGTCTTTACAACTGCCACAACAAAGAATAGAACCAGTAGTGCAATACCAATAGCAAGCAAAGCTCCATGAATCTTCTCAATAATCTTCCATATACCACCGCCCTTAAAATCTTCTGGAGATTGTGTTAATAACAGCCATATCTCTGCCAGTTTTTCATTCCACGTTTCAATGGCGTTCCGTAAATTGTCAATGATTCCATCCAAATCCTACACCTCCTTGTTTTGTTTTCCCATCCATAGAATTATCCTCCTACAATGATGTTGAGAATTTCCTTAGCAAACGTTATGACGATACCTCCCGCAACTGTCAAAAAGCCATTTGCTCTTTGCGATGGATCATGACTCTTTAGGGATAAACCGACTTGCACAACACCAAAGCCCAGCAAGATCATACCAATGGCACGGATCAATCCAAAAATGAAATCAGACAGGTTATTTACGACCTGAATCGGGTCACCATCTGCGTGAACCGGTGTAGCAAAACAGAAACATACAACCATGACGCAATATGCGACAAACAGAAATCTCGTTTTCTTATTCAATTTTAAAAGTTTCATTTTTTCATTATCTCCTTCATATGAAATCAGGAGTGCTGCGAAATAAAAAAATCTCGCTACACTCCTGTCAAACGTAGAACAGAGGACAGTCTATAAAGATTCTTTCTGTTCCATTTCAAAAGTACTGAAATACTCTTCTAAATCTTCTTCACTAAGCAATTCGTATTCACTATTGCTCAGTGGGATGTTTTGCCAATCTTCTATGGCGTGATGTATAACACCGTGAGGATAACATTTTGTTCCACCATCCCTAGTTGCTTTGATATTAGGATGTTTCAACAAATCGTATTTTTTATCAAAAATCGGTCGTTCTCCACGCAGGAATAATAAACAATAGTCATTATCCAAAAGCCGCACTTCATCCGGTGTAAGCAGTTCTCGACCAGCTTGTTGATAATTGGTAGAGTAGTTGCCGTTATGTCCACTGCTTTTACCAAAAGTATTCGTATCTAGTGTTTCCTTTCCAAGATACTCTGACATAAATTTGTGGGTGCTCTGTTCATTTCCTCCTAAGTAGAGGAGAGTATCACAATTCCCGACAATACTTTCCCAAGCATCTTTATACAATGCTTTGATCTGCGCTAGATTTTGAATGATGATAGATACAAAAATCAATCGTGATCGCATCGTAGATAATAACTTGTCAAAGTCATCCGGCAATGCGACGTTCGCAAATTCATCCATTAGGAAATGTACTGGAATAGGAAGTTCTCCGCCATGAACGATATCTGCCTGAAAGTACAGCATCTGAAATAACTGGGTGTATAGCATACCAATTAGGAAATTAAAGGTACTGTCATTATCAGGAATCACACAGTAAATAGCTGTTTTACGTTCTCCAACCTGATCCAGTTCTAATTCGTCACAGGATGTAATACCGGCAATACTGTCTAAGTTGAAAGCAGCAAGTCGTACACCAACAGAAATAAGAATAGATTTTGCAGTCTTTCCAGCTGCCTGTTTATAAATCTTATACTGCTTGAGTGCTAAACTGTCAGGTTTTCGCATTTCCAGCCTATCAAACAATTCATCCAATGGACTTTGGTATTCCTCATCATCTTCTTTTACATCAGCGGATGCAATCATTTCCATGACCATTGTGAAGTTTTGTTCTTCCTCTGGTGCTTCATGTATCAGATAAAGACACAACGCCTCTAGCAATGCAGTTTCTGATTTCTCCCAGAAAGGATCGTTCGTTTGCGACCCTTTAGGCGTTGTATTACGAATTAAATTCGTAATCAACTTTAAGACATCTTTATCATCCTTGATATAAGCAAATGGATTATAGCAATGAGATTTTGACATGTTAATAAGATCTATGACCTTGATGACATAACCTTCTTTTTCTAAAAGATAACCCGTATCACGCAAGATTTCCCCCTTTGGATCTAAGATTACAAATGAGGTATTGCAT
This sequence comes from Beduini sp., assembly GCF_047239305.1. NCBI lineage: Bacteria > Bacillati > Bacillota > Erysipelotrichia > Erysipelotrichales > Erysipelotrichaceae > Beduini > Beduini sp. The sequence goes on from NZ_JBKTEM010000015.1 coordinate 11,769, forward strand.
TGCAGGATATTAGGCTTTACGTAAAATCTTGTCTTACCGGCACCACTTCCACCAAGGACAATCGTATTGAGATTTCTTCGATGCTTTTTACCATCCAATCCAATACGTACACTCTGCGTAAGCAGCTTGTTTTCTAATAACTTTGTGGACGTATATTTTTTATTGATTTTGGAATTATCTCCCCATTTTGCTGATCCATACTCTTCTTTTCTTCGATAGTTTTTTATACTGCTGATATAAATACCGATGCCTATCAAATAGGCAAGTACAAAAATCAGAATCGTTCTGGGTGTATCAGAAACCCAGACAATATGAAAAGGATCGTTGATTGCATCATTCAAGTTTGATAATGCAAAGAACAATCCTTTTTTCATGTAGGGAGCAAATAGCAATGCTCCCCATATTACCGGTATCACAAGGAATCCAAGAAAGATATAATCTTCTTTTCTATCTCTCTTCATATGCACGCTTTACCTTTCCTTTTGAGACAGGAGCATCACAAGCCCTTAGAATCAAATCGTCTATGAAGTCATAGCTTTTCTTTTCCTCAATCTGTCGTGACCTTAAATGATTGAGGGCATTTAATATGATCCGTCTTTCTGTATCAGTAACTGTGATATCATAAAACTGTTCTTTCATATGCTGTTATCTGGACACATCAGAATGTTCATTCTGCTTATCCATATGCTCCTGCTGCTTTGCATAGATACCATGTTCCATACGATCTGATACACTTTTATACAGCCCTTTGATATCTTCCAGTTCACCCTTGACCTCACGCTGATCCAAGCCTTCAAAATACTCACCAGCATGCTGGATAAAGGATTCATCACATCCTTTGATACCATACTTCTGGCAAATGATATAAGAGGCACTAGCAACCATGAATTGACTATCCTCTCTGCTGATACCAGATTTCAGACATTCCACTGTACAGTATTCTTTGACTAGACCCGTCATCATCTCTTGCGGTTCAAGACCTGCTTTTACATAAATCTTCTTTGCATCATCTGCATAATAAACAGGACTAGGCAAGTCTGATTCAGCAGTAACTATTTCAGGTTTGATTGTTGTTCCATGCATCAGGGCACTAATGATTTCCTTATTGCTGTAGTTAGGAGCAGGAATTGTGATTGCTTTACCGTTCAGTTGTGATATATCATAAACGTACTTCGGATTGTAGTTTACACCTACCGTACCATCACGTCGCATATACTCAGAGCCGGGTTCGAGAATCTGAATCCCTTTATCTTTTTCATCATTGCGAATAAACTTATTGTTTTCTCTCCACTTGATACCTTCTTTCAACAGCTGTGCATCAGGGTATTGCGCCATAACAAGCAGCGTGTTGGTTACCTGATAATCAAGTCGTACCATCAGATCAAAATAGCACTTATAATTTTCCGGAGATTCTATCGCTTTTAAAGTCTGCTCATTTGCCATTGAGAAGAGGGCGGTTCTCCATTCCTGCATCCTTTTTGCATATTCCTCTTTAGGAAGCTTTGGAGTCCATTCCTTTTTTGTACTTTCTGCCTTGCCTTCGTTAAATACATCGTATAATTCACTCATAATGACTTCTCCTTTTTCTTAGATTTTCTTTTCTTGTGATTACTGTTTGGATTTTTACTGAATGACTGACCTCGTGCCTTACTGCGCTGTTTGTTTTTCTCAATACGCAATTCACGTTCACTTTTAATTTGTTTCAATTCCTGTCTGACAGATGGTCGTTCAGAAGTATCCTCTGCGACGTTTGCTCTCTTTGAGATATGCTCGGACGGAACGTCGCTCGTTTTCTGTGTCCGAGCGATTGTGGGGTTTTCAGCAAATGACTTTTCTTCTTGCTTAGTAGATGACATAAGGGAATCAATCAAATCGTCATGTTCTTCTGCTGACATAACCGGAACATCTTTCAATGGCTGATTTTCTCTTTCAGATAGAATAGATTCACGCATCGCCTTGGTATCAATCGTAGCAAGTTCAAATTTATCAACGATACGACTGATTTTTGATGCATCTTCTGCTCGTACCATAATGTCACAGATTCCATCCGTATTGTTCTTTTCTTTCAGTACGGAATACAGCACACCGTAACGCTTTGCCTCCTGACAGAATGTCTTTAGATCTTCATGACGAATCGCAAAAACTTTGAGTTCTTTACCAGACTGCAGCATAGAATTTAATCGTGCCGCTCCTTTTACTTTCTTCTTATCATTTAGCATTGCATACAGTGTAGCTGCTAAAGACTTTGTAGCTGCACCTCCAATCTTGAGGGCAATATTTGCCGCAACTTCAATCCCCTGAAGGGACATTCTCACGACCTGATCGGCTGTTTCTCCGCCTGCGTTCATTTTCCTCACGCTCCTTTCGTTCTTGTTCTTTTACAACCTGTAAATTCTGTTTCATCGCTACCGAGCGATGTCGGATACTCTCATAGAGCACCACCTCCTTACGTAGTAATTTGATCTCAGCTGATAGAACTGCAACATCCTGCTGTAGTTTATCTTTGCTGTCCAGATTGCGACAGCGCCGAATCTTGTTATAAACACATCGTCTTTCTTTAATCAGACTTTCCAGACGATCTTGGACACTATGCTCATGGCAATCAAGATCATCCAACGTATTGATTTTCTTTTTACAGAGTAGAGTAGTTTCTTCTGTAATACGATCCATATAACGTAAATCCTCCTTGAATAAAAAATGCACCCTCTTTTTATTAGGTGCATTTTTTGGGAGTATCCCCATTTTATACATGTAGTGAAAATACAAAGCACGAAAACCTGTGAGTTTCCGTGCCTTCTTTATATCCCCTTTATAATAATAATGTGGTGTCTTAGTATCCTTTTGAATTAATTCCCACTTGATAGTGGAATTTTCCAATATCAATTCCTTGATATTTTCCTCAGTAAAGTAACCATCGTTACTTAAACTCCTTAACCTGACAAAACGTTCCTTTGTTGGTGGTCTTACTGCAATATGCTTACCATATTTAATTTCATATCCCTGTGCTTCTAGGCATTGGAAGAACTGTTTCATCGTCATTGACCTATTGATAGCATAATTGACATCTTCCCTTATAGCACTTCTCCAAGTTGGTCTTTGTTGCTTTTCAGCCTGCCATTCTGCATAATGCATAGACTTCTTTTTTGGGTTCTCAATGACACTCAACTGATACTTACGACACAAATCATCTGACAACTTGCGAATCTTTTTATAATTTTCCTTATTATCATAGTATTTCAGTCCATCCTTAAATGAAACAGAGTTAATCACGAAATGATTATGATAATGTTTTTTATCAAGATGTGTTGATACCAGTACCTCAAAGCGATTCCCCCACATCGCCTGTGCTAATTCAATACCTATTTGGTGTGCTGTTTCTGCATCAACTTCTCCAGGGGCAAATGACTGGTAAGCATGATAGGCAAGGATACCTTCTGTTTTATGATAAGCTTTCTTTGTAATCATCATATCCTTGAGTGCAGTTGCCATTGTACAGTTGATACCACTGACATATAATTGCTTTTCAGTCTTAAGATCTTGAGTGGTATAATTGATGACTTGACTCAATCCATTATAATGATAATCACTTTCACTGACAGTTGTTTTATCTGGATTGGAAATATAGTCAAGCACACGTTTCAAATTGTCTTTGACATCCCATATTCTAGTTGTTGCCATCACTATTCTCCTCTGGCAGCAAAACCTTTTCTCTAATCTCAAGAATATTCTTATTCAATTCGGCAATATCTCTTTTATAGCGAGCGATATCTATACTACCTGTTTTATGAGCAATCATCACTAATTGATTAATGTTATTACCAATTCGCCTTAATTGATCTATCATATCAAAGAAATCCTGTGATGGTTTTTCCATAGGGATATAACCACTTATTAAGTATCTAATATATGCCTCTTTTGATAATCCAGATTTTCTTACTTTATCAATCAGCAATATATTTTCTTTTTCATTTAAGCGAATCATCAATCTAATATTTCTTTTTCTCATAAATAACTCTCCAATACAAAATAAAACTACCAGTATAACTGGTAGTTTTCTCTGAGCCTATAAGGCTCCTTTCCCTGCTACACCTAAAGGTACGGTGAGAAAGACTTGACGGTTGCACTCTGCTACTTGTACCCCTTAAAGGGGTCCTCTATTTTATTTTTTCACCTGTGAATGGGTCTACAAATTCCTTCATGCTCATTTGATCATACATTTTGTCCTCGTAAATTTGATTCCTTATGTATTCTTCTATTACTTTTTTATTTTTTCCCACTGTATCGACATAGTAGCCCCGACACCAAAATTTACGTTGCCCGTATTTATATTTCAAATTCGCATGTCTCTCGAATATCATCAATGTGCTCTTTCCCTTCAGATATCCCATAAATGACGAGATACTCATTTTGGGTGGAATCTTTACCAACATGTGCACATGATCATTGCATAATTCCGCCTCAATTATCTCAACACCTTTTCGCGCGCATAAATCTCTTAGTATTTTTCCTATATCTTTTTTCAATTTTCCATATATTACTTGCCTTCTATACTTAGGCGCGAAAACGATGTGATAATTGCAATTCCATTTTGTGTGTGCTAAACTTTCTGTATCCATATTTTATGGTACCTCCTTTATTTTGTTGTGACCGCCAAGCCACTTACATTATATCGGAGGTTTTCTTTTTTTTGTTACTTTTCTTATAGCTTAAGCTTTTTAGAACCACCTGTATAACAGGTGGTTTTCTTGTTACAATAAAACTTGTTCATAAAAATAAACAAGTCTTTGAAATATAATATTCTATTCTTTATAATCAACGTGATTAGCAGCTCGCATAAATTTCATAGTTAATCCCAATTTTTCGTATTCATATTCTGAATCCAACCGTTCTAGGAGTTGAGCTAAAAATATCTGAAATGCTTGTTCTTCCAAAGATAGGTTGAAATCATGTTCCGTTTCTCCATGAAAATTATCATCATTCAGAAAAGAAATATACTTATTTTCCGATTTTAAAAACAAACCATATTGTGCGCAAAAAAGCATGTCTATATTTTTTTCTTCTAAATCATTTAGAATTTCCAGAACTTTTTCTTTACTAGATATATTTGATTTATATGTGAACATCACTTTTAAAGGAGCTTTATAATTTAGGGTACTTTTTAATTTTTCATCTCTGTTAAAAGCATTTTGGAGATTTGTAAACTTCAAGTTATCATTCTTAATTTTATCTTTTGACAACAAAGTAGAACATTCAATATTTGCTTTTAGACTTTCATGATAAATAATTTTATTTGCATAACCGGAAAACAATACCGGATAATTAAATGAATCATATATCATAATATCACATTGATTACTTATACTTGATTCTGTGTATACAAAACCAGATGCAATAGTAAATTTATCAGGAATATAATCCTTTAGAAAATTCTTTACAACTTCTTCGCATTCTCTCCCTCTCTCTCCATTATGATGTATGCTTGTGATAAGATCTAATTCAGCTATAATTTTTTCAAACCATCTTTTATGCACAAGTATAGGTAACCTTATACTTTCTTCTTGATTCATATTCTCTCATCCTTTCTTGATATATAATACATCATATCAAATATAGATCATACTTTAAAGCATGGGTCTTAGGGTATACCCTAACAAGCGAATTTGTGGGTAGCCAAATTCAGTGCTTGCTGCAGTACAAGACATAAAGGTACACTCAAAGATTTGAATAGTTCTAAAATAATATAAAAAGAGCAAAACATTTTATTGTTTCGCCCTATATCCAAATCGCATCTATCCTAAAATGGCAATTCCTGCGTAGGCTGTTCCTTTCCTTTTTGTTTGTTCTTCATTTCCTGCTGGTGCATGATTTCTAAGCGATCTATGTTGATTTTATAGAAGTTTAAATCCGCTGACACTGAGTAAAAACCTGTTTTTATACCTTGCATATCTTCATGAATATATAACTCCTGCAGTCTTTCTAATGATTGAGAATACTGTTGTGTATCCATATAATTTACATACTTAAAATCCATAACTCGATAACAACAATCAACGACATAATAATTTTTAAAATCAAATTTATTTTCAATATCATTTTCAATCATCAGTGCCTCGGCTGCCCAGATTTTACTTCCTTCTTTGCTAAAAATCATGATACAACCACCATGATTTCCTTTTTCATAATCAGTTGTATATATCATTCTATCTTCCATTTCCTTTAACGAAACACCATCACTGAAGTATTCTAATTCCTTTTGAGGTATACGACCTTTATCAGTTGCACGATATTCCATCTTATACCAATCACTCTTTTGAAATTGAAATTCTCCAGAATCTACCAATTCCATTGCCTGCTGTTCAGCAAAGTTTTTTGATGTAGCTTCAATAGGAATAACAGCCTGCCGAATCTCAGTAATCTCAACATCATAACGCTTCATTTACTTTTTCCTTCCTGTTTTTCAAAGAAATCATCTGTACTTTGCTCAAGTTTCTGATACTTATTTTTAAGATTATTTAAATCTTTCAGCTTAGAGTTAAGCTGATTAACTTCACAGTCTAACTCATTTCTTTTCTCTATTTTCAAAGTTTTTTGTTGTTCTAATTTCTGTATTTCCTTTTCAATTTTCTTGTACATGCTACATAATCCTCCTTAGATATAAAAGAAACTGTTTATTTTAAATCACATCTTTATTACTTATTTGTTACTTCAGATAATACAATAATCAATCTAAATTACTCAAAGCTTTTTTTAATATATCTATAAGCTCCATATACCTTATCTTCTTTACATCTGATAATTCTCTATAAAACTTTATCACTTCTTTGATATTTTCATCATGCAAAAATAGTGATCCATAATCATACATTTTCATACTCAAAAATCTAGTGATCAACGAATAATTTGTTAAGATGGTTTCTACATCTTTATCCTCACTAATACAAAATTTTTCACATATATGATGATATGCATCATATATGTTCTGATACGCTTCTTCACATACTTTGCCAATTTCAAATTCATTTTCTATAGCACCTCAATTCGCTTGGAGCCTCATTCAGTTCCATCATACCATTCATTAAATCGTAAATTAATTCTTTAAATTCTACATTTTTCTCAGCCATAATTAAACCTCCTCGCATCAAATAGTGTTCTTACGCGAACACTATCAGTAATTCAATATTATCGTAATAATATTTATAATGCAATTATACGATGGAGACTGGAGTGACAATAATGATAAAGTATGATAGATTATGGCAAACGATGAAAGCAAAGGGTATATCTCAATATGATCTTTATACACATTATAATGTAAATCGCTCTCAGTTGAATAGATTAAGAAAAAATCATAATGTTGAAGTAAACACGATTGATAAATTATGCAATATCTTAAATTGCAAAATAGAAGAAATCATGGAACATTTTCCAGATGATAATTCCTTTTGAAAGATAGTTAAGGCTATCTTTTTTTCTATAAATAATCGCTTTAAACTGTATAAAAAACATTAGCTATGAATGACTTAGAACTATTGTTATCGTTCTAAATTATATTTTCTTTTCTTAACTTGATTCTGTAATATCAAATTAATGTCCTTTGCATGTCTGGGACTGTCATCAAAAATGTTATATTGATCTTGTAGATGAAAAATAATTTTTCTCGTTGTATCGTAACCAGCTTTATCATTATCCAAATGCAGATGTAATTCTTTGATTTGAAGATTCCTTTCTAAGAATGATTTTAATGCTATTGGAATTGTAGATTCTTCAAGATTTCTATCCTTTACCAAAGTAGAGGCTCCAGAAATTGCAAGATAATTATCCAATTTGTAATCCTTGTGATTCTGCTTTGATAACGTCATATATGACAGCAAATCAATCGCTGATTCAAAAACGTGCAGGGAAGTATTACTGTCATTGGTAATTGAAAATCCATAACTTTTGTCACTGCCCCAGACATCCTTTTTCATATCATTATCCAATGATCTTTTACATGCAAAACGAGGATAGTGGTTCTCATCGTATCCTACAAAGACGATGCAATGCTCTTTAGATTCCTGATAAAATAAACGTTGTTCTTGACAGTAGTTCACAATGTTTTTATCAATGCAGCGCTTATTTATTAGATAAGCTATTGCATCATTATCATTTTCAGCAGGATAAGGCAGACGCAGTTTCTTTGTCTGTCTTTCTCTTTGATTGTGTTGCACAGGTTCCTTTAAGTCTATCAGATTTTTAATATGCATTGCTGCATCCCGAAAACTCATATTCTCAATTTTAATTAAGAAATCGAGTGCTGTTTTACCACCGATCCCTGATGACCAGTGCATCCATAATCCATGCGACATATGCAGTGATGTATGAGATTTTGTTGTGTAATCCACATGTCCATTTCTCACAAGATCATGCGGTTCATAATTTTTAAAGTAAGTCAGTAAGTCCAACTCTCTAATTCTTTTCATATCACTTTCGGGGATTTTCTTTCCCATATTAACACCTCATTTCAAAGTAAAAAGGACTCCAAAACTATGAAGTCCTCAATCTCTCATTTTTACTATCGTGTCATTTCATTACGACTTTCCACGTTCTCATCCGGCTCATCATCCACAAATACTGTGCTAGGATCATTCTTATTGCTGATATCCAATTCCTTATTTAATTCTGATAGCCTTTTAGTCTTTTCCTTTAACTCCTCTTCTTTTTCAAAAGGTCGATTGACTTCCTCCTTTGCATTTCCCAACTGTTTTTTCACGTCCTCAAATAGTGCCTCTTCGTTTTTTAACTTGTCAGGATAGGAGTTCAAAAGATTATCAATACGTTTTAGATTTCCATAAACGTCATCACCCAATTCAACGGAATAAGCTGTTTCCTTTTTCAAAGTCAACACGAAAGCTTTATTGAAAACATCATAAGAAAGAAGCATTTGGAATCCTCGATATTCACCTATTGCTTTCTGCTCTGATGATTCCATTTTTTTACACATCAATATTAGGCTATTACCAGCATGTTCCTTCTCATCATAACGAATATTGTTAATCATCATTCCAGAAAAGTCTTCCACAGGTTTGAGTGTGGCTATATCATTCTTTAGACCACGTATATTTTCTTCCAGTAAAGATATCTTCTTTGGATAATATTTTATGATTCTATCCTCTAAATCATATCGTTCTGAAAGATAATTTGCTTTCGCCATCTTGAGTTTACTGACCTGTATATCAAGATCCATCTTCTCTTTAATTTTAGGATTGCCGCTGGCTAATGCTTTGATTTCAGCGTAAGAAAGGGTCGCATCATCAATATCTTCAGCCGAGCGTACAGGGCTTTTTGATGTCATAATCTGTGATATAAACTTTTGTTTTCCTTCGACCAGCTGATACAAATAAGCATCAAACGTCTGTTCGGTAACATAACGATAGATATAAACATCACTGTTGGTATTGCCTTGCCTAACGATTCTACCTCCACGCTGTTCCAAATCAGATGGACGCCAAGGACAATCAAGGTCATGTGATGCAATCAACAGATCTTGTACATTCGTTCCTGCTCCCATCTTTTGGGTTGAACCTAACAAAATACGGATACTTCCAGTGCGTACCTTTGCAAATAATTCCTTCTTGGTAGCATCTGTTTCGGCATCATGAATATAAGCAATTTCATCAGCCGGCACACCACGTCTTATTAGTTTCTCAGCGATATCATCGTACACATTTGTAAATAACAGTTCGTTTCCTGCTTCTATTTGTTCTTTCACAGAAGATGACTTTCTATGTGGAGTGGACATATCACAAAATATTAACTGCGTGGATTTTTTCTCTTCTGTTTCTTTGTAAATAGACAATACCTTCTGAATACAAATATTGACCTTACTATTTTTAAAGTCCTCCAGTCTATCATCAATCAATCGCTGGTCTAACGCTAGTTTTCTTCCATCATTGGTAATCTTAAGCATGTTGTCTATTCGTGGGTCCTCACCGTTTCTTACTTTCTCTGCACGCTTTGCAAGCGATTCTACGATGCTTTTCTGCATCTCACTAGGCTTTACTGCTATTGTTTCATAATGTGCTGTAGGCGTAGGCAAATTCAACATATCGGCAGTTTTAATATCAGCGATCTCTTTAAACATGGAAATAAGTTCCGGCAAGTTATAAAATCGTGAGAATCTGGTTTTCATGCGATAACCGGTTCCTTCTGGTGCAAGTTCGATTGCGGATACTGTTTCACCAAAGGTAGATGCCCAAGCATCAAAGTTCTCAAGTCCATGTTCTTCCAGTAGGTCATATTGCAGATAGCGCTGTATCGTATACATTTCATAAGGTAGGAAACGCCACGCCATACTTCCTTTCGTCAGCGGTCTTGGCGTAACCCCCTCCAGAACCGTGCTTACACCTCTCGATGTACACGGCTCGCCATCTTTCATAGTTTAAGTGATTTTAGCTTTGCTTCTTCATAGCATTTCGGGCAGAGAGCCAGTGACTTCCGCCTTTTCTGTAACATCAGTCCGTCAAATTCATTATCAGCATTTAAATCTTTTAAGCGTTGCACATGGTGCATATACACTTTTACAGGGCTTGCCCCACACATTTCACATTTTCCGCTTTTTAAGCGTCCTGCAAGGCTGTTCGGTTTTATCCGACCTCTATACTTCGGCATAATGTCTACAAATTCGGGAGCGATATTCTTGTTACGCCTGAATCCCTCATTGTAAAATTCACATCGCTTTGTTCCACTCTTGGTTTTATAATCTGCGCCGAGGTCGCCCTTTTCACTGCGGTACTTCTTATACATCTTCATAACAGAAGAATTATATTTTGCCGCCAGCGTTTTTAGGCAACTGCAACGCATGATAGAATGGAATTTTCCCAGATTGCATACATTGATTGCCAATCTGTAATAGTTGTACAAACCTCTGATTTCTGAATTATACTTGCTGATGATTGCCACATCATCCAATGGCATAAGCGCCCCTCTGTGGAGCGGTTTCCAATTCTCTTTGCCGTTCTCGTCCTTTTTGATTTTAAATGCTCCGTATTCATGCAGTTTTGCAATCCATTTTTCTTTCGGCATATATAACTGCACTTTTCCATACCACACCCGTTGTAAGCCTTTTTTCGTCCGCTTCGTATCCTGACTTCTTGATATTCTTATGTCGTATCCAAGATAACGCACCTTTTCAGAGGAATGGGTAACGTGAGTTTTCTCCTCTGACATCGTAAGATTTAACTTGTCTTTCAGAAATATCCTCACCTGTTCCTTGATATTTTCGGCATCCTGCTTTGAGCCTGTTATCGAAATCAGAAAGTCATCAGCGTAACGGTTGTATTGAAGCCTTTTGTAACTCTTATCCATTTCATCTAAATGCGGCGTGGACAGCATCACTTTTCTTGCTTCTTTAAATGTGGTCAGGTTTGCTTCTGTGCGCTCTGTTTCCAGATTTTTCTGCGCTTTCCGATAAGCCCAGCGTACCTTATCATGGTCTTTGTGGACTTTACGGTTTCTTGTATCGCCTTTGTCAAAACTTTTTTTCATCTTCCCCATAAACTCATCGAGTTCATTTAGGTAGATGTTTGCAAGTATCGGACTGACACCGGAGCCCTGCGGACTGCCGGAGTACGTTTCATGGTATGTCCACTGTTCCATATATCCTGCCCTTAAAAATTTCCACATCAGCGATATGAATGCTTCATCTTTTATGCGTTTTCTCAGAAGCTGTATTGTGATATGGTGGTCGAAGCTGTCAAAGCAAGCCTTAATATCTCCCTCGATTATCCACTTTGCGCCAGTAAACAGCGTTACAATTTCTTTTAATGCTGTATGGCAGCTTCTTTTCGGTCTAAAACCATGTGAATTATCGGAGAATGTCGGCTCATAAATTGCTTCTAATATCATACGGACGACTTCCTGCAACAGTTTATCGTCCGTTGACGGAATCCCCAATGGGCGCTTTTTATTGCTATTTTTCTTCGCAATATAGACACGCCTTGCTGGGTTCGGTTGGTATGAATGGTCTCTTAATTTCGCAATGAGTTTTTCAATGCGCTCCATGCTCATACCATCAAGAGTGAGTCCATCTGCCCCTGCCGTCATGCTCCCCTGAGAGGTCGCAATATTCTGGTATGCGAGCAGATAGAACTCTGGATTGTACAGGTTACGGTATAATCTCTCGTACCTGTAATCTTTGTTTTTTGCTTTTTCACTTAAACTTTTCAATACATTTTCGGGACTTCTCATAATGCCTCACGCACCTTTCCTTGTTATTTGTATTGAAGAAAGACTGTCTCCCTTCGCCATGTGGACGGCTTTCCCGCCCTCGGACTACTACGGAGACTCTGTTGCCATAGTAAATATTCAGAGTCGCTTTTTCTCATAGCACTCATAGCCGATATTTCGGCGTTTTACCGTAGGCAATCCCCGTTTAGAACTGTAATAACATAAGCCTGCTATGATTTCGGATGTGACGTTCGCCGTTTTCCATTATCCTATGGCTGATTTACTCTGGGTATCTTGTGGGTACGCATGGCCGACTCATATCCACCAGAGTACATGCGAGTATAACTTCCTTACGCATGGAGCAACATTTTGCCCAATCTCCGACTGTCATTCAGGCAGTTTAGCTTTCATCCTTATTCATAACTTTTCGTCACTACCACGCAAACACTTTGGAAGTTTCCGTGTTTCGTGCCCTCCGACATGCTACACTCCCCGTCGGGTTTCCCCTTTCGGATAAGTCGGGTGACGATAGGGTGCGGATTATTCCGCTTTAATACCTTGCCCTATTACTTGCTCAAGGTAAGATTATTACAGCCCCTTACGGGCGCACGGTCATGGAATTGCTGATCGGTGTTCCTGTCGCAAATGTGATGCCTTTTCCGCCTGTAATCTCATTCAGGTACTGACATTTCATATATAAATCAGATGACTTTTGTGCATCAGTCTGTGATAATCCCGCAACATTACGCATCTTTGTATAGAGAAACAGATTTTTAAAGTTATGACTTTCATCGACGAACAGATGGTCTATTCCAAGTTCCTCAAATGTGATGACATCATCTTTTCTTGCATCATCATTTAACTTCTCAAGGCGCTTCTTCAAATTCTTTTTTGTCTTCTCTAACTGTTTTACCGTATATCTTGGGGCATCATCATCTTTCAATTGTTGAATACCTTCAACGATTGTGTCCAACTGCTTTTCCAGTGTTTTCTTTTGCCGCTGCGCAGACATTGGGATTTTACCAAAGGTACTGTGTCCCATAATAATGGCATCATAATCTCCAGTTGCGATTCGTGAACAGAATTTCTTTCGCTTGTTTTTTTCAAAGTCCTGCTTTCTGGCAACAAGAACATTCGCTGCTGGATAGAGTCTTAGAAAATCAGAACCCCATTGTTCAACCAGATGATTGGGTACGACAAAGAGCGACTTCTGTGCCAAGGCAAGACGTTTCAACTCCATACAGATAGCAATCATTTCATATGTTTTCCCTGCACCAACAACGTGAGCAAGCAAAGAATTACCACCATAAAGTCCACGAGCTACCGCATCACTTTGATTGCTTCTCAGTGTGATTTCAGTATTCATACCCGGAAAGGTTAAATGATCTCCATTATAATTTCTAGGTCGAATAGAATTGAATTTTTCATTATAAAATTTCGTCAAACGTTCCCGTCTATCAAAGTCTTTCCAGACCCAATTCAAAAAAGCCTCTTTGATACTGTCCTGTTTCTGCTGGGCAATCATTGTTTCCTTTTTATTGAGGACTTGTTTTTTTCTTCCTTCTTCATCATATTCATAATCAAAAATTTTTGTGCTTTTCAAGTTTAAGCAATCCTCTATCAACCGGTAAGCATTCGCTCGATGTGTACCATAAGTCTTTTCAGCTTTGATATTGTTTCTATCTCTTGTTTTATTTGAGATACTCCAAGAGCTGTCAATCTTATTATAAGATACATGAATGTTCTCCTTAGCAAAAAATGACATGGACAAGATTTCATTCATGAATGCCTCATAATCAGTACTTGGAATCCATGTAGCACCAATGCGCACATCAATCTCTGATGCACTTAATTCTGTCGGCATAGCCTGCTTTAACGCCTCTACATGTTGCTCATACTGTGGATCAAGTTTCGCTGATAATTCTGCAATACGTAGTTTATTTCTAATGTTTCCACTTAAATATTCATCAGCAGTAACATAAACATCGTCATTATCAGGTTCTGCTGCATTGGGAATCTTATAGATGACACCATGCAGATCACTCAGTATCTTTGTTTTATCAAAACCAGTCAGCGAGGACATATAATCTAGGTCTACCTTAGCTTTTTCCGATAAAGATAGCAGCAATGCTTCGTTTGACGTTTCAGCTTTATCTATAACCACTTTTTTACCAATCGTACGCTCATAAAAAATGTCTGCCTTGCTTTTTAAGGTTCCATCTTCATTTAAATTTTCCAACGAACAAAGAAGGTAATACGAATCATCATCACGAAAAGCCATGCTGTTGCCACGACTGTTGATCAGACCATAAGACTTCGTAAAATTATCATACAGCCGATTCAGTTCATCCTGCTGCTGATTGATCTGCTCATCAGGATAATCTTCCATTTCGTATTCAATCAACTGTCGTACACAGTTTCTAATATCAATCAATCCAGTGATACGATTCATGGCTGTTTTGGATAGTTCCATTTTCGTCATGATACTGTTTTCCCGATAATAAACATCATCCTCTACCAAAGTATAGCTGAAGTTGCGAACCGTTGGGTCAGCGGGTATCGTTATGATTTCTTCATTCTCATGATCGAGATCATCAGGTACGATTGTTCTTTCATCAATATATCCATAGATATGGCTGATTGCTTTCTGTAATGACTCTTGCAACGGTATGTTCTCAAATGGAACGACTGTCAAATCTTCACGCCCGTACATAGCTTTTGTCATTTCCACATGACCTAAGACCATTTCCGGATGTTCGATAAAATAATTATTCATGACATATCCATGCTCATCTTTGCTGGTATATGTCCACTCGCTCTGTTTTACGATAGGCGCATCCCGCTTTTGTAAAAACAGGATATCACTGACTGCCTTTGTATTGGCACTGTCTTTAAAAGCAGTATTTGGCAATCTGATTGCACCTAATAATTCAGCACGTTCATTGATATATTCACGAACCTTGCCATTTTGCTTATCCATCGTATAACGGGAAGTCACAAAAGCAATAATTCCCCCTGGGCGTACTTTGTCCAGTGTCTTGGCGAAAAAATAGTCGTGTATATTAAAATTCAGTTTATCATAACGCTTATCCGATACTTTGAATTGTCCGAATGGTATATTGCCTATTGCGACATCAAAGAAAGAATCAGGGAGTTTTGTATCTTCATAACCCTCTACTGCAATACTTTCTTTTTGATAGAGCTGCTTAGCAATTCTACCAGTGATAGCATCCAGTTCAATACCATATAGCTTCGATTCCTGCATACTTTCTGGCAACATCCCTAAGAAGTTTCCAATACCACAGGACGGTTCTAAGATATTTCCTCTACGAAACCCTAAGTTGTCTAGCACCTGATAGATACTCTCGATTACAACAGGAGAAGTATAAAAGGCTGAAAGGGTAGATTCTCTGGCACTGCGATATTCATCCTCATTTAATAATGCCTTCAGTTCTACATATTCATCGGCCCAGCTGCCTTTGCTTTCATCAAAGACCTCTGACAAACCGCCCCATCCTACGTATTGAGCAAGAATTTCCTGTTCTTCAGTAGTCGCTTTACGGTTTTCCTTCTCCAAAGAAAAAAGCAGTCGAATGGCTGCTATGTTATTTCGATATCGTTCTTTGGGTGTACCGACACCTAAAGCATCCGTCATAATATGATAATTGATGAGTGGAGCATCACTGATTCCTTGGGATACTTCTACAGTTGAAACTACTTTTTTGTTATCCTTCACAACATAAGATTCCCTCAGACTTAGTAGTTCCTCATAATCTTCCATGCGTATAAGCTGAGGTTGCTGTTGTTCATCATAGACCAAAGCCTCATCTAGGATAAAATCATAGAATGCTTTTCCATACCAGACATTCTCATCATCTTTGGCAACAAGGGAATGATTCTTCCATGTCAATCGGACATCATTGATTTTCAATTTATATAGCACATTTGTGATAACCTTTTTTTCACGTTTATCACGCACATTTTCTGCAATCGTCATACCGTGCTCTTTGGCGTAATCAACCAATATTGCATATGGCATGTCCGTTATGGTTATCATCTTATCCTTGTTATAATCCAAATTGTAGATGCTACCTGTTTTTTCTGCATTCCCATAAAGCTGCTCAAAATTCATGTAGTATTTCTTATCTATGATATTATGAAACCACTTCTCTGCATAATTAAAAAGTGCCTTCTCAACATCATCATTGCTTAAGTTACTTTCATTCTCTTTTGCATTGAACGATACTCCAAGAAGCTGATTTTCATATGATAAAGGATTTAGCAGACGATGCGTTTCATTTAATTGAAACTCCATCATAGGTTCATTAACTTCTAACCCATTGACTTCATAACAGTGAAACATCGTGATAATATCATTGTTATCAACATGGGATATCATCAATGGATGATCTGATCCTCCAGTTTCCATTGTCAGAAGTACAGTCGTACCTTGCAGTATGGAATCTGCAAACAGTGAAAACTGCTCATATAATTTTCGTTTTGGATCTGTAGCATATTCATCTGTAATCGTTTCTGCTTGCTGTTTTATTTCCTGTTCAGCATTTACAGGAACGCCTACAAGTAGACTATCATTTAGTGGATTTTCCTTTAATAATTGCAGTAGTTGTTCTTTAGAAAAATTCTCAATAAATAAAGGAAATTCCTTATCTTGTAATACGATAGGATCTCCATCCTCAATGATTTCATAATCGGTTGCGCCAATATGAACAATATCGCCAGTCTGCCATTGATAAACCATAACAGTGTCCTTAGGTTCTTCAGCATCATAAGTCTTCTCAATACCTAATTCCTTTTCTTTCTGCCTACGTTCATATTCCAATTGACGCTCCATCTGCTCTTGAAGATATTTTGGGTACTGTTCTTTTTCGGCAGGGCTGAGATAGCGTCCAGCAGCTATCAATTCACTGATTCGTTTGCTAACTTGATTCCATTTCAATAGGATATCAATATCTGCATTACCAATATCTCCACGTTTTAATCTGATACCCTTACCATCATGCCAAACGTCAATCCATCCAACAGCCGGGCTACTGCCGCCAGTTCCATACTCATTTTTGAGAAATGCTACATTTTCCTTTGTACTTTCATATTTCAAAAACTGTTGATATATGCGATATTTATTACCTCTTGTTAGGATACGATCAATTTCTTCCTGTGAAAAAAAGATACCATTTTTAAAGGATTCCTCATTTTCATATAAGGCATTTAACTGTTCCTCAACAGTTGGAATTTGTATATCAGGAGCATAATATCTTGATAAAATCAATCCATCAACATTCTGCGCTACCAATTCCCACGTGTATTCATGTGAATCTACTTGGTTATCATAAGAACCCATATAGTAAAGTAACTGGTCATCCTGTTTTTCAAAACCTAGCATTATTTCATCAGCTTCAAATTCATATACACCATCAGGATAAATGGATTTTAAATATTCACCACATTCTTTTAAATCCTTCTGATTTTTAAACTCAGCTAAAATCTCAGGAGCGCTGGCAAGTAGAAAATCATGATAAGAAAAAAAGCGTCGATTAACATCAGAATTTATATGACCTCGTTCATACGCTTTTTGTAAAGATGTCATTTTATCCCAAGGAGATAAAAGATATTCCTCTGCTTTTATCAATTGAGCGATTTCTTGTTGAACCTCATGGAATGATAAAGAGGATTCTGTTATAGGTTTTTGCCAATTCCCAGACCAAACGTTCAACTTATCTCCAATTTTCTTATAACCAAGGTATGATAAATCATAATGATCTTCATCACGGTAAATCATAATCAATGTATCGTCATAAGCCTCTCTTATATAATTCGCTCTGTCAACATCATCTGTATGACTATTAAAATATTCAACAATATCTTCCTTAGAATGATTCAGTTTATGTGCGCCACGCAATAATCGCGGTAAATCATCCATATTAAAAGGCGGTGTTTCTGGCTCCTTTTTAACTTCAACATCGCCTAAATTCAAATCTAGCTGTAAACGATCTCCTGTAATATGATTTCCTCGGCGCTCGCTTTCAGGTTGTTCATGAAGCCCACCCATGCCATCATGTCCTGTTCTTTGTCCGGAGCTGGTGTTTTCTCCAACATCTGACTCATCAAGACTTCCATTCTCTGGTATGCCTGATCTGATATCTCCTTCAAATGCTGGTGTAATTCGTTGTTCGCTCTCAATGCAAACAGGTGTCCCGGCTGACTCACTTTCAGATAGTCCAGCCTCAATCTTGCGTATCGGTTGTTTAGCACTGGTTTCATCTCCTTGATATTTGGCATCTGATAATCTTCTACCTGACTGTACGTGATTTCTTGCATTTAAATCGCTCCCTTCTTTTTCTATATTCTGCTTTATATTCTTGTTTTCTTCAAGTGTACGAATCATGATTTCACGTGCTTTGCTTGATATATCTTTAAAGGCTTCACGACTCAAATCACAATTCGTGACGCCAAGCTGTCCAATCACATCCAATGTATCAAACAAGGTGATAGATGAGAAGTCATCAATGGTAAGGTATTTCATAGGATCAATACCACATCGGTTCATTAGCATATATGCCAGAGAATATTCAACCAATATTTTAAATTCATGATTGATTTCAATACCATCTAATTCTGACAGACCACTCCCTTTATGATATTTTACCAACACCGCTACATAATCCTGATAATTATCCTCAACAATCATTTCAGCAAGTGCTTTTAGTACAATCCCTAAATCATGGCTTTCGCCAGTGTCAAATTTATCATTCAGCATCTCAATGACTTCTACATGGTCTTGCTCATGGATGCTCCAAAGTTTTAAAGGACGATGCATTACGCTTCCTGTGTCCACTATATCAAAAACATACCGCAGGGAATACCCGTTGTCACCCAGCAATGCTATCCCTTTAGAACCACGCCGGATATAGCGATTCATTTTGTTATTCCAATCTTCATATCCAGCACAAGCCGTCGCATCTGGTCTTTGTGCATAAATCAGTATCTGATCCTCAAAGCTATATTTATAATGCCATGAGGCGGTACTTAAAAAGGAAATCCAATGATCTGGAGAAGAACTGATTTCAAGTGCTTGTTCTTTCCAGATTTCATGAACTTCCTTATAATTTCTTGCCATTCACTACCCTCCTAACGTTCTTTTTCTTTGTGCTTTGGCTTATATTCAATCTTATATTCTTTAATCGTCATATCGGGAGCATCCATATATATGATGTCTTTCTCTTCGTCAATATCACGATATCCATCCGCGTCAAGTTTTATTGGGCTATTTGATAAGATAGTTCCCCAATGATTGACCAAGATACCTCTTGCAAGTTGACACATAATTCCTTGGCACTCATCATCATGCCTGATTTCGTAACGATGCAGTCCTCTAGGTACATTCTTCAAGCTTATCCTTGATGGAGTAAATAAGACAGGAATATCATATATCTTCATTAACTCATAATAGCTGTTATTGGGATCAGAACGATACACCTGATATTCATCTGGTGTCATTTCATGAATCTGATTTTGACGAAATTTTGTATATGCATCGTCAATTTCATAAGCACTATGATATTCATGATAACTCCTTATGAATTGTTGAGAAAATTCCTTGCTGCCATATTGCAATTTTTTATAAGCGAGGAAAATATCTCTAAGCGTATCCTCTTCATTTACAACTTTCTGCAATTTTGTATAGAGTCTCCCAGAAGAAACAAGAAATTCCACATTCTTTGCTGTCAATCTGTCAAATGGGGCATCGACCAGTTTGATACATGCCTTTCCGATTTCTTCCCATGAATCATGAAAATCTATCTGGACATGTTCACCCTGATAATGTACATCTGCTTTTAACATTATCGTTCTTCTCCTTTCGGTTTTTCTTTCTGAGATTCCTTTTCCTCCAGTTTATCCTTCGCCCACTGAGGGAGCTTATCCTGTTTTATGACACCAATGACTTCATAGCGTTCAATACGGCATGACTCACCCGTATAAAGATTTTCTGCAAAGATTGCGTTTCCAGTACCTTCCGGATTACAGCCAAAACCTCCCTTTGCAAAATAAAGCTGGTGCGTTGAATTTTGAAATTCAGGATAGAGGACATCTGCATTCAATACCACTAATTTTCCAATAAGTGTTGTATAATCGTGAATCGAATTGCAGTCTGAAGATGATAATACCATAATAGGTATATCCCTTGGTTCACTTTCTCGTACCTGCTGTAATTCTCTCATTAACGTTCCATAATAATACTCTGCAACTTCCATATAATCATCACTTTTACCATCAATTGAATAATATTCTCTACCTGCTGCAGCTAACGTTTTGTCAATAGTACCAGTTATATATGAAAGTCTATTATCTCCTACCATAGCTGCCATATAGAAATTATTTCCACCAACTATATCTTCTTTTAATAACTCATATTCAGTATCGTCAAGGCTGATGATTTTTTTATCGTTCTCCATGTTGTTTCTCCTTCGGCTTGCTTCGTTCTTTCTGCAGATGGATATGTTTCTCCAGCATTTCATGACTTCTTATTTTGAAATCTTTAAATGCTCTGCCATAATCGTTGTAATAATGCCCTTGGTCATACCCTCGTTCACGATTACGTGTCGTATTCCATGTGACATAACGCTGAGGAGCACGTTTGTTATATGCCAGAACTACTGCTTTGTGTCCACAGCTTTCCTCTGCAATGATTTTATAGTTTTGATTGACTTCTTGATACAGGTCATGAATATCCGGAGCATCTTTCCTGACAGTCAAAAGTGATTCATGAGTAATGTCATGTGCTTGACAATAAGCAAGATATAGCTGTAGACCTTTTTCAGCACCTATTTCTCCTCGTAAATCATTTATGCAGTACCAATGTACTGCATGATCCTCTAACGGCATATATTTGATTTCAAAACCATTCTCCAAATCATCCAACAAATAAGAATCCACATTATAGTCCCAATCTGGTACGATACCGTATTCAATATGACCTTGATTATCTAAATGTATCTCACAGATATGAGATGAATCCACCTCATTATGTGCCAATGCCTTAACTTGAATCGTTCCATCTTCTTGTTGTTTATCAAGAATATAATCAACATACATACGCTCTTCATCATTCGCCATCAAGCATTCATATATATCACTGAGATGATTGCCATTCTTAAATCGTATATCATTTGTAAGTTTTTCTAATCTGTCCAAAATAACTTCATATTTAACCATGTTCATCATGCCATCCTATCGCGATTCTTTCCGCTCACTTCGATGCTTTGCCCATTGGTCCAATAAACGCAATATCGTTTCTTGTTTTTGCCGTGGCGTATAAGATTTCGGAAAATATTTATCTACTTGATCCATTTTGAAAGATAACTTATCTTTTTGATTTGCTTTTTCCTCTGTCATGATGGTATAGATTACGTTTTCGTCAAGTCGATTGCTTTTAGCAAGTTCTTTCATTCTCATTGTTTGAGCATAAGAGGGAGTTGCATCTAATTCTTGTATAAATTTATAAACATCCTGCTGCTGTTCTTTGTTTAAAAAAGAGAGTTCCACAGCTGGATTAAGTGCGATTTTTTTACCATCTTCACTTAAACCATCCACTAAAACTCTCAATGGTTCAATCAATTCGGTTAGGCGAATATAGCGTTGAATCTGTTTGAAACTATCTCCAACATCTTCAGCAAGAATTTGGATGGATTTTTTACCATTCAACTTGTGGCCAAGTTGTCCACAAGTTAAATCCGTCCTTTTTCCTTGATGTTTCATTGCCTCTAATTTCATTTTATAAGCAAACCCTCGCTCACTTGGCAGTATATGTTCTCTTTGAATGTTGCTATCGACCATGAGGATTGTTGCCTGTTCATCTGTTAGATTACGAACAATCGCATGTACTTCATTTTGCCCAATAAGTTCTAATGCGTATTTTCTGCGATGTCCTGATATCATTTCAAATCCATCAGTGGTTGGGCGCACAAGAACAGGAACAAGTTGTCCGTTTTCTTTTATACTTTCCACTAGATGTATCATATCCTCATCAGTTCTAACATGATAAGGATGGTTGTTAAAGTCTTTGATTTTTGTAATGGGAATACTCTCAACACGCTCCTTGTTTTCTTCCTGACGTTCATCCTCCGTCGAAAATAGCTCATCGAGTGAACTTGTGTTGATTTTTGGTAGTGGTTTTGACATGACCTTTTAATACCTCCTTAGCAAATTGTCTATATGCTTGTGTTGTGTCAGTATTTGGTGAATATAGTATTGGACTTTGACCTGATAGAGAAGCCTCTGCTGTTTTAACGCTCCTAGGTATTTCTTCCTTAAATACCTTGATATGGTTACCAAAATTCAAACGTACTTCGCTTGAAATATGTTTTGATAAATTAGTTCTAGCATCTGTCATCGTTATCAAAATTCCATCTATACTAAGTTTTGGATTTAACTGCTTTTTTGCATTCAAAATAGTACGAACTAGATCATTCAACCCATCTGTTGCATAAGGTTCCGCTTGTACTGGAATGATTACACTATCGGCAGCTGTTAATGCATTAATCATAAATAGATTAAGAGCTGGGTTGCTATCAATCAAGATATAGTCATATTTACTTCTGAATTTGTTTATGAAACGCTTAAAAACTGTTTCACGGCTCATAACACTTGCTAATTGTATGTCAACACCTGATAGACTCGTATTCGCAGGGATTAGATCAACATTTTCCTTAGTATGAATAACATAATCGTCGTGACTTATGTTTTCTTCTTGTATCTCATTAAATAATGCTTCCTTCAATGAATACATATATGAATCATCATCACGAAAGCCTAGTCCCTTAGTTAAATCACCTTGTGGGTCAAAATCTACTAATAATACTTTCTTTCCATTTTCTGCTAACACAACTCCTAAGCACAGAGTTGTTACTGTTTTTCCTACACCTCCTTTTTGATTAGCTATTGTAATAATTCTACTCATAACCCTTGATACCTCCTTTCTTCATGCCACATATTCGTGGCTATGTATATGATTCAAAATAAGAAGGGTTGCTAATCGCTTGCTAATCAGAAAATGGAAACAAGACGATATCGAATGGTACCAAAAATCAAATAGAATGCAAAAAAGCCCTTTATTTAAAGGACTTACTAACACTATATCAGTTTTGATGAATCTATAAGAATGCTGTGATTTTGTACTCCTAAGCGGAACGTAGTTGGTTCGAGTCCAATCAGGGACGCCATTTTAAAGGGTTTTAAGCACATTGACACCAAGCTGTCGATGTGTTTTTTTACTTTCAAGAAGATTTATTCTTGTGGATATTTCACAAATATTTCTGGATGGAGTCAAACGCTTTTCGGTTGAATTGCTAAGAAAAATCGTATTTTGCTAACATGACTAGATAAGACAATCAGAGATTGTAGTGATAGACCAGGATAAGTAGGTTTATCATGAAAAGGGCTGTAACGTATAGTGCAAAATCTCTCTTATAACGAACGATATCTATACTGCCTGTTTTATGAGCAATCATCACTAAATGATTGAAATTATTTCGTTTAATGATTTCGAGAGAATTTTCTTAAGGCCTTTCTTTTTGGCACGGTACCAGAAATCTAACATCGCAAATATTTTTCTCTTGATAAAGATGTGCGAGAAATCATTTCATTCAGTTGATGAAATAGTTCTTCGCTTAAACGTATTTTAATACACTTTTTTATCAGTATCAATAAGCCCTTCCATAGTTGTTTTTCTGAATCAAATGAAAATTCATATGAAAATACAAAACAGAATTATAATAAAAATCTTAAATACTTCCATAATTTATCCCCCTCGTATCAAAAAGACAGATATGCCTGTCTGCCTTATTCCATATTCATTTTTAGAAGCTGTTTTATTTGATCCCTTTTTTTATAAACTATTTCAGTTATATGAACAATCATGTTTTCTTCATTAGTCCAAAAGTATGCAATGAAAATTTTTACTACCATTTTATGAATACCTTAAAATGCCAAGATTCCTCATCAACTAAACGATATGCTGTGGCAATTGTGATAATGAATGAAACTCTTATTCCAAATAATCAAGGAAGCGGTTTACGCTATCAGGTGCTTGTAATCCGTTTACAATATAGTTCTGATTTCTCTTAATTGATTTTCAGCAGATTTCGTAACGTTAACTAAATACGTATCTATTTATCATTTATTTTCTGTCTTAAATCGTTGAACACACTATTTACGGGACAAGATCTTCCTGCTTTTGCATCAGCTAATCCTTTTTGCATCATGAGATTAACATATTCTTCACTCATTTCATCAAGTGTTTGAAATCCATTTGGAACTTTCTAGGAAAATGGAATACTCTTTGTCATTGCGATTTGCATATATAACATGTTGATAACAACAGAAGCCGAATACCAGCTGTCATGAAAATCCGTCCAGCCCATTTTGAACATAATTTAAAAGATTTGTAATTATACCCTGCTTCAACAATTCTATTGCTTTATCTTTGTCTTTTTTCGCTAACATAGAGTATCACCATTCCTTGACTCATAATGTAGCCCTTACTTTCCTTTGTCGCTATACCTTTTGTCTGAATTGCAGAATTTTATTATAAAATATACATAATTTCCTATTATATGCTATTATATATATGTTAATGATTGTAGACTAATCTTTAACAAGACATTCATAATGTTATACATTTAGAGACATGCATTTTTTTTGCTATATTGTCTCTTTTTTTTGTGTTTTACGCTGTTTTTTTTACATTTTACCTGCTATTCACCTCTGTTTAATTAAGTATAACATTATGAATAACTAATTGTTATCCTAGCTTGAAAAGCTAGGATGAGAGGAGGGATAAGAAAAGGTGATGCATAGGTATTTGTTTATGATCTGTAATATGCTAACAATGATTCCGCAAAAGAATACCAGATAATAGGAATTGTAGCTATCTTCTACAATGGAAAATAGGTTTAATCTGTTAGAAATTTTGAAACCATTCCCCATCCAAGCATTCTATGGAATCTACATTATCATAATAAATAAACGAAAACTACCTCTTTCATCATGAAACATTTATTAAAATCCGATTATTAGGTAACTTGATGACTCTTTTCATACGAATAGAGGATAACAAAAGAAAAAAGCATATAGAAGGCATTGATTGTATTTTTTCTTTCAGTACTTCATGAAATATCAAATACACCTAAGCGCCCCTTTATAGTCCTCTGCTATTGGAGGGTTATATGATTTGATTGAAGGAATACTTATTTTCTTGTTTTTCGACCATGAACGGAATGAGAGAACTTCACCATGACACTGTCACTGCGTTTGTGTATGACCTAACTTTCTCTACAGAACTTAACTTATTTTTCCTGCTATGGTTCATGTTATGGTTTCTTTCATGAAGTATATCGTTCCCATTGCATTATGGATGTGTTGATTTTTGAAAAAAAATATTAAGTACAGATATTGTACACATAAAGGAGAGTATGAACAATGAAAAAAGAAAAAATTTTATCTTTTATAGTATCTTTTTGTATGATTCTTACGATGTTAATTTTCTCTGGTATTGAAGCAATCGCTGTAGGATCTTTAAATCCTTCCTTTTCACAATCTTTTACGGTTACGAATCTAACGGAAGGAACCCATGTTGAAGTGTTGAAAACAGTAGATTTAAATTTGGATTCCGATGGCAATTTCAATATGCCGGTTTTGACATGGAATGATTCAGTTAAGAATTGGGTTTCAGACAAATTCCCACAATATATCGATAATAGTACAAAGGAAGTTACCGATACCTTTCAAAAATTGGGAAGTAATAGTGCAGAGGCAAATACATTCTGGCAAAAGATGACAGCTGCATATTATCAAGGAAAGATCAACTTTGCAGACAAAAAAGACGCAACTGCAGACGGAAATAAAAATGTTACAATCAATGGTAACGGATGGGGAGGATATTTAGTTTTAGCTGAAAACCCAAATAATACTGGAATAATGTATAAAGCAACATCCGTGAACGTGTTGCCAGCCAAACAGAAAGACGGATCTTATGAAAATCCAAAGGAAAGCATTACACTCGTTATGAAACAAGACAAAGAACCTGGTTTTGAAAAAGAAATTCCTGATATCAGTGAGATAACAACCGGTATCGGCAAGATTGTCAATTATCGTTTGAATGCCCAGATACCTGTATATCCAGCTGACTCTATCTATAAAATATTTGAAATATCTGATCAAGGCGGAAAAGGACTGAAATTAGTTCCTGATTCCATTGTAGTTTCTTTACATGCGGATGGCAGCGATTCTATGAGTAAAATTACGGATTATACGTTAACGAAGACAGAGAATGCATTTAAAATTGTAGTAAAAGAGAGTTTTTTAGAAAACCACCAAGGAGAAGTCGTCTATGTATTGTATCAAGAAAGGATAACTGAAGAGGCGTTGGAACTTGATGAAATTGAAAATACCGCTTCACTGAAATATAACCCAAATCCATATAAAAATGATACATATGAAATTGAGTCAAAAAAGAAAACATACACATATGAAATAAATTTTGATAAAAAAGACGAAAACGGAACAACGTATTTAACAGGTGCCGTATTCCAGTTACAAGATGCTGATGGAGATGTTTTACAATTCGTACAGGATACAAATGATCTACATCATTATATATTTTATGGGAGCGCAGATGCATTTGATACTGCTGTAACACCGGTATCAGATATAGAAATCAGTAAAGAAAGCTCGATTCAAATTGATGGGTTAGACACAGGTACATATCGATTGATCGAAACAAAAGCCCCGGAAGGATATGTAAAGCCTACAGGATATATAGAAATCACATTGGAAGATACAGTTGATGAAAATTCTAAAAATGTTCCTGATGGTAAATTAGATAAAATAGAGATTACCAATAATGGAACATATGAAATAATCAACAATGCTACGACAGGATCCGGAAATTTTTCATTTATAGTTAAGAACAGAACACCTGAGGATTTTAATCTTCCGGTTACCGGAGGGACAGGAACTTTGATGTTTACGCTTGGAGGTATCGTTGTAATGGGGGGAGCAGTTCTGCTCTACGCAAGAAATAGGAAATGCAGAAGCAACGCAAAGTAATACATGAATGTTTATACAAAAAATAAAATCTTACGCACCTATTTTGATTTTCTTAATAGGTGCAAGCATCTTCCTATATCCATCGATTGCAAATAAATATGCTTTACATGTTCAGTCAAAGGTTATCCATACATACACGGCAACAATGAATGAGAAATCAAAGGAAGAAATCAAACAAATATGGAAGCAAGCAGTTGAATATAATGACAATCTGGCCGGAGATCCTGTACATGATCCATTTGTTTTAAATAGTGGGTATGTGTTGCCGGAAAATTATTTGCATACATTAAATATTTTAGAAGATGGTGTAATGGCGTATATAGAAATACCTAAAATACATGTTAATTTACCAATCTATCATGGAGTGAGTGAAGATGTCTTAGCGAAAGGCGCAGGTCACATTGAAGGAACATCTTTACCGATTGGCGGAAAAAATCGTCATTCTATCGTTTGTGCCCACAGAGGATTACCAAGCGCAGAATTATTTTCCAAATTAAATGAACTGAAAAAAAACGATCTGTTTCTTATTCATGTATTGGATCGAACGCTGGCATATAAGATTGACCAAGTAGAAACTGTTCTTCCCGATCATATTAACATCTATATGATGTTAGAAAAGGATAAAGATTTGGTAACATTGATGACATGTACTCCTTATGGAGTAAATACACATCGTTTACTTGTACGCGGTGAAAGATACGATTATATACCTGAAGGAAAGGAAATCGTACAAGAGAAAAAAAGCTCTATGAAAATATATTTCTTATTTGGAACTATAATATTCCTAGGAATCAGTATTTTCATTCGTTCCCATTTGAGGAGGAATTTATGAAAAAGTGGGAGTTTCGTTTCATAGTTTTACTGCTTTTGCTCGGTTTAGGTATTTTATCATTTCCAAAAATACATAGTTTTTTCACAACCATTGAGCAAAAACAAAAGATACAGTCATTCAAAGAAACGATTGCAAATCAATCAGATAAGGATGCATTGTATCAACAAATGAAGCAATATAATGAGAAAATATATAAAGAGCACCAGAAAGATTTGAAAGACGCATGGAGTTATTCGCAAAACACATTTGATTTGGGTATATTGAATCTGGATATGAATATCATCGGTTATATAGAGATACCAAAGCTGGATGTGCAAATCCCCTTATTTATAGGAGCAAACTACAATAATTTGAACAAAGGTGTAGCCATAATGTCGCAAACAAGTATGCCTATTGGTGGAGAGAATACGAATTGCGTCATTGCAGGTCATCGTGGTGGTTATCATGGCGAGCAATTGTTTAAGAATATTGAGAATCTTGCTATTGGTGATGAAATAAGGATAACAAATCCTTGGGAAACATTGACATATTTTGTAATAAAAAAAATCGTAATAGAACCAAATGAGATTGAAGCAGTAAAAATATTACCCAATCAGGATATGATCACTTTATTTACCTGTCATCCATATGGGATGGAAACACAACGCTATGTTGTTTATGCGAGCAGAAAAAGCATTTACAACGATATTGAATTACCAAAAGGGGTTACGTATACATCGTCTAGAAAAGAGATTGCGATAGAAAAAACGTTAAACAATTGTCTATTGTTTGCTTCCGGCTTGCTTGCCGTGATTCTGATAATCGAAAGCATTCGGATGAATAAAATGTGAATCGTACTGTCTTCATTTTAGTATTGCGTATGGGAGAAAAGAATCAAGGAAAACAACAATGTTTTATTAGCATAGTTTTGTCCACAAGAGATAGAAATATCGTAAGTAACCTAGAAAATATCTTGAATATAAAACACTTAAAAAGACACGATTCAAATATTGCCTTGCCTTAAGTGTTGCTGCTATTATCAAATTATCAACAAAAACATCCGATGATGTAAGATAATTCAATAATGATTTACAATATTGCCTGTTTATTATACATTGAATAGGCTATATCAAAGAGAGGGTTCGCTTATAGAAAAGTAATAATGAACAATTTATCCTGTTTGTTTGACGCTATAAATAAAGGATAGGAGGTAAAGGAATGAAGGATTTTTGGAAAAGAATTTTAGTATGTATTGTTGTAAGTGCAATGTTCTTTACATCAACAGGTTTTGGAATTTTTCAAATTGTTGCAAGCATCAATAATGCTTCTCCTATTGAAAACTTTTCGATTGAATGGAAAACACAGGCTAATGGTAAAAATATTATTTACGATGAAACCGGGACGGTTGTCACATTGAAACCGGAGTTTAATGATAGGGATGCTGCAGGAACCTCAATACAAGCAGAAGTGCATTTGTCCTTGAGTGAAGCGGCAAATATTTCAGAAAACCAATTAGAGATACGATTGCCAAGTACTATTTTTTATAACAGAAGCCAAGCAGCATGCGGCGAATATGAAATAGGTTTTGGTTCGGGGGCGTCTGATGGAAGTTTTGCTTATCGTGTTGATGAAGAAACAGGCGAGCTTGTCGTTTATAATACATCTGTTATCAATGATGCAATGGTTGTAAAATTTGATATTTTATATAAAAGCGGACTTCCAAGTGAGATAGTTAGAGGATATGAGAAAGAGTTAAGTGCAAATATAAAGATTTTCAATGATGACAGTTCTATTGATTATGAACAAATAACAAATCGATTAACGTTAACATATCAAACGGAGTCAAATATTCATCGTGTTGAATTAACTAAATCTAAAAAATATGAAACATGGAATAAAAAATGGGGAGAAGAACCCGATGATGCAAAGGACTATTTTTTCGTTGAATGGAAAATAGACACAACCGTACGTTCTACATCATTTACAATGCCTTTTAAATTGATTTTTACAGATACCTTAAGCAATCAAGGAGAGGTAGTAGGATGGACAGATTATCGTTGGGGAATGGATATGATAATGAATTCTAAATATTACCAAAGTGATCATCCGGTCTTTCAAATTGATGTAACTAAACCTAGTAAAATTAAGAATTCTGACTCCTATGATTTTCATATCGGTTATGTACTTATAAAGTATCCAAGATCAGAATTAGAAAACACGAAAGAAATCAAAAATGAAATCACGGTACGGTTAGAGAATTTGTATCCAGAAGATGGCAGCTATTCCAAGGAAGTAAAAGATGATGCAATGTATACCTATGTGGATATAAACTTTCGCTATCCCCCAGGCAACTATGGTTTGGAAAAGAGGTATTCAGGCGGTACAAGCAGTCAATTGCTTGGATACTTATACGCCATAGAACAAGCTGCTGTTAATGCAAAATTACCTGCTACTAATGATTTTAGAAATACTTCTACTGCTACAGGCGGTATTTTAACATTAGACGGAGATGGAAATAATATCGAGAATTATGGTAAAAAATCATATTCTGTAGAGGTGACTGATGATTTTGTAGCATTAGAAAATGAGCGATTAACTGATGGAGAATATTATATTTCATCGATTAAGGTAACTGATGAGCAATATAATTACAAGATGAACGAAGAAGACGGAAGTGGTGGTGTAGAGGAAGATAAGAACTATGATGAATGGACACCGATTACCATAGAATATCAGCAAGGAATTCATGGTGAATGGAAGGAATTAGTAACGGGAAAGCCGTTTACTGATCGAATTAGCAGAAAATCATATCACCTTAGTTTCCCGGATGGAACAACAAAAGATTACGGAGCTATATCTGTAAAAGAATTACCAGAAGGTACGACAGGAGTGCGAGCTAAAAGAGAAACAAAATATCATAAAAGTGATCTTGATCTCAATGTAACAATCGGCTTATATGCTACAGATAAAATCAAACAAACTGCACTAAATAAAACATCTTTAACGTTAACGAATATCAGCACATATGTTGTTAAAGACAGCAATCAGAGTTGGGTAAATCCTTATGCAGAGATGTCTATAGGAGGGACATTAAAAGATGAAGTAATGAAGCGTGATAAATTAGTTTTTGGTAATAACGATCAATACGGACAACATGATAGAGCCGCTGTTACATTAAAAAATCCCATCTTGAAAAACAATATAACTAAAGAAGCTTCTAAGGTAATTAATGAACCGTCCAATTCTCGATTCAAAATAAACTACACAATAACCGGCGGCGAGTACTTAGACCGTGAATTTGGTGATGATCCTTTTTATGCTACAAAAGAGGAACTGAAAAATACAAATATGGTAAAGGAGCAAAGAAGTGCGATATTTTATGATTTGTTGCCACTAGGTATGTATGCTGATTATTCTAGTATAAAAAGCTATGCATTAGAATTAGGAAGCTATGGTCGTACTCTGAAAGGAGAACAATTTGAGCATACAGTAGAAACTATTGATAATTATAAGGGCACAGGGAGAACCATGCTGATTCTTCATATCACAGTGCCTGAAACTATAGAAAACCTATTCTACGAGGCAACTTATGGCAAGTTTGGCACAGGATTTTATATAACTTATGACGCATATTATCCTTGGGAATCCCTTCTTGACTTTGGGAATATACCATTGAATAGCGTAGCATATAAATCAGGTGCGGGAGAAATATTTAAAGGTTTTGCAGATGATGGCGGTGACAAAATAACTGACAAAGATATACTTAAAGATGTTGATGAGGATGGAAAATTTGGCGGTGATCTCGTTAAGGATACATTATATGCAGAAGCGCGGGTACAAATAAGCGGCGTTGTAAATTCAGAGCTTTCTTTCAGTAAACGAGTAAAGTCCGATGGGGATATCGCTTATTCAAAAACCAGTTCAACAATAGGTGGAGGAGCCTATTCTTATCAGCTGAGAATAGGTAATGAAAAAAATATCAAAACGAAGGGTCTTATATTCTATGATATCTTGGAGTCAGATTTTAAAGATCGTGAATATTGGCAAGGAACGCTGGTAGGAGTGGATACCAGTCAAGCGCAGCTAAAGGGAATTTCACCTGTTGTATATTATTCAACAAAAGATAACATGAAATTGTCGTCAAGCATGAATGGCGAGATGATCGATGACGCCAATATTAACGATCCCACCATTTGGAGCACAACACCGCCAAATGATATGGCGGATGTAACGGCAATTGCTGTTGATTTGAGTAAAGATACTAGCGGAAACGAATATATTTTAGACAGCGAGCAAACTGTATTGATAAAAATATTGATGAAAGCACCAACACAACATGTAAAGGAATACATAGAGAAAGATGCGAAGGCCTATAATACTGCATGGGTTCGTAATCAAACGTTGTTAGCCAGCGGTGGAGTAGAGAAAAGCGAAACCCTGCAAACATTAGAAACTGTAGTATCCTTACGGAATCCGGATATAGAAATTCATAAAAAAAGCGATCCAGAAACAGGAACGCTTGATGCTCCAACACAAGTGAAAAATAATGATATATTGACGTATGATGTAAGCGTCGAAAATAAGGAAAATGCTATACCTTTGAAGGATGTTTGTATAGAAGATCCCATACCACAAGGTTTAACGATTGATTTTGAAAATATAAAATGGTATCCAGGAAATGACGTATCACAAATGAAGCTGGTATCTGAATCAGATGAAGTAAGTGTTACAAGAGATAAGCAAACATTAAGATTTAAAATTCTTGCGTTATTAGCCGGTGATGTTGTCCATTTTGTAATCCCAACGACTGTTGATGAGTCAGAGGATGCAGTGGTTTTCATAAATCAAGCGAAAATAACGAATATAAACGGCGCTGCATATGAAAAAGAAAGTGAGATTACGTATCACGAAAAGAAATCAGAATTGGTGGATTTTGCCTTTATGAAAACGGATAAAGACAAAACTGTATTAGCAAATGCCGGTTTTGTTCTCTATCAGTTAACGTGTAGTGATGCAACTCACAATCATGCAGATGAATTATTAAAGGTAAACGATGATGGAGAACTAAGCGGGCAGATACAAACGAATTGCTGGAAACAAGTTGAGAAACAAGTCTCGGATGAGCATGGAAATGTGAGTTTTCAAAACTTAAAAAAGAGTTTGGAATATCGTTTGATTGAATATCGTGCTCCTGAGGACTATGTTTTACCGAACGGACAGTGGATTTTACATTTTGATTATGTAAAAGATGCATTTGAAATAAACAGTATACATAGACCACCAGCTTTTGAAATTCATAACGGTGTATTGATTTTGGTTAATTACAGACTTGGTGAAATACCGATTACCGGAAATTCAGGTACACAGAGTATGCTGTTTACTGGTGCGGCTTTCATGTTGATCGCCGGAATCTGGATAATATATAAAAAGAAAACAAGGAAGGAAAAAATATAAAATACGTCAAAGATATATATTAGTAAACAGCAATCGCCGACGAAGTGCAAAAGCACAGGATAAGTATACATCACCATCCTATTCTCTTTGCTCTGGATGAGGTAATTTATTGATTATGATTCTGCGGCATGAAAAATAATACACACTTGGAAACAGATAGAAAACGTGATACCTATATCGTTCTGCTTTTTTCCTTTTAAAATGTCCTTATTGCGGAAGTCCTCATTATCGTTATTGGGTGTTAGAAAAGCGTTCTGCCATTTAGAAAAAAGCACTTTCATAAGGGAGCAGAATAAAAAAACGTATATGCTGCTGATTAAAAAGCAATGTATACGTTTTTATCTTTGGAATAGTGTTTTTTGTATTTTTTTTGGA
>NZ_JBKTEM010000016.1:0-45109 GCF_047239305.1 Beduini sp.
CAAGATCAATTATATGCATTGCTGTACTGGTTAAACAATTGTCTTTATATTCCTTGATATATAAGATATCTTTTTCCAGAAACGCTTCATTCAGATGCTTCTTGATCAGTGTATTATCGTCTTCCCATCTTATTTCCTCATATCCTAACCCTTCATAGACTTTTGGATGCAATGTATTGTCTTTGATCATATTTTTAATTGCATCCGGCACAATATCAAGCGTATGCTTAATAATGTCTTTTGTTTCCTCAACCGATGCTTCCCCATGCCCCAAAATCACTATTTTGTGGTTTGACAGTATCCCCCATGCTGCTTCTCTGCTTATTCTTTTCATTTTTACACTCTCCTTTGCAGGATAATATTGTAATATAAAACGCCGTCAAAAAGGGCTGGTAAATAATGGCAATACATTACCTATTGTATCTATAAAAAATAGTGGTATCATCATAAACAATGAGGTGACAGTATGCAAAGAATGTACAAAAAATATATAGAAGTAGAAATGCTCGTCGATAAAATGGGCGATATCACTCCCCTGGCGTTGATATGGGATGGGGAGCGTTATGAGGTGGACAAGATCATACGCCATAAACCACAATGCCATAGCAAAAACTGCGGTGGTGGTGGTCAAATGTTTGTGGTGCAGATCGGTGGCGCAACAAGGACTATATACTATGAGTATATGGGTCCCGGTAAATTCAGGTGGTTTATTGAGAGCTTGAAACCATAAAAAAGACTCCCGGAAATCAAAACGGGAGCCGGCAGCGCTTGTAAGATATGATACGGACTTGGGGGAGAGTAAGATATCTATGCTGCCGTGCACATTATCTCACATAAAAATTTAAAAAAGTAAATAAATCATCAAATACGGGATTTTAAGTCTATAAAATAATAAAAAGCCACCATTAAGGTGGTCAAGTGCCGCAAAATACTGCCTAGGTATCTCTTTCTTTTTAATGGGCGGCAACGTAATCATTATATAGTTTATATGAACATTTGTAAATACGTTATGAATATTTTAGCGTTATTAAGCAAGATAATAAAAAAGTTCGGATAAATCCGAACTTCGCCAAAGATAGTGGCCGCCTTTGTTCAATACCTAGGCAATATTCAACAGGCGAAAATATTCTATCATATATATTTTTAATTTCAAGTATTTTGTTTTTTCTGCACTTTTTTGTGTTTTAACATATATTATAATGAGTGATAGTTATTACTCACACCTCAGTTTCTTAATTCATGAAAAGAGCTGCTATGAACGACTCTTTTCTTTATAAGTATTATCCCATGCCAAACAAAAAAGACAGTCAAAAAAAGTTGTGAATAATACGAGAATACATAATCATACTATTCTTGTAGTGCTCCTCCACTACGAGAAGTTTCTTCATCTAATCACATCAGTATCTCATTTGTTTTGCCATATTTAAAAAGCCGGCTAAATGTCGGCTTTTTTATCCCCCATGAAAAAATTATTTAATAGAGAGAACAGGGAATACAATCATTAGGTGATTGCTTATATACTATACTACTTATATATTGAAATGTAAATAAAAAAGCCACTCTCTTGTGTGGAGAGTAGCTAATTAAGTAAACCTAAATTTGAATCAACTGTAAAATCGTTATCTTTCTCAACTTGTTCTATATCTTGCCGGGTAAAATCCTTAAATTTGTTAAATAGCTTAACTATAATCAATATAATAAAGAATTGTATTTTTGATTTCATACCATTAATCTTGCATTTTAAAGGCGACCTTACTGTTGCTATCTTATGATTCATTTCTCTCACATCATCAAATAAATCAATAACGCCCTTATCCTTACACTCTTCAATTTCATTAAACAACTGTATACTTTTACACAAAGGTACCAAATCAGATATTTTAAATTTACCAACTACTAGCTTATTTATATCTACATATTTATCTTTTTCCAGTTTGATGAGTCTTTTTATTTCTTTATTCATCATAGGATATTTAGCTACCCTGTCTTCTAATATTGTATATTTTACACTTATGGTATTTAATTCTATACCGTAAACTTGTGAACATTCACTTATAATCGTTTTCCTATAATCTAAATTACTGAGTATTATAAAAATAGGCGGAACAATAATTATAATCAAGCTTATTATAATGATGTATATCATAAAACCCCCTCCTATCCTGAAACTTTTTCTAATAACTTATTATTGGTCTGTTCTAGTGAGGTGATACGTGCCTTGAAATTGCTTTTGCAAGTACGGCATACTCTTGCATTTTCTTTTTGAGCAGATATACGCTCTTTTTCTAGCTTTTCCATAAACTGTTTCTTATTTTTATGATTTAGCCACCCCCAAAAAGCTGTTCCTATATTAATGATACCAACCACACCATTGATTATACCTAAAATAGTATTTATTTGATTTAAACCCGTCCAATCCATACCCTCACCTCATGATTATCACACCTAAATAATACATTTTTTGTAATTTTTTGTCAAACTATACATAAAAAAAAACACCCACTCCCAAAGGAATGAGTGGTGATTTTTCTTATTCCAAGTCTGACTTACGTACCCAGCTCATGATCTCTTTCAGCAGCACCTTTTCGCCGCTAATCTGCATGATTGTGTAAGTCGTACCTTTTACAAACGCCGGAATACTCTGCCCTGTTGCATAGGTCTTTGCCGTCTTTTTAACTTTGACCTTTTTGCCGACTGCAATCACCGCAGCTGCGCCGGTCATCTGTAAATCGGATGTTTTAACCCATGACACAAGCTCTTTAATCAGCGCCTTACTGCCAGATACCTGCTGTACGGTATATGTCTTGCCTTTAGCCCATGCGGGGATTGTCTGGCCAGTAGCGTACTTTTTAGCGCTGGACTTGATTTTGACCTTATTGCCCGCCTTAATGCCGGTTGTAGTCGGCTTACTAGTGGATGGTTTTGCTGCCTCTGCTTTCGGCAGTTTATCATGTACCAGATATCCTAAAAATTTCATGCCCAGATAACCATTAGGGTTGCCCTTGATATACTCAAAGCTTTTACCGCCGTAATTTGACTGCGACCATGCGATTGTGTTGGTGTCAATAAGCTCCTCACATACTGCAACATGTCCCCACTGTCCGGACTGCCAGATCATGAGTGCACCCTCTACAGCATATTTTGAGCGTTTAAACCCGTTTGAGTAGTTGTCCCATAGCTCCTGCGCCCCGTTTACACGTGGGCTATCCAAATACTCCTCTCGACCTAAAATCTCGCTGATACGAGCTGTAGCATAGGTAAAGCAGTTTGGCATTGCCACTCCTGTACGCCGTAGCGCCCAATCCATCCAATTACTGCCTGTTAATCCGGACAGGCTTGTTCTTTTCTTAAATGCCATTTTTGTTTCCTCCTATTTTTCCATAAGGTCATCGATTCTATGATGAGCCGATTTGATACTGTTTTCTGCAACCGCCATACGTTCTACAACATTGTTGTGTTTTTCCACTTTTTTTGTAAGGTCGTCTATTTTATACTGCATGACAGCTGTCGATTTGTTGTTGATCACTACCGTTGCTATCAATGACGGTATGGCTGTGCATACGCCTCCAATCAGAGCCACAATAATTACATCCGACATGTCTTACTCCTTTGTATCCACCGCAGCTGCGACCTCAGAGGGCTTGCCATTAAGGATATTGATAAACGTACTGTATGCATCCTTGATATAGCGCCATGCTGCTACGCCGATTGTAGCGGCAATCATAGCCACGGTGATGAGGTCATGCACCTGCTCATTGATATCTGGCACATACTGCGTGAGCAGCGTAGTGGCTGCATCTACAGCAGCAACCATCAGCATTGTACCAAAGACCAGCACCAAGGCCTTTTTAACGCCCTGCCACAGCCGTTTAGCGTCAAAGTGCTCCCCTGTGATGTTGATATTGTGGTAAAGGCTCAGCACCACGTTAGATGCAAAAGCCAGTAGTAAAATAGCGTAGCAGACCAGTACCATGCTGAGGTCTGCCAGTAAAACAGTGTAAAGCATATCCATGTTTCTTCTCCTTCCGCTCTCTTGAGCAAATTAAAAGGGTGTTGACGTACACCCTTTAAAACGAGATACTTTTGATCACTTCCTTTCTCAACTCCGTAAAGCAGATAAAGCGGATTTTGTATCAAATAACTCATTGTTTAAACGCACTATCTCTTCTCTCAATGTATCCACCCTCCTCTCTAATTCATTATTTTTGCTTTTTAAATCACTCAGTTCCCGTGATACGGATAGTTCGCTATTTTTTACAATACAGTCTAGTTCTTGCACTGCTTTAGAGATATATGGTATGACAACTTCTGGATTTATCGCTAGTGTACCACCCAAATTCTCGACAAGCTGCGGATCTATTTCTTGGAGATTTTGTGCTATATAGCCTATTGATCTTCGTAATCCTGTCTTTTTAAAGACGAAGGATTCATGCTTAAATCTCCTTATTGCATCAAGTCCACATACATCAGTATCCATAATATTTGCTTTAAGTTTAGCATCAGATACCCATGATGTTTTGCAATAATAATCTGCTCCTGTGACATCTTCGTATTGCAGATAATCAGTGCTGCTATCAGGATGACCATGATATATTTGCCTAATATTGCGGAAACCACCTCCAGTAACATTAGAAACGACCACATAACCTTTTCCATTTTTAGGCTGAACTGGAAAGTTCGATGACCCTAAAAATATATGTCGCTCCGTCCAACCTGATGGATTTAAGCCAAAATTCAGTGTGTACCATGATGCACCGCTATTACCGTCAATATCTGTTTGTCCCAATGATAAAAACTTTGCGCCAGTATCAGCCGATAGTAATATACCTCTGCTGGTACTGCTAGTGTAAGATGATGCTATTCCTCCACAATGATTACTGTTAATAAACAAATCCATGCGCCCATTACCTATTACTACCTTTGTATTTTCTGTTCCAAGACTTGTAAATGATCCCGTCAATAATGCATTGTCAGCTTTTAACTTTCCTTCATGTGTCACATAAAATGGAGCACCTGTCATAGATTCTGCTGTGCTGCCTGCATAAAAAGCATACGTCCCGGCACTTTGCATTACAGTATATTTACCATTGTTTTGTGCACTCAATCTTAATGCTCCGATGTCAAACCCGCCAATCTTACCAGATGTGGCAGTGACCGTCCCAGTCATAGTTAGATTTCCGTTCGTATCACCATACAGTACCCTACTCCCAGCATTGTTATAAATGGATAATGCTCCATTATTTACACGTAATCCTCCAGAATTGATCACAACACTCATATTGCCTGTCACTTCTGATTGAGCAGGCGCCCAGTAAGATGGATCAATAGCTGAATTAGCTTCGCATAGGAAAGGTCTATTAAAAGCTATGCGTCCTTTGAAGTCTCTACCATAAAGATATACTCTTACATATTCTATTTCTTTATCTTCAACCTCTACAAACTTGCCTACCCGCACCCATTTATGGGATGTATCTCTGACAGACCCTGAACTTCTGGTGCCATCGGTATAATATATATTGATAATATAAGTTGCAAGTGGATTTGTAGGCCCAGCCACATAATCGGAATTTGTCAAAAATTCAGTGGACATATAAAATCCTTTTACCTTACGTCCTATGTCTATACGTTGAAACCAGTTACTGTTCGCAGTTCCATCAAATGCACTTGATTCCAACCAAAGCGCACGCCCTGTACTGCTTCCCCATGTCATCGCTCTGCCGCCTGTACATGTCGACGCTAATGATTTGTTCCAACAAGCTGTATCATTTGTAAAATCAGAATTCTCTATGAGATTTATTCGATTATATGATTCCTTGATACCCACTGATAAACTATCCACCTTTTGTGTGATGGTTGAGCTTATGTTATTTACGGTATCCTTGGTCGCATATGTATCGCTTACTGTTGTTTTAAATCCGTTAACATCAGCAACCAAAGAATTAAGCTTAGTTGATGTATAAGATGCAGTGGATTCAACTGAAGACACTCTGCCAGTCAATCCATTTACACTTTGTTCAAACTGTGTCTGTTTACTCGTTACACTTGTCAGAGTGGAGGTATGCTCCCCTACTATGCTTTTAATGCCATTCACAGTCTGCGTAAGACTACTGTAATTGGTCTTAAGCGTAGAGACATCACCTTTAGCCTGTGACACATCGGTAATCAATGATGAGATTTTGCCTTGCTCCACGGATAATGCTGTACTTAATGTACTTAAATCACCGGTGATAGTGTTATACACCACAGATAGAGACTGGTTAGCTCCATCCACCAAAATATGGCTAGACTTTATCACCTCTGTACCGTCGTTAATCTCTTTTACCAATGATGTGATGTTGATTTTATCTCCCGATATGTTGGCATTATCGGCCACCATGCTATCCACGATAATTGGTCGTTGAATACCAGATGCAGTTATGCCGGCTGCATCAAACATCAGCTTCCCGGCGGCATCCCAGACATACATGTTGTAGTCTCCGGATGCATCTTTGCCAATTTGTACTCTTGGCCTTGTGATATCTTTAATCTGGAGGGTCTCACCAAAGATATCTAATCGACCTGACTGTGACTTAAAGTGTATGCTGCTAGCATCAATCGTACCGGCAGTTACTTTATCAGCTGCTACACTGTCTATCATGGCCGACTTTATAACTGAGTTAGAGAATACGGTGTTTTCTGCATTGATTATCAGTGAGTGAACGCTATCAGAAGTAAAATGGCCATTTATGATGGTATCAATAGTGGCTAGATTTCCTTCCATAACGTTTATTTTAGCTAGAGCTGCATTGATTGTATTAACATCCAGATTATCTATTGCAGCATGAATAGCTGTAAATTCTTCAGCTGTCGCAATCTTGAAAGCCGCTGTATCAGCTTTAAATGTACTGAACTCACCTTCATGTGCTGTAATTTTTTGATTTACAGTAAGAAAATCAGTAGTAATGGTTCCAAACTTACCATCATATGCAATGATTGTGTCTGCAAGCAATCGCTTTGTGGCTATGTACTCACTGTAATTTGTTTGTACTTGTTGTGAGATATTCCCCTGAAAAGAATACTGCTCTTGCTGCTCTGTTTTTGCGCTAGATGTTATTGTCTGTTGAATTCCACTATCATCTATGATATCCATAATCATGATGGGCACTTTATAAATGGATCCATCTAAGTCTTGCGCAGAAATAATATCACCTACATCAAGCTCAGGATGTCCCATAATGATATTCACAGAACATGAACGGTAGGAAAATCCGTTCACTTTGTTGTATATCGCATTCAGCTGTGCTTGTGTCATACATGGATTTGATAAAGTGATTATACTGCCAGTATCATTGCCTGCGTTCAGGTTTGTTTCTGCATCTACAGCACATGTAATCCGTCTAACAATAGTGTCTGCCTGACCAACGCTGAATGTTGGTGAGCATATGTCTGGATTTGCTGTGAATTCAACAGCAGAGAACCATCTTAATTCCAAGTTACCATCACGATCCATAACTGCGTTTTTACCGCAAAATGATGCTATATAGCTGATAGCATCACGCATTTGCAGTCCCTGTAGCTTTTCTACGTTGATAGATTCACCAGAATCACCGCCAGCATATATAATACCTATCTTGGCACATTGCTCTCTCAGAACAGCCGCTACAGGCTGACTATTTGAAAGACTGCTAAAAAATCCCTGCTGTGTCTTATACATATTGTCATATGCTGTAAATGTTACGACATCATCATTAAGTTGAGGATCGACAATGTTGTAGACCCCCATTTTGATCCATTCAATATCTGGTTCTTCACCAATATTGTAATCCTCCAGATGTAATCCAACATAATAAATGGCCTTTCGCCCTATAAATTGCACAGAAGAAGTCATTTCTGGAATCTGTACATCCAGGTATCCAGAAACAGTTCCTCCGAAGGAAAGGTGTTCTTCAGCGCAAATCCCAAGCTTACCATCCAACTTCATAAAGTCAAAATACTCTGTACCGTCTATGACTAGCTTTGATTCCCACCATTGTATATCTCTTGCTATAGCTTTCTTATATCTTTCTGAGGTGCTATACATTTACACCACCTCGCTCTCTTATTTATCAGATTCTTCTTCAATCA
Organism: Beduini sp.; assembly: GCF_047239305.1. NCBI lineage: Bacteria > Bacillati > Bacillota > Erysipelotrichia > Erysipelotrichales > Erysipelotrichaceae > Beduini > Beduini sp. Next base: position 8,104 of record NZ_JBKTEM010000016.1, read on the forward strand.
TAAATTCTAAAGCATCCATTTCAGCCTGAGAAATAGACACAGAGATATCATCAAGCTTGATCATCCTGATTGGCAATTCGCACTCTGTATTATTGATTTCATTGATTGCAGTAGTTAGAGCCGTTTTATCTTCCTTGCTCTTAAATGTGATTTCATTACTTTTTTCTTTTGTTACCAGTTCACCATTTTTATCAAGTTTACAGTGTTTCTTCTGCAACTTTGTGATTTCATCCTGATATTCTTTTATTTCATCCATAAGAATTTTCTTATTACGGCTCACATTATAATTGACTTTTGGACTGATTGCAGTTTGCACATTTGACAATCCATTCATAAGCATAATAAGCTGACCACTTCTTAACTTCATTATTCTACACTCCCTTCTGTGATTACCACAAGCTCTGTAACAGCCTCATCGTAACGCTGCTTAAAGGCTGCGATATCAGTATCATACTTCACCTTATCTTTTGCATATTCAGCAATATTCACGATATTTACATGATAACTGATTGTGTTATAATCCATATTTGTCACTGATGCTTCCATAGTCACCACAGTAACACCGTCAGTATTTTTTGATTCTGATTTCAATGTTTTTCTCACTTCTTCTTTTTCAGTAATTGTTGTTGTCATAAACGACACCCCTTCCTTATTTCTCAACCAAAGAAATAGGCAGCCCCTCATAGACTGCCTTTTCAATAGCATAACTGTACACGCTGTAAACTTCATCACCAGCATATGCACGAATCGTTTTCATTTGTTTTGTTTTAGGATCACGGAATTTCACATCGATATAATCTGGTTCAAGTAAAGCGCAAATTTGAGCAGCTTCAGCCTCCGTCAGCCATGACCACTGCACATCAATACGGTATTTGAGTGCCTGTACTTTACCACAGAAATTACCACTGCGTGACCGTCCAGAGCCTTGTGACCATAGCTTATTACGCTGAATCGTAATACTGGAAGGGTCTTTGACTTTAACACCGCCAAGATACAGAATAGGATCAACCGTCTTTATCATACTGGCACACCTCCTTTACCTCCGGAAAATATCATTTGTTTTTTGTAGTCCTTAATGATTTTAGTGGTCTTAGAACCATCTTCATTCTGAATAGTGATGTATAAGTCACCTCCACGGTCTTGGAATCCACCACCGTCACGTAAAGCTTGCAGAACCGCCCTGTAGATACCGGATGTAATCTGATCGTTATTTGCAACGGCTGTACGCCCACCCATAGTACCGACAAGCTCCGGTCCCGCTTCACGAGCAATAAACATTTGTCCTGTATCAACAAATCCACCTTCAGCCTTTTTTTGCATCCAACCTGTGACTTTTCCAAGTGCTAAATCTATTGATCCGGAAACAATAGAAAGGGTTGCTTCAATAGGGTGCTTCCTAAAATATTGTTGGAACCATTCAAGAGCTTCATTTGCTGCATTAGATTTATTTCCAAGTGCTGACTGCCCCCATATTGTGTGTGGTCCTGCCTTGAACCAACTATCAAACCAATTATATGCATCCCATGCAGCATTGGATTTATTACCAATCTCAGCTTTACCCCATATTGTTTTTGACAGTATCCTGTTCATTGTTTGCCATGCATTATTACCCGCAGAATCAGCACCCATAACTTTAGCAAGAACAGTCAATGGATTATCGAAAATCTTCTGACCTTTATTCCATTGTGCCTGAGCATCTGGAGATATATCACCATTGCTAATTCCCTTTTTGATATTCTTGATATAGTCCTCACCGGATTTCGTACCATTTTCCTGCGCCTTTTTCAGTTCATCCTGATACTGTTTACCAAGCTTAGAATCCTTGTCAATGCCAAGTTTGTCTAACAGCGATAACAGCTCTGCGTTCTGCTGCTTTTTGACCTTAGTAATATCTTTCTTTGATTGTTCTGCATTCTTTAAAGAATTTCTAGCTTGCTCTAATTCTTCTTTGGATAAATTAACACCATTCTTTTTAGCAATATCAATGATATCTTTAGATGATAACTTATACTTTTTTGCTTTCTCTGCATATTCCTTAACAAGCTTTTGCCGTGTCTTTTTTGTATCGTCATACTCTTTCTTGTTTATTACCTTGCCATCCTTCATACAAGAATCCATTACTTTATTGGTTTCTTTCATCTTAGTAGCAAGTTTTTCAAACTCAGCCGCTTTTTTATCACTCAAACCAAACTGTGCGTAGAATTTACCAAGTTCCTCAGTGAGTCCATTTGTAGAAGAGGAAACATTTCCTAAGGTCTTATCAAGACCATCTTGCTTTTTCTTTGCGGCATCTACAGCATCATTCGCTTTTTTTAGAGCTTTTTCAGTTCCATCTAAATCAGCATTCACTTGGTTTAAATCATCACTCAATTTCCCAAGTTTTTCACTGTCACCATCAGCTGCTGCCTGTTGAATCTGCTTAGACAATTCAAGTTTACGTTCACTTAATTTATTCAACTTATCCCTTGATTCAGCCTGTTTTGCTTCTGCTTCAATCTGAGCTTGGATATACTGAACATAGAGCTTCTCATATGCTTCTTGTCTGGCCTTTTCCTTAAGCTTATCAATATTCTTCTGAATAGCATCAGGTGTTTTCAGCCATTCAATACGTCCTTCTTTAGTCAGTTTTACTGTTCCCGGAAGTTCCTTATTGATAGCTTCTACTTTTTGCTTAGCTTGCTCGATACTATCCACATAGCCTGTTTCTCCAGCCATACGGCGCAATATATCTACATTTTGTTCAAGTCGTTTGTATTCAGCCATCTTTGAAGAAATTTCTTTATCTGTTGAAGCTTTAGCATCATCCATAGACTTTTTCAATTCATCAAGAGCATTAATCTGATCCTGTACAGATTTGGAATAATCATCCATTTCATACTTCTTCTCTTTTTGAGTTGAACCAAGTAAAGCGACGGCCGCTATTACAGCAGTTAAACCTGCCACTACAGCCACTACTGGATTTGCTGCAAGCCAGCTAAATGCTGCTCCTAATTTACCGATAATAGTCGATCCTAGTGATGTTGCTTTCCCACTTGCTTCCAACATATTTGAACTTACATTGAGAAGTTTATCGCCGATACCATTCATCACTTTTTTAAACGCTTCTCCAGCTTTGGTATTTAATAAAGTAGTATTAAAAACATTTAAAACACTTTTTGTATTTGTTATTTTGGAATAACCATCAGAGAATACTTGCCATAATTTTCTTAAAGTGCTACTGTGTTGCAAAGCCAAAGCCCCAAAAGTACGTAATACACTATGAGCTCCACCTAGAGCTGTTGCTAGTTCTACAATTTTTGCTATCTTAATCGTCAAAAACAAAGCTGTAAAGGCTGATCCCAAAGTAACAACTACGGGTTTACATTTTGCTATCCATGTTATAACGTTTGCAAAACCTTTTACAATCTTCCCTGCACCTTTAAGAATAGTGCCAACAAGATCACCGAATACTGGTGCAATACTTCTTTTAAACCAGTTTATTATTGGCTTAACAAAGTTATCGTTTACACTGGTTGCTAATTCCAAAAACGCTGTAGCTAAATCCCACAATGATTCAAATAAATACTTACCGCCGGAATCCCATACATGTCGGAAGAATGTCGATATCGTATCTGTAACAAGTGAAGCTGTATCTAGTAGGCTAAAGAACAAATCAGATGCAGCTTGAAAAAATGGTTTCCATTTCTTTGCTACAACATCAAAAACCCCGCCTAAAATATGCACAATGTTATCTCTGGTTTCAGTAATGTTCTTCAATATACCAGAACCATATTTATTCCAACTATTGCGGATAGGTTCAAAGATATTATCATCAACCACCTTACCAAGAATACTCGCCCATTCAAGCAGCCGGTCACGAATGTCCATAGCTTTCATTCTAATATTGTCAAATATATAATCCATATCCTGTAACGCTTTTAATAATCGTGGATCAATAGACATACCACCAGCGCCTGAACCTCCACCACCAGATCCTGAAGAAGAATCATCAGTACTTTGATCGGGGATTACATTCGCAACATCAAAACCTGCAAGAAAATTCTTCCATTCCTTAGTCTTTTTCTTTGCGCTATCTAATCCTTTATTGGCATCGTCAATACCTGCATTTACATCATCCATGCCATCAGATACGCCACCGAGCGAATCATCCATGCTGTCCAAAATACTGCCTGTAGATCCAGATGAATCAGGCAGTTCATAGCCGAGGAATGAAGCAAACATTTGAATCAATGACTTTATCGCCATCACAAAACCGTTAATATACGGTAAAACCTTTCCAATCACGCCATAAAAAACAGCAGATATCCAACGGCCTACTTCGGCAATCTGCTGCTGTAGTATTTTAAGCTGGTTTGCCGGCTGCTCGATAGTCCTGGCAAAATCCCCCATTGCTGCTGATCGAGCCATTTGCTGCTGTAACGTAAGGATGATAATTAAACGTTTTTCTACTTCATTCAAATCACGTATCTGCCTGTCATAGATTCCTATGCTTTCGAGCGTTCCACCTAGTACACTTTGTGTTATATCATAGCCAGATTGGCTACGTATAGGTCTTACTTGCTTACTCAGAGCAGCCTGAAACTTTGTAACAGCGGAGTCAACAGAAACATTATACAACGATGCATAGTCAAGAGACATTTTTGTTAATCGCTCAGACAGCATATATGACATATCTTCAGACAAATCACCAAGCGCTCCGAGCTGATTTTTAAATGTAGCCTGAGCCTGCATCATAGATGGCATTGCTAGTCCGTACATGTCAGATAGCTGATTCTGGAACTTCATAGCCTCACTACGCATATTCCCCATGGCACGGCTGAAGTAGTTCTCAATCTCCGTAAAATCTATCGCTTTATTCAGCATGTTAGCGAAACCAGTACCATAATGGCGAAGTTGGTTGTAAAAAGCATAGACCTTCCCAAATGAAAGCATATTACTCAATTTTCTATTTGTTTTATCACTCTCAGTACCGGTATTTTTTATTTCACGCTGTACATTTCGCAATCCACTAGTTAAAGGGTTGGTATTCGTTCCCTTGCCGAGTGTGGATACAATGTTTGAAAACGCATGAATCTCAGAAGAACTCTCTCTTAATTCAGCCAAGAATTTTTGAAGTTTCTGAGTTAATGTGTCGAATGATTGGCCAACCTTGCTATGGTCAAGCTTTTCCATAGCCTGCATAGCCTTGGGAAGCTCAGTTAAAGCTTTGACAATAGCGCTTACACCTTCGGTTTTAACGTTTTCAAAAGCGGTTGTGAATTGAGTAACCATTTCAGTAATCTTACTCATTTTAGTAGTAAGACCATTATTTGTGGCTGTAGATATCTCCATATCATTCAATCGTTTCATTCCTGATGTGATTTCATTAACGGAGCTTGATAAGCTTTTAAATTTATCCAAAGCAGATACATCAGCATTCTTAATCAAATCTAGCTGCTTTACGATTGGATTAAGATTGAAATTTTCTAACCCTGACATATCTGTTTTATTGAATCTGGAAGCAGTTTTTAAGAACGATTTAGCAGCTAAATCCATTGTGTTAATCTGTCCTGATAGTAATTTGAAAATATCAATATTGAAAGCAGAATCCATATCTCGCATGACTTTGCTTATATCTTTAAGATTATCCTGTGCTCTCTTAGTGCTAATATTTCCTAACCTTTCTATCATTCTTGTTACGTTGCTAATAGATTTACTGTTTGTAGCCATATTAACTATCATATTAGTATAATCGCCAAGTACTTTATTAAATGCCTTTAAATTTTCTTGTGCAGTTCTGGTTTCAACTTCTAATTCAAATCCGACTTTATATTCTTCGCTCATTCATATCACCTGCCTTTCTATAAAAAATAACAGCATCCTTGGATGTAAATAAAAGACCCCAACGAATGAGGTCTTTTATTTTATGGTTTCCATTTATGCCCACAGTTCATGCAGACATTGTATATTTTCTTACTATGTGTAGCGCCAACAGCTGCGCCTACTATTGTTCCAACAGGATTAACAAGTGATCCTACGGCGGCTCCTGCAACACCTTTCCCTATGGAGATTTTCTTATTTGTCGTTGTGATGGAAGTACTACCACATTTAGGGCATGAGACAATACCTGCCTTTTTGTTTGCTTTATACTGTTTTTTGGGAGAGACAGTATGTGCTTTATACGTTGGTGTAGAAGTCTTATTTATTTTAGGAGCTGTATACACTGTACGTTGTTTAATTTCTTCCACTTCTTGCTCCAATATTGCTTTTCCGCAGAAAGGGCAGTAACTAAAAGCTGAATCAAGCTCCTTACCACAATGAGGACAATAATTATAGCTTGATGCTTTATCATTACTGCCATCCTGCTTAATGTCCTTCACTTTATCTGGTTCAATCACAAATGTATTTTTAATACCAAGTTCTTTATACGGGATATTTCCTAACGCTTTATCCCTTTTTGCTCTAAACACATTGTAAGTGTCATTAATGATTTCAAATGCTGAATAATCCAATATATCATTAATGGCTAACAATATGGTTGATAAGAATACTTTAGTATCACTGCTGGAAAGATATAAAGCAACAACTATATTGTTATCCAGAATCAAATTGATTTGACCAGAATAAAGCATTGCTTTTTTTATTTGTATCCATGGAACTATAATCAAACAAAAGACATCTTCTCCAGAAATTTTAAATTTGTTTAATGATCTACAATATATATATTTCCTTGAAAATGCAATATATTCTAATTTATTTACATCGAATGTACATACTCCATAAAATAAATTTTCAATATGTGTTTTTCCTGTAAATAACACAATATCATTTAATATTTTGTTGCTGCCTCTTTTACTGTCAAATGATATTTCTATTGTTTCCATTTCCATGCCCTCCCTAGATACCAATATCATAGCACAGGTAGTAGAAATACTGAATATCTCTTTCTATCAAAATACACTCATTCTCCGCCTAAACTCTGATTCAAGGTCTTCTTTAGTAACAGGTTTCTGCTTCTCTGCTTCAGCTTCAAAGTCAATTGGCTTCTCATAATATTGAACCGGAGTTATTTTTCCGCCACCAAATCCAATATTTACAGCGTTAGGCATTAGATTATTCACAACAACCTCTAATGCTTTCATGGCATAGAGATTATTCATCCAGGACGTGTAATTGACACGATTACGATACGCCTTTACATAAGAATAGAATAATTCTTCTTCGCCGTACCAAAATTCATCCAATGGCATACCTGCTTCGATAGCTATTGGAATCATTACTGCATAGCAGTATTCTTCATAGCTCTTATAAACTACGACATCGGCAGAGGATTCTTGGTTTTCTCCTTTTTCACAGTGTTGATTGCTTCCAGTTTGTCTTTCAGTAACTGGATTACTGTAAAAACTCTAGCGGTAATCTCAACCATCTTTTCATCGAATTTCTCCATACCAAGAGTGTTCACCATATCATCGAACATGTCATCAATGAACTGATCCGTCATTTCCCCTTTCAGGTCTTTATTTTCTTTCAGCAGGATAGCTGCAATTTCTTCAGGATCAATGTCGTTCGACTGCAACTTAACAAAGTCTTTCATTAGTGGCATCATTTTGATAGAAAGAGCATTCAATTCTGCTTCATACTGAGCTATTTCACTCTTGTTATCTTCCATTTCACTCTTGTTATCTTCCATTTCACTCTTGTTATCTTCCATTTTAGCAGCATTTAGTTTCTGCTGGATTTCACTAAGTTCACCTGCCATTGTCAGGATTTCAGGATTCTGCAATTCATCAAAGATTTTAAACTGTAATTCATTGATGGCCTTTCGAGCGGCACGAGTCAATTTGAAAGGATAGTCCTTTCCGTTATACTTATATGTCCAAATATTCATTTTTGTTTTCCTCCTATTAAATTACAAGCGCCCGGCATTGACCGAGCGCTGTTGTTTCGATTCTTACGATCCAGGTGCTACGACTGCCTTTGGAACGATAACTAAGATTGTAGTTTCCCATGAAGCATAACCTTCACAAGAAGCTTTCAGGGTAACAATCGTAGAGCCTTCTGCCTTACCTGTGATTGTTAATTTATTATCTGAAACAGCAGCTGTAGCAATAGTTGAATCTTTTACTGTAGCTGTGAATGTTCCTTCGGCAAAATTCAATTCGATATCCTTTGTATACGTACCATCCGTTTTATCCAACTCGCATTTCCAATCAATCGGTGTTTTAAAGGTGACAGTAGCCTGTACCAGAGGTAATACATTCTCAACATAACCAATATAGTCCGTAGGAGTAATCTTGATATTACCTTTTTGAGCTTCGCCATTCTGACTATCAGACATAGTATAAGACAATGTACCATTGACACGTTCACCAGTTAGATCAGCGTTAACACGCAGTAATTCTAATTCCTTACCTTTAAGTTTCTCTAGACGATTGATTGAATCACGGTGAACAAAAAATTCAAATTCCTTATCCTCCAATGTTTTCATACCCTCGATTTTTGTTGTTGTATCAGAAGTAGTATATTTTGCTTCAATAGCTTCAGGTGTTGAAGCAAAAGCCGGTACCGTTTCTGTTAATACTAGAACAGAAAATTTACCACTTTCATTTTTGTAACAAAGACATGAACCCATTCCTGAAAAAAAGCGTTCTGTCATTTTTTGAATTCCAAAATCCAAACTATTCATAATAATGAACTCCTTTCCTTAAAAGAAGCGACTTCGATAGTCGCTCCCATTTGCGTTATACCGCATGATGATACAGTACAGCGAATTATCAATGTTATCTTTATAGTCGGTCATTGCTCGTTTCATATGAATTTCATAATCCATATAATCAGCCACTACGCTTTGTAGATAGCGAGCAATATCCATGGCATCCATAGCCTTACCATTGATAGTTGCGTTTTTTGCGTAAATACCTATTTCATACCCCAATAACGAATATGACTCCATCCTACCCAGATTTAACGTAGAAGTATTAGTTATTTCAGTAACAACGATTTTTGGATATATCTCCGTATTCGGCCTGTCTAATACCTTTGCCTTAATTTCACTATGTGTTTTGATATGATCTTTCAATCCTTGGAAGACGATATCAAAATATTCCTGATTCATTAGATAGCACCTCCCACAACTTCGTTGAACGCCTTGCTGAAAATCTTTTTATAGTTCATTCGATAATCAGTAATAGCGTTATACATAAACCGGTGTGCTGGTAATCCCTGAGTATGATAAAACTTACCATCTTCACCTGGATATGTCCAACCTTGTTCCCCATGTGCATTGGCATCATACTGATAACCGGTCGGAGGATTTGGATGTGTACCGGTGCCAATCATTCCAGTACCATATTCAACCCAAGCTGCATGAACACAGTCATTAAACACTTTCCCTAACTCATAATCCCTTTTCAAGCCAGCCAATAATTCAGCAGTTGGTTCATATCCACCGTTGCCAGTAGAAGACTCAATGTAATAAGCAGCTCTCTCATACAGATAATCAAGCGACATTTCTATGAATCTTTGTCCAAGTTGTGGCATAGCATTTTGCAGATTATCAATTTTCTTCTGCATGAGCTTCATACCTTTCAAATTGACTTGAAAGTGTCTTTTGATTACAGACATTACTTATCTTCTTTCTTATCCTTCTGAATATCAAATTGCTTGCTTGACTGTTTCTTATTCACCTTTTTATCAGGCAACTTCCATTCATGGGTGCCAAGATAGTCCGGCACCAGATAATCACGAATATCAATTTCAACATTCGGATTCTTAACATTTACCAATTTCACTGCATTACCCCTCTCTTTACGGCAATTTATCAAAATAAACAGTCATCATGTTCAATGATGTGTTTCTTACGGATTCGACACGATAATTTGCATGTGCACCGTTCTGAGCTTCTCCATCCGGTGTAATGCCATCCAGATATGCTACATCGTTTTCTTTGATGCTGCCTTCCCACTTCTTACGCATGACAACCGATTTATACATATTTCTCACACGATCACCATATTCTTCTTTTTCAGATTTCCCATCTACACTGGCCAGATTTTCACAAAATAAAAACGGTTTATCAAATGGTCGATTTCCATGTGAATCCACAAGCTCATCATCCATAATTTGTGATGCAATATATAACCGCTGCTTGTTTCTGCTCAACATCCTCATACGCTGCACATAGGAGTTATCTGATTCAAAAGTGCAGGTGATATATCAGAACTTGTGTAAGTTCTGGATACACCACTTTCAGAATGAACGATTTCTCCCTCCGCCCCTTCTTTAACAAAGATTTCTATAGCGATACGTATTTGCAACATGTGATATCTTGGCATGACATCAGCCGGTCTCTCTTGATCGTCAAATGGATACTGGTTTTCAAAGATGATTTCTCTAGCCATGAGCATTAAATCATCAAGATACTGACTCAATTCAGCATTAAATGGAACCAAAGGAGTGTCAATGCTCAATGGCATGACATCTCCTTGATTCACAAGCAGATCAGCAGGAAGACCATCCTTTATCCGGCGGAAGAGTAATTGCTTTCGCTCATCATAGGTCATCATGAACCAACCTAGTGTACTGGTACTTTTTCACCAGTTGCGTAGAATTTTCCGTTTACTTTGACCGTGTGATCGTATGTTACATAATCTGCTTTAGAAGTAGGCGCTGTGATAGTTGATTCTGGCATATCTTCTACAGGTTCTGCGGTTACCGGTTCCGGTTTATCTTCTGGCAGGTCAGTCGGAACCTTTTTACCGTCATCCTGAGCGACATCAGGATTTGCATTGTTAGCATAATCACTCTCGCTTTCTTCAGCACCATTAATTTGCTGAGCCAATGCATCAGCTTTACGTTTTTCTTCTTCTGCGGCTTTCTTTGCAGCGATTTCAGCATTAGTCGGTCTTCCCATATTCATTTACCTCCTACGCACTATGCTTCAGCAAATATACTGAATCCATACATTCAAATGACGGCAATACGATTTCATCTACCACTGTCTTTGTATTTTCAGGATCATGTTCCTGAGTTACCATAATGTTTACTCCAGTATTAACCTGAGATACATTGGCATCTTTTGATCCCAACGCCTTTCGCTCAATCGGGGATGTTCCATACCACAGATTACCTAAAGCGCCTTCTGGTAAGAATGTGGCCATCGTATCAGGGTAATATGCCTTGTCTTTGCCATCATAGTCTTTAAAGAGCTTTTCATAAACAATAATTTCAATATTGAGTTCGTTTTTAAAGACTTCTTTGACTCTGGCTTTGTTCATATAAATGTTTGCTGTTGAGTTCTGAGCAAGGATATATGAAGCAATTTTCTTACTTTTAACAAGATTACTCATCGTCTTAGGACTAATGACCATTGCCTTAAGAATAACACCTTTTGCCAATGCTTTATCAATTACCATCTGAGCATCTGCAATAGGATCACAATTTTCATGGTCACTCCACATATCTGTGCCTGTCAATTCCACAAAGTGTTCTGCCTTGTACTCACCAGATTCATCATAATCATACTGATAGCTCGCACCATCAGCTGTGATATCAATACCAGGTTTACCATTTTCTGCTGCCAGAAGCATCCAAATCATACGTTCAGCTACGACATCTGCGCTAATAATTAAATCATCTGCTTTAGTATAGATGTGGTCAAGTACCTGCTGAGCATACGGATCGCCAGCCTCAGTAACACGTAAGATTTCCTGTTCATCTTCTTCATCAACCATTACATGCTCCTTAAAATAAGGCATCTGTGTGCTAACATCCTGCATTTTCAATTTCCCTCTGCCTTTTGATTTCGTATCAAATGCGCTTGGGTTCAGTGGTACAGGCAACCCCTTATATCCCTTGATCCATTTTAAATCCAATCCCATCTTTTTCTTTCTCGGAAATAATGTCAGTCCAAGATATGGTCTGTCATTACTATGCGCATGCGTAAAATAAGCTGCTAACGCTTTGGCGCTATATACATCAATCAATCTCATTTTTTTCAATCTCCTTTCCTATAAAAGTTGAATCATCGGCAATGCCGCCAGTGTAGCTTCATCGTAAGTCTCACCAGTATTTTTCTCTGCCTTTGCTTTATCGACAAAACCATGTACTATCAATGAAGTATTTGGGTTATCATCATACACATCATGCATCAGTATACCGATAGCGTTTGATTTTCCTTCTGTTACCGTGGCCTTGATGCCATTCTTTGCCATTGGTGTTCCTGCCTTAACTACTTTTACTTCACCATACGCTATTTCTGTTACTTCGCTAAAATCAACATGATATGGAATAGCAACAAAATGCTCATTACTTACTACGTTGATTCCACTACCAAACTCTCTATAAGTCACCTTCATTATTTCATTCTCCTTTCAAATATGCTGTGAATCCACCCTGCGTATTAGCGGTTTGAGCCAGTTGTTCTGCCAACTGAACATCTTTTGGTTTCGTTTCTCCGTTGCTACCATCTCCGCCATCTGGGCGTGGTGTATTTTTCAGCTGATCGTTCTTTGCCTGCGCTTCAGCGGCCGCCATTTTTGTTTTAAAGGTCGTTGCCATAGCTGTTGCTACAGATACAGATGCATCTTTATCACTTGTAACAATACCGTCGATAAAATCCTTATAATCATCTTCCTGCATGCCGGCAGTAATCAGGACTTTTTCAACTTCCAGTTTATTTGCCATCTTCTGATATTTTTCTTTTTCAGCATTAGCTTCGTCAATGGCCTGCTGCTGTAATTGCTCTGCTGTTAAATTCTGCTGTTTCAAGGTTGCTAATTCAGCAGAATCAGCCTGTAACTGCGTATTTTGCTGTGTTAAATCAGAAATCTGGTTTCTAAGATTTGTCAACTCGCTTCCCCTCATTGCAAGTACACTGTCTGCTTGTTCTTCTGTAAGCCCGGCAGCTAATAATTGTTCTTTTGTCATAATTACTCAATCCTTTCCATCTAGGCTTTTATAGGAGTTCTCCATCTCCTGACGTCTTCTTGTTTTAGGTCTAGCAGTAAAAGACCAATAAAAAATGAACAGTTTATTTTCGTAATGACTTATTCAGGTCATTATCCGGTTACCGGAAGTTTAGGCAATACATCATTTTCATTTTTGATATTGCCTTCTTGTACATTCGTCTTCAAATCTCTTAGCCACTTGGCATTTAAGTATGGCTGTGAATCAACATACGCCTGCTCTGGGTCGTTAAACAGTCCACAAATAGTAAATGCAATACGTGGATGCACTCCTGCTTCCAGCAGATTAAGTAACGCTTGTGCCTTAACTAGTATGCTGTCCGTTTTATTTCGTGTGAACTTGATATCAATATCCCAAAGTTTCAGCTGCCTTAATTGTGGCTCTACATTCAACGTATCCTGGATAATTCTCAGTACCATCTTCAAAAACAGCTTTTCACTACGCTTGAATGAAAGTTCTATGGATTTCGCTCTAGCTTCGGCGTTAGACCATCCCTGACCGATAATAAGTGCTTGCCCGGTATTTCCCCCGGCAGAAGCATTTCTGTCTGGTACACCTGCAATTTGCAGCATTTTTTGGTATAAGGAATCTACATATATTTGTGAATCCGTTTGGTTTAAATCAACCTCTACATATTCAACATCGCCTCTACTACCTTGTGGAACCTTAATCTTTATCATGCCTTTTTCCCTGAATTCATCGAATTTTTCTGGGACGATATCACAATTTAAAAATTTTAAGAAACTTTGAATTTTTTGTTCAACACCATCACTTCTATTTGATTCCATATTGTTAATAGCATTCATAATAGAGTGCACCGGTTCAAAAGCGCCAAGCCTGACGGTACCTAACGGATATTCAGCAATAGGTAAACGGTTTAAGACATGATTTACAATTCGATACTTCCGAAACGTGGAATTGAATTCCTCACAGGCGAAGAACACATCCTTGGTATATCCGAACATTTCATAATACTCAAATCCCTTGTTCATCTTTTTATTAAATGTCACACAAAGCCAAGGCTTCTTACCAAAGCCAGTATCCTTCACAACGAATGTAACTCTAGGGTCTAATATCTCAGTTTCAAATACTGCATCGTCATCAACTGCCGGCATTGTCATCCGGTATCCGACACCGCAGGCAAGCATCCATTCACCTAACTCCCGGTCTTTTGAAGCTTTATCATCATCAGCCATAAGCTCATTAAGCATAGATACATTGTTTACATCGGAGTATCCTTCTTTTGCGCCGTGTATTCCTCGCTGCACATACTGGATAGGATCACCAAAAACATATCCCATGTAGAAATTCATGATTTCATACGCATGATTGATTACTAGCTTATTGCATATTTCGGGTCGTACTCTCTTTACTCTTTCAAGAATAGGTTGCTTTCCCTTATAGTAATTCCAAAGATAATGTATCTGCGCTGCATTGGTAGAATGGATAGCCATTGCCCTTGCCAATATTTTAGGAAGTGTTTCTTCCGTTATTTCTTGCCGTGGTATGAATATTTCCTGTCTGCCAAACAATTCTATTTCTATCATCTATCCACCTCCCTTCTGGTAATAAAAAAGCACATATAGTGCTGCTTACCCTTTGATTAAATACTTGTTTCTATAGATGCGCCAGTCTTCACATGCCGGATTGCTGCATACTCTACCTTTGCACTCTGTTTTCTTACTGCATGGTGCAGGCGGCGCTGCTCTAATCTCTCTGCTTTTCTTTTCCATACCCTTTTCCTTTCTAAAACGGCCTATCCCCGATTTCATAACTTATTCCACCTTCATATATCAATTCTGCCAGCATAGCGAGGCTATCCGGAGAATCATCATGTGGTGATTTTCCTGTCTGAAGAAACGTTGTCAATTCTTTCATTGCCTTGTCGTATTCCTTATTTCTATTGGCTTTATCCACAAAGATGAAGCGTTTTATATCCGGTGCCCATCTGATTATCCTTGATAACTTTGACTTATTGCTCGGAGACACTTCCGATGTGATATTCATATGAACGCCAATCTTCCTCAATTCTTCATCCACTTTATCTGAATACTCATGACCACCATTGTTTGCTTCGAATTTCGATAGGTGTGGTTTATGTATCGACATTTTGCCAATTACTCTTGGTCTTGTCACTGTCTTATCGCCTTTATCAAATATCCAATCAGGGATGTATACATCTTCACCAAACTGATAACCAAATGGTTGTGAATAGCTATCTCCACCGCCCCACGCAACGTCAGATGCGGAATATATATAATCTGGTTTAATCTGCGGAAGTATCCCATTGAAATACCGGAGTTCTTTTTCCGGAAACAGTAGTCCTTCACGCTCAATAGGCTGATTCATATAAAGCGCCAAGAATGATACTTCATCCATATCTTTCTCAATATTTTTGAAATACTCAGTATCAAAGCCTACGCCAAAATCATAATTGAAGTTGGATTCACCATTTTCATCCAGAGCTGGAATGCAAATAAATCTTGCTCGAGGATTATTTTCGTTGTCTCTTTCAAGCCGACCGATAGGATCATGTACAGACCATCGTGTTGCTATATGGAGTTCTTTACACTTCATTTTCTTACGTGACTTCAAATCATTAAAGTATTTCATCCACAGCCTGTCCATACGATCAATAGACAAAGCTTCCTCTATACCGGATACAAGGTCATCGACATAAAGTATTCCTTCACATCGTGTTGCTCCAGTCAAGGATCCATCTATAGCTCTACAAGTTAACGAAGGAAATCGCTTAACCTTATCCAAATCAAGTGTTTCATATTTTGCACTTTTATTGACCAATTGAACATCGGGAAACACATCGTGCCAAAGATACTCGGGGTCAGTGATTATAGACATAACACCATCATAAAAACCTCTGGTCAATCCGTCAGCATGACCAGATGCTAGATTACATTTTTCTGGATTCCTTCCCATTAGCCATGATAAAAAGAAAATACCGGCAGTTGATTTACCGGTACCTGGTGGCATTGAAATCGTTAATATGTCTATCACATCATCGGCTAAGTCCTGAAGGTGCCGAATAAGCTTATCCTTTAGAATTTTTCGCCGTGGCAAATAGAATCGTTTATCTGGGTCCCGATCAAATTCTACATAAAGCAAATACGCATCAAAATCTATCGGCGCATCAAATAAAAGAGAACGCTTATACAGTTGTATGAAACGTTCTCTCTCTGATATTGGTAAAAATGCATTTTTTGATTGCTTTACAGACACATCACGAACTACCTTATTAAGCCGGTGTGCATGCACCATGTCTTCAGGCTCATATATTCGTAGAAGTTCAAATAAATCATCCAGATTTTGGTATCTTTTGCAGTCACGTTGTTCAAGAAGGATGTTAATTAATTCAATCGTCTTCATTTAACCTCCATATAATACATGACTTTCATCACCATCATCTCACTTTCATTTTAAACCTCTCGCTTTATCTGCATCAAATGGATTTTTTCTTGTATATTTCTCTTTATTCGTATTGATATATAATAATATATAATATTCATTTTCTTTTAGGCTATCATTTAACCTTATGTATTCACATATATCATATAATTCATTTTCATAATTCATTAGAGCAATGTATGAATCACCTTTAGTTTCCATATAGAGTATCATTCCTGATATTATCAGAGGAGCCATTATGCTTTCCATTACCCTTATTATGACCTCATATTTCACAATAACCATGGCAATTTCTAATGCTACTAAAACAAAAAGGAAAATCGCTATATAGAAACGTTCTTTTCTATAGTTGGTAAAATATTCAATTTGATTAACTAAATAAATTATCTTTTTTCTATCTAATGTAATATCCCTTTCTTCTGATACGTGATACTTCGGCTGTTGATTTGCCGTTAAACAATTTAAAAATTCTTTAATCATTTTCATCCACCCTTTCTATAATAATATAACATGAAAAGGGATATAAAAAAATAGTTAATGATTTGCCACACAGACAAGGCGATAGGTACTGTGCAGCTTTTTTGTATTTTGCAGTACATAAACATAAAGGATAAAAACAGAAAGGGAGGTATATTTACGCAAGTTGGAGGAGAAAAACCATGTACTGCCACATCACTCTATTATTTGAGTGAAACCGTGTATACGAATGAACGTGGTATCGTTCTACGTATTTAGGCAAGCCCATCCTAATGCTAGCTACTTCAATCCCAAATACAACCGTTCAGAAGTGTTAAATGGTTTCCGATTCTGGGGTCGAACCAGAACTCATGGATTCAAAGTCCATTGCCTTTCCATTTGGCTAATCGGAAATATTGGCATACCTCCTCAGAATCGAACTGAGAGCAACGGTTTTGGAGACCGTCATGTTTCCTTTATACCAGAGGTATATAAAGGGAGGTTCTCTCCCTTTTTCCGTGTATGTGCAGATTTTAAGCCGGTTACTGTCTGCTATCGTCTTTGGCATCCGGTTTCAGTAAGCGATTCCCCTTATGCCGAGGTTATGGAATCTATCAATTTGAGCAAATAGAAAAGCACATGTACAACCGGTTCCCATATAACGGGCGGCTTCTATGTGCTTTACAATTGGCTTTCCTCCTGCCGTAGAGGGGATAGTGTTCAGCATACACTCCAGAGCAACGGTCTTCAGCCTGCCGCCACGGCCGCAGTAAGTCCCGTAGGATTCCTTACCGCTGTTCAGACAACGCAATGCGTTCTCGATCCTGTTTCCACGTTCGTGGATCAGATAAATTGTATCAGGCAAGGATTTGAACCTTGCATAATGCACCAGTCGAAATGCATCTCGCCATACTCTTCGTGTACTTTACCACGCAAGCTGTTGTAATACTATGCGTCTACCTATTCCGCCACTGATACAAATAATCCTATCAAGCTAAATTCCTTGAACCGCCAAGTCATCATCACTGATAGGTAGGCATCGTTATATATGCGGTTCCAAACTCGTAACGATACCCAATTAAAGGTTTCACAGCTTCCATAACTGTGAACTTGGTTATTATTGGCTTAATGGAAAGTATTTATTGCCAACAACATGACCTCCGAAAGATTTCCAGATACCAAGCTAAGCCATAAAAAAGACTGAATGGGACACTTCCATGAGAGGTGTTCAGTCTACTATCGGCGCTACGGCCGCTATGTTGGCACTAATGCAGTTCCCGCAAGTTGAAAGGTCTTTTGTGTACCTTACCGCCTCTTGTACACCAACACTTAACGCTTCGTCACTCACCGCATCACCGATGAGCCAGTGTTCCCGCTTTATTTCTACATAAATTGTGATTGAATAGTATTTATTACTTTCTAAACCATTCATTCTCCTTAATCAAATTATTATTAGGATATTTGCTTAAATCTTTAACATTTTCAATACTTACAGAAATTATAGTATTTTTTGCAACAGGGAATACTATTTCTTCTTCCTCCTCGTACCGGCATAAAATTCTTATATCGTAATCTTGAGATGGCATAAATTTATATCTATAAGTAATAATATGATATAAGAATCCAAATACATCAAACGCATATTCATTTTTTGTGTTAGCTAATATATGTAGACAATTACCACAGTATGAAAGTGGTTTTGCTGTAACACCATTAATTGTTTTAGACCATGAAAAATAATTTTCTCTACGGTCAATATATCCGTTCTTCATTTTTTTTGCGATTTGTAACCTATGCATATCACCTCTATATATCACTTTTTCTAAAAAATCAATTTCTTCTTTTGTTTTTGTCTCTTTAATCTGGATTTCTTCAATTTTAGAGAATAATGGCTTCCATATTTTTTTATCCATACTGTTATGGTAACTTTTATAAGCGTGGCTTTTCCCTGAAGAATGACCAGCAAGCCAATTAAAAAGGTTTACATATATTTCACATAATTCATTTTGTTCAAATATCATAGAAATCCTCTCCTATCAGTATGCATAGCCGTGTATGCAATTTACCACCTTTTTCCTGCTGTTTTAAGTATACACCAAGTAGGTCTCAAATGATAGATTTTAAGGGCTAAAATGGAGAGAAAAGTATGCACCTTTTTACAAAAAATTTGGTGATGGGACTGAGAAGGGGGTATATGCATTCTGGCCTATAGGGAGGGGGTGGGGTCATGCCTTTTGATCAGCTGGATTGATCCATGAAGCAAGCTACCACAGAACCGGATGCAGCATGTTAACGCGTAGCCTTTATAAGCTAACAAACCAAAGCATATAAGCTAACAAAAACAGCTATAAAGCATTTATTTATCGTGTTTTTTGTTAAGTATCTATTAACATTCGGCTCTTTATAGCCATTAATCAGCCATCATCAGGCAGGTTGTCAGCTTGCTCAGCTATCCGGTTAGCTATCTCGTTTTTATCTGCTGTGCTGCCTAGAACGTTGTTGTGAGTTACAACGGTGTCCACCTGGTCTTTCATGTCCTGCCGGTTCTTGGATATGAACATGTATAAAACCTTGTCCATACGCCCCGCAATTGCTAGCTGTGTGTTGAACTCGTGAATACAAAGTTTTGCATTTTGTAATAGCTCCGCACGAACTGTTCCCGATTTTCCGTTGCACCAATCATAAAAACAAGTCTGACCAATACCTAAACATAGCCATAAACCTTCCATTGTTGGTATATAACCATCATGAATACATGTTTTAAAATACTCTACTATACGCAACTGACATTCATAATCTGTAGTAGCTTTAGATACTCCTAGACTACGTACTGAATTAGTTAATGTCTGTTGTACAAACAGCTTGAAATCATCGTCATGAGGTGATTCCGCTAACATGTCGTTAAGAGTCTTCTTGCCTTGGTCTTCTTCTACAGCTTCCCATCTTGGTACTGGCTCCACGTTGCCTTTCCCCTTCAGAAATCCTCTGGCTTTTTCCAGATCCACCGAACCGTCATCAGTCCTGCAAGAATTGCGTTTATCAACCCAGTGGTATCTGGTCATCCAGCTCTTTACAGTGCCTTCTGTAGTGTTCAAATCCTTGGCAATATCCTTCAGCGCTCTGCCTTTGCAATACTGGTAAAATCCTTTGTAATGTGGCTTCATGTTCTCACCTCACTTTTTTTCTTTTGTGTTATTTTCTTTTTAAATCTTTTAATCTTTTAAAGATCTTTTAAAGCTTTTAAAGCTTTTAAAAAACTACTAGCCTAGGTAGTAGCTATATACTCTATACATCACTGTTTTAAAGCTATCTAAGAGCTGTTTAACCAGTGTAATAGTGTCTTTAACGAGTGTAGTTATACAGCCTTAAAACAAGCTTATAATCAACCAGAGAGTAACAAAAAAAGCAGCACTCACAAGAGCACTGCCTTTTATAACTTAGCCAAAGAATAACACAATTTTGAAGATTTGTCAACTTGATGAGTCAAGTGGAAAACTCAGTAAAATCAGGTGGAAAACCAAAAGAAAGCCGACCAGATCAGGCCGACTCATTTGTATGATTTTAGTACCCATTGCAGCATACCAACGGCGATAGCTACAGGTGCCAAGATGCACCATCCCATTATTTTAAAAATTACTTTAATCATTTTTAACATCCCATCCCAAAATTGCTAATAACTCAATTTTTAATTTATCCCACGCCATATCGTGATGGTAGGATACATAATCCATCATATCATTGATTTTATCAAATATAGATAAATCCCTAATATCACATGTTATTATCTCAAACCAGTTATCTTCTTTGCTTGCATCAACAACCACAGGATAGCAGCAGTTTTCCCCACCTGTGTAAGTGAGATCATTACGGTTATATTCGTGGCAGAATATCCTATCACCTTGGCAGTAGTAATATGTATAACTGCCGATATACAGGCCGTCGTTATACCTATCACGCTCAAATAGTTTTACACCATTACTTTTTAAACTCTTGCATGTCATCACTTTATTATCCATTTTTTATTCCTCCTTGCGCCCCGTTACGGGGTCGTATGCGTACACATTGCCATCAATAGACATATAAACCCATGTAGTGCCATTGCGCTCCTCGTAGGTCACAACAGCGTTGTGAGTAATACGCTCACGCTGCACATATAATCCAGTCACAAAGCTGATAACCGCTACAATGACGATTCCGGCAGCCATTAACACTTTATCTTTCATTTTCTCTGTTCCTCCATCCCCGCCTCCCATAATAGGCGGCATACTCTGTAAAACACATAGATAAATATGATATTTTGTAAAGGCATGTTACACCTCCGCAAACGCCGCTATAGCAAGTGCAAGGATCTTACCTGTATCATAATTTTTAACAGCATTGCCGATGCTCTCGGCGTTGTAGTCAACATCCTTAAGCCCTGCCAGATCCCCGCAAACACCATGATTTATAATCGCAAAATATCCTCCGTTTACATGCTCTCCAAATACAATAAGATAATTAGATCCGTTGTAATCAATGGATATTTCTTGCGCTGAGGCGTTATAAATGCCTATTATGCTAGATTTGTTCATTTTTTGCCCATCTCCTCAATAGTGATTAATGTATTGACGCCTAATCGCCTTGTTCTGGTGATTCCATCACCGCTTTTTAGCAAGACGGTTATCGTTTTGCCGGTTTTGCTCATAATGATGTCTACAACTTCGCTTTTATAGCCAAAGTTCCACACCACGACATCACCCTTAACCAGCATACCCGCTGGTTTAGCTTTCTGTGGTGAGTATATCCCTTGTAATTTTACTGTTTTCATGATGTTGCCTCCATATCCTTGATAGCGCTAATCACTCGTTTAACGCTCCATCTAGCGTTATTTGTTAATTGCCTCTGCCATGCTCCATTTTTAGGTGACCACCGAAAGCCGTTTAATTTTAATATAGCTCTGATCTTATCGTCAGGCTTGCCATCAAACATCAATTGCAACCGCATTATTTCCGCATTTTCAATTACTTTAAAATATTCCGTTGCAATTTCTTCAGTACCTTTTTCTTTGATTTTGGAAAGTTCCTGAATCCGCTGCCTTGCTGCCTTGATTTTGTTATTGATATTGGTTAGCGAGAAACTCATGTGAGGCGCTCTTGATCCATTGTATTCAGCAATATAACGATCCATCTTTTCAGCTTCTTCATCGCTGATTCCTTCACATCCGACCATTGTTTTATTTTTTCTGTAATAGGCATTTTCCTGTTTCATTCTCGCCTGGTCTTCCAATAGACTTTCCAACTTGTCATTCAATTTTTCAATTGCCAATGGATCGCCGGCACAAATAACATCTGCGCCTGTTCCCAACTTTTCGAGTTTTGCAACGATAGGTGCAATTTTATCATCATAATATTTCCTATGATTATCTCTTGCAATGTTCTGCTTCTCTTTTTTTCTGGTAGGAAAATTCGCAGGGCCGCATACCAGCATTGAGGGACATTGCATCTTAATGCTAAGCCCCTTATTAACATACTCAGCGTATTTTTTTGCAAATTTATCACATAAATAATCAACATATTCATGTTTATCCTCTATTGTTCTTTTCTTTGCCTCTTGTCCTATTTCATATACTTCATCAACAACTTTTCTATAGCTGTCTGTTTCACTATTTGCAATATAATCATCCATTGAATGCATAGCCTTCGCTTGTCTCGCCATTTCCTCATTGATTTCATAATAGATTTTTTCCATTTTCATTTTCCTCCTGCTTTCGCTTCTGTCTTTGTCTTTCTGCCACTGCATGGATGTGTCCTACCGCTCTCCCCTTTTTCAGTGACTTGATAAAGCTATCCTTTGTTTTCTAATTCCACGATTTTATCATGCAAATATCTTTCTTCATCGCCAAATTTTTGTAGCCAGTAGAGCGATAAGCCATTTTCTCTGCCATGTTCTCTGATAGTTCTTTCATTGATTTTCTTTGTCTGTTCAATGAGATTAAGCGTTTGTATACGAGCTCTTCGTAAAATTGTTAATTCATCCATTTTGTTTTCCTCCTTTCCCACTTAGGGAAGAGGGGAAGAACCCCTCATAATTACTCATTGCACTTTCTTTAAATTAGGACAAAGCCCCAAACCGCCATCTATGCGGGGCATTCTTCTAAATGCATCCCTGTGCACACAATCCTTTTTATTACAAATTGTACAATCACACATAAGGAATTCTTCATATGTCATTTTCCACCCAGTATTATTTACAAATTCTTCTCTTGTCATTTTGTTTCCTCCCTTGCCATTACTGGCAAATTGTTATAAAATAGAACCAGAAGGCGGCTGTCGTGGGCTAGCCTTCTTTTTTTATTGTCTGGATCAATCTAGCAATAGCATTGATCAACAGCCGCAGCTCTTTGATAAGCTGTGTCATGGCATCACCTCCTTGTATAATGTCCGCACGTCCCGGGATTTTGTAACGGCTTTATACTAAGGATTTTCTGCCACCTTCTGGATGATGCAAGACAGGTAATGATTCGTGGTCATTCTGTTTGGTATCTCCTGCCTTGCACCTACATTATGCTATCCAGTCAACAACTTTTCACTTACTTTCGCATTTTCAAAGTGACGAAAAACGCCTTAAATAAAGGGTTTTCGTAAAATATGTGTGTACCCCCTATGTGCTAGGGAAAAGGGGGTGTAATAGGTAAAAACTGTTCCGGCCTGCTACGCAACAGCGAAAATTTCCTGAAAAATTTGTACAAGAAAGCAGACCAGTCACCTAGCCTACTTTCTCTATTGAAATTATGATTTTCTATTCTACATTCAGCATATGTCTAATCGCTGTATTGATACGATCATGATATGCCTGAGTGCTTATCTCAGCCTTCTCTGCAAGCTTGTACACGCTGATACCACGGCGGTATACGTTCAGCAGGGTTTCTTTCTGGTCTTTTGGAAGCCGGTTAAGGCGGTAATTTATCTTGTGTGTCTTGTCCAGACCTTTAAACTTCTGCATCCAGCGTTTAGCCTCAACATCATGAGTTGCGATTTCGATACTCAATTGTTGCAAATATGAGCCTTCTGGGAAGCTCACTGAACATCCATTGCCATAGCTATCATAAGACATACCAGACACTTTGCATTCCTGTTCAAGCAGCATTTGAAGTTCAAGAGCACTATGTAATTCTTTCTGTTGCTGATCCTGTGCAAAGTAATAGCACTCTAAGATTTTTTTCATGTAGCCAATTTCTTCTGTTGTTATCTCTACCATTTGTTTTCCTCCTATGCTATAATTAGCAATAGGTTATACATTGTTTCTTGACTGCTTTTGCGAGGGGCAGTCCTTTTTTATTACTCCTATGATGATGCTTTTAATGCCTTGCCGCACTCAGAGCAAAATTTTGGAAATGGTTTATTGAGCATACCATGATAATTCACTTCCCTAATTCCAGTTCCACACGCTGGGCACACATACATTTTAAGCATGATAGTCTTAAGTTCATGCGGTTTATCGCCGTAATTTACAAACATATTTACTGGCTTTTCTTCAACCTTACAATCATCAGCAATCCTGTAATTAACATCAGTTATCGCCTTGTAAATCGCCTTTTGTTTGCTCAGTGGAAGGCTAAAACTTTGCTTTATCTCAAGCAGTTTATGAATCACCGCCTTGCGTGACAGTGTATTCCTACTCATTACTTTTACCTTCATGTTCTGGATTCCAATACGCTGAGTTTTTTGCTAGAGCCATGTCAATAAGGTAGAAATCATTTTCATCATTCATCATAATGTCGATACTCCATTTACCTTCAAGCCATGCACGAGGCATATGCTCAATAACCAATTTTTCAACTTCGTCTACATGCTGTTTAAAGTATTTATTTAACTGTGCTTCAGCATTTGAAAATACAGCCTTATCCTCTACGCTTAAATGTTCTTCACAGTATTGATAATTCCAGTAATTCACCGTATACAACAACTTCTGCTTATCAAAATCATAGAATACTCTAAACTCCGGACGAAGAGCCATGCCATTATATATTTCTCCAAAGTTTAATTTCGGATGAATATACTCTCTCAACACAATTTCATTAAATCCTTCTGCTCCAACAAGAAGTCCTGTATAATTTATATTCTCTAATTTCTTTACCACATCCTTCAAAGGCACAAAATCAATAATATGGCAGTCGGAAAATGTAAATTTATTTGAAAACACAGCATTTTTAATAAAGATTTCATCACTCTTTCTGTTTTTAATATGAAGGAAATCATCAAGCAATGGAATCAATATTTTTCGGCAAAATTCTTTTCTCTTTGCATTCATATCTTTGTCTTCGCCATAGATATATCCAATATATTTTCTTACATCATCATATGTAAACTGATAATAAGCACTTGCCGGTATTTTTAATCCGCAATCCTTAACTCTCTCATACCAGAAACTAAAATTGTTTGGATTACAAACCATTCTGAGCCATGTGTTATATGCCATGACATTCTCCGGAGGGAATTTAATTTCAGGTAATTTAATCATATTCTCACCACCTTATACTCATCCGGAGCAATGGATATCTGCTGCCTTTTTACCTCAATCACATGCCGGTAATTGTCATTCGGCCTATACTTCCCTGCTATTGTGTCGACAACTTCATACACCCTTCCTTTAATCGGCCGCAAGTTCTCCGATATATCGGTTAACTCATTTGTTATTCTAATCAACATCCTACCTTCTCTTTCCTTTCTTTCGCAGCTTGTCCATCCCTTTTAATTAAGATATCAAGTTGCCTTTGCATATCCATCATGATTCCTGTGTTAATCTCTTTCTGTTGCTGCATACCTGCCAGAAGAGCGTAATATATAGCCTGCTCCACGTAATCCATTAGTTGCTCTTTACAGACTGTGCCAACCTTAAATGACAGTAGATCATTCAGTTTCTTTTCAATTCCATAAACTGCTGACACATAAGGTTTAACACTCATCGGCACGTCAATATTCAATTCTCTTTCATACCCATTTTCAATATGATTGTCAGACAAATTATCACTCCGATCTTTTAATTCTAAATCATCTCTTGTGGCTCATATGCCTCCGGCAACGGCATCCATGCAATAACTTCATCGGTTACATCAACTTCCCCGATTGCACAATATCGCAACCATCTTCCGCTAGGCTCAAACCTAGCACATGTGGCAATAATACTATTTAAATTACTATATTTCAGCGTGACTAAATAATTACGTCCGATATCTTTTTCGTTTTCTGGCAGTCTTTCTTCGACCGGTATCCATTTAGTTGTGGATTTATCAACTAATTCTTGCAGTAATTTATAGTTTTCATTTAAAACATCTTTTGAAATATCTTTGAACGTGTTTTGTTCACAAAATATATTCAATGCTTCTTGGTATTTATTCATTTTTTACCTCCTAATCACAGAATACATCATTATAATCAAAATCCTCATAATATCCGATAAGCTGGTCTTCCATCACGAATTTGTTGTCCGTATCAACCTTGTGAATATCTCGGATAATTTTTACAAACTCATCATTATTCCAGCTAAATCCTCGGCCACCATACTTATAAAGCCTTTTAAGTGATGACACTGGATAAAATGAGTTAACATAATGCAGCTCCCGCTTTGACAGAGCTTCCCATGTTTCCTGCGTGGTTATATACTCTCTGGTTGCCAGATCATATGCAATCTTACAATGCTGGAAATCAAACGTTTTATCCATCATTTCCTGCGCGTCACCATAAAATCGTAAGATAAATTGATAAACCATATCATTTCTTTTTAAAGTGATACTTTTGTTTCCTAGGAAATCTTTATCATTTACTTCAAAATGATTTCTCTCTAAAAGCACATAATCATATCCATTGTCAAACATCCATCGTTGCTTCTGAAATAATGGTTCTGGTATTTCTATCCATCCGGCGTAATCTTCAATGAGGTAGATAACATTATCTTTTCTTTTGTCTGATGAAATTTTAATCTTAAGTTCATCAAAACATTTATCGTCTCCAACCTCGATTACTTTACCAGTGAGCAGGCTGTCGTACATGAGTAAAGCCTGCCACTCATTTGATGTTTTAGTGATGTATTTATCATCACCTGCCTGCTCGATAAATAAATCTCTTGCATCCTTAGTCTTAAAATAGATATCCACATCATGGATAGGTTGGCGTGTGGCATTACTCACACACGCCCCGCCTGCTATATAACAATTATCCATAATCCACTGATTGTTGATAGTATCACTGATGTTTAAATCTTTTATCAATAGCTGCATCTTACACCCTCCTTAAAATGGTAGATCATCACTGGCGATATCCAGTGTACTACTGCTTGTAAAGTCATTGGAGTAGGACTGTCCGTTGTCACTCTGGTAGCCCTGATTGCTTACCTGATCATAATCAGGTACATAGGCATTGCTGTTCGCATTGCTTGCAGCTGTGCTTTTGCTTTCCAGAAATTGTACACTGTCTGCGACAACTTCTGTTACATAAACGCGTTTCCCACTCTGATCGTCATAGCTGCGTGTCTGAATCCTTCCTTCCACGCCGACCAGTGAGCCTTTATGTGTATACTGCGCTACGATATCCGCTGTTTTATTCCATGCTACCGTGTTGATGAAGTCAGCTTCCGGCTGTCCTTCCTGCTTGAAGCGGCGGGTACATGCTACAGTAAAAGAAACAATCGATGCACCGTTTGCAGTCTTACGCAGTACTGGGTCTTTTGTAAGCCTGCCGACTAATACGACTCTGTTGATCATAAGCTCACAACCTCCAGCAATTCGTGATTTTCATAAATGTTCCCAACGACTTCGACACTTTTCTCGTATTTTCCAATGTACACGTCCAACAATTCTTCGATGCCATATTCGTATTCTCTTGATATTTCACCGTCAATTAAATATCGAGCACCGAATCCAACATCACTCCACACAATCAAAAACATATTACATCCATTAACGGTTTGGTGTATGTCTATGATATCTCCCTCATAGATTTCTTTGCCATTCATGTCTTTTAATCCTGTATATTGCATGACGATAAATGCACGTTGCTCTGGTGTGCCCGGAAAAATCTCCCATGCAGGAAGATTCATGATGTCACCCCATTGCAGCATTCTGTTTTCTATTAAATCCCATGCTCTAAATTTTAATACTTTCATTTTTCTTCACTCTCCTTCATGAACACAAACCAATAAGTCTTATTCCCTCTACCTTTATCTCCAAATATCGGTATAGTATCTAATACTTCAAACAATTCTTTTTGCTTTATATCTGTTTCATTCCATTTGAATACCAACGTTCCATATGGTTTAAGCACCCTCATACATTCATCAAATACCTGTTTCAAGTATGGTTTCCATTCTGGCGGTAATTTTCCATATTTCTTTGCCAACCATGAATTATCTCCAACCTTTACTAAATGCGGCGGATCAAACACAACCATGTCATAGGTGTTATCCGGTACAGGCAGGTGTCTGAAATCCCACTGAGTATCTGGATGTATCTTAAGCATTCTTCCATCACAAAGCGGTTCCTCTAACTTTCTGAGGTCATTAAAATGCACAAGAGGATTATTTTTATTAAAATAAAACATTTTACTTCCGCAGCAAACGTCTAATATCCTTTTCATCATTTTTCTTCTCCTTCATATAACTCTCTTATCGCTTTCTTTACTTCATCTAGTGCCACATAATCTTTATCATTAACAGTGACAAGGACATTTTCCAGACCGCACTTTTTGAGTATATCCTCAATTTTTACTATGGCATGACCTGCTATTACTGACTGCTGTCTCTTATTTAAAATGGTAGCCATTTCGGTACCTCCATAGCGATTTCCGGTATGTAGTCGGTCTTCTTACGTTGCTGACCGAACAATTCTACTTTTGCGCTTTCACTCATTACTTTTACCATTTCGGCACTCATACGTTCATGGTCAGCTTGCTTTCGCTTGATGTTGTTCAGCACATTCATTTCTTTTTCTGAGATAATGACATGCACATTCACCTCATGCTTTTGACCAAAACGATAGCACCTGCGTATTGCTTGATAAAACTGTTCGTAGCTGTCAGACAATCCACAGAATATCATGTCATGGCAGTTCTGCCAGTTCATCCCAAATCCACAGATAGATGGTTTTGTTACAAGATACTTCACGTCTCCGGATGTGAATCCCATCATAGCTTTTTCTTTATGTTCTGGCGTATCAGATCCTTTCACTTCTACGGATCCACGTATAGCCTTATGTAATGCGGTACTCTCATTGTTATAATCGCACCATATCAAGCAATTCTCTTTTGTCTGAGCGATATTCTTCGCCATAATCACTCTTTCATCAAGGCTGTGCTTTCGAGCTTCTCTGCGCTCCTGCAGCGTTTCTGCGTATTCCACAAATAAGCTCTCTGCATCTGGCTCACTTTTTAATATATTTGCTTTTACATGCAATTTCGGCAATACAAATTTTTCTCCATCATATCCAAGGTCTGCCGGTGATTTTATCATCATGCTCCATGTTGCCATCCAGCGAAAGAACTCTTTTTCCGCATGGCGTTTCAGGCGCCATCCAATGCGATCATTCTTTCCTTTTTTCTTTATTGAATCATTGATGAAGAATGTCGCTAACATTTCGCCACGCGGCATGACACCGAGAAACTCAGCTGTTGTCCCTATCTCTGTATAATCGTTAGGGCTTGGTGTTGCTGTGCAGCATAATTTGTATGGTGTGTAAGCAAAACGTTCCTGCAGGTCTTTTGTTGTTTCCCCTGTGTATGATTTCAAAATCGAACTTTCATCTAGGACAACGCCGGAAAAACTATCCGTATCGAATTTGTGTATCTTTTCGTAATTTGTGATGTTTATGCCTGGTTTTATATCTTCCTGACCTTCTGCCAGATTGCAAGTGATACCAAACTTTGAAGCTTCCTGTGCAGTCTGTTTTGACACCGCCAATGGTGCCAGAATCAGCACAGTACCACCTGTGTGTTTTGCTACCGCATCCGCCCATGATAATTGCTGGATGGTCTTACCCAGCCCGGTATCTTCGAACAAAGCAGCTTTTCCTATTCTGAGCGCCCATTTTGTTATTGCTTGCTGATAGTCAAATAGGTTTTCATTAAGGTTTGTGGCAGTAAATCCAGATGGTTCTATTGTGTATTCTTTAGTCTTTAAAAACTCTTCATATGTCATTCTTCATCACCTTCAAACAAAAACTCCAGCTGTTCTTCTGCGTTTGCAGCACGTTCACAATTTTTCACTGCCTGTCCAAAATATGATTCTTTTAATTCTATCCCTGCAGCCTTACGGTGCATCTTTATGGATTGATATGCTTCTGATCCGATACCCAAGAATGGGGTAAACACTGTATCACCTGGATTTGTCCACAGCTCAACGCATCGCTCTATAACGTCTAACTGCAAAGGGCATATGTGCTTTTCGTCTCGTTCTTCCCTCGCTGATGTACGATTGAGAGTGTTGCTCTGTCGGATGTTCATCCATACCGGCGATGCATATTCCTGCCATTTGCTTACCGGAAATGATTCATTCGTGTGCGTTATCGGTTCTTTGTTTTCTCCCGGTTTCCTCATCGTAACAATGTAATCGGCAATGCCCTGACGGCTCATAGCACTATCTTTTTTTAACTGCTTGTGCAACAATCCTATATGTTTTGTTCGCTGCATAGCAACCACCGGATCTTTCCAGATTGTGATTTTGCTATGGTAGTAAAATCCATAATCCTGGAATAACTCTCTCAATATGCCCGGAAAATCTCGTAAACCAATAAATCCATCGCTTGCTTTTGTTGTAGGAAGGTCCATGCAGTGGATGCTGACTAATCTCCCTGGTTTGGTTATCCGGAATAGTTCAGCTACGATATAGCCAAACTGTTTATAAAACTCTTCTGTACTGCGGCAGTTGCCTAAATCTCTCGGGCTGTCACTGTAAGTGTATAAATCCTCGAAAGGTGGACTAAAAATTGAATAGCCCATTGATTCATCCGGTAAACCCTGCATTACTTCGCAGGAATCTCCGTTGTATAATGCGTAATGTTCTGTAATTACTTGATTGATTACTTTTTTCATTTCTTCTCCTTTCAAAAAAACAGTGTCTCTTGTATTGTGTTCTTTGATATGCCGAGCTCGTACATGGCTAGTTTTATGATTTTTATTACTTCTGCTGATGTATTAGCCTGATTACTTTTAGGTGTTGAGCTTTTCTTCCAGTCATTCCATGATATTTGCCAGTAAAACGTCCCTGTATGAGGATAATCGAGTGAAGTGTAATCTATATCTGTCATATAGACGATGATATATTTCGGATATTCGCCAATGGTGATTTGACTCCCATCATACGATTGACTGTATACAATACCTTTGTTTTTCAGAGCTTTTTTTATTCTTTGCATATTTGAATTACCATCTTAATGCCTAATGCGTGCATAGTAGCAAACATCACATCGACTGGCATCCTGTTTTTATACGATAAATAATTGTTCATTGAGTGATAACCAACAGCCACTATTTTTGCAAGTTTACGGTTGCTGATGTTTAACTCACCTTGACGTCTTATGATGATATCCAGGATGTTATCGTAAGTTGTCATATTAGTTTCAGTCACTTATCTCTCTCCTTCCTCGTGTTGTTATCTACACACTATCTCCAAAATATTAGTCGGATCTTCTTCTGTACCGGCTACGTCAAATCTGCACTTCAGTCCTTGCTTAGCCAAATAGTTCATAATTCTCTTTTTCCCATATCGTGATATGTACTTGCTTTCAATCACAGTCCTACCTTTTGATTTAAGCGTTGTTGCAATGTAAGGTGGTAATACAACCTTCTCATATTTTCTTGGTTCTTCAGTTTCAGCTTCAAAATCTACTCCCATCATTTCACCTGCAACCTTCCAGAACTCCTTCTGCTTGATCGTACCTGTGTATATTTTCAAATAATTATTGATGCTTACCGGAGTAATACCTATCCGTTCTGCCAATTCACTTCGGAACGATTTATGCTCCTGCTCCCATTTTTTTAGCAATTCTGCTCTTTTAGCTATCCGCATATCCCTCACTCCCTTCTGATTCGTTATCAGCGCCTCATATGGCTGTTCCATGGCGTGTAACGGGCGGAAGTGAGCACCGAAGGGGCAACACCTTTCACCTCGCTATAACACCGCTACACGTACAAATTACTTAAGCCTGAAATTTTTATCATCACCTTTACTGATTTCCATAAAGAAACCCTTACTGCGTTCCTTGATTCTGCCTGCAATAGCAGCATCAATTCCCATTAACTGGCTGAATGTCAATTCACTTGTAATGATCGTAGTTAATTTATTGTTATATCTGTAGTTGATCAAGTCGAAAGCCAACGTTATATCAGTATCGGTAAATCTCCCTTTCAGAAAATCGTCTATATACAGCACTGGCACCACCTGATATTGGTACATCATACGTTTGTCATTCAGCATATCCGCTTTCAGCTCACGAATGAATGTATTCCAGACAACATATTTAGTTTCAATACCTCTGTCTATAAACGTTTTTGCAACCGCAGAACATATATGCGTTTTCCCTGCCCCTGATTGCCCCAGAAGACAAAACCACTCATTATGCTTGTTCATGATGTATTCAGCTGCCATTTTCCTTATGTCAATTTGCCATTGCTCTTTAGCTTCGTATGTTGATACACGATGCTTAAGCAATTCAGCTAAACCACTATCTTTCGCATAACGTATTGATTTTCTTTTTGCCATGCACTCACACGGCTTTTGACTAAGAACAGGGTTCCCCTTCTCTGCCACGAATATGATTCCTTTGTTTTTACATATAGGACAATCTATACCGTCTGTTTTATCAAGGATTCCAACTTCATCGTTTTTCCATTCCGCAGCTTTTTCTTCATAAGGTCGTTCATCAGAGTTATCACACGACCTTGATTCCATAGTCGGCAGAAGATTTTTCAACTGCTCCATTTGGTACCTCCACAACATCATTCCAACGTTCCTGATTTAACCAAGTTGTAGGATGAGGACAATACCGATTATTCTTATCCCACTTGTATGCAACTATCTGAGTTGTCAATGCTTTCATGATGGCATTGTATGTCTCTTTATTCTTGCATACATTCTTCCAAGCTTGCTGCGCTTTCTTCTTTGCAATCTTTCTCGGATAGGTCTTCCAGAAGGAATCAAAAAGTGCCATAATCTCGCCTTGATTCTTTCTTTTTATATTTTCTTTATTATCATAAGTATTTAATTCTTTAGTAATTGATTTATAAGTATTTAATTGTTGGTGGTTTTCAAGGGGCTGAAAACCTGTGCCTTGATTATGTGCTTCTTGATATATGATGTCTTGACACGCTACATTTTCGCCTTGTGGAAATTCGTAGATATTGTACTCATATTCAATGATTCTACTATCTGTTTGATTAGGATATAACTTACGTATGACAACATAACCTGCTTCTCTTAATTCTTTCAAAGCATTTTCAACAGCTGTTCTGCCTTCTCTGGATATTGCCACCAGACCGTTGATTGAATAATCCCAATCATCAGGTAACCCTAACATCATGCTAAGCAATCCTTTTGCTTTTAACGATAAATCTTTATTTCGTAAATGATGATTAGGCATGACAGTATAGTCTTTATTCAGATGCCTTTTATATGATGCCATACTTTATGCCTCCTTTAACAAATCCGGAATATGCCACGGTTCTTCGTCTTCCCTTTTGCACCACGCAAATTGATCAGCAGATAATAATGACCATATGGGTGAACTACCAACTTCATCACATTCTCCGCCTGCCCAACCTTGCTCATATTTTATTGGCTCTCTATCATGCACATATAAATGTCCATTGTTATCTCTAGCAATCCAACCATTTCTGTATTTAGGCTTTAAAGCTTTTAGAAATTCTTTCTCAAATGATGTTAATTTCGGCAATTCTTTTCTTTTCCAGATAGATGTTAGAACATCTCCATTTAATGTATACGTATCCAAATCTGGTATAAACACTTCGATTATATCGTATTCAGTGCTATCAACATCTATCATTTCATCGTTATAATTTTTGAATTTTAAAAATCCAGAATTATCAATGAATATGCCATCTCCTATAGATACGTGATCTCTCAAAACAAGATACATACACCCATCCCTTGTTTTAACCCACATACCCGTTTTTAAATCACTCAGTTTCATTTTCTTCATCCCCTTCTTTCACTGCCCCCCTTACCCCCATGACTTTTCGCATTCAAGTTTACTTTTCCGAGAAAATCAATATATAGAAACCGATACAACATTTCAAAACGCTCTGTGTACGTTGCAATGGTATCTCCCTGCTCGATTGGCATTCTCCGGAGGATTGCTATAGGCAAGTCAAAATGTCGCTGTAATAGCTCTTATTACGCCACTGTAAAGTGTTCGTTTTTTCTGATATATAAGCTTCCTGTAAAATAAAGCTGTCGTTATCACCATTCAAAATGCGTAGTTTGTCATTAATTTGTAAAGTGATAACTTCATTGCTTTCATCGTTCATGTAGTACCTCCTCAATCGTGATTTCTACCCTTGGGATATCACTGTAATACTTATTTACTTCAAGATGCACAATCTGGCTGTCATCGGCATAGGCAACCTTATTCAGTGCATCACATATGGCTTTAGCAATGTTATCTGCATCAGGGCGCTTTGTGTGCTTTATCAATCCAGTGTTCATCAACTCTTTTTTCTTTCTACTGGTTGATTTTGGGATAGAGAAGAAAGCATCAATTCTCATTGACACTTCCCCCTCTAAAGGATTATTCAATCCACGGCACGCTTCAGCATATGAGAGCTTCACTAAATTCTCATAATTCGTTGTCTTGGTCGGAGTATATGATCTTACAAAATTTCCCTGTCTGCTGAACTTAGGTCTTCCTTTTGCTACTGGTTCACCATAGACGGTAAATTGCATTATCCGACTACCACCACTGTGCCATTTGCAATCTCTTCAGCCAGAGCTTCACGCAGATAATCCGATGTGTTTCGCTGTGCTTCTAATTTCCACATTCCTCCATCAGCTTCATAAAGTGCCATTTTACCGCCGTCTCGAACACGTAACAGGAATCTACTTTCTGGCTGAGTTAATTCGGTAAAAGTACGGTATGGAGCAAGTCGCACAATCGGGTTAATCTGGAATTCTTCCGGTTTTTTAATGGTGGTGCCGCTCACCTGAGATACTTTCAGTCCAAATCCATCATCCTCCATTGAAACCTTCGATTCATCGGTAATGGATGATACAATAGCGACCAACTTATTCAAATTGTCAGTTTCAACAAAACAAGTTTTCAACTGGATTACAAATGATTCCATGTCCATCCAATGATCAAATGATATACGAGGCAATAAAGGTGTTGTTTCGATCAAAACATTACGTTCCAGACGTTCATTGAGTCCGCTATATACA
This sequence comes from Beduini sp., assembly GCF_047239305.1. NCBI lineage: Bacteria > Bacillati > Bacillota > Erysipelotrichia > Erysipelotrichales > Erysipelotrichaceae > Beduini > Beduini sp. The sequence goes on from NZ_JBKTEM010000016.1 coordinate 43,345, forward strand.
TCAATTTCTTTATATCCAACATTGACAACATACGGAAGCACAAATTTACAACCACTGATACAATCTTTAATATAGTCTACTGTGGAATCCAAACTATTGAGTCTCATTTTAGATGCCATGTCTGTAGGCATGCGATGTGCATCTCCCTTTACATAAGTTTCACCGTTAATATCTTTTACGATGATTTCCTGTGAATCGGTAGCTAATCTAGCTACATACTGCAATGCTTCTTTTAACATAATGCTTCTCCTCCTGCCCTATTGGCTTCTTCCTTTGTGATGATTTTTTCTGCTTCCATGCCGATTACAAATACTTCCGGTTCGATGATGTCACCTTCAAAATTGATCTGCCCTGGTGCCTGCCCTGTCATTTCCTTTAAAACATTAACCACTTCACCAGTTTCTTTATTCTGCTCCATGACATTGAATAACGTTGTTTCGATTGGGTTTGCCGGCACAAGTTTTACCGATGCCTGAACCGCCATTTTGATTTCCTTTCGCTCATTCTGCGGAGCGAATTCCAACTTTATCGTGATAGCTCTTTTTTTTCTTTCGTCAGTATTCATATCATTGATATTTGCCAATACCTGTTCTAATGCATAATCAGCCTTCTCCATGATTTTTCCATGACATGCTTCGATAATTGATTTCTTTGTCTGTTTCATTTTATTCCCTCCCTTTCCTTACTCTTGCGGCATTTCAAATACATTGTTTAGATATAAATATGCACCATCCTCCATGGCCGGCGTACCAAGAAATTCTTTAATTTCGCACATAACTTCCTTAGCCCGCTCAGGTGACGCATAATAACCAAGTACAACTTTGCTGTCATCTTCCCATGTTTCATCATATCCAAGTATTTCTGCATGGCACTGCTGAAACTTTTTGAAAATTCCTAAGTATTCTTTATCCTGAGATTCTATCCACAAGTTCATACAATACCTCCATTCTTTTTACACACATAAGTGTTGATTCCAGTTGCTTCAAAAATAGTCTCCTTGAATTTATTTTCATTGGCATGTCTATCCGACAAGTGCATCAGAAAGATTGCCTTACATTGAGATAAATTCAGCTTTTTTAAATGGTCACGACAATGTGCTAATGACATATGGCTATCGAACAAGCGTTCATATCTGGCTATATTCTGATAATCATTTTTCTGTTTCGCATCTTCATATGCAAAATGCATTTGCTGACCATCATAATTCGCTTCGATGCAAACATAATCGAATTTATAATCAGACAAATCAGCTTTGAAGAATTTGCAATCATTAACAAATAGCAATGTTTCCTTGTCTGTACAAATCACGAAACCAAGACTATTGGGAGCATCATGTTCTACGTTGAACGGTATGATTAGCGTATCCTTCGCTAGATAACGCATTTCATTGTGTACGAGCCTATTCTTTGGATTTCCACCACATTTACTAAGCACATCTTCATTTGCATAGAATGGTATTCTGTGGCTTACAAAATCCTTTGCAGCACAACAATGATCACCGTGTCCATGTGTTACGACTGCTGCATCAATCTCAGACATTTTGATTCCTTGATTAAGTCCCTTATACATGATTTCTTTAAAAGGGATACCTACTTCCAGCATCAATTTCACTGGAGGTAGGTTTGTTCTATCTATTTCAACGTAACAGCAATTACCTGAGCTGCTACTTGCTAAACAAATAAATTTCATCAGAACGGACATTCCTCATCATCTTTAGGCTCAGAATCAGAAGAAACAGGCTGTGTTGCGGCTTTTTCCTTAATAA
>NZ_JBKTEM010000017.1:0-31273 GCF_047239305.1 Beduini sp.
AATACTGCGTAACCAGCCCTTACAGGGACCATACAGATGTTACCTGAAATCTAAGTGTGATATTTCATAATAAATGATAAAGTGAACGATTAAAGGACTTTTGAGCGAAATAACCCGTAATAACCCGTAAAAACCTTTAATTAAGGGAGAAATTGATGTAATATACCGAAAAATAAGCGAAATTTTGCGAAATCATATTGCAACATGATTTTCGCACTTTTCCACCGAAAACGGAGAAATTCCAGTTTTTAAATTTTAGCCATTATATAACACTCTAAACCGTTTAAATAGCATTTAGAAAATATTTAAGAAAACGCAGAAAAGCCTTTATTTATCATGATTTAAACGGTTTTAGCATAGGGGTTTAGAATTTAAATATTCCATAACTGTCTATCAAGAAATAGACTGAGTTTTTCAATTTTAATCGTTCATTTAATCGTTCACGTAAAAAGTGCCCTGAAAATGGGCACTTTTTTGCTGTTTAAGGGTTTTAAGGTGAACGATTAAAAACAGACCTTTTTCCACCTATTTTTGAGTGCTTTTATATTCATCCAAGCGTGATAATTCATTGACCCGTTTACATACTTCTAGGAATCCATCTGAATTTAAAGAATTAAGTGATTCAGCCACTTTCATATAAAAGTGTGGATCCTCCAGATCATCGTTTTGTAAGACAGATTTAATTATAATATTCACCCAGGAATCAAGTAGAAAATTTGCAATTTGCTGCCTATCGTTATCTGATTTTAAGAGATCAGCTTGATAATGCTTCATTACTCTATTCACTTTTCCAAGGACTAAATTAAGAATTAAAGGATCGGTTTCGGTTTGGTTTATTTTGTTATCTGATTCTCCCCGAAGGTATTCACCAGAAACATTGAAATATTTTTCGAGCGCAACCATAGCTTTGGAATTTGGTTGCCTTTTTTTATTTTCATAGGCAATTATAGAAGACAGGCTTAACCCCGTATATGTAGCTAATTCTTTTTGTGTTATTCCATGCTTAGTCCGTAAAATTTTAATCATTTCAGAAATATCGTGAGTTTCATTCATAATCATATCCACCTTTTTTATTATATAGAAAGTATAACAGACCTTATACCTACGTACAACATAAAAACAATAAAATGTTTATTGACTTATGCGAAAGTATAATATATAATTGCATTGAAGTTATACGAACGTATAATATTGGAGGTGAAAATATGCTGATTCCGAAAATAGAAGAAATAAAAACACGTAGATTGTCTATAGGATTAAGTCAAAGACAATTATCTATCAAAGCTAATTTACCTGATAATGCTTTATGCAGAATAGAAAAGAATTGTTTTTCTTCAATTTATCCTATAAGGGCAAAAGCAATAGCTGAAGCATTACAATGTGACATTTATGATATTTTTGAAAGCACATCGGAGGTAACTCATGAAAAATAACATACAAGTTTTAAGGGAACGGATGAATTTAACACAACAAGCTTTATCTAAAAGTGTTGGTATACCATATCAGTCCATAGTAAATTACGAACTTGGAAGGAGAGAACCTAACTCAAAAGCTATGGCAATATTAGAAAAATTCTTCGGAGTATCTGGCGCTGTACTGAGAGGTGAGGAAGAAATCCCCAATGCAGAACCTAATTTACAAAACGATACATTAGCTAGAAATTTGCGGAGATTACGATTAAAAACAGGAATGACACAAAGGGATCTTGCAGAATGTACGGGACTATCTTATGCCGCTATTAGAAGTTATGAGGCTGGCGGAAGAGAGCCTGGATCAAGAGCAATGGCTATTTTAGAAGATTTCTTCCAAGTTTCTGGAAAATATCTTCGCGGAGAAACTGAAACAAGAACAACCTTTAATGGAAAGTTAGATAGTACGTTTGAACAGTCAGTTTATAAAACACTATCGAAAAGGATAAAATCTCTTAGGAAAAATAGTGGTTTAAATCAGAATGAATTTGCGCAATTATTGGCTGTTGATCAGACAGCTGTTAGCCAATGGGAAACAGGGAAAACTCTCCCAGGATTTAAACAATGTATAAAAATAGCGAAAATCTTAAATTGTAGTTTAGATAGCCTTGTAAATGAATCCACTGATATGAAGTGTTTATCTAAAGAAAGTGATAAGAGTGAAGAAAGACTATCTGATATCGAATTACAGCAAAATGCCTATATACGTTTTGACCGTAGTGAATTGGCTTTGCTCTATAACCTTGTACATAAAGAAATCATGTGTGCTGAAAGATTAGCTGATATATATGATCTGAGTGGTAAAGGGAATGAGGATGTAAAAGGCGAGCTGCTGAAATTGGCTGTAAAGATAATTGAAATGAAAGAATTGTAATTGATATATCGAAACCGCCATACTGGCGGTCTTGCAGGGATAGCCTACTGCAACTGATGAGATAGGCTGGATTGGGAGGTACACTATGACAATGCTTAATGCTAGAGAGATAGCCGAGTTAAAAGGCTGCTCTGAGGCAAGTGTCAAGCGGCTGATCAGGAATGGTCAGCTAAAAGCCAAGCGGACAATGAATGAAAAGAATCGACCGAAATATCTGGTTTTGCTGGAAGACTTGCCGACCGAGATACAGGAGCAATACTATATGAAGCATTGCGTGAAAAAAGAAATCACGATCGGTCAGCTTAAAAGGAATCTGGATGAGTATAGTGCTGATGAACGGGATGAGATAGCCTGCTGGATCAAAATACTGAGAGACTGGAGTGTTGCCAGAACACAGCAGTTATATCTGCCTAAAGGCGAATTTGATAAAAATTATGCTGCCAAGCTTACTCTTGAATATCCGGAAATGAAATTCTCTGCCCAGATACTACGGAGAAAATATAATGCTTATAAAAGTAACGACTATGACGGATTACTGGATAAGCGAGGGAAATCTAAGAAAGGCAATACCAAAATTGATGAAGAGGTATGGGAAGCATTTCTGAGTTTCTATTTAGATCAGCGCCTACCATCCGTAAGGAAGTGTTATGAATATACGGTGAAGTGGATCGAGCAGGAGCATCCGGAATTAGCTGATGACATTCCGACTTACTGCACATTCACAAGACACGTTAATCAGGACATTCCTCAGGGTACTATGGTGTTAGGACGCTATGGCGAAAAAGCATATGATGATCGCTGCGCACCATACATAAAGAGGGTTTACGATAACCTGCTGCCTAACGATGTATGGATTGCCGATAACCACACGTTCGATGTAATGCTACAAAACGAAGATGGTGAAACATTCAGACTTTACTTGACTGCATTTCTGGATGCCAGAACAGGAATATTCACCGGTATATATATCACTGATGCACCAAGCTCTCAGGCATCTATCCTTGCATTACGAAACGGCATCATGAAGTATGGTATTCCGAAAGAGGTTTATCTGGATAACGGGCGAGAGTTCCTGACCTTTGATTTTGGTGGGCTGGGGCATCGTAAAAAAAGGAAGGATCAGCGCTTCGATCCTCCACCGATCTTTGACAGGCTAGGCATTAAAATGACCAATGCGCTTGTGAGAAACGCAAAAGCAAAAATCATCGAGCGAAGATTTTTGGATATAAAGAACGGTCTATCGAAATTGTTTGAGAGTTACACAGGAGGCAGTGTTGCGGAGAAGCCGGAACAGCTGAAATTCATATTGAAGAAAGGCAAGGCTGTACTGGATGATACATTCAAGACACAGGTTAAGGAATTGATTGAAGGCTATTTCAACTATCAGATCTATAATGGACCGATTGCTGAAGACCGGGGCAAAACAAAGATACAGGCATATCATGAACACATGGCAGAAACAACGAAGCGTGTTGCATCTACGGAAGATCTGAACCTTATGCTGATGAGATCCACCAGATCACAGAAAGTCGGCAGAAGAGGTGTGCATCTGAGTTTGTACGGCGCAACGATCGACTTCTGGAATCATGAGTTCCTTCAGAACTGTTTCGGTAAAGAAGTATATCTCAGATATGATCCTGAAGATCTGAAAGAGGTCAGAGTGTATGACCTGAAAGACAGATACATCATGAGTGTTCCGACAGATAACGCAACGATACTTGAATATGGTGCCAACGTTGAGGACGTTAAGCGAGCAATGGCTGAAACCAGAAAAGGTAAGAAGCTGGAGAAGGAACGCATGAAAGCAATGATCAACAGTGAAATCAGTAATAAGACAGCGCTGGAGATTACCTTGACACAGGCAAAGCAGAATCTGGAGACAGAGTTGGAAGTGCCACAATACGATATCGAATTACAGCGTGCGAAGGAAGTACCACTATTCCATAAGGTTGAAGTCAGTAACATAGATCGCATGTTAAAGAATGCGGAAGAACATAAGGGAGGACATGACAATGTATAGCAGAGAATTACAGGCAAGATTAGAGAGATTTTTGAAGGAGAGCAACACCAGTCAAGCAAAGGCTGCCCCTCAGATTGGAATAAGTGCCACTGCATTATCTCAATACAGAAACAGTAATTATGCTGGCGGGAATATTCAAAATGTTGAGAAGAAAATCCTTGCATGGCTGAATCGACAAGAAGAGGCTATGCAGAGCAATGAACGCAAACAAGTGTACAAGCCGATTAGGAACGGATATGTACCGACATCAGTATCAGAAGATATCTACAAGCGCATCAGATACTGCCAGGTGGAGAAAGGCATGATCATCCTGCATGGTGATGCCGGAATCGGTAAGACAAAGGCTGCGGAAAAATACGCTTTAGACAATCCGGAAAGCACGGTATATATCCAGTGCGCACCAAGTACGGGGGGACTTGGTAACACGCTGAAGATCATTGCCAATGCGCTGGGGGTATCGGAATCCAGTAACCGATACATAACTAGCAATCATATCAAAAAGGCTCTTATAGACAGTGATAAGACGCTGATACTTGACGAGGCACAGCATCTTAAAATGATGGCGCTTGAAGAAATCCGTACTATCAGTGATCCTGATGACCTGCTGGGAGTACCTGGATGCAGTATTGTGTTGATTGGTAACACAGAGATTTACAATAAGATGCTTGGACGCAAGAGTGCATCCTTTGCACAGCTGTTCAGCCGTATCAAGATGCACAAAGCATATCAGACAAGCAATATTAAAATGTCTGATATTGAAATGACATTTGAATACTTGCAAGAACATCACATGAAAAAGGAAATCGAATTTTTATACACGATCACTAAGTCAAAGTGGGGGCTGCGTGGTGCTGTGAATGTCTATAACAATGCAGTCAATAACGATGATGTCAGCTTCCGTGGATTGTATGGGATGGCTACTGAAATGGGAATCGGTGTCTTATGATCAGTAAGCTTGATGTAGTCTTGCTGGTAATCAATGTAGTGTACTTGCTGATCAATCTATACATCATGATTAGAAGATGGGAGGATGAATATGACCAAGAAAGAGCGGAAAGATCTAGCAAAGGCTAAAAAGAGGTTGCAGGCAGAGGGCGTGCTGCCACCGAACAAGCCCAGACTTAATCGTAAGAAGTTTGCAAAAGAAGTAAATAAAGAATGGGAGGAATTAGAAATCGGGGGTATTACAGATATTAGCTTGATTTTAAATGTCTTAGCTATGATGACAAGATCAGGCGAGTATGGAGGAATCACAAGTGAGGATATAGGTATACTGAAGCTAAAAAAATGTGTTATTGAAATCAAGAAGGCATTGCAAGTAGAACAAAGAAGTTGTTTCACGGTCAGCGAATTATACAAGATATGTGATGAAGTATGGAAACTGTAGGAGGATGTCATGAAGTGTAGGAATTGTAAATATGAGAAGTATTGTCAAAACTGGTGTTTCGGCTTTAATTACGAAGCATCTATATTCAAACTGAAGAAAAACAAATTAAAGGATAGCATCATTAAACTATTACATTTATGAGGTGGTGGAACGCCACCCCACTAATGCAGCCGAGGATGGTCGCAAGCCCATGAAAATGCAGAGCGGTGGAAATGTTAAACTAATCGCGATTTGTACGACATTTAAATTAAATTTAAATGGAGGAAGCTATGAAAAAGAAATGGATAACAACTCTAGCCATTATTGATACTGTGTGCTTACTGATCATAGGTGTCATAGAATCAAATAAAACAGAGTTATATGCTACAGCTGAAGAACAGCAACAGACAATCAAGAATCTGAAAACAGAAATCGCTAAGCTCAATTTTGAAATTGAAGAGCGAAAACTGGAAATCCAGCAGGAGCTGCAAACAGAACAGGAGAAACCTCAGGAACGGTGGGTGTCCATTGGAGACTTTAAAATCACCTATTATGGATTAGATATTACCACTACTACCGCGACAGGTAAAACGCCGGAAGTCGGTAAAACCATCGGTGTGGATCCGGAAGTGATACCATATGGATCCACTGTAAAGATTGATGGTGAAGTGTATGAGGCACAGGATACCGGAGCGTATAAAGGTAATCTCATTGATATCTTATGTGAGAGCGAGGCGGTGTCTGCAAAGTTGGGAACACACACCAGTGAAGTGTATATACTGGAGGTGCCACATGACTAAGCAGGAAATCATGAAAGTGATTGCAGCTGATAGAACTTTGAAGCAAGCATACAATACAGAGCCTCTCTTTACTGAACAGATTGATTACCTTGGTGCCAGAGAGCCGATCAGTGCAACAGATCTACTTAAATGTATCAAGCATATGTGCAAACAGTTAGACAGGGCACAGCAAACGATATACGTGCTGTCAGCGAGTGTGCCAATGGAGGGATATGAATAATTACCAGAATTTGGAAAGAAATTAAAACTACAAAAGGTGAATAAAGGAGATAATTATGGTAGATCAAAACGCAAAGTCAAGATGGTTTGTAGTAAAGAACAGCGATATATTTACGGATGGTTGTCGTGTAGAAACAAGCGAGCCTGTAACTGCTAAAGAGATGAAAGAAATCTTTTGTGATATGGGAACTGCAACAGTGTTTGAACCAATCAGCGAGCAAGAGTATAAGGATATGAGCGAGGAATGACCTTGCTTGCCCTAATGCAGCCGATGCAGGTCACAAGCCCTGGAAATGCAGAGTGAGGTAAGAAAGGAGAACAGGAATGTTATTACAGAAGAAAGTCACAAAAGCCGGGAGTGTCACAATACCGACACTGATCCGTGAACAGCTGAATATACCAAAGGGTGCAGCTGTGGAGCTGGAAACAAAGAATGAGGAGCTGATCATCCGCAAGCACATACCGACTTGTGTATGCTGCGGTACTGCTGATCATGTTGTAACTTATGCAGGTCTGGAGATCTGTCAGGATTGTCTGAAGAAAGCAAAGGAGGCTAGTGATAATGGAAATAGCTGAGCTGAAGCAGAACGTTGACCGTTTGGCAGCATTGACCATCCAGCAGGAGAAAGTCAAGGCAGAAATAGATCAGCTGAAAGCAGGCTTTGAGAAACAGGCTGAAGCTGATCTAAAGGACAGCAAGGAAAAAACAATCGAATACTGGGGAGAGGGAAATGCGAAGGTCGTTGTACAAAACTCTGAAACAGTGAAGCCGATTGCAATGAGTGTGTTGAGAAATCTGCTTGGTACTGCATATAGTGATTTTGTCAAAGAAGAATCCAAGGCAACACTGAATGCTGAATGTAAGTCATTTTTGACCGCTATGGTGCAAGGCAAGTATATAGAGGATGATCTAACAGCTGTAATCGGTAAGATCACAAGCGATGCAAAGGAGCAGCAGCTCCTCCTCAAAAAACTGAAGGGCAAGTACAGATCAGACAAAAAGACAATCATGAAGGTGACCGGGTTGGATCCGGAAAGCGCAAATGATTATGCATACCTTGTGGAAGAGGTCTATGCGTATAAGACGATCAAGCAGATACTGGAAGCTGCCAAGTTTGCCGGAACGTTTGAAGATGCTGTGGAGAAAGTAAAGGCATCCGTGATTGTGGACGAAGGAATCAAGGTAACGGTAGAAAAAGAGTAAAGGAGGAACCGGGGATGAAAGCTAAAGCTATTGAATCATGGCAAAAAAGAAAAATCTATGCAATCGCAAATGCGCTGGGATATACGGCAAAAACTGAGGAAACAGACATCCTGCACCTTATCATGGAAGACATGACTGGAAAACAATCAGTGACAAAGCTGACATATGATGATGCAAACAAGCTTATAGATTATCTGGTACGACAGCAGACATCCCTGGATAAATCCGATAATGTAAGTAAGGGACAGCAGAAAAAAATCTGGGCGCTCATGTATGAGCTGAAGGACTGTGATCTGGCTGTCAACCCTGCCCCTATCGGTGAGCGACTTGCGGGTATCATCACAAGGCAATTCGGTGTCCGATCCACACCGAGAAGGCTCTTCACTTATCTTGACTATGTGGATGGAGAAAAGTTGATCGAAATATTAAAGCATTACATCGACAACGCTGAAAGGAAGAGGATGAGCTAATGGATGATGCACTTGAAGCTATTACTATGGAAGATCTTTATGATGATCAAAGGGAGTTGGCTGAAGTAATTGGATTACAGTCTTTCAAAGAACTGATATACACTTACGGAGGTAGTCAAATATATATCCCAAAGATGGATCAACTTAAAAAAGTAAAGAGAAATCAAAGTATCTGTGCAGAATTTAACGGATATAATTTTAAAGAGCTGGCATATAAATATAACTTGACCGTGAGCAGCATTCGGGATATAGTTAAGGATATAGCGAAGGAGAAAAGAAGATCTCCATGCGATGGACAGCTCAGCATATCAGATTTCCTATAACAGTTCAGTAAAACAGTAAAGCTCTTGACTCAAGGGCTTTATTTTTTTTTGTCTTTTAAAGCTGATATGATTATGCCAACAACGAGGGATGGAGGTCTTAAAGTGTTGGACAAAATCGTGACGCTGGTCATTAGTTCTATTTCAGGTATTATTAGCTATTTCCTGAAAAGTACAATGAATCGTACAGCAAAAATTGAGGAATCTTTAAGTGACATTAAAGAAAACTACGTATCAAAAAAAGAATATGAGAGAGATCAGGAGAAGCAGGATGAAGAAATAATGAAAATTCGTGAGAACTATACACCGATCTCCAAACACGAAAAAGATTATGATGAAGTGAGAAAGGATATAAAAGAAATGAAAGACGCTATGCTGCGTAAGGATGACTTCATCAGAGAAATCAGCAAACTTGATCAGAGGTTTGAAACCAACCAGGAAAAAACCAATGAGTTAATAATGAGATATTTAGGAGGTAGATAGTAATGCAGAATGTTATTGATCAGATGGAAGTGCAGGAATTTAAAAAAAGGAATTGGAAGATTCTTGGCATTATCAACATCCTAAGCCCTTCCTATCATAAGCTGGATTCCATTTATGATGTTTTGAAAAATGATGACAGAGGTACATATAAAGACTATATCTATTCTGTGAACTTTCTGGTACAGGAAAAATATATCAATATACGTAACTCCGCATCACACAAATATGAAGATTTGGCAGATTGTGACGATTATTCAGAATTAGAAGCTAATCTCTCTAGCAAAGGCACTCGCCTTTTGAAAGGTAATATCATTGATGATATGGTAACGGGCTAGCTTATGGCAAACAGGAAGCACAGCAAGATTGATGGACTTGATCCTAAGCTGAAGGACACAGTTGAAACGATGCTTCTGAGTGGCAGCACATACCGGGAGGTGGTCGAGTATCTGGCAGCAAATGATGTGCCGATTTCCGCTGCTGCTGTTTGCCGGCACGCACAGAACTTAAACGCAAGTGTAAAGGAACTGAACATCGCTCAGGAGAATTTCCGTAAAATGATGGAAGAAATGGAAAAGTATCCGGATCTGGATACGACCGAAGCAATCATCCGATTGACCTCCAGCAACCTGTTCCAGCGTATTGCAAACACAGAAGAGGCAGATTGGGAGCGTGTAAAGCTGGATAAAGTCTTAAAGGAATCAACCTCACTCATTAGAGCTGCTGCATACAAGAAGCAGATTGACATAAAAAATCAGGAAGTCCTGGATAGTGCGGTTGATGAAATGAAGAGTGATATCTTTGCGGCGATGGCAAAGGAAAATCCAGAGTTGTATGCAGCTGTTGCAAAGTATCTGAATCAAAAGAAACAAGGATAGGAGGATGTATATGTTTGATATTGAGAAAATGAGGATCGTCCCTATGACATTGGGAAAGTATTTTGAATCAAGAGGTTGGTCAGTACCTTATGATCTTCCAAAGACTACGAAAGGATATAAGATTGAAAGTGAAACTGGACTGTCTTCTTGGATGTCCTATGAGGAATTTAGGGATAAGTATAAGGAATACATGGGGTTGAGCTTCTCCGGCGCTCTGGAGCTGTTAAAACAAGGGTGTGCAGTTGCCCGGGAAGGCTGGAACGGTAAAGGTATCTTCATCGTTTTGCAAAAGCCGGACGCTAACAGTAAAATGACACATCCATATATCTACATAGATACGACGGGGCTTGTTACAGATAGTGACCTTGCTCCGAAAGATCGTGTGCCGTGGGTTGCATCACAAACAGATCTGCTTGCTGAGGATTGGGTAATCATATTATAAGACGCAGACGAAAAGGAAGGATGGTGCAGCATATGAAATGGTATGTACTGTATGTAATGACTGGGAAAGAGTTAGAGATTGCGGCAACCCTGAACAAGCTGCACCTCCATGCTCTTGTGCCTACAATGACTAAAATCATTAGGTCAGGCGGAACATGGAACGAGAAAGAAGCAGTGATATTTGAATCGTATGTGTTCCTGGAGTGCGATTTTTGCGCTAAGACTTGGTATAAGGTCGCAAACATCCCCGGTGTGATCCGGTGGCTGGGAGACAAGAAGGAACCATCTACACTTACCTATCTGGAAGCTGAGTGGATCCGGTTGCTTGGGAATGAAGGGAAAGCAATCGCACCAGCAGAAATCAGCGTGAAGGATGGTAAGTATGAAATAGCATCCGGAGTACTAAAAATGTTTAAGCATCATATTACAACTTTTAAAAAAAGACAGAAGACAGTTACAGTGTCCATACCGATCTGTGGAGAGGCAAAGGAAATCACACTGTATGCAAATTACAATGAAAATGAAACTGGTGAAACAGGTGTGGTTGATTCGTCCCCTCCTAATGCAGCAGCGGATACATAAAAACAGCTAGGTGTGTGTGCCACCAAGGTGGCGAAGCATATCATCAGGAGGTTCATACTTTAGATTACACTCAGATACCGTTTAAATCTTACAGAAAGCCATTTAAATTTGATTTAAGAAAAAAATCCGAGTGTAAGTGTGCCTAAAACAAAACAACGCTTAGAAAGCCTTAAAATGGCTTTTTTTATTGGGAAGAAGGTGTGGTATTTGAAAAGAAGGAAAAAGGATAGCCTGGCATCGCTTAAGGATGCCATACAGGAAACAGAACGGCAACGATTTGACAGTGAAGAGGATCGTGACAGTAAGGAGGCATTTAAACATTTAAATGCTCTTTTACAAGACTTTCTGTATTTAAACGATGAACCTGAACGGTTGTGTTTAAGAACTGAATATGAACAAGGCTGCTCACTTACTGGTGACAACGGTATCCGGAAGAGGCTTGCTGCTATTGATTTGGAGTTTTTCGGGCGAGCATACTTCCCTCATTACTTTGTGAGATCTTCCCCTGAGTTTCACCGGGATTTGGATAAGATCTGGACGGATGGGGTATTGAAAAGAAAGAATCCGCTAAAGGAAAAGCGAAAGATCTCCCGCATGGATGGATCCAGAAGAGTGGTGGCAGCTCCCCGTGGTCATGCAAAGTCTACAACGCTGACATTCAAGGGTACTCTTCATTCTGTGTTATACGAGTATAAACATTATCCTATCATCCTATCTGATTCATCAGATCAGGCTGAAGGATTCTTGGATTCTATTCGTTCCGAACTGGAAGAAAATGAAATGATTATTGAGGATTTTGGTCATTTAGAGGGCAGAGTTTGGAAAAGTAATGTCTTGCTAACGAAAACGAATATCAAAATAGAAGCCATTGGATCAGGTAAAAAAATCCGTGGTCGTAAGCATAAAAACTGGCGTCCGGATCTCATAGTTTTAGATGATATCGAAAACGACGAAAATGTGCGAACCATCGAACAGCGTAACAAACTATCAAACTGGTTTAAAAAAGCAGTATCCAGAGCTGGAGACAGCTACACAGATATTATCTACATTGGTACACTGCTGCATTACGATAGCTTACTGGCAAATACGTTAAAGAATCCAAGCTACAAGGCAATCAAATACAAAGCTGTGCTGTCCTGGTCATCCTCATCGCTATGGGATGAGTGGGAAAAGAGATACACGGATCTGGATAACGAAAACCATGAAGCAGATGCTCTTGCTTTTTATAAAGCCCATGAGGCAGAAATGCTTGAGGGCACAGAAGTGCTATGGAAGGAGAAAAACAGCTATTATGATCTGATGGTCATTAAGATCACAGATGGTGATGCATCGTTTAATAGCGAGCTACAAAATGAGCCTATCAATCCTGATGACTGTTTGTTTAACGAAGAGTGGTTTGATTACTACAATGAGCATGAGCTTGACTTCAGTTCTAAAGACTTTGATTTTTGCGGTGCTGTGGATCCATCTCTGGGTAAAAGTAAAAAATCTGACTACTCAGCGATTATCACTATAGCTAAACACCGTAAGACGGGCTATATGTATGTGATTGATGCGGACATAGAGCGCCGACATCCGGACAGGATCATAAAGGACATATTAGAAAAAGAAATATGGTTAAGGAAGACATTCGGAAAAGGTTACCTGAAATTTGGATGTGAAACAGTACAGTTTCAATGGTTTTTGAAAGAGGAAATTGCGAAAGCTTCCGCTGCTGCGGGGTTGCATCTTCCAATCGAAGAAATCCAGTCAACCGGGGATAAAACACTGCGTGTTGAGAGTATGCAGCCCGATATAAAAAATAAGTATATTAAGTTTAATCAGAGACACAAGCTGCTGCTGGAGCAGCTAAAACAGTTTCCAATGGGGAGCCATGATGATGGGCCGGATGCTCTGGAAATGGCGAGAACGATTGCCAAAAAGAAAGCGAAACGCTTTCGTACCATGGGAATTAGGTTTTAATTTATGGATACAGTCAAATGCTTGAAACTGCTAGCAATGAGCTATTGTATAGTTGCAGCCGAAGTGTGGAAGAGACATCCAATGATAGCGGTTATATTGGGGTTGCTTTATATACATGAATTAGATAAGAAGTAAGGAGGGATGTTATGCCAGTAATCTATATGGAACAAGAGGATGTAAGATCCTTCACTGAAGGAGACATAAGAAAGCTGATCGAGTTGAGCAATCAAAGTATCGGGCGCTATGAAAATCTGGAGAACTATTATGCTGGGAAACATAAAATCCTGGAACATTTTAAAAGTGATCCAAACGTACCGAACAATAAGCTGATCAACAATATGCCCAAGTATATCACAGATACAGCTACAGGATACTTCATGGGGAAGCCTGTCACCTATTCGGCAAAGGATGAATCCTACATGGAGAGCTTGCAACAGATATTTGATTACAATGACGAACAAGACGAAAACAGTGAGTTGGAAAAGAAATGCTCTATCAACGGACATTGTTACGAAATGCTTTATGTTGATATGCAGGGATGGATCCGCTTCTCACTGGTTACACCGGATTCGGCTTTGTTTATCTACGAGGCTTGTTCTGACCATCTGCTTGCTGTCGTCCGTTATATGAAGTCTTACAACGTGCTGACGAACAAAACAACTTATTATGCGGAGTTTTGGACTGACACATTCTGTATGTACTTTCGCAGCGTCAACAGCTATAACTTTGAGCTTATGGATATACGGGATCATTACTGGTCGGATGTTCCTTTTGTCGAGTTTTTAAACAATCAGGAACGCATTGGAGACTTTGAGGGCATTATCACGCTGGTGGATGCATATAACCTAGCGCAAAGTAATACCGCAAACTTTTTTGAGTACAATGATCAAGCTATCTTGACAATCACTAACATGGGCGATGTGACCACGGATGATGTCAAAGACATGAAGGAAAAAGGCACAGTAATTCTGGAAGATCAAGGCTCTATGGGATGGTTGACTAAAGAAGTTAATGACGCTGCACTTGAAAATTACAAGAAACGACTACGCGAAGATATGCACTTTTGGTCATCTGTGCCTAATATGACGGATGAATCTCTAGGCTCTCAGCTGTCAGGGGTTGCTATATCATACAAAATGTGGAATTTTGAGCAGCTGGTTGTCACTAAGGAGCGTAAGTTTAAAAAGGCTTTACAGAGACGGATCGAGCTGATCACAAATATGCTCAACTTCCTGGGGGCTTCTTACGATTATAAATCTGTAAACATGACCTTCCGCCGGAACATGCCTCAAAACGTTTCAGAGATAGCTTCTATGATCTCTATGCTGCGTGGATTTCTTTCTGATAAAACGCTCATGCAGCTTGTGCCAAACGTTGAGGATCCACAAGAAGAACTAGCCCGCCGAGAAGCTGAAGAACAGGATGCTATGAAGAAATATGGTGCAGGAGATTATGGAAACCTGAAGGAAGATCCTGTACTGGAGTCGGATGATGGATCCTAAAAAAGCGCTAGCGGAAAGTGAGAAGATTACTGATGAAGCATGGAAAGAAATCTATCGGGCTTATGAAAATGCAAGGATGCAGCTCCAGAATGAGATTGATGCTCTTGTCGCAAGGTTTGGTGTTGATAACCAGCTAAGCAATGAAGAGGTCAATCAGATCCTGCATGGCAAAGAGTACACGAAATGGCGTATGTCATTGCGTGAGTACCTGAATCAGATCAGGGATGCGCCGGAAGATTCTAGCTTGCTATTGGAGCTAAATGCTTTATCCGCAAAATCACGTATTAGCTTGAAAGAACAGCTACTGGCAGATATAGACAGAGCAATGACAGACATTGCTCTGGAGCAGTGTGATATTACAAAAAAAGCGATCAGCAAGGTGTATGAAACTACATACTACAGGACGGCATATGATGTGCAGCGAGGTACTGGATTCGCTTTTAACTTGGCGAAACTGGATCATGGTGCCATCGAAAAGGTCATTACATACCCGTGGTCAACAAAAGTGTTTTCTAGGGCTATCTGGGATAACCTGGACAAAATGACCGCTACACTCAAAAAAACGCTTGCAGAGGGCTTTGCGAAAGGCGCTGGTGTGCAACGAATGGCTAAGGTGTTAAATGATGAATTTAAGTCAGGTAGGTATGCCGCTGAACGTGTGATTCGTACGGAATCAAAACATTTTCATATGCAAAGTCAGTTAGACAGCTTTCGGGAACTTGGATACGAAGAATACATTTTTCACATGAATGGAACGTGTTCCAGGACAAGGAAAGGCGTTAAAATCTGTGACTGTGAAACAGCTGTTAAAGGCAGTCCTTACCGCATAGAGGATGCAGAACCAGGCATCAATCTGCCTCCAATCCATCCAAATTGTAAATGTTATATCACAGCAAAGCGAAAAATAAATATGTTTGAAAAAAGAGAAGGTATCACACCACTACATGAAAATGTGAAATTTCAACAGTGGAAGAATACATATGTAAAATAGGAGGAAAACAAATGGAAACTGAAGTTATTGAAGAAGTAAAAACAGAACCGACAGCAACAGAGCCACAGGAACCGGAAACAAAAGGCTTTATGCAGGTAATGAAGGAATTTTTCACAGGAGTGAAAGACAAGACGGAACCTGATGAAAAGGATCCTGAAGCGAAAGAAACGGAACCAGCGAAGACGGAGCCTAAAGCACCTGAGCTGAATGTTGAGGAAATGCTGAAGAAAGAACGTGAAAAGTGGGAGGCTGAAAAAGCGGAGGAGGAACGCTTGAAAAAGCTGTCTCCGGAAGAACGTGCGAAAGAGCAGCAAAACAGCTTACAGAAAGAGCTGGAAAACATGAAAGCCGAGTTAAAGGCAAATAAGTTTAAGGATACAGCAATCACCACGCTTACCGGAAAAGGCTATCCGGCATCCCTTGCTGATATTCTGCCATATGGTACATACAAAGAAGCAGCAGACATGGAAAAAGGGCTTGATACACTGACAACGGTGTTTGAAACTGCCCTGAAAGAGGTGCTGCTGTCAAAGGTGAAGCAGGAAACACCAAGAGGGCTGAATGGCAGCAATACCGTTACAGGGGACAGTGTTTTAAAGCAGATTGACAATGCAGTTAAAAAAGGAGGATTTTAAACAATGCCAACAAGAGCTGAAGTAGTAGCACAGTTACAGACATCTCTGGATGATGCAATGATCCAGGGTCTTACATCCGGTTGGATGGATATCAACAAAGATGATGTTAGATACGCAGCAGGAAAAGAGGTTAAAATCCCGGTAATTGGGATGTCAGGACTTGGCGATTATGACCGTACGAAACGGGACGCATATCCGGATGCTAATGTGTCGCTGGAATACCAGACAGTGACCATGACACAGGATAGAGGCACCCGCATCACCGTGGATGCTATGGATCGTGATGAAACACAGGGTTTATTGGATGTGTCAAAATTGATGTCAAAGTTCCAGCGGGAAAAAGTAATTCCGGAGGTGGATGCATACCGATACTCCACTATCGCACAGCATTGTGTAAAAAATGAGCGTGTTGCTTATGGTTATACACCAGATGCAAGTACCTTGCTAACACAGCTTTATCTGGATATCGCTAGAGTACAGGACATTGTTGGTGAGGACACTCCACTGGTGGTGACGATCTCCATGATGGTTGCTGCTATGTTTGACCTTTCCAAAGAACTTGGAAAAAGGTTGGAAACAACGCAATTTACGACTGGTAATGTTAATTTAAAAGTTAAAGCTCTGGATGGTCAGATTCCAATGATTAGAGTAGGATCTGGGCGGATGAAAACTGAATATGAGTTTTTTGACGGACGCACTCCATCGGATGGTGCTGAAAGTAATCCATCACCAGATCAGACGATGGGAGGCTTTAAACCGACAGCGGCTGCTAAGGATATCAACTGGCTAATCACTCCGGTAACCGCTCCTATTGCAATCACACGACAGGATAAAGTACGTATCTTTGATCCAGAAACAAATCAGACCGCAAATGCATGGGCTACTGATTACCGTAGATACCATGATCTATGGCTGAAAAATTCTTCCTTGCCTGCTATTTTTGCGAATATCAGACAGGCTAAGTAGAGGTGTTAATATGAGAAAATATCAGAAAATGGGATGTGTACGCTATGCAGCAAATGATGCAAAGGCAGCGGAGCTGGAGCGTATGGGATATGCAGAGTGTAATCGTGAAGAAGAAAAAGTTATTATTGAGTCTGTACAGGTCAAGCCTGGGACGGACACTGAAGCAGTAACTGAAACATTAACTGAAGCAGTATCTGCTGCTTGCAAAAGTAAGAGCGGATCAAAAAGAAGTCTGGGAAAAAAAGGAAAAGCTGATCCTGAAACTAATTTGGAAGCTCCAGCACCAGGTGGTGATGATGATGGATCAGATCCAACAGATAACAAATGAGGTCAAGGATAATCTTGACCTTTCTTCTACTGATTCCGAGAAAATCGTCTTCAGGTACGTAAAACGTGCGTTAAGCCAAGTAAAAGTGTTTTGTAATCGTACTGATATCCCGATAGAGCTGGAGGATACCATTGCTCAGATCGTGGAGGATATGCTGAGAGCGGACGGTGTTGTTAAACTGGATAATGATATCGCATCAGTATCTCGTGGTAACACCAGCATAAGCTACACCAACAAGCAAGAAGCATACATGAGAACAGTCGATTTTATGAAAGACTATCAGAATATTTTGATCCACTACAGAAAAATGAAGGTGCCGCAGCGGAGGAAAAGCAATGAATGAAATTGATATCCTTGCAGCTACTTATGATCATACCTGTAAGGTGTATCGTGCGCAGATGGTAGACTTGCCGAATGGTGAAACGACTTATCAGGATGGCATAAATGGACAGCTGGTATACGAAAATCTCCCTTGTGCTCTATCCAGCCCCTCAGGCGGTAAGCTCTCGTATAAACAGCCGGAATACCGGATAAGCACAGATTATCTGTTATTCACCCGTCCGGACATAGAAATCATGGAAAATGACTATCTGGTGATCAATCAGTACGGACATGAGGTGATCGCCAGAGCTGGACAGACAGACTATTACCTATCGCACAACGAGGTACATGTTACTTTAGGTAAGACTATATGAGTGGATGCGTATATATGTTCGAGGGATTGGACGAATGGGAAAAAGAGCTTATGGATGTGATTCAGACAGATTTTCCAAAAGAATTTGAGCGTCTGGTGATTGATGTTGCTTCAGAGCTGCATGAACAGGTCACAGGAAGGACACCAGTGGATACTTCCAACTTACAGACAAACTGGAAGATCGGTAAGATCGTAAAAAAAGGTCGTGACTATTACATCCAGGTTTTTAACAATACCGATTATGCTGAACACGTTGAGTTCGGGCACAGGAAGAAAAACAGCGAGGAAATGGTTCCGGGGGCGCACATGATGGAGATATCGCTTGCTGTCCTGGATGCACGGCTTCCGCTGTACCTTCAGGATTGGTTAAGTGTTTTTCTGGATGAACATTTCTAGGAAGGAGAATGCAATGAGCGAATATGAAAAGATAAAAAATGCGTTGATCCCGGTGATCAAAAGGGTATTACCTGATCATAAAGTGTTTGCGGACGATATCAAAACACTTAATGATGCTATTACAAATCAGCATATCAGTGATTATGTGCATATATCACTTGCTCCGATTACGAATACCAAAGAAGGAAAACTGATCAATCGTAATTATCAGGTAGGTATCATGATACATAACTTTGATGAGACACTTGCGGGTTACCATGATATCGGTGAGAGGTTGGATAAAGCATTTTATCCTGTGCTTCACTTTGATGATCGCTTTATCAGCGTAGGAGATACAACCGCAGCTATAGTGGACTGGAGGCTTCACTATAAATTTAATCTGCAATATACAGATACGTACGAACATGAAGATGAAGAAACACCGTATCTTGATGATTTTGATTTAAATATGAATTGAAGAAAGGAAGGTATCTATGGGATTACCTAGTATAAATATTGAATTTATTGGTAAGGCAAGCAATGCTATTACCAGATCTGCTAGGGGTATCGTAGCGTGCATCATTAAGGATGACACAGAGGGTATCCCGGCAGTACAGACATACAGTACCTTAAACGATGTGGATTTCACGAAAATGTCAGAGGCTAACTACGAATTTATGAAACTTATCTTTGCGGCTAGCCCATATCGTGTGATTGTAGCAGCACAGGCACCAGATGCTGCCGATTATACCGGAGTGCTGAAGACATTAAAGGATTTAAAATGGAATTACCTTACAGTGCCAGGCATTACAAAGGAAGAAACAACATCCATCGTTGCCTGGATCAAAGAGCAGCGGGACAGCAAGCGCAAGACATTTAAAGCGGTACTGCCTGAAGTAGTGGCTGATCACGAGGGTATCATTAACTGTACGATCAGCAATGTTACTACATCCATATTGGATAAGACGATCAGCTGTGCTGCTTATTGTGCACGTATCACTGGTATCATGGTAGCTGTGCCATTATCACGCAGTACGACCTATTATGATCTGCCGGATATCATATCTGCTGATGTGCCAGAGGATCCAGATGCTGCTATAGACGCTGGTCAGCTCATTGCTGTCTTCGACGGTGAGAAGTACAAAATCGGGCGCGGTGTAAACAGCCTTACAACGATCCCTGAGGGGAAAAGTGAGGAATTTAAAAAAATCAAAATCATAGAGGGTAAGGATCTGATTTGTGATGATATAACAACTACGCTGGAAAATAACTATATCGGTAGAGTACGTAACAGCTATGACAAAAAACAGGAAGTGATTGCGGCAATTAACAATTACTTTCGAACGATTGAAGGTGAGATCCTGGATGAAACATATGATAACCTATGCCAGATCGACATAGAGGCACAGAAAAAATATCTCAATGATCACAGTGTAGATACAAGTACGATGAATGATGTACAGATTGCTGAAGCAAACACAGGAAGCAGTCTTTTTGTATGCTCAAACATTAAACTTGTAGATGCAATGGAAGACTTCATAATGGTCAATTACGTATAGGAGGAGTTAAGATATGGCAAAATTTAGAGGATACAGAGTTCTTAGCGGATCGTATGCTGAGGTCTGGATTGGCGGTGATCTCATTGCTGAAGCAAAGAAAATCGAGCTTAAAATCAGCTATGAGAGAGAAGATATTCAGGTCGGCATTGACATGGATTCAAAGTTTAAGAATCAAAAAGGTGAATGGACATTAGAGTTGAATAAGGTGTATTCACGCTTTGAGGATTACCGCCAGAAAATTAACGCAGGTAAGGATGAGCGTCTGCAAATCATCACAAAGCTTAAAGATCCTGATGCAACCGGAGGACAGACAGAGCGTTACAGCGTCGATAACTGCTGGTTAAACGAATTACCAGCTGTTAGCTATGAGGTAGGCGCTCCAGTAACACAGGAAATCAGTGGAGGCTTTACGCCATCGGATATGATCAATTTGGATAAGGTAGGTGCATAAAAGTGGGAGCAACAAGTGAAAAAAAGAATCTGTTACAGGAATTTACTGCAAAAGCATCACAACGCCTGCGTGATAAAAAGCTAGGCAAGACAAAAAAGCTTCATGTGCCGTCTATGGATGTTGACATTATCATAAGAGATTTAAAAACGCATGAGATCACTGAGGTGCTGGATGTTGAGGACACCATGGAATCAACAAGATACTGTGCTTATATCGGCATCCTTGAGCCGAATATGCAGCAGCTTGCAAAAGAGCTGAAAGCTAGTGGTGATATCTATAAGCCTGTTGATGCCGTGGATATCTTTGAAATGCATGAGGTGAATGAAATTGCTGAAGAAATACTGAAACTATCTGGCGTAACAGCTGAGAAAGGTGCAAAGGTCAAGGCTGTTGAAGATTTAAAAAACTGATAGCCCAGGACGGTGATATGCAGCTATTGCATTATTACGTCCAACTGGGCTGGAAGATAGATGACTTTTTAAGAGAGCCATTGATCAATCAGTTATTTTACAGAGCCAGTATGATGATGAGATCTGAAGAAATACAGGAAGCAATGGGAGGGAGTGACTGATCATGCCGAAAAATAAGGGGGTCAAGGGTGAAATCGGAATCAAGGATAAGGTCACTCCTACCTTAAAAAACATTGTTAAAGAGCAGCAAAACTTCCGGCGGGATGTAAAAAAAACACATACAGTTATGAAAGAATTGTATGAGAAATCCTGGAAAATGAAGATTGATGATAATGCAGTCTACAAGAAACTATCATCACTTAAACGGAAAATGAGTGAATTTAAACAGGGTTTAACTGTACGTTTTAAGATATTGGATAGTGCCAGTAAAACAGCCGATAAGATAAAAAATAAGCTGGGTCTGCTAAAAAAGACGATCGTCAGCCCTATGATCAAGCTTAAGGATGCAACAACGACAAAAATCGTAAAGGTAAAAAAGCAGATCAAGGATGTAGGTCGGCTTATCGCAATGCCTGTGATCATAGTTAAAGACAAGACAACAAGCATAATCAATGGTATCAAAAGTAAGTTTGTTTTGCTCAAAAGCAAGGTGCCAAAGCCTATTATTACAGCCGTTGATAAGACAGCATCGGTACTTGGCAGCATAGGATCTAAGCTTAAAGCGATTGCAAAAAAGCTTGTAATTCCTGTGACGGTAGCTGCAACTGTAACTACAGCGGCGCTCGGTGCCTCGATTAAAAGCGGGATGCAGCTTGAGCAGCAACAGATATCCATTAAGCACTTTATCGGAGCCACCAATAAAGACATGGATCAAACCGCTGTTGATAAGGCAGCGGCAGAATTTACGCAGCAGCTGCGCAATAACGCAAATGCGACACCATTTGAGACTGGTGAGGTCATACAGGCAGGTTCCAGAGCAATCTCATTAACTCAGGGCAACCGAAAAGAGGCTATGAGCCTTGTAAAATTAGCTGAAGACATGGCAGCAGCTTCTGGTGGTACTGCAAGTGTCCAGGATGCCATTGAGGCATTAGGTGATGCGAAAATGGGTGAAATGGAGCGCTTGAAAAGCTTTGGATTTAAAGTGTCGGCTGACGAATTTGAGCAAAAAGGATTTAAGGGCGTATCCAAGGATCTGGAAAATTTCTTTGGTGGAGCAAGTGCGAAGCTTGCGACCTCTGGCGGCGGTCTGGTATCTACGATTACCGGAAAACTTAAGTCTAGCGTTGCAGACTTTGGGCTTAAGATCGTTGATCAATTAAAACCTGTGCTTACAGATATGATTGGATTGATTGATAAAGCGATGCCATACATTGATAAATTAGGCTCTGCGTTTGGTAACAGCTTAAGTAAGGGCATTAAGACAGTATCTGCTGCAATGCCGACAATCATTGCCACGTTTAAATCATTATCCCCTATCTTTGCTGCTCTTGGTGATGGTATCAAAGCAATGATGCCCTCCATCATGTCATTTGCTCAAACGGTGATCACAACGATTCAAAACGTTGCTATAGCAGCAACGCCAGTGATACAGCAAATCGTGGCAGCCATTGCACAGGTTATGCCAGTTTTAGCGCCTATCTTTTCGACCATCGTGACGCAGATCGGTAATATCGTTACCGCTGTATTGCCTGCACTCAGCATTGCAATCGAGGGCATAAAAAACGTTATTATGACACTGGCACCCTTTGTGCAGACAGCCTTTGAGACTGTCGGTGCAATCATCACCAACGTGATTGACGGCATTACAGGTATCATCCAGGGTGGTCTGGATCTGATCAGTGCTGTATGGTCTGGAGACTGGCAGGGTGTCGTTGATTCATTTGGTACAATATTTTCTGGAATTGGAGAGATATGCAAGGCTCCGTTAAATGCTGTTATCGGGATCATTAACTGGGCTATAGATGGTATCAATTCAATCCAGGTTGATATTCCGGATTGGGTGCCATTCGCCGGAGGTTCGCATTTTGGGCTAGATCTGGAGCATATACAACCACTTGCTAAGGGTGGTGTAGTTGATAAGGCAACGCCAGCGATTTTCGGTGAGGCAGGTAGAGAGGCTGTCGTCCCGTTAGAGCATAACACAGGATGGATGGATCCAGTGATAAACAGGATCACCAAAAATGTGCAGGGTGCTAGCGGAGTGACACAAGTTTTACAGTCAGATGCATCTGTGCCATATCTAAAGTCTATGCTGCAAGGCATAAACCTACTGGTCAGCAAGTTAAGCCGCAGTGAGCCGATGCCTGTTGTTTCCGGTAATGGGGCTGTTGTTCCATCTGGTAACGGTTCAGGAAAATCTTCGGAGAATGGTAAAACAATAACTATTCAAATCCCAAAACTTGCTGATAAAATCGTTGTTAAAGAAGAGGGAGACATTGATGAAATCGGTGATAAAGTAGTAAAGAAAATCCTGGAAGCAATAGAAAATGTATAAAAAGAGGAGGAAGAAACATGAGAGTATATCAGCTGATATCTACAGCAAACAGCAAGGAGCAAATAAAGTTACCTGTGAATCCGTCACAGTTTGAGCTTGATGATCCGCAACTTAATCAGAAAATCACTCTGCTGAATGTTGGAGAAGCAAATCAGCTGGGAGGTGTGGGACTGATTACAGGTTCCCTCTCCAGCTTCTTCCCTTCTTCCTCTTCACCATTTTATAAACGAGCTGATAGATCTCCTGCTGAATATCTAAAACTGATAGAAAAATGGAAGGACAGTAGTCAGCCCGTTAGACTTATAGTCAGTGATACAGGTATCAATATCGCAATGACGATCGACAACATCCATACCATAAGGTATGAGGGTGATAAGGATATCTATTATACGATTGATCTGACTGAGTATAAGTCTCTTAACGTGCCTACTGTTAAAATCAAAACGTCTGTAAAAAAGACGATAACCACTGCAAGACCAGCCGCAAAAAGTCCGAAGCAAAAAGTTAAGCAGCAAAAGAAGGTTACACATACGATCAAGGGCGGTGATACCCTCTGGTCGATCGCAGTAAAGTATTATGGTAATGGATCTAAGTATCCTAAAATATATAATGCGAACAAGGATGCTATCGAAAAGGCGGCAAAGAAACACGGCTTTGCATCATCCGATAAAGGTCATTGGATCTGGGCTGGCACAAAGTTGGTGATTCCAAAATGAGGTTGCTTGCTAAGGATAAAGACATCATCAATCTGGTGCAGGATCTTTCGTGGTCAGGTGACACAAAAGCTGTCGCTAGGTCATTGCAATTCACGTATTATCAAAATCCTCATGATGAAAAACTGGCTAAAATAATACTGGAGCCGGGTAATGAAGTTATACTCCAGGACGATAAAAATAAAAATCTGTTTGGTGGTGTTGTTTGGACGGTAGAGCGAGCAGCTGCATCCGGTATGATATCTGTAACAGCTTATGATCTGATGTTTTATATCAACAAGAGTGAGATCAGCCGGATATTCAATAATACAGCAGAGCAGATCACACGGACGATCTGTAATGATCTAGGTATCACACCGGGGAGCATTGCAGCAACCAATACAAAGGTGTATTTTCCGTGTATTGCTAAAACAGGATATGATGCGATAATGATGGCATATACAGCTGCTGCCAAAAAGACAAAAGAGGTTTATATGCCGATGGCTCAATCCATTAACAAGTTAGCAGTTATTAAAAAGGGTGAGCTTTGTGGTGTTGTGGTAGATGGTAGTTACAATCTACAGGATGCGACCTACAGAGTAAGCGCTGAAAATGTAGTAAATCAAGTGCTGATTACAGATAAAGACGGTAATAAAAAGCGCATTATTGAGGATCGTACATCCCGAAATAAATACGGTACGGTGCAGAAAGTATACAAAGAAGAGGATGGAAAATCGTCTGAAGCTGAAGCAAAGGCATTGATGCAGGGTATCGAAGAATCAGGAAACGTAACTGTTACAGGAGATTGTAGAGCGATTTCCGGATATAGCATCATAGTACAAGAGAAATCCACAGGACTATATGGCAAATTTTATATAGAGAGTGATAGCCACTCATTTAGTAATGGTAAACACACTATGACATTAACACTTGCTTTTAAAAACTTGATGGACACGAGAGAGATTGAGACTGGAGGTTGAGTATGAATAAGTGGGCTTATGAAATGGCAGTTTTACTGAAGAACAAAAACAGTACAGATCAGCAGATCCTACTGGCTACAGTGACAAGTACAGATCCGGTCACACTCCAGTTATATGATCTCACGGTCAATCAGCATATTTACAGCAATCCAGACCTTAAGCTTAAGTATGGTGATCATGTCATCGTATTGTTAGATAACATTAGCTTTTATATCTTGCAAAAGGTGGTGGCTGTATGAGTATCTTCCCTTTTTTCTCGGAAATCAATGAACAGGAAGACATGGAGGAAGAACTTCCTGTATTCCGGGAATATGCATATGACTTTGAAAATAATTGTTTGAAGACTGATACCGATGGTAAAACGATCATCGTTGAAGAAAACGAAGCGTTAAAGATATGGATATATAAAACACTCATGACTGCGCGGTATCGCTATGTAACATACACGGACGATTATGGATCAGAGCTTGATGATCTGGCTGGTATCGGTCTATCGTATGACATCATAACCTTAGAGATTCAGCGAATGATCATGGAGGCGTTGATATACTCACCTTATATAACCGCCATTAAGGACTTCAATTTTGAAAAGCTGTCGACAGGAATAAAGGTGAAGTTTACTGTATCCAGCATCTACGACGATTTGGAAATTGAACAGATTATGGAAGGGGCTAGTTGAATTGGAAAGTTTTGAATATGAAGATATAAAAACTCGAATTATGGAAAGCTTGATGAATCCTACCAGTAAACTGGAGGGTTCATTTTCGATGGATAATGTACAAGCAGTTTCACAAGAGATCGCCATGATGTATGCAATGGAAGTTGCCACTATTCCGGATAAGGTTTTACTAGATACAGCTTATGATGAATTTCTGGATAGAGCTGCCTTGGACTTTGGAGAAGCAAGACTACCAGCTACACAAGCTCAGGGGACAGTCTTATTTACAGGGAGTCCAGGAACGGTTATCCCTATTAGAACAATTATAAAATCTGACTTATTGACCTTTGCGACACTTGAAAAGGTAGTAATAAACGATACCTCAACAGCTGAAGTAAAAGCGATTTGTAATACTCCGGGAACAGTCGGAAATGTAACTGCTGGAGATATAAGTGCTGTTGACCTTGATGGTGTCAAGGTAACCAATATAAAGCCCTTTGCTGGAGGCGTAGACATTGAGACGGATGAGGCTTTTCGCAGTCGCATTTTTGACAGGATCAGAAATCCATCCACATCCGGAAATGTGAACGACTATGTGAAATGGGCGAAAGAGGTACCGGGTATAGGAAATGCGGTGTGTATCCCATGTGCAAATGGTAATGGCACTGTAAAGGTCGTTTTGCTTTCTCTTGAAGGAAGAGCGCCGGATGAAATCATTATACAGAACGCTATAGCACATATCGCTGAAATGAAGCCTATTGCAGCAGCTGTCAGTGTCGTAGCTGCTAAGGCTAAGGCTCTAAGCATAAGTGGTAATATACACTTATCTAACGGATTTGAAATAAACAATGTTACTGATCAGTTTAAGTCTGCATTTCAGCAGTATCTTGCTACAAAGCAATTCGGATCCAGTAGATCATTGGCATATTTTAAAGTCAGTGATCTCTTGTATGATATACCGGGTGTCCTAGATGTTGATTCATATACTCTCAACGGTGGTACTTCTTCCATCACAGCAGATAGTGATGAGTATTTTGAGATAGCTGAGGTGAGCTTTCATGCGGTTTGATACAAAATATCTCCCACTATGGCTCCAGAATATGCAGCAAATGGATGAGCTACTGACTGCTGAATCTAAGGAGCTGGATAGGCTGCATAATGCCCTGGAGGAATATATCAGAGAGCTATCTTTAAGCACAGCAAATGATTTACTTGCAAGGTATGAAAAAATGTTTGATCTAACAGGTGATGGTCTAACACAGGAAGAGAGAAGAAAGAACTTGATTGCGAAACTCAATGCACGATATACAGCATCGAGACAAAGTATATATAACGAGCTGACAGCTATGACGGGGCTTCCTGTTGAAATAGAGGAGCATCCGGAGCAGTATCTGTTCCTTGTCAATATAGTGCAGAGCAATTTATCTGATGCCTTTGTAGCAGCGATAAGGAGCTATCTGGATATGATCAAGCCAGCTCATATCGCTTATGATCTAACGCTTGTTAGATACGAGCAATCGAGCATAAACGCAAGATATGCGGTATTGCATTCGTCTATATTATATTTTAAGGAGGTGGTTTAAATGGCTTTTAGAGGCATGGTAATAACATATGACGGACAATCATTGCTGACGCAGACACAGATCAGCAAGCAGTTTGCGGTAAAATGTATACGTATCGGTGATGGTAAATACAGTGCAGATCATCACGATATCCATAGCATGGTAAATCCTCTATATGATGTCGTGCCAGAGATACAGCATAAAGATAATCAGCTTCTGATTGAGGCTGATATAACAAGCAATGATCACTCTGGTTATTATTTACGTGAGATAGGGATAATAGCAACAGATGCGAGTGGAAAAGAGGTGTTGTATGCATATGATAATGCTGGGAATGATGCTGAATATATCAGCCCAGTAGATAGCGGTATAGCCTATGAAAAGCGTTTAAGATTTGCGTTATCTATCACTGATGACATTACGATCAACATACAGATCAACGGCAGTGTTTACGCTTTGCAAAGAGATCTTGTGCAACACGTTAATGATCAAACTAATCCGCATAACGTTACGGTTGAGCAACTTGGGTTGGATAATGTTGACAATACAGCAGATAAGGATAAACCCATATCGGATGCAACCCAAAAGGCATTGGATGGCAAGGAGCCAGTATTCAGTAAAAATGCAGCATTTAATAAAGCTTTTGGCAATACTGCGGGTACTGTGTGCCAGGGTAATGATAATCGTTTGAGTGATGCGAGAAAAAATCCGGCAGCTTTAACATTTACCGGAGGTGTAACAGGCTCATATGATGGCAGCATAGCAAAGAGTGTATATATCCCGACTTCTCTACCTGCGAGCGATGTTTATGACTGGGCTAAGCAGCCGAATAAACCATCCTACATAAAATCAGAGGTAGGACTAAGTAATGTTGATAATACCTCAGACAAGGATAAACCCATATCAGATGCGACTAAAAAGGCGTTGGATGGTAAGGAGCCAGTCTTCAGCAAAAATTCAGCTTTTAATAAAGCTTTTGGCAATACTGCGGGTACTGTGTGTCAGGGCAATGATAGCCGCCTAAGTGATGAGAGGACACCAAAACTTCATAATCATAGTAGAAGTGATATAACCGATTTTCCTACATCCCTACCTGCGAGTGATGTATATGATTGGGCTAAAGCAGTTGTTAAACCCATATATGAATATGGAGAGATTACAGGAAATCCACCGTTCAGTAATCCCAATCTATTAGATAATGGTGATTTTCAGGTATGGCAACGTGGAAATAGTTTCGATATCACAGAGCGTAGGAAGTATACAGCAGATAGATGGGTCGCTTATATGAATCCGGAGGAAGGATATGTGCCATACACTGTAGTAAATAGTAGCAGAAGGCTGAAAATCGTATCAGCCACAGGGGGAAGTAGATTTCTGGTATATCAGCACAAAGAGTTGAATAATTCTATTATTCGGAAAATCTTAGGAAAAAAATTGACATTAAGTGTGAAAATGATATCAGGAAATGCGCAGGAAATAACAACATCAGCAACAGTTTTGTATAATTCAAGTGATAAAACATCTGTATTATTAGCACGAAAAGCACATATGATTTCAGCGAATGAATACAAGATCATGAGTATGACTTTCGATATAGCGGGAGATATAGACTTTGATGATGTTAAATCTTTACAAATAATAATCGCCTCAGCAGGTATATCATCTGATGTATATATAGATTATGCAAAATTAGAGCTTGGGGAGATCGCGACACCAGATGTTCCAAGAACTTATGCAGAAGAACGAATGATATGTAAAAGATTTGGAAGATATATATGTGTTGATTTCACAATGAATGCTGCATCAAATTCGTTTAGCAATATGATGTCAATACCAGTTGACATGCGAATAGCTCCAACATTGACATTAAGCGCAGAGGGGTCATTAACAACAAATATAACGAGTGAGAGGATCACATATACAAGTTATATAGATCGTATACTTTTCAGTTTCACTGCTTCTGTATCGGGGATGATAAGAGTGTACGGCCGCAAATATTGGGCTGACGCAGAAATCTATTAAGGAGGTATCAACATGACAAAAGTATATGTTAAGACAGATACTAACACTGTAATCACAGAGATTAACAGTGATGTATTTCTTTCTGATGTAGATGGATATACATTGATTGATGAAGGTAATGGTGATAAGTACGCACATGCACAAGGAAACTATCTTGAAAGTGGACTGATTGATGAACGAGGAAGATACAATTATAAAC
The DNA here is from genome assembly GCF_047239305.1 of Beduini sp. Lineage (NCBI taxonomy): Bacteria > Bacillati > Bacillota > Erysipelotrichia > Erysipelotrichales > Erysipelotrichaceae > Beduini > Beduini sp. The sequence continues at coordinate 29,607 of NZ_JBKTEM010000017.1, forward strand.
TGCGGGATGGAAATGTTACTGAGCTTACAGAAGCGGAAAAGGATATTCTATTTCCCGATGATACAAAAAAACCAAATACAGAAGAACGTATTTCTGTGATGGAAGATGCAGTTCAGGAACTAATCTTGATGCAGTTAGGAGTGGGAGGAGGTGAATGAAATGGCTGAATTTTTAGCATACAGAGTTTTGGATGGCAAGCTGGAGTTTCACAAAGTTCCGGTAAGCTTGAAGGACGAAGTAAGATCTATTCTTACAGATCTGGGTTACGCTGAGCTTACCGAATAAGAGGAAGAGGGCAACCTCTTTTTATTTTGCAAGGAAAGGAGAAGAAAATGAAGATTCCACAGTTATTACTTAATCTGATTTTCGTTGCTATCATTTATAGTGTCATTCAGACGCTGCTGGTACAAAAAATTAAGGAGCTGCCATTTATTAAAAAAGGGCTTAAGACATGGGTGGTAAATTTTGTTTTATCATTCGCAATAGGCATATGCTTCTGTATGTTTTTCTTTTCGCTATCCATATATTGTGCTTTATGGGTCGCATTGTTCAGTTTCATAGGTGCAAGTGCAATCTATGAGGGTATTATCAAAATAAAAAAATAGGAGGATGAAAAAATGAAGATTACAAAAATGTTAGCACCAGTAATTTATAGTGGGGCAAGAAGCGGTATCAAGAGAATGATGAACGGCGGTGTTACGATCCACAACACGGATAACTTTAAGGCAGGAGCTGGAGCTAAGAACCACGGAACGTATTTGCAGAACAGTGGATCCACGCTGCAGGCTTCCTGGCATTATGCTGTGGATGATAAAATGATCACGCAGTCTATTCCAGACAATGAAGTAGCATGGCACGCTGGCGACGGATGTGGAAACGGAAATATGACCACCATTGCAATCGAGATCTGTGTCAATCCGGATAGTAATTTGGAGAAAGCCACCGATAACGCTGCATGGCTGGCTGCGAAGCTGCTGAAAGCACAGGGGCTTGATCATCAGAGCCTGTACCAGCATCACGACTGGAGCGGCAAAAACTGTCCAAGCCAGATTCGTGCCAACAAGCCTTACAGCTGGGCGAAATTCGTCAGCAAGGTAAAAGGGTATCTACAGCAGAATAACGCTTCTAGCAAGCCGAAACCAGACCAGATACTGAATAAAGGTGATAAGTTTATCTTCCCGGATGTCTATCAGGTATCTAAGGTGTCAGCATCCCGTGATGCAGTGATCTGCTATGCCTTGACTGGCACACCAGTGGCCGAGTACCATTGGCTGGATGCAGCTGTATGTGATGAGGTCACGAAGAGCGGAAAGAAATCCGGCGATCAGGTACTACAGCCTGGTGAGTACGTTAAAATCAAAGGTACATTTACTGTCCTAGATAATGACCCAGAAACTGATTCTGTATATGCTAAGGTCGGCCGCAGAAAGATGTGGATCTACGCAAAGCCACTTCGGGAAGTATAGAAAATAAGGAAGGGATTCCCCTTCCTTAATATATATGAGAATATGAGGATTTACGCAGGATTTAAAGTACATTTAAATTTCATATTTTGATATATAGATTTTTTATTTTATTTGCAACACTTTTTTATTTTTCGCGCAACACTACACTAAGAAAACTAAGCCTTCGGAATTCGCAATAAAAATTTTCTCATCTTTTTTTAG
>NZ_JBKTEM010000018.1:0-29326 GCF_047239305.1 Beduini sp.
TAATGATTTTCCTGTAAACTTTCTCATAATTAATCCTCACAATTATTTGTTAATATAAAACACACATAAGAAAACACCTTCGAAATATCAAAGGTGTCCTCTCTTATTTATAATGTATTTCTCCACAATTTGTAAACACCCAATTATCTAAGGTGAATTTCTGTCCCTCACAATCTACATCTAGTTCTCTACTTTCCACAAAATCTTCACTTACTACTACAATAAAATTCTTACCATTATCTTTTACTAAGTAAAACTCATGATCCAAATGTTTCATACTATTAATAAATTCTGGAATTCCAAAAGGAGCGTCTGTAAAAAATCCTAATGCGAAGTCTACTGTTTTCTCTGTTTTTGTTAGTTTCTCTTTACCTAATAGTGTGTATATTTTTGCAGTTGGAAACTTTTCTCTCATAACTCGATCTTTCTTCGCTTTCTTTAATCCTTTTCCATATTTTGTTAAATCAATGGATTCACGAATTACTACTTTATCAATACTTGCATTATCATCAATTAAATAATCTACACTAACCTGAAATAATTCAGCAATAGCTTTTAAATTTGTAATATCTGGAATCCCTTTATCACTTTCCCATTTTGCGATAGCAGATCTAGATACGCTTAACTTTACCGCTAATTCTTCCTGCGATAATCCATTCTGAATTCTTGCATCTTTAATTTTTTCTCCTAATGTCATACATATCCCTCTTTTCGAGTACATTATAATCAGAAAATTTGTTTTTCGTCCATATACGAAACGTGAAAAGAGTGTTACGTATCGTAACACTCCTAATGCTTTTACTAATATTCTCTTTTTTAAGACACTAAATCTTTCGTTTTATATGTGATATATCCTTCATAGTGATAACTATTGTCTATCCCTTTCATAAATACATCCCTGTCATAGATGCGTTCTATAAGTGCATTTTTAAGAATATACTTAATTTCAACATCTTTTATCGCACTTCTTTCCATTGCTAACAAATAGTCTTCTTTATCTACCTTACTCCAATCAACAACTAGATTTAATTCTTTTTTAAGAATCACGTCTAGCCAAATTCGCATACTTCTACCATTTCCTTCTCTAAAAGGATGTGCAATATTCATTTCAACATATTTTTCAACGATTTCATCAAAATTTGATTGAGGCATCTTTTCGATATTACGAATAGCTTCCTCAAGTTACATTACTGGAGCAAATCTAAAATTACTTTTTGCGATATTAACTGTTCTTATTTGTCCAGCAAAATCATATATATCGCCAAACAATTCTTTATGTATAAAGGCAAGACTAATAAACTTACTTGTCTCCAATTTATCTAACATACCAGAATCCCAAAGTTTAACAGCATTTATTTTAGACATTCTTTCTTCTTCACGAGCAAGCTCAGAAGAATCTATAATTCTCAATTTATTTTCTAATGTCATAAAATAGACCTCCATCATTATAAATATAATACTATATTTCAAAAATACGAAAAATATGATTTAGTAATTGTTTTACTTATTATTTAACTACTTAATCTACAGGTAAAATTATTTGAAAATGAAACATATTGTCTTTTTCTTCTATAAAATAGCTTCCATTATATTTTTCAATCGTTTCTATTATATTATGAACACCATATCCTTTATGTCCTCTTTTAGTAGACAGATATATTTCATTATCATATATCAATTCATTTGAATGTGAATTTTTTATCGTCGAAACAATAAAATTATGTACTTGATTAATTTCTAGGTATATCGTTTTATTCACACTATGATTTACCGCTTCTAACGAATTTTGGATTAAATTTGAAAAGATAATGACTAAATCAATATCTTTAATTTTTTCAAATGTAATTCTTCTATTGATTTTAGTAATTAATTTAATATTATTCTCATCACATTTTTTCTTTAAATCCATAAACATAATATTTAACAAATCGTTACTAATAATATATTCACTCTCTGGAGATTGTTTTAATAACTCATTTACATACATGTTTGCGCGATTATCATTCCCACTTGTATATAAACCACGAATTACTTCTAAATGTTTTTTTAAATCATGATAATATTTATACTCTTTTTCCATAGTTTCAAGTTTTAATTTATAGGATTCTAGGCGTAAATTCGATTCCATCTGATTCATTTCATACTTATATTTTAATTCCTGTATTTCTTCATTCACTTCTTGTTTATAACTAAAATAATAAATCCCCATAGCAAAAAACGGGAAAAACAAAAACCATACAACCATTAAATATTCCATTTTTATCCTCCTAAACTTGAATTTATAAAACGATGAAATAATATCTTTATTTCTCGTGTTTTCTTTTGGGATAAAGGTATTCTTTCTTCGTTTGACATTATAATTTCTTTACTCTTGAACATTTGTACGTTTTCAAAATTAATAATAAAAGATTTATGAGGTATTACAAATACATTTGAGTCTAGCAAAGTATAAATAGAACTAATTTTATTTCTGATAACATAAACTCTTTGATTTGTGACCATTTTTACAACTCTACTTCCATATTCCTTACTTTTATCTAAATACTCAAAATACAAAATTTTTGACTGCTCCACATTTATATTCCCAAGTGTTGTTTTGAAACTATAAATTGGATCCTCTTTGTCTTTAAAATAGCCATATACCATTAGATCATTTATGAAATTATCTATTTTATTTTGACTTATAGGCTTAGAAATATAATCAAAAGCATGTACTTTATAAGAGTCAATAATATATTTGTTATAATTCGTGATAAATACAATTATTACGTTTTTATTTTTATCTCGAATCTTTTTTGCTAATTCGATGCCATTTGTTCCTGGCATTTCCACATCTAACACAATTAGATCCCAAGTGCTAAAGTCATCGTTAAGAAGCTCACTAGGATGATTACACATGAAGATGGTACTTTGTATACCTTTCTCTTTAAAACAGTGAGTCAAACAATCTTTTATTAAAGTTGTAATTTGCTTTTCATCATCTATTATCAAAACTCGTATCATATTCCCACCTCAAACTTACATAAACATAATATCTTATTTATATAACAATTCCTAATTAATTTATATATCATAAAAGCAGTGTCTACCACTGCCTTTAATTAGTAACATACTCTTTAAATTTTTCGTATGCTTCTTTATATAATTTTAGCTCTTTTGCATCTATTTCTTCACTTGGAAAATACAGCATATCATATTGAATTATTTCTTTTAATCCTTTGCTATCCGCAATTTCTTGATTTTCCCAAATATCAAAATTATCTTGTATTATAGGATTTTCAACAATTCTAAAATTGCCATATCTTAAAGAGGAATACATATATGTATTTTTATCTGCTGGATTTATTGCCTTTTCAAAAAACACTAAATATTTTTCGTCTTTCTTCAGGGGTAGATTACCAGAAACATAATTCACTTTTACGCGCACTCTTTCAACATCTTCAATCATCTCTTCTTGTTTATCAATACTATAAACCATATCATATATCTGAATTGTGTCTTGTTTTTTTATTATTTTACTTTTAATCACTTCCTCAACAACAAATTTGGCTAACAGTCCTTCTCCTGAAACTTCATAATCTTTCATTGTTACAAGTGCAACATTTTCTGCATTTTTTTCTAAATCTGAGAGAGTTTCTATTTGTTCGTCTGTTTCATATAATTTTTTTGAAAATTCCCAAGACGAAGAATGATACAAAAAAGGATACTCCACATCTTTTTCTACTGCTAACACGTACCCAAATTCAAAATTATCAATAATATCATCATAATGTAGAGATTTGGCCATATAGTTACCCCAAAAGGACATCATAGGAAACATTAGTAAAGTAATCATACAAATAACTTTTAAAATCGTAATAGAAGAAATTCTTTTTTTTGATTTCATCATAAATGTAAGCCCCCTTCTACTTTTTCTATTTTTCCTGCGTCCATTTTATAAATTACGTCACATAGTTTTAATAAATCTTCTTTATCATGTGATGCTATCAAAATAAGTTTTCCTTTTGCTTTTTCTGTGTGTATGAAATCGTAGATGATTTCCAACCCTTTTTCATCAATTCCATTGGTTGGTTCATCTAAAATTATAATCCTTTGATTTTCCATAAAAGCCTGTGCAATATTTAATCGCTGCTTCATTCCTAACGAATATTCTTTAAATTTCTTATTGCGTTCTTCATATAAACCAACTTTTTTTAAAATATTATTTATGTGATTTTTATCTTTTTTGTGATTGATAGTATACAACATTTCTAAATTTTCATATCCACTATGATGCATATAAAAACCTGCATTTTCAATTAATACTCCAATTTGGCTTAAATCAAATTTATTATTGATAATTGAGTTCCCATCTACAACTATATCTCCTTCATTTGGCAGAATCAGTGTTGCAATTGCCCTAAATAGCATTGTTTTTCCTGAACCATTTTTACCATATAGTCCATATACTTTACCACTTTCAAACGAAACGTTAATTTTATCTAAAACAACTCTATCTTTAATTTTTTTCGTATAATTTATAACTTCTAATTTCATCGATCTTTTCCTCCCAAGAAATCTAGCTTCAGATAAAAATTAAATATTAGTATCATACATATAATGATAGACATGATTGAAACTAGATTTATTTCATATCCTGCAAATAAAGATACAACAGGAATAACATTTATAAGTGAAATATTCATAAGTATTAATAATGCAATTACATTTGCTATAAATGCATAAATAAAATTTTTAAAATAAATAGATAATGTCAAAATCGTAAATGAAAATGTTATATTTTCTATAATATACTTCAAAATTACTTTTATTGTTTCTCCATCATATATAAGTTGTTTCTCAGCACTACCACCTATCCATACTGCTTGAATGATAAGTGCAACAATAGAAAAGAAAGATATATTCAATAAATGTGTAATCATGCATTTCACATACCCTGTTTTTCGATTTTTATATCTAACACTAAAATTTAATATATAAAGATAACTATTTTTGCAAGCCAAAAAAACGCTAAATAATATGGGTGTAATCCATATTAATCTAAGGATTGGATCATCTTTTAAATACGCCAATATTGTATATAAAAACTTAGTAGTGCTATTTTCGAAATAGTTAACAAATAATACTGTTCCACTTTTCAAATATGAAATAATACAAATAAAAAGTATAAATACACCGATTTCTTTCCATGTTATCTTTTTCATTAAATATAATCCTTCTTTCTTAGAGCTAAAAGAAGTGGCACAAGAGCTAATAAGAATGTAAAAATCAAGCAATAAATAGCTGGCATTAAATAATATAAAGTATTAAATTGCATCGCGTACGCTCCTTCTCCAAAACGAATAATATGTTCTGGGATTTGTGTTCCTGAATGTAAAATACTCATATATATATTGTAAGCACCAAGCAATATTACATCATGTCCTATTTGTAATGCTAAAACAGAAAAATATACAAAAATTTTATTTTTTATAAAGAAAGAAATACTATATCCAAAACCTGATAAAAAACTAATAATAAGTGAGATTCTTGCATATTCCAAAGTTGTATATAAAAACGGATTTTCAATCATTAATTCTTTAAGTAAAGCTGGATAAATATCAATATTAAAAGCCGGACTTCCATGACCTATAGCTACATATCCATCTTTAAAAACACTAATTAGAACCATATAACTCAACATAAAACCTAAAAATACAATAATGAAGGTTACAACTAACGAAAGCATCCATCGTATTTTAATACTTCTTTTCATATCTATTCGTGGATATAATGTATTCCCAGTGTTCTCATATAAATCTTTCCAAGAAGTATCCGCAAAAATCATATTACAAGCTAATGGTATTATTAAATAAAACAAAATATACATTAAGCTTCCATTATTCATAAAAATTGTGTGTAGAATTGCTCTTTCTTCCAAGGAAGGATACAACATACCATTTAAACCTGGTTGAAACTGTGTAAATAGATAAACAAGATGAATCCACATTACAATAATGAACGCAAGATACAACTCCTTTCTATTTAATAAGTATTTCAAATTAAATTTAAGTTCTTTCATCCTCTTCTCCTTTCTTCAAATGTATACATTATCTTTATCTTATAAGTATCATTAAAATAAAAACGGCACAATAGCCAATACTTATAAGATATATTTAATACTCAAAAGACAAAAAAATAATACGCTAGTTTTCTAACGTATTATTTAGCTATTTCAATTCTTTTTTCTTTCATTTCATTATATACATCTACCGCAACATAAGTGATTAAAAATACCGCGAATGAAATAATAGGTACGCCTATAATCGCATGCATGGATAAGAATGGAACATATGCTTTAAATAAATCTAATACAATAATATGTCCATAATAAATCCCTAATGAACACTTAGAAATCTTTTCAATCCATGTATAATTGAAATCCACTTTTTGAATCATTAAAATACGATGAAATGCACACGCAGACGCTATAACAATAAAGAAATTTTTATAATATAAAACCTTTTCTACATTATCGCTCATTAAGGCCCATACACATAAATAAGTTAAGCAAACGGCACATCCAATACCTGTAAAGTATTTATTGATATCTAATTTATATTCATATAAATATGCACCTAACATAAAATATCCAAAGTAATAAGAAGAGCCTCCAATAAATGGAATTTCATAAGCCAATTCTAAATGGAAGAAAGAAGATACATATGTAAATAAAAGAATAGCAAACCACATTAATAAGAAGTTACGTTTTGCTTCTTTTGCTAGATTTTGATATAAAGTTTGCATGTATGGTAAAGCGATATAAATACCTATCATAACATACATATACCAAAGATGTTTTGTTACTGGATCATAAACAATATCCACAACTTCATGTACAGATGTATCTTTAAAGAATATTTCCCATAAACCATATACAACACTCCACCCTAACAATGGAATGAGTGCGATTTTAATTCTTTTTAATGAAAATGTAATCTTGCGATTCATTAATAACGCCCCACTAATCATAAAGAATAGCGGTACACTAATTCGTGTAATAACATTAATTACTAATGAAACAATATACGATGTATTGATTACATCAATGATCAAGTTTCTTCGATAAAAGTTACTCACGTGTAAAATGATTACAAATGCACAAGACAATACACGTATAAATTCTAGATGCATATCCCTTTTCTTCATAGTATTTCCCCTTGTTTAATGTTTTTATTGTAACACCTTAAGAAAATATATGCACAAAAATTAACGTTTCTTTACGAACATCGCTCCTGCAATCGAAACGATTGCTATAACTACCCAACCTAATCCTAGTGAATATAGAGGTAAATAATGACACAATCCTGTAATAAATGGAATTGTAAACCCTATATTCTCAAAAGCATAAATTACACTCACAATTCCTACTGTTGTGATAGTAAGTGGGTACACATATGGATTTCCCTCAAATGTTTTATTCGATAATCCCATTACAATTAACATAATAGACATTGGATAAATCATGTCTAATAAAGGAATCGATAAACTTAATAATGTATTTAATCCCTGATTACAAATCGCAAATGAGAATACAGTAATAATAGCCACCCATTTCTTATAGTCAATTTTTTTAGTAAGTGTAGAATAATATTGACTACAAGAAGTAATTAAACCAACACAAGTTGTAAGACAAGCAAGTGTAAAGATCGCGGCTAATAAAATCGCACCCATCTCACCAAATACTTGGTGTACGATACAGCGTAATGTCCAAGCTCCATTTTCTTGAATACTAAATACTCCCGAACTACACATTCCCATGTACGATAACATGAAATATACAGAAGCTAAAATAATACCTGCAATGACTCCGCATTTACAAATAATATTAATTTTGCTATCTTTTTCATTTATTCCTAATCCCATAATTGTTGTAGAAATTACAAATCCAAAGTTTAATGCTGCGATGGTATCCATAGTCATATATCCTTCTAAGAATCCTTTTACAAATGGATTTGTTGCATAGGCTTCTTGTGCATCCACGACTACTTTTTCACCCTTAAACACAAATCCGATAAATAACACAACAATTAATACTAATAATGTAGGTGTTAAATATTTTCCAATACGATTTACTAGTTTATTTGGTGATAAAGCCAACCAAAAAGCAATCGCAAAAAAGACAAACGAGAATATTAATAAGAATAATTTAATATTACTTCCTTCTGGCAAGTATGGTGCTACTGCCATTTCAAAAGGAAGAGAAGCTGCACGAGGAATCCCTAGTCCTGGACCAATGGATAAATAAATTAAAATTGAATACACGACTGCAAATTTTGGATGAACCTTACTTGCTAAATTTTCTAATCCATCAAATTGTGCAACAACAATAACACCTAATACTGGTAAAACCACCGCTGTAATACAAAACATCAAAAGTGCCTGCATGGTTAAATTTCCTGCATTTTGTCCTAAGAACGGTGGAAATATTAGATTTCCAGCCCCAAAGAATAAAGAGAAAAGCATAAAACTTACTAGTACTGTTTGTTTCTTTGTTAACTTCATAATAACCCCCCTGATAAACAAAAAAATCGCCCAGCAAAGGACGATTTACACCGTGTTACCACCTTAATTCCCAGTTTCCTGGCTCTCTTCACATCTATCAATGTGCTTCACCTTTAACGTGGCTTAACTCCGGCGCCCCTACTTACTTCAGTTTGCTTCTAAAGGATGATTTCGTTTATTGCTTCAATGATAATTTCCACCAACCATTATCTCTCTATAAAATTCACAATAAATTACTTGTTCCTCTCAAATGAATTTATACAGATATTCTAATCGATACAAAAAGGTTTTGCAACCTGATTTTTATTCTATACATGGAAACAGAAACAATTCCGTGCAGATTTATTTCTATCCTCCATCTGTACATAGTGAAAAAATAGTGTAATTTTAGTGAAATTATTTCTCATAAATAGAATATTTAGCATCTTCAATTTCTACATTAAATGTATTTTCATCATTCAATATTTTTCACTACATTTCAAATAAATCGTTAGAATTTACAGTATTTGATGTGCATCTTCTATTCGCATTTATATAATCAATCAAATATACAATCTCTTTATTTGGTAACTCTACTTTATATAATTGCTCGATTTCAGATAAAATATCCTTAATTAAAGAAAACTGTGGATACCTATCTTTATCAAATTCATACTTAATATCATCCAAATAGTTTTTATTTGTAACCATTCTTTCGATTAAACAACAAATATGAATATACAAGCCTAATGTACCACCGCTACTAAATTCCGTCTGTAACTCCTTTTGAAGTTTATCAATGATATGCTCGACACTCACAATAATCTTGCGAGGATCAATGATATTCAAATGACTCATTAAGTTTTCTAACGAAAAATTTTTAATAATACTCTTCTTAAATGAATACACTTGCTCTGAATTCATTTTACCTTGGAATAATTCATAAATGACTTTTTCATCTTGCTTTTCTATCAAACCTTCAATAGACAAAAATGGAATCTTTTCAATTTTTGGATCCTGATTTCCCACAATAAACAACACATTATACTTCTCAAACATCGAGAATTCATTACCCTCAACTTGTAAATTCTTAAAGTCGTAGGTTAATAATTGTACATTTAATGAATGAGGTAAACTTTTATCGATCAATTGAGCTATTTTATTCGCCATACCTATACCCGATTCACAAATGGATAATATCACATCTTGTTTTATTCGATTCTTAACAAAAGAATATTTACTATAATTCGCTTCACTAGCATTCTTTAAAATCGATTCTATATTTTCATTTTGCATAATACGATTGGCCACATCCAAAGCCATACGAGTTGTCACATTATTGATAATTCCTATATCTGTTTTAAACTTATTCCCAAGACCATCATTAATTTGTTCAAGAGATCCCATATCTACCAATACTATCAATTCATTACAACTTCTTGTATTCTCAATTTTTTCAATTAAACGATTAGTAATCTGCTGAACATCACTGCTAATCGGCATATCAATAGCATCAAATACGTGTTGTCCAACCAATTGATTCACAACTTCTGCTATTCCGCTAGCAATCGAATATCCATGAGAAATAATAATTCCCGGAATTCTACTAGATTCTACATCCTTCTTTAAATAAGATAGCAAGAAAAACAAATTCATTTTTCCAACCAAATTCTTTTTCATTAATTCACTATCACTTAATAAAATCAACAACTCATTCGCAATCTGTATTTTATAACTATGCACACTGGATAAGTGTTCTAGTAACACTTCAATCATTTTGGTTTCTTCTTCAAAGTTTAAGTCGTCATACTGCATGGAATGTTTATTATCAATAATAAACTTTGATAATACTCTTATTTCATGATTAGAAAAGTTAATTGGCAAATATTTATGACTAATGATATTAGTAATATTGGTCATAAGATTGATAATCATTTTTTCCGTATACTGTTCAGGATTCAACTCCTCAAAATACAAATAATCAACATACTTCCCCATTTTTTCTGTACATTTTGTTACTAGAGAATTCAAAGAAATCTTTTTGCTCATCCATTTTTTAGTTAATTCAATAAACTCAATATCGGTTGCATATAACTCATTTTCTGTCGTACTATAGTCCTTGATTTCTTCAATTCCCAACATAATTCGATCATCTTTTAAACTATTAATAATTTTAGATTGATTCTCAATAATATAAATTGGTAAATTTGCCATCTTCACAGTTATTTCTCCTCGTGGAGAAGAAACCAAACTATTCGCTATCATGAATTTAATTACATTCTTCAACTCGCCGATGTTACCTGTATATTTATAATTTAATATCGTTTGATAAGCTTGCCTACTAATTTTTATTGTTCTAGCTGTTGTATATTCTTCTTCAGATAAAACTTTATAAATAATTTCCTTCTTTTCTTTTAAGAAACGCTTATCTAACGGTGGTAATGTTACTACAATTGGAATCCTTCTCAGCAAAGTCTTTAACAATACATTATTAGGATTCTCTGTCGTCGCAAATATCAAACGAATTTTAGAAGAATACCAAGTCTCATTGTCTCCAACCTTATGATAAATCCCCTTATCCATGAACAAGAAAATCTTCTCCTGACACTCTGGTTTAAGACTATGAATCTCATCCATAAAAATCATCCCATTATTCGCAATACTCAATAATCCTTCTTTATCCTCGTCTGCACCTGTATAAGCCCCTTTCTTATATCCAAACAAGTTTGTCAAAAACAGTTCTGGATTATTTGAATATTCAGCACAGTTTACTGTAATAAACTTACCATCCATGGGAATCAGACCTTTTTGCTTGCCATATTCAAACAATAAACTTGCTAAAAAACTCTTTCCTGTTCCAGATTCCCCATACAATAATACTGGTAATCCATTATTAGGGTATGTTATTGCGGCTTTGCATTGCTCGACACTATATTTCAAGCTCCCATTATAGCCAATCAAACTTTCGCAGACATTATGTTTTCTTTCAATAAAATTTTTGAAATCTTGAACTGAAGCATAAGAATTATCCATATTTGCTATACGATAATGCTTTATTAACTCTTGCATATGAAGATAAATATTTGGTTGGTTATTTATTTTCACAAGTATACCAGCATTATGTAACTGTTCCAAAATTTTTGAAATTTTTTGACGCGACTGTCCAATTTCTATTGCCAATCCAATAGCTGAACACTCTTCGATTGTACCCCAATGAATTATCTTACTTTTTACTCGTAATGTCTCTTCAACTTGATGTTTTAAATCTGCCATTTTTATTAAGCTCCTTTTGTAATTCTTTATTTTTATCTATATAATAATTATAATACTATTAAAATAATATATCATTGAAAGGCATGACTATGGAAAATATTACCAAAACAAATTCTCAAAAACAAGAACCCATAATCAAACCAAGTGTAACTACTAGCGCGACTTTTAATCCGTCATATGTACGCTCTTTAAAAGTTCTTAGCATGTCTAACGAACAGCTGTTTTCTCATTTCAGAAAAGTTATAAATCATAATCCATTTATCGAATATCTTCCACATAAGGTATATAAGGACAATCAATTAACTGTTTTTGACTATATGCAACAAGAAAAAACTCTTCAAGATGATTTGTTATTTCAACTAGAAACTTATCGTGGAACATATTCTAAAAAGATTTGTACATTTATTATTAATTCTCTAGATGAACATGGTTTTTTATTATATTCAATCGATGAATATTGCTCATTCTTAAAAGTAGAAACTCCAGAATTTCTGAATAATCTAAAAATTATACAATCATTTGAACCAACTGGAATCGCGTGTGCAAATAGCATTGAATCTATAAAACTCCAGTTGCTACAAGATAATCAAATATTTGCATATCACTTATTTTCAAATTATCAAAATGAAATTATTCATAAACAATTTAATACTATCGCTCTTGAATGTAACACAACAGTTGAAGAAGTCATGGAAACTCTCTTGATAATTAAAGACATGAATCCTTACCCCGCATCTTCCTATCAATCTAAAACTTTTAATTATGTGTATCCAGATATCACAATTGAAATAGATAATGCAGATATTTTGATTAAGCAAAATGATTATGGTTCAATTAGTTATACCAAAGACTATTACAAAGATATTCATAATGATCCAGTATTAAAACAATACTTCAAAGATGCGTCTATTTTAATTGCAGACATCAATAAGCGTAATGCAACATTATTATTAATATGTAATGAGTTAGTAAACATACAAAAAGATTACCTTATTTATGGGAAATCTCTTAAAAGATGTACAATCGCAGAACTATCCATTAAATTAGGTATGCACAGTTCCACAATTAGTCGCACAATCAATAATAAGTACTTTGAAATTAATCAACAAATATTTCCGTTAAATAGTTTATTGATGGGAAAAAAAACGAAAGATTTAACAGATCCTATTCAAAAAGCCATTCAACTAATTGTAGCGAAAGAAAACCCTTCTTTTCCATACAGTGATTATGAGATAGGTATGTTATTAAAAAAACAAAATATCAATATTTCTAGAAGAACCATTAATAAGTATCGCAAAATCATGGGAATCGAGAATTCATATAAAAGAAGAAAAGACTATAGTCAATAGATGAGCACTTTGAAAACTACAAAATGCTCATCTTATTTTATTTTAAGTACGCAATAACCTCAGCCAAATCTTTGCAAATAAAGGTAGCACGATTTCTTGTTTCTCCATCAACATAAGCGATATCTGGAATGTACCCCACTTTCATATTCGCTCGTACTGCGGCCTCGATACCTACACTAGAATCTTCTAAAACTAAACATTCAGAAGGTTGTACATCTAGTTTTTCTGCAATTTTTAATAAAATGTCTGGATTTGGTTTGGGGCGTAAATCTTCACCTGTCATCAACACATCAATTTTCATTTCAAATCCTAAGTAATGTAATACTTGTTGAATAATTTCTTTAAAAGAATTACTTGCTATTGCAATTTTATAATCATTCTTTTTTAAATATTCGTACAATTCTCTAAGGCCCGGTTTATTCGCATCTCCAGGTTTCTTAAAAAACAACGGGAAATATTCTTTTATCATATCTGTGGTAACTCCTTCTTTAATATGTTTAAACTTCGGATATTTTTGAATGACTTTTGCAGCATTGTCAGGGCCAGAGCCTGTTATCTTACAATACTCTTCAAATGACAATTGAAAATTGTATTTACTACCAACTAAATTAAATAACAGAAAATACATAGGTTCTGTATTTACCATAAGTCCATCCATATCAAAAATAACCACTTTAATATTATTCATTTAGCCTCCTATTTTGACATGTATAATATCATTTCTATAATACTTTTGTAATTCTTCTTTTTTCATCATTGCCAAATTCCCCATTGGATATGACAATCCTAAATGATCATACTTCGATTTTCCAAGATTATGATATGGTAATAGATTTATTTCTGGTATGCCTAATTCAATAGCTAAAGAAATAATCCCTTGAATTGTTATCTCATCATTATTAAATGTAGGAATAACTGGCACACGAATAACAATTTTTGATGCATCTATTTTTGCTAATTTTCGAAGATTCTCTAAAATACGATTTCCATTTCCTTTAGTAATTTCTTTTATTTTTTCTGGATTTATATGTTTTACATCAAATAGAAATAAATCAATTTTATTTTGAATCATTTCAATTTTATCCCAATCTGTATCACCGGTTGTTTCCACTGCCGTATGAATCCCTTGTTCTTTGCATGCATCTAACAAAGCGCATAATGCGTTATATTGCATGAATGGCTCTCCACCTGAAATAGTGATTCCACCACCTGATACATCATAATAATCTTTGTCTTTCATTATAACAGCCATAATCTCATCAATTGTACTTTCTTTTCCTATGAAATAAATGGCATCAACCAAACAATTTTTAGCACAAGTTTTACAATTTATACATGTTTTTCGATTGATTACAATTTCTTCATTGACAAATTGAATTGACTTTGTCGGACAATTTTCTGCGCATGTACCACACAATATACATTTGCTCTTGTTATACATCAATTTTTCGCCAGTTGTTTGAGATTCAGGATTAGCACACCAAGGGCACTGTAAAGGACAACCTTGCAAAAAAATTGTTGTCCTTACACCTGGGCCATCATGAATCGCAAATCGTTCAATTTCCATCATCTTTGCTTTTACATTCATATTAGAATCCTTCATACAATGTTCTAGATAACAATTCTTCTTGTACAGCCCTATCTAAATTAACAAATACAGCACTAAATCCACTTACACGCACAATCAAATTAGGATATTTCTCAGGATGTATCATTGCATCTTCTAATGCATATTTATCAACAACAGTAATCATGACTTGACATCCACCTTTTTTAAAATAGGTTTTTATCAACATTTTAATCTTATCCATATTTTCCTTAAAGAATGTTTTTTGAAACTTAATATTTTGTACAGAACCCACATGATATTTTGCATCAAACTTTGTCAACGAATTCAACATTGCCGTTGGACCATTTTTATCAGCACCACCTTGTGGATTATTCGATGGATTCAAATACATACCGAATGTTCTTCCATCTGGTGTAGCGGCAGTATGCAATCCCCAATCTGTATTCGTTTGGTTATTAATGATAACTATTCCATAATAATCTAACCCTTGTTCAACCCCTTGTTGCCAAATTCGCTTTGCAACTCTTTCATATACACGATTAGCAATTTCATCTACATCATCTTCGTCATTACCATACTTTTTACAATTTATCAGTTCCTTACGCATTTTTTCTTGATCTTTGAAATTATTCAAAAGTGCATCATTAATTTCTTTAAGCGTATATTTTTTATCATCAAAAACTAATTTCTTAATCGCATATAAAGAGTCTGAACAATTGATATTACCAAAAATTTCGCAGCACCCTCCTAGATATTTAACACCACCATCCAGTAGTGCTTTTCCTTTCGTTACACAATTATTCATTAAAATCGAATTATACAAGAAAGAAACTTCTGCATTTAAATTTTTATACGAATTAATTTGAGCTTCCACGCACAAATCTACATAATAATCCATCAATTTACCAAATTCTTCAAATAACTCTTCGAAAGTCTTGATTTCATTCAAAGATTTCACTTTATGACTACCGGCCTTATATACATTATCAAAAGGATCTACACCCGCATTCATAGCGATATTTAAAGTTTTTGCTAAATTTATAACTGAATTTGGTGTACCAACTGTCATTCCGACTAAATTCATTTCTCCACAGCCAAAAGGCGCATATTGCTCAGCCTCTTTTTCACTTACACGCATGCAATTCATAAGTCCAGGTACATGTACAACATCATTATATAATGTTGGATATGTTGCTCCATCTGCCAAACACTCCATCGCTTTATCAAAAATATCTTTTGGTGTATCTTCATATAAGCGTAAAGTAAATTGTGGTTCCACGTATCGGCATTCATGGCATACTTCCAAAGCAATTCTCGTAAAAGTATCTGCCGCCTTAGGATTTCTTCTACCTCTACCACCAACAATGATTCTTCCGTTCACTGTTGTTCGCTTATTTTCAATCATCGTCCAAAGATTTTTAACATATGCTTTTGCTTGTTCATAACTAATCACTTGTTTATCTAAATCATTTTGCAAGTATTCTCCCAAAACATCATCCATTCTTCCGTAGTTAATAACACCCGCAAAAGTTGCATATAACCAGAACAATTGCATAGCTTGATGGAAAGATTTTGGTGGTTCTGTACGAATAAGACCTAAACTATCAATAATGGTTTGAATTTCTTTTTTTCTTGGGTCGCTGTAACTTTCTAATTCATTTTCTAGTTTTTCTTTTAAATCATCACAACAAACAGTAAATAGGTCTAACGCCTTTATAGAACATTTATAGAATTGATTATCGACATCTATTGTTAATTGATCATTAATTTCTTTTTTAAGTCCTACAATTCCCTTATCCATTAATTTATTGTAGTCTAGCATCATACCACTGATTCGCGTTAAAGATGAAACAGGCGCATATGTCCAATTAATTGTATTTGCCATTGTATTCACAACACCATCTGTATAATCATGCATAAACTTTGTCTTTACATCTTCTGCTTCCCAATAATTCGCCAAAACATCTACTCTTTGTTTCAAGTCTTCTGTTTCTAATTGTTCTCTAAATTTATTTAAATTATAATTATGACAATAATGTGCAACACCACCTAAAGATGTCACACTACCAAATCCAATTGGTAATGCATCATATCGTCCAACAAACAAATCCTCATTCATTAATTTTCTAAACATTCTTGGAAACAGGACACTTTGACATGCAATTTCTCTTTCCTCTTTTGATAAATTTGCAGTTTCCTTATGAACTTTAGTATACTCTTCCATCACTTCTAATTGTTCTAGTAGTGGTTTTTCACAAGGTAATTTTGATTTAATTTCAATATTTGTTTTTCTTGATGTTATATTCATTTTACTCACTTTTTCCTCCTGTATTTTAAAGAAATATGTCCTCAATTTGGGTGTAGTACTCCATCTTGAGGGCATAAATCCAGAGATATATAAATTACATTATGATTATTTAACCGTATATAAATACTCGCTTTTCTCTTCCCATTCTACCATTCAAGAACTAAACTACACAATACCAACGGCGTGTAATGCGATACATGCAACTAGTAAAATAACGATTAATATAACTGGTGATACGTTTTTCTTCTTTAAGAAATACATGCAACCCAATACTAAACTTAATGGTAAAATACCTGGAGCAATTCCATCAAGAATGCTTTGTAAATAGAATTCAGAACCATTCATTGAGAATTGATATGCAAATTTCATAGATACATTAAGATATGTCATACCTCCCACAGTCATTAAACCAACAATAGTAGCTGCCTTAGTTAAGAATCGCATAATTCCATTTTCTTCTGCATTTTGTAAGAAACCAGTTCCCATATTGAAACCAATAACTGGTAAT
This sequence comes from Beduini sp., assembly GCF_047239305.1. NCBI lineage: Bacteria > Bacillati > Bacillota > Erysipelotrichia > Erysipelotrichales > Erysipelotrichaceae > Beduini > Beduini sp. The sequence goes on from NZ_JBKTEM010000018.1 coordinate 17,532, forward strand.
AAATGTCTTGCCAACGTTGAAGGAATATTATAAACAATAAAATATAATAATGGTCCTAAAATACTTCCTGCAACTCCAAATGATACTGCTATTCCTGTTGCAATAACTTTTAATGAACCCCAGAAAATAGAGTCTCCAATACCTGCTAAAGGCCCCATCAATGAAACTTTAACCGCGTTAATTGATGTAGTATCATAATCTGGATTTTCAGCAGCTTCTTTTTCCATAGATGCTGCAACCCCCGTAATAAATCCAACAACCTGTGGTGTTGTATTAAATAGTTCCCAATGACGTTTGTATGCATCAATTCTATCTTTTGGATCTTTATAATATCGATTAATAACTGGTATCATTGTATATAAGAAAGACAATGCTTGTTGTTTTTCCCATTGATATCCTCCCATAGCAGTCATCGAACGCCAAACAATAGAATTCATCATTTTTTTGTCTTCAGATTTTACTGTGAAAATACCATTTTTCTTGCTAGTCATTAAATAACACCTCCTCGTCTGTTGTTACTTCGACTTTGTGTTTATCTTTACCTTCTATGTTGTATAATACGAATCCCCATAAAACACCGCAAATTGCAATACCTAACACTGGAATATTAAAGTAAGCTGCTAGCACAAATCCGATAAAATAGTAAACAGCTAAAGATTTGCTCCACATCATCTTTAACAATAAACCAAAACCAACTGCTGCCAAGCATCCAGTCGCAACACCTAAACCACCAGTAATCACTTCAGGAATTGAGTTCATAAATTCTGTTACTGCTTCCGCTCCAAGTAACACAACTAAGAATGAACAAGATCCAATTAATAAACTATAAATAATTTGTCCAACAAATAAGAATGGTCCAATTTTTTCAACTTCACCATTTTCAACCCACTTATCTATCCAAGGATTTGTAAAACTACGAACAGTAAATACTAATGTTTGCAATTGAGCCATCAATAACCCTGCAGGAACTGCAAGTGTAATTGCTGTTTCTAATTCCATACCAGCTAAAATTACAAACGCTGTAGCAATCGCTGTACCATTTGTAACATCTGATGGAACACTACCAACATTAACTAAACCTAAAAATACTAATTCAGCGGATGCACCGCAAATAATACCTGTCTCTAAATCACCTAACACTAACCCTACCAATGTACCAACAATGATTGGTCTATCAGTAAATGTATGACCTGTCATATAGTTAGTAAAGAAGCAGACAGCTACAACTAATCCTACTAATAACGCTTCAACGAACATCTATCATCCCTCCTTATATCAATGAATTAAATTTTCTTTTCGTATCTGCAGGATCTGTTCTAGTATCAATCTCGATACCAAAATCTTGAATCTTTTTAATATTATTTGTATCGTTTGGTGTTAAACAAATTTGAGCTGTAATCATTTTTCCATCTTCTTGACCAATGTTACGCATTCCACCAATATTACATGATTCAATACCCTTAACAGATTCTGCAATTTCCAAAGCATCATCACTATTTTTTACAATAATCATTATTTTGTTTTTATGGCTTGCTGGATTATTTAGTAATGCAATACCATCTTTTACGGTTCTTATAGCAATACCTACATGAGAAGGTTTTGCCATTTTCATTCCTAATTTCATCAAATCATTATTAACGACTTCATCATTTGCAACAAGAATCGCATCAACATCTAGAACCCCACACCACATCAATGCAACCTGCCCATGTAATAAACGAGTATCAATTTTTAATTGTTTAATCATTCAAAACCCTCCTTTATTCCTTCGCTCATTCCCTTCACTCGCTCATGATTTAGCATAAATGTGTTTTTTGCTGAACTTTGAATTGATTTATCAATAAGTTCTGAAATATCACAACAATTGTCATTTAAAATAACTTCTAAAATCATTCCCAAGTTCATTCCTGAGATAAGATATACATCTTTATTGTTACATAAACAAAGTAGACTATTATGTACGCTTCCGCCTAATAAATCTGTAAATATAATGTACTCATCATTAGGATTCTCATTTATTTCTTTATACATAACGTCATAGATGGCATCTGGTAATTTATACTCCGACAAATCATAACTGACTAATCCTTTACTACTTCCAGTTATCATTTCAACGGCTGAAACCATTCCTGAAGCCAGTTTTCCATGAGATGCAATATAATATCTTCTCATTTTATCCTCCTTTCGTTCACCTTTTATATAGCAAGATTTCGTGCCAAGTAATAATTTTGATAATTAATTATACGATTTACTTAGTCTTTACATGTCATACCGCTTTTTTGCATCTTATGTTAAGCATCTCTTTATTGAATTGTTTGTTGATATAATGAAGATGAAAAAAAGGAGGAGTAAAAATGAAAGCTACTTTAAAAAGAAAAACTCAAAAATTTGTAGAAGATGGAAAAAAGCATGAAGTGTGGCAACAAGGACGCTCCTATAATTTAGGAAGGTTTATTTTGTCATTAACACTATTATCTGGTGTTTTATACATGTTATTTGTTTCATTCTAAAAATTCAAAAAGCCAAGTTACATACGTAATTTGGCTTTTTCTTTCTTGTTATTGCTTTTTCACTCTACTAAATTAGCGAAAAATAGTGAAATTTTAGTGTAATTATTTCTCATAAATAGAATATTTCGCATCTTCAATTTTTACATAAAATGTATTTTCATCATTTAATATTTCTAACATTTCCTCTTTGGATACGTGCGCCAAATAACCTTTTACTTCCAATTCTTTCTTTTCAATTCTTTCTAATTCCTCTTCTATCAATACTTTATGCGTTTTTTCTGATCGAAAATCCAATGCCTTCAAGAAATTCTCATGTTTTAATAAAGTCATAAGTCTTGTCTTATAATACTCATAAAAATCATTCGAAGTATTTCCTTCAAATCCGCTAATATGATAACTTGGTGTCTCATCCATTGTTTCTATATAAGAATATCCATCAATTCCCGTAAAAGAAAATCCCATATGTTCGCCAGTCATTTGATTATTTGTTAATACAAAACGATATTCATAAGAAGGAATATTTTTTTCATTCCAATTATTTAATGCAATTGGATTTCGATATGTTACATATACTTCATATACACTGGATTCAGGCATCTTTCTTACCTCTTCGATCATTTCATACTTTTGCTTTTCTTTCCATGTATCCATATTTCCGCCATATTCACAAACACTCGTTTCTTCATTACATGCAAATTCATAACCTCCATATAATGGTAAGAGAATCTTTGACTTTTCAATCGCATACATTACAGGATCTTTTTGATTTATGTCATTTGAAAAAGTGTTTTCCCAACTTCCTTCTATCATATATTTACCAAAGCCAATATATTCAATTTTTATAGTATTATTATAATCTTTACCATTTCCAAAAATACTTACATAGTTGTTCACCAAAAAATCATAATAGTCTAAATACCAATCTATTTTTGCATATTCACCTTGCGTACTTAGGGATTTTCCTTCTCTTTTTTCATATAACTGTGCTGCAAATTTTTCTGAATATGGATCATAGTTCGTTTTACGTACTATAAAATCCGTTCCATAATATACAGATACTATTATTAATAGAATTGTAATAATTGATAAAACTACATTTTTTATAATGCGCTTATTAATGCTAACTATAATATTTTTTTCTATTTGTTCATCTTCTTTTAGTTCAAATAATTGTTCAAACTTGTCTTCCATTATATGTACCCTTCCTTTCTGGCTAATTCTTTTAGTTTTTCTTTTGCTCGATATCGTATCAATCGAACATTGGAAACACTTAAATGTAAATAATTTGCAATTTCCTCATCTTTCAAATGAAATTGTATTGTTAAGAGAAGTACACTTCTCTCTGGTTCTTTCAAATGATAGATTTGTGCATACATCCATCTTTTCTCATCTTCTTTAATATAATGCTTTAGTGCATCATAGGGATCTTCTATAATTTCAATCGGATATTCTACAATGCGTTTCTTTTTCTTATATTCATTAATAAATTGATTCTTAAGAACAACTAAAAGCCAATTTTTTATATTTCCACTACCTTCTTTATAACTTAAGAACGCTTTTACAAAACTTTCCGATACTAAATCTTCTGCATCATGACGATTTTGGCATAGTGAAAATGCATATAAAAATAATGCTCTATGATATTTATGATAGATTTGTTCTATTATATCTCTCTTCATCTTTACTTGCCCTTTCACCTATATAACAATTATATAAGTAAAACATTACAAAAAAAGTAATAAAAATAAACGATTTGTCTATCTTTATTACTTTTTATTTTAGTATTCAAAATATGTATCTACGATAATCAAATTATGAGCATTTATATCTTTTTTATACTCTGCTACAAGGTTTGCTGTTCCTAGTTCATCCTCTTTCTCAACATCAATGATCATTACTACATATTCCATATTTTTGCCATTTGATTTTGTATTAATCTCAAACTGTATATTTTCTTCTGAAGAGGAGATTAATTTGTTGTTTTCCGCAATATATCCAATTTCTTCATAGAACACAAAGCAGGAAGAATTCACAACATTAAATTGATCTGACCACATCACATTCAAGATTCTTGTATCCTTTACAAATTCTTCTTCATCACTTTCTAGCACAATAATAAATTGTAATTCATCCATTCCCTCTTTTGTTGCTTCTTTTGGATAAACAATTGTATGTAGCTCATAATTCTCTTTTTCTGCTTCGGTAGTAAAAGCATTATACTTAAATTCATAGTCTTTTTTCATCGTTTCAACATCAAAATCTTTTTCTAATGAGTGAACATGCAATACTTCTTGTTTTGTTAAATCTTTATATTTTTCACTTTCTTTTACTACTCCACACCCAAATAATAGAAAACAAAGTGATATAATCCAAATTCTTTTCATCTGTGATTCACTCCTCTCTTTTCTATTTAAATTATACTATATAAAACAAAACTCTCCTATTCTAAAGAGAGTTTATTTACACGTATATACTTCTAAGATATCCTTTAAATCATTCTTCCAAATCTTAAGTACTGTTTCATCCATATCCCAAGATAATTGCATTCCTGAAAAGTCTTTTTCTAATGGTCCAAAGTACGTTTTATCAAATTCTAATCCAAAGTGATCTGCAATCATAAAGGCAAATTCTCTATACGCAAAGCCAATTGCGGTTATGATATTACCATCCTTATGACATGCTTTTTCAACAAATCCTTCCTTTGGCATAAATGGTAAATCTTCAATAATTTCATTATATAGACCACCACAATATGTATGCCCATCTAAAAGGCCAGCTGCTCCCAAAAATACTGGAGAGCTAGAAATAGATGCAATTAATATCTCTGGATAATTTTTTAATTGAGATAAAAAATCTACATACGATTTTATTTTTAATTCTTGAAACATATAAGCAATTCCTGGAAGAATCACACAGTCATAATTTTTTAAACACACTTCATCGAAAGTGTAATCTGGCATCACATGAAAACCATCCTCCGTACTGATTAATTCTTTACGAATTGCACATGTATCCATTTTATTTCCAGTAATAGCGACAATTTCAGTAGCACAAGAAATCTCTTGCATAGAAAAATTATTAAATAACACAACTAATGCTTTCATTTTATTTTCTCCTATCTAGTAACATTATAACAAAAAACAAAATTTATAATTTATACTGACAGTATAAAAAAGACATCTTTCGATGTCTAAAATGAGATTGGTAAAAATGCCATAATTACGGCAATAACTACACCTGGTAAAAGATTTGCTACACGTACTTTTTTACCCCATACTAAATTTACTCCTACGCAGAAAATCAGTACATTTCCTACAAGAGATAAATAAGATAAGGCAAGTGGCGTCATAAGTGGTTCAATGAAGGATGCAAGTAATGTAATACTTCCCTGAAATAAACATACTGGAATCGCAGAGAATGCTGCTCCTTTTCCCATTGAAGTTGTCATTACCATAATGATAATAAAGTCTAGGATAGCTTTGATCGCTAAAATAGAATAATCTCCCGTAAGTCCATCTTCAATCGATCCTACAATCGCCATAGCCCCAATACATACAGTTAAGGATGCCGTAACAAAACCTTCCACGAAACGTTTGTCTTTGGCGTTTCCACTTTTTTGTTTTAGCCATTCTCCAAAACGTTCAAATTTATCTTCAATGTTTAAGATTTCTCCAATTAACGCTCCTATTGCTAAACATACAACAATTAACATAGAGTTTGCACTTACGATACCATTTCCTTCAACACTTAACATTCCTTCAAGTGCTCCTGAAATTCCAATAAATAACACACTAATTCCACAAGCCATTGTTAAGGATTCTTGATGTCTTTCCTTTAGAAAGTTTCCAAATAGCATACCAAACAATCCACCAATAATAATGGCCACTGTATTAATAATCGTACCCATATAATCATCCCCTTAGAATGAATACATTCTACGTTTGTTTACTTATTTTGTCAATTTCACTTTTAGGCAAAAGAAAACGCTATCCTAAGATAGCGTTTCATTTTATAGTCCTTTTAAAGATTCACTAATTGCTTTATCTTTTGCTTCTTTACCGTGTTTTTCAACACCCATTTTGTTTCGATCTCCGTGTGTTAAACATCCAGCACCACCGATACATCCACCGATACATGCCATACCTTCGATAAAGTTACCATCTAATACATTCTTTCTCTTCTTTAATAAAGCCATACGACATGCTTCAATTCCATCACATACGATTGGTTTTACTTCAAACTCAATATTCTGTTCTTTTAATGCCTGTCCTACCGCTTCTGTTAAACCACCACTTCTAGCAAAGATTCTTCCAAAGTAAGAAGCGTTATCTAATGGTGTATCTTCTAACTTCGTTAAATCAATTTCTTTACTATCATATAATGCCTGTAATTCTTCAAATGTAATAACCGCATCTACATATGGTTTTACTTCTTCTAACTGCGCTTCTGCTTTTTTTGCAGTACAAGGTCCTACAAAGACTACTTTAGCACTAGCATCTAATGTTTTAATGTATTTTGCAAGGGCAGCCATTGGTGAAGGGTTGTGAGATACAAATGGTAACAAGTCTGGGAATTCATTTTTAATATAAGAAACAAATCCTGGACAACAAGAACTTGTTAAGAATCCTTTTTCGCTTAATTCTTTAGATTCTTCAAGTGCTACCATATCTGCCCCAAACGCAGCTTCTACGACTGTATCAAATCCTAATTCTTTTAATCCTTTTACGACCTGTCCATATTTTGCATATGTAAACTGAGATGCAATGGCAGGTGCTACAATTGCAAATACTTTGTAATTCTGGTTGTTATTACTCTTTTTAATCATATCAATTACATTCAAGATATAAGATCTATCTGTAATCGCACCGAATGGACACTGGTATACACAAGCTCCACACTGGATACATTTCTTTTCATCGATCGCAGCCGCATTGTCTTCATTAATTGTAATCGCTTTTACCTTACATGCATTCTGGCAAGGACGTTTACGATTGGCGATTGCACTAAATGGACATACTTTTGCACACATACCACATTCTACACATTTTGTTTTATCAATGTGAGCTACGTGATTGTGATCAAATGAAATAGCTCCACGTTTACAAACTTCTTCACAACGGTGTGCTAAACACCCTCTACAAGAAGAGGTTACTTCATATCCTGCTGCTGGACATTCATCACAGGCAATATCAATTACCTGAATAATATTCGCATCTTTTCCTAACCCCATCGCCATCTTAACACGTTCTGCTAAAATCGCTCTTTCTTTATATACACAACAACGCATTGTAGATTGTTTTCCAGGAACAATCATTTTAGGGATTTCTAAAATATTTTCAAGCAACGTGTCGTTCCATGCCTGCTTAGCCACTTCACACAATACTTTATATTTTAATAACTGTACTTTCGTATCAAATCTTTTCATATATTTCTCCATTTCCCGCGCCTAAAGTCGCGCGACACAAATACGTTATTAAACAAACTAACCTTTTAACCTTGATAGTGTTACTGCTTTGTTTTATCCTTATCTTGAAAGAGTGGTACACTACAGAGCACGTCGAGGAGAGTAGGTAATTCGTTATCTAACGTTAATATCCTGAATATATATAAGTCGCCGCTATCTTTTCAAGCACAAATAAGTAGGACTTAGAGCCTGAACACTTATCATTGATTTTATCAACTTAAGTAAAATAGCTAGATAGCAGTCAATGCCATTCCTTCCTTTTTAAGGGAGGTTTTGTTTTTATGAAGATTGTTCGCAAAATCTGTTGTGGTATGGATGTACACAAAGATCTTATCGTTGCGACTATAGCAACTACAAATCAGGATAATATTACAACTTATCTGCAACGTTCCTTTACTAGTCAAAATCCCGATCTTTTTAAACTCAAGAATTGGCTCAAGGACAATAACTGTTATGACGTTGCAATGGAATCTACAGGTAAATACTGGATTCCAATTTTTAATGTATTAGAGGATGAAATCAATGTCGGTATCGTTCATCCTAAATACACCAAAGCCATCAAAGGCAAGAAAACCGATAAGAAGGATTCAAAATGGATTGCTGACCTTTTCAAACATGATCTTCTTAAGTTTTCCTTTATTCCACCTAAAGAGATTCGTGAATTGAGAGAACTCTCCAGGTATAGAATCAAATTAGTTAATATGCGTTCTTCTGAACGCAATCGTTATCAAAACTGTATGACTGTTTCTAATATTGGACTAGCCAGTGTTCTTACAGATGTTTTTGGTAAATCATCAAAAGCAATCATGAAGGAAGTTCTTACTTCTGCCATTATTGACGATAAAAAAATCATTTCTTTGCTTAATAAGAAAGCAAAAGATAAAGCGACGCAGGTCTTAGATTCCTTAAAAGACTCTAGAATAGAAAATGATCAGAGAATGAAAATGAATATCTCTTATAATCATATCGAAGAATTAGATAAACATATTCAAGACCTTGAAGTTGAAATGACAAAACGTATTCTTCCTTATTTCGATCAATTCAAAAATATACTAGAAATTCCTGGTATATCCTTTGTATCTGCAATCATCATTGTCTCTGAGATTGGTCTTGATATGACTCAATTTGATTCAGATAAACAGCTATGCAGCTGGGCAGGATTAGCACCTGCCAATAATGAATCTGCAAATAAGAAGAAATCCGTTCGTATCTCTAAGGCCGGAATTTACCTAAAACCTTTATTAGTCCAATGTGCACTATCGGCAATCAAATCTAATACTCAGCCTTATTACAAAGTTAAATACGAAAGAATCAAAAAACGCAGAGGACATAAGAAGGCGATCATTGCAATCGCAAGAATGATTCTTACATCCATTTATCACATCATTCTTACAGGAGAAGTGTTTAATCCTTCTGATATCGATACATACAATAAAACTAAATCTTTTAAAAAAGAACTTACTCCCGAATTGGCTCTTAAATTCTTACAAGAGTCTGGATATGATATATCCTCAATATCAATAAATTAATTATTTATTGATAACTAACGTCAAACAGTCGGTTTTTCCGTCTTTTTTATAATGCAATTATGCATTAGTTTTGTTTCACACTTTTCTCCTAAATTAATCTTAAATCTATTAATGCTTGCGCAATTGCAGGTGTATCAGCAGGTCCAATTACCAAATCTGCTGCATCTTTTGTTTCTTTTTCTGCATTTCCCATTGCAATACCTAATGTAGCCGCCTGCATCATAGGAATATCATTTATTGAATCTCCAAAAGCAATATAATCACATCCTTTAATTCCCCAATAATTCATTAGAAAATCTATTGCTTCTGCTTTACTTACATTTTCTTTAATAAAATCAATTACATAAGTGGTAGAAGCTGTAAATCGAATTCCTTCGATTCCTCTGAAAACTTGAAGTTCAGGTAAATCTCTTCCCAGTGCACTTATATAAGTTAAATTTTCACCTTTCCATGTTCTTACTTCTGGTGTTTTTAAATGATATTGATCAATAAATTTCTGACTAATTTCATTAAGTGGTTTTGTCATAAATTCATATTCTCCAAAAGAAAATAAACAAAAATTATTTTCTTCTGCAATTTTAAATATTTCTTTTAATTGTTCTTGTGTATATGTATTTCGATAAATGATTTTTAAATTTTCATCATGAACTACTCCACCACTTACTCCAATATAACCATCCCAATTCATATTTTCAAATACATGAAGATCCGCAGCCATTTCTTTTGGTCTTCCACTACATAAAGCTACTTTAATTCCTTTTTCTTGTAATTTTTTTACTGCTTCTATATTTTCTTTAAAAATTTGATTGGTTTTATGATCATACCATGTTCCATCAATATCTAAAAACACTGCTTTAACATTCATATTATTACCTCGCTAAATGAAGTATATCATATTTAATTTAATTTCATTATAATTTAAATTTTTGTTTTATCAAAAATTTAAATTTATTTTTAAAATAAAATGAATCGCTTTATTTTTTATTAAAGCGATTCATTGTTTCATCAAAATCATGATTTATAAAATAAATAGCCGCATTTTTTGCATCTACTAATGCTTCTTCATATTCTACTAAATCTTCTTTTCTTGTTTTTCCAAGTACATAATCAACCGTTGGAATTCTAGAATCTTTTCCAATTCCTACACGAATCCTGTTAAATTCCTGATTTCCTAAATGTTGTATAATATTTTTTACTCCATTTTGACCTCCTGCACTACCTTTTGCACGAAGTCTTATTTTTCCAACTGGTAAATCTAAATCATCATAAATTACTAACAAATCTTTTTTATCTATTTTAAAGAAATCCATTACTGCTCTTACTGATTCTCCAGATAAATTCATATATGTTTGTGGTTTTAATAAAATAACAGATTCACCTTTTACATTTCCTTTTCCATATAATCCTTTAAATTTTTCACTTGTGACACTAATATTTAATTCTTTAGCAATTAAGTCTAAAGCCATAAAACCAGTATTATGTCTTGTTTTTTCATAATCTCTTCCTGGATTTCCAAGTCCTACAATTAATTTCATTATTTCACTCCTAATACGATTATTATATTATCATTTTATCTAGAAAAAAGAACTATCTTTTTGATAGTTCTTATTCAACATACATAATTTTTAAACGTCTGTCTCTTCCTTCACCTTCAGATTCAGTCTTAATATGTTTCCATCCTGATAAATGATTGTGAATTGCTTTTCTTTCATCATTAGGCATTGGATCTAAGATAGCATCTGTTTTTGTACGAATTACAGATTTAGCAACACGTGTTGCTAATTGACATTCTTTTTTGTATTTATCATTTTTATATCCATTTACATCTACTAAAACTGAAATACGTTTTTTAAATGTTCCTGATACAGCTGATTTTAATACAGTATTGATTGCTTGTAATGTCTGTCCATTTTTACCAATTAATACAGCATTGTTTGAAGCATTTAATATAACTTTATAGAAATTTTCTTCTTCCTCATAAATTTCTAATGCGACATCCATTCCAATATTATCAAAAAATTCCATAATGTAATCGTAAATAAAATCTTTAATATCTTTTTTAGTAAATGCAGAAATTGTAATTTCTTTTCCCATTCCTAAAAATCCAGATTTTTCTTCTAAAATTTCATATGAGATTTCTTCTACTGGACATTTATCCTCTTCAGCAATTTTCTTTAATAATTCATCTAATGATTTTCCTGTAAACTTTCTCATAATTAATCCTCACAATTATTTGTTAATATAAAACACACATAAGAAAACACCTTCGAAATATCAAAGGTGTCCTCTCTT
>NZ_JBKTEM010000019.1:0-28790 GCF_047239305.1 Beduini sp.
ACTTCTTATGGGTATTCGGATTACATGGGGCAAACATTGTAGGATCAGTAACAACTCCAATCTTTACACCATTATTATTAGAAAATACTCAAGCCTATGAAGCAGGAAAAACTGGAACAGAAATTCCTAATATCATTAATGGTGTTGGGGTTTATTCTACTATTGGTGGATCAGGATCTACTATCGGTTTAATTATTGCAATCTTAATTTTCGGTAAAGTACAAGCAGAACGTACTGTTATCGGAATCTCAGTAGCACCAGGATTATTCGAAATCAACGAACCAATCACATTTGGTGTACCAATCGTAATGAACCCAATCTATATGTTGCCATTCGTAGCAGGTCCAGTGATCTTAGCTATATTGTCTTACATTTTGATGGATATCGGTATTATTGAAAGAGTTTGTTTATCAGCGCCTTGGGTAACACCACCAGTTTTATATCCATTCTTAGCAACAGGTGGAGGTATTAAATCTGCCATTTACCAAGTAATTGAAATTGTTGGATTAGTTATTCTTTGGACACCATTCGTAATGGTATCAAACAAACAAAACGCCAACGCAGAATAAAAAATGAGCGAGTAGTGAAAACTACCGCTCTTTTTTATGTCTTGTTTTCAGCCCATATCTGACAGATTTTAATAAACTGCAAGGTATGACGAGTTAGATATTTGTTTTTATGGTGAATGATGGAAAATTGACGGGATAGGTCTAAATCTTTTAATGGCAATTCGATCACTGTGCCTTTAGCGATATCCTCTTTTACCATTAAATAAGGCAGAATCGATATGCCAATATTTTCATGGACGGCTCTTACAATAGCCTGAGTGCTGGCACTTTCAAGAATCGGTTCTAGCTGGATATGGTGCGTTAGAAATAAGGCATCGATTAATCCTCTGACCCCACTTCCTGACTCACGTAATAAAAATGGAAAAGTTATCAGTTTTTCAAGAGAAATACTTTTGATTTTGGTTAGGGGGTGATTAGGACAAGCAATCAGACAGAGCCGATCACTTAGAAAAGGGGTTTGAATAAGCTGTTCTAGATGGGTTCCTTCTCCTTCGATTAAGGCAATATCAATTTCGTTATTTAATAAGAGATCTTCAATAATCTGAGAATTATTAATAACGATTTTAAATTTAATTTTTGGCAGTTTTTTTTGCCATACTTTAATAAGCTGTGGAAAAATAAAGTTTCCGATCGTAATACTGCAGCCGATCTTAAGAGGACTATCGTCCTCCCAATTTTTTATGTTAACTTCCATTTCTTCATACAAATCAATGATATGGATAGCATAGCCATAAAGATTATGTGCGACCTGTGTTGGGTATATGCGTTTATTGATGCGGTCAAAAAGTATAATTCCATAATAATTTTCCAATTCTTTGATTGCTATACTGACAGAGGGCTGAGCAATGTGCAGCGTTTTAGCTGCTTTCGTGATATTTTGCAGCTGATATACTAAAACGAATATTTTAAGATGGCGTAATGTCATTGTATCCTCCTTATAGGTAAATACCTATCTATTTCATATAATAATACTATTTTACAAATGAATCAAGACGACATATCATTCAAATAAGGGGGATTAAAAAAATGAAATTAAAAAGATTGAAGAAAATTTTCTTTTCGACACTATATTTAAGTGCCTTCACCTTTGGTGGGGGCTATGTCATCGTAACTTTGATGAAGAAAAAGTTTGTTGATGATTATGGCTGGATAGATGAAAAAGAAATGTTGGATCTAGTGGCTATTGCCCAGTCTTCACCGGGGGCTATCGCGGTCAATGGTGCCATAGTAGTGGGATATAAATTAGCTGGTTTTGCTGGGGTAATCGTATCTATTATTGCGACAATTCTGCCGCCGTTTGTGATTATTTCCGTTATCTCTTATTTTTATGTTGCATTTCAATCTAATATTTTTGTGAAATTAATGTTGGAAGGGATGCAGGCAGGAGTAGGAGCGGTGATTGCTTCAGTAGTCTATGATATGGCAGTGGGGATTGTTAAAGAGAAGAACCGGATTTCTTTAGTCATTATGGCACTTGCTTTTATCGCGACATATTGTTTTAACGTGAATGTGATGTATGTGGTCATCAGCTGTGCTTTATTTGGCACTGTACAGGCTCTGTATCAAAGAAAGAGAGGGATACTATGATCTTTATTCAACTATTTATAAGTTTTCTTAAAATCGGGTTATTCAGCTTTGGTGGTGGGTATGCAGCACTTCCGTTGATTCAAGATCAGATCGTTTCATTTCATCAATGGCTGTCTCTTGGAGAGTTCACTGATCTAATCACGATTTCACAAATGACACCGGGACCAATCGCAATAAACTCTGCTACATTCGTTGGTCTGAAAGTAGCTGGATTTGGCGGTGCCATTGTCGCAACTTTAGGGTGTATTCTGCCTTCCTGCATCATTGTTTCAGCGTTAGCTTACATCTATTTAAAATATCGTAAAATGTCTTTGCTTCAGGGTATTTTAGGATCTCTTCGACCTGCCGTTGTAGCCATGATTGCAACTGCCGGTGTCGCAATTTTAAATACCGCTTTTTTCAATAATACAGCTACTCTGCATTTAGATATGGTGTTTTTATTTATTGCAGCAGTAATATTGCTGCAGTATAAAAAATGGAATCCAATTGCAGTCATGGTCATGTGCGGAGTGGCTAAAGTTGTCTTTTATATGATAGGGGGAATATTAGTATGAGATATTCGAATTTATCAGAAAGACATCATTCATATCACATGCTGAAAATAAAAAAGGACTGGAAGTTGAAAGTTCAGTAGATTCATTATGGAAAATATACGTCTTGTTTTATTTAGATCACTGTATGATCAGGGATAATGAAATTACTCTTATATAAGTTATATAATGTAAAAATTGTTGCGAGATTGTGGATGTGCATTGATTTTTTTATCTATTTCTCGTATATATAATAATACGGAGGAAAAAAACAATGAATATCATTGAGTTTTTAAGATTTCTGTATAGTCATTCAAGAGTATTATCATTACGTGAATTATCCTATATAACCGCTTTAAGTGACCGTACAATACGTACGATTATTGCCGAGGCTAACGATCAAAGTGAAACATTGGGCTGTCATATCGATTTAATTCGTTCGGTTGGATATCAATTAATCATTGAAGATCAGACTTTATTTTCAAAAAATGTTTTATTAAAAAAAGAATACGCTTTAAAAAGCATAGAATTTGATATTCTGTCTGAATTGTTTCAGTCTCCTTTTATAAAAATAGATGAACTGTGCAGCCGCTATTATGTCAGTAAAGGAACCATTAATAAAACGATTAAACATTTAAAAGAAAAATTAGGCAAATATGGATTACAGATTCTTTCTAAACCTTATTTAGGGTTATACATTACCGGATCTGAATATCAAAAAAGAAAATTAATGATTGATACTGGGATTTATATGGAACTAAATCCTATTCATCAGAAAAATATTCAAGATACTTTTGATGTTTATGAAATTCAATATAATGAGAATGTTATCCGTTTTTTAAGTCATTATTTAGGCTTAATCATCACAAGACAAACAGAAACAGCATGTTTGATCGATATTGATGAAAAAAGTCTGCCACTGCTTGCTGTCAATGTGGCGACAGATATTTTTAATAAGACAGAAAACTTAGATTCACTTAACTCTAAAGAAGTTTGTTATTTTGCTGATTTATTAACAATGACGGTAATTCTTCCCAGCGATGGATTGGAATTAACGATTCGAGAACGGCTTACTCACTTTAATCAGAGAATGATAGAAAAATATCAATGCGATTTAACATTGAACTTTATTTTATATGAACAATTCTTAAAACATTTGCTTTATTTAAATAAACGTATTCATGAGCATTATCAGCATACCAATATAGGATTTGCCTACTATCGTCTGAATAGTTCTTTAGGTTATGAAATCAGTCTCGAGTTTATCCAATACTTTTTCCCTCATCAAGAGATTTATGAAGAAGAAACAGGCATGTTGGCTTTGTATTTTTGTTTGTTTTTGCAGAATGCGAATATTCAATACTATGGAAAGAAGACAAAGATTGCCATTGCAGTGCCACGTTTTGATCTTACCGCAGAATTGTTTATCTCGTTGTTTAAAAATGAACAATCTAATGAAATATTAGCTTCATTCACTTTTAAAGATCAAGATAAAATTCGGGCATTTAAGCCGGATTTGATCTTTACTTTTGAGCCATTTAAACTTGATCATTATTCGGTGATTATGGTTTCTTTGCCGATTTTTCAGATTTATGATAATGGCTTTGTCAAGAATTTACCTATTTATACGAATCAGGAAAGTTATCTTCAAAGAAAACGTAAATATGAACTGCTGAGTGATGTACAGACATTCTTTTCGCCTGAAAACTTCTTTGTAAATAAGAAGTTTAAAAATACGGATCAGCTATTTAATTTTTTAGTGTCACATCTTAATGATTATAAAATGATCGATAATGCAGCTTCGGTGATCGAGGAAAGAGTCAAGCTGGCCCCAATAACAAAAGAGGGATCCATCGCTCTGCTTTGCCCGGTGGATCATTATGCCGCTGCTTCTCAGATTGTTTTTATCTCTTTGAATGGAGCAATTGAGTTAGAAGTACCTTTTCCGGTGCATATCCTGATTACTGTTTTATATAAGAATGATCAGGATAAAAAAACTATGCTGCTGATGTTACAAGAAATATTTGATACATTTGAACATATTATTGATATTTATGAGCAATCAGATTATGACAGCTTTATCCAATATTTGGATCATCACTGATTGTCAATTCAATGCAGAGTATTCTCTGTATTTTTTTATTACTGAAAGTATAAGTAATAAAAGTGGTTTGAGCTGCTGTTCAGACAGAAAAATTATGAAGGAAATGGGGAGAAGCCGTCATCACTCGCAAATCAAATGGCGGTACTTATGAATTTTTGATATTAAAAAAAGAATCCTCACGGATTCTTTAATTAGCGCATAGTAGAATGAACCGGTTCTGTCATTTTTTCCGGATTCAATATTTTTTCTAACTCGTTTTGTTCTAAAATATGTTCTTCGACAAGCAGATCCTTTACTCTCTTTCCACTTTTTAAAGAACGTTTAGCTAAATCAGCAGCTTTTTTATACCCAATATATGGACATAATGCGGTGACCGTTCCAACACTTTGATTTAATAAATCTTCACAGCGTTCTTTATTCGCTGTAATTCCGGAAATACAATGATCAATAAATGTTTGAATAGCTCCGGTCAAGGTCGTGATTCCTTCAAATAAATTATAAAATAAGATCGGTTCAAAAGCATTTAATTCCATTTGTCCGGCTTCAGCTGCCATCGTTACTGTCATATCGTTGCCGATAATATTGAAAGCGACCTGTGTAACTACTTCGGGAATAACCGGATTTACTTTTCCCGGCATGATAGAAGATCCATTCTGCATTGGGGGCAAATTGATTTCTGCTACTCCGGTTTTAGGACCACTGGATAATAAACGCAGGTCATTTGCCATCTTCGATAAGTTAACAGCACATGTTTTGATAGCACCGGAAACATGAACGAACCCATCTAAATTTTGGGTTGCATCAATGAGATCCTCTGCCTGAACTAAGGGTTCTCCCGTTACTTTTGATAACAGTGAGACAATGGTGTCTAAATAAACAGGGTCTACATTGATCGCCGTACCGACCGCTGTTCCGCCGATGTTTAAAACACGCATATCTTCTTCAACAGCTTTGATACGTTTAATATCTCTTTTGATCACTGAATTAAAAGCATTGAATGACTGACCTAAACGAATAGGGACTGCATCTTGCAGCTGAGTACGCCCCATTTTGATAATGCCGTCAAATTCAATCGCCTTATTTTGCAGAGATGTTGATAAACGTTCTAATTCCGCTAACAATAATGGCAATAATTTTAAAATCGTTAATTTTCCTGATGTTGGATATACATCATTTGTAGATTGTGCCATATTAACATGATCATTAGGATGGATCATTGAATAATCACCTAATGTTCCCCCTAGGATTTCAATAGCACGGTTGGCGATCACTTCGTTAGCATTCATGTTTGTTGAAGTTCCGGCCCCACCTTGAATAGGATCTACAATAAATTGCTCATGCCATCTTCCTTCGATGATTTCATTGCAGGCTTTAACAATGGCGTTCTTTTTTTCTTCATCCAGTGTTCCGGCTAGATAGTTCGCCTGAGCAGCAGCACTTTTTATTTCAGCTAAAGAAATGATCATTTCTTTAGATAATTGTTTGTTGGTAATCGGAAAGTTTATTTTTCCTCTAAGTGAATGGATCCCATAATAAGCATCACTGGGTACCTCCATTGCACCGATTGAGTCACTTTCTAATCTTGTGTTCATTTTTAAATCCCCCTCATCTGTGATGGTATGACTTTACCACTTCACTCGAAGAACGTAAATAGTTTAACTCAAACTTAAAATATTGTTTAAAATTGGCGGACGTAACTTAATTTAATAAAGTTCAGCCTTTAAATTATTAATTAAATGTAGTACACTTATCATATTAAGAGGGGGCGAAATAATGGATGAAATTGATGCCGAGATATTAAACCTTTTAGCTAAAAATGGGCGTATCTCAATTAAACAGATTTCGGCAATTGTCAATTTATCATCACCGGCAGTTTCAACGCGTATCGAAAAGCTCGAGGAGCATGGATTTCTGCATGGATATCAGGCACAGCTGGATTTAGATAAGGCAGGCTATCCGATCAAAGCTTTCATTCATGTAGCAATGAAACCATCAAGGAAACCGGAGTTTTATGAGTTTATTGCGAAAATTCCGAATGTTTTGGAATGCTGCTGTGTTACGGGGGATTATTCGATGCTAATCAAGGTGGCTTTTGACAGTACGCAGAAGCTGGATTTGTTTATAGGCAAGCTGCAGAAGTTTGGCGATACGATGACACAAATCGTGTTTTCGACCATTGTCGAGCCAAGACAAGCCGGTATTTCTAAGTCACACAAAAAGAAGATAGACAAGTCATCAACACATATGCTATGATTTATTTATATATGACTGTGCGTAAGCATTAGTCATTTTTAAGTGGAGGAATCAAAATGGAGTTATTGATTGCAGTTGGCATTTTAATCATTGGATTTTATGGACTTATTAAAGGGGCGGATATCTTTGTGATAGCTGCAAGCAAGATCGCTCAAAAGTTCCATATTCCGATGCTTGTTATTGGATTGACCATTGTGGCAATGGGAACCAGCGCTCCTGAAGCCGCAATCAGCATTACTGCAGCATTTAACAATGCTTCCGGAATAACGATCGGTAATATCGTCGGAAGCAACATTCTTAATATTTTATTAGTATTAGGAGTGTGTTCTTTAATTCATAATCTGAAAGTGAATCGCAGCACCTATCATTATGAGATTCCGTTTGTGATTTTAATTACCGCTGTCCTCTTAGGACTGGGATGGTTAGGAAATAGTCTAAGTCATGCTGACGCTTTAATTTTAATCGGGTTATTTGGCTTGTTTCTATTTTATTTATTCAGACTTGCAAAAAATAGTGATGAAGAAGAATCAGAGGAGATTGTATTATTAGAAGAAAAAGATACCCTTCCTAAATTGTTACTGTTTATTTTAATTGGATTATTCTTTATTGTGGCAGGCAGTCATTTAACTGTTGATTCAGCAAAGACCATCGCCAGTGCTTTTGGAGTCAGTGATCGTGTCATCGGATTAACTGTCGTCGCTTTTGGAACTTCTTTGCCGGAATTGATTACTTCGGTAACCGCTGTTCGCAAAGGCAATAATGAAATTGCGATCGGCAACATTGTCGGCAGCAATATCTTTAATATCCTATTTGTATTAGGGATTGCCGGATTGGTATCGCCAACCGCGATTCCTTATGGTCAGGCATTCTTGGTGGATACGGTTATTGCGATTTTATCAGCAGTATTGCTTTATGTTACGTGTGGAAGAAAAAGGATTCTGAATCGTGCCAGCGGAGCAATGATGTTAATCAGTTATGCTGTGTATTTTGTGTTTTTAATGATGAAATAGGAGAGCTTGGCTCTCCTTTTCTATAAAGATAGGTGCAGAAGATTGTAAAGTCTGCCATCAGAACATATTTTTGGGAGAACAAAGAAAAAATAGTATTCTACATAACTCCAAGTTTCAGGACTATAAACTAAGACTTTACCCGTACAATCTTTGGGGCTATAGGAAAAGGCAGGGGCTTTCATGCTTGAAGCCGGGTTTATTTTTCTCTCATAAGCCAGCACATATTTAGAGGTGTTAAAATCGGGTTCTAAATGACAGTGAAGCACAACGTATATATGAATGGTCTGCCAGCCAAATGATTGAAGAATATTATTATAAAAGCCATTGAAGATAAATGTATTCATGCCTTCATTACTTTTCCATACATAAAGAGGTGAATATTCGTTTTGGCAGTGATGCGTATTTTCTTTATTGGCAACAAGGTAGGCTTTGAATAGTAAATCTCTAAAACCATCTGTTTTGTTTCCATTATCGGCAACTCTTTGGTAAATCCTTTTCATGTCATAGTCATTAGGTAATACGATTTTATATTGCATAGCGATCATCATTTTTCCTTCTTTCTGTTAAAGGGGTTTTCCTTTACAATTCCATTATACTTTCGTTTTTATCTTCTGTATAATAGTTGGTAATGATGACAGATATCATTTAAAATGATAGGGGGAATTTGAATGGAAAGTTTAGATTTAAGAATATTTAAAGAAGTGGCATATACTCAATCTATTTCCAAAGCAGCTAAAAATATGGGCTATGTTCAATCCAATATAACCGCTCATATAAAAAAGCTGGAATCAACACTCAATACTACCTTATTTATTCGTCACAGTAATGGGGTTTCATTAACTAAGGATGGGGAAGCTTTGCTTGTTCAGGCAGAACAGATTCTTTTGTTGATGGATCAGACGTTGACCTCTTTTCAAAACCGTCCTGAAACATTAAGAATCGGTACAACTCAGACACTTGCTGGATATCTTATTCCTAAATGTATTCAGGCTTATCAGCATCAGTATCCACATATTTCTTTTTCAATCATGACTCTTCAGCAAGAAGAATTAGAATACCGGCTCGCTCATGAACAGTTGGATTGTGTGATCACCAATCGTTCCTCTATGTTCAGTGGAGCTCAAAAGATATATCAAATAAAAGAGAATTTAGTTTTCATTGCTCCTGTCAGTTGTCAGACGTTTGCCGATTTTAAAAAATATCCACTTATTGTTAATAACGTTGAAAGCTGTCCTTATCGCAGTGTTCTTTTGAACTGGTGGCAAACTCATCATACGACTCAGCCTATTCTTATAGAGATGGATACTGTAGAAGCCATCGTGCGGACAGTCTTTGTAGAGGGTGGAATTTCTCTGTTACCCCAAAAGCTGATAGTCAGCCAAGAAAATCTCCATTGCTTCGTTGCAGAGGATTTGCCTGAAACTAATATATCAATGTGGATTCCTCAAAATAAATCTCCTTTTGATTATCACTTACTAAAATCTATTGTAGAAAAAGAGTTATCTGTTTAATATTAAAAACTTTAAGATATATTACAGGTCGAGCCTTATAGACTCGATGAATTATTTTTGTTGTCTGCTTTTATAAGCCTGTATTAAAGAATCTTAAAGTTTTTTATTAATATTTAAAGGTATTGCCTAAAATATCAATTTTTTGATCACGATAACTTTGATTAAAATCCTGTCTTAATGTGATCATGCTCAATGAATCGAACCCTAATTTTAAATAGAGACGGATGGCATCGCAGTTTCTGGGAACAACGTCAATTGATAAGGCTTCACAGCCTT
Organism: Beduini sp.; assembly: GCF_047239305.1. Classification (NCBI taxonomy): domain Bacteria; kingdom Bacillati; phylum Bacillota; class Erysipelotrichia; order Erysipelotrichales; family Erysipelotrichaceae; genus Beduini; species Beduini sp. The sequence goes on from NZ_JBKTEM010000019.1 coordinate 9,841, forward strand.
CCTTTTGAACCAGCGTTTTGGCTTCTGAAATCATTTGACTGCCATAGCCTTGATTACGCTGTCCCTTTAAAACAAACAGATTTTCAATCCAGCAAACCTGCTTGCTGCGGTATTCTAAGATCATAAAGCCAATAAATTTATCCTTTACTTTTCCCATATATATTTTATAGGGTTCTTTTTTATAATTCTGAATTTCAGCATAAGCTTCCGCCAGTATCTGTTCTTTTTTATAGGGATGTTTCAGCATTTCTAAATGCTTGATACTAAATTCAGTAATCATGTTTGCCAGTAAGTCTTGATCATTGTCATTATACTCAATAAGCTCCATCTCATATCCTCCTTTATTTATTATATCATACCCCATTTCAATTCTATTTCAAAAAGAGGTTTGATTTTCTAAATATTAAAATAAAGTCGAAACCCGTTAAATAATGCTACTATATTTCTTATCATTGGGAGGAATAAGATGGATATACAAGTTGTGATTAATCAGATGATTCAGCTTTTTATGGTCATTGGATTAGGATATTTATTAATGAAGACACATGTACTAGATGAGGTATTCAATAAAAAGTTAAATACCCTGCTTTTAACGGTGACGACACCGGCTTTAATTTTATCATCTGTTATGGGAAATGATAATCTGCAAGATGCCAATACAGTTTTGTTTGTCTTTGTTGTAGCCATTATTGTGTATGTGCTGCTGCCGCTTTTAGGGATCATCATTACGAAACTTTTGCGTGTCCCTCACCAGCAGTCCGGACTTTATATTTTTATGACCGTTTTTTCAAATATTGGATTCATGGGATTTCCGGTCATGAAAGCTATTTTTGGAAATGGGGCAGTGTTTTATACGGCAATCTTTAATATGATCTTTAATATTTTTGTGTATACAATAGGTATTTATCTTATCAATCTAGGCAGTGGGGCAAAAACCAGCTTTCAGCTGAAAAACTTGCGCTCACCGGGGATCATTGCCTGTTTGATTGCATTGCTGATTTATTTCTTACATATTCAGACTCCTTCAATCATTGCTGAAACTTGCGATATGGTGGGATCGATCACAACTCCGATCGCTATGCTTTTAATCGGGGCAACATTAGCAAATATTAATGTTAAATCTATTTTCAGTGAGTTTCGTCTTTACCCTTATACCATTATTAAACAGATCCTGATACCGGTTATTGCTTTTCCCATCTTGAAATTGTTTATTCAGGATAGCTATATTTTAGGCATAACACTGATCATGCTGGCAATGCCTGTGGCGAACAGTGCGGTGCTGTTTAGTCAGGAATATGGCGGGGATGTTGAACTGGCAGCTAAGTCTGTCTTTATTACCACGTTGATCTCGGTTGTTACTATCCCGGCAATCGTTTCGTTTCTTTTAATTTAGCGCACTTTGGTGTGCTTTTTATTTGTCATATGCGTGTAATTTGAAAAGTGATTGTGTATAATGAATAAAGGAGGTGTCACTATGTCGACAGATTGGGATTTAACCGAAATTTATCCATCATTTGAAGATTCATCATTTTTAAGTGATGTCGAGGAATTAAAAAAGAAAATTGAAGATTTTAAAGTATTTGAAACACGTATTCATAGTTTATTGGCAGTGGACGGATTAGAAGAATATATTCAGAAATTATCTGACTTTTCAGCTTTGACCAGCCGTTTAGGAAGTTATGTTTCTTTGACATTGAGTGTCGATACAACGAATGCCGAGGCTTTAAAGTACAGTGATATTATTGAAGGGATGCTGACAAATATCGTTGAACCAATGACAAAGATTGAAAAGTGGATCGCTGATATAGAGGATCTTGATGCCTGCATTCAGAGTTCTTCATTGCTGCAGACACATGAATTTTTCATTAAAGAAATTGTTGCAATGGATCGCTACAGCTTATCCGCAAAAGAAGAAAATATCATTGCCAATATGAGAAACACCGGAAGCAACGCTTGGGCAAAACTAAAGGATCAGTTAATTTCTACACATAAAGTCAAAGTGGATGATAAAGAACTGCCTTTAACGATGGTGCTTAATATGGCGTATGATGAAGATAAAGAAGTGAGAAAAAAAGCATATGAAGCTGAAATTGCTTCTTATAAAAGCATTGAACAAGGGGTAGCTGCTTGTTTAAACGGGATCAAAGGGGAAGTATTGACGGAATGTGCTTTGCGTGGGTATGCGTCACCTTTGGAAAGAACGCTAATCTCATCACGTATGTCACAGGAGACTTTAGAGGTAATGCTAGAAGCTATTGAGGAATCATTGCCGGCATTTCGCAATTATTTAAAAGCAAAGGCGGCTCACCTTGGCTATTCAAATGGCTTGCCTTTTTATGAACTCTACGCACCGGTCGTAGATGCCGATATGAAATTTGATTATGAAAAAGGCTCTGCTTTTGTTGTCAATCAGTTTCGTACCTTTTCTTCTCATTTAGCTTCCTTTGCCGATGAAGCAATTCATAAAAGCTGGATCGATGTTTATCCGAAAGCCGGTAAAGTAGGCGGAGCATTCTGTTCAAATCTGCATTTTATTAAACAAAGTCGTTTCTTATTGAATTATGGAGACAGTTTTAATGATGTAGTGACGCTGGCTCATGAATTGGGACATGGATTCCATGGCGAATGTTTAAAAGAACAAACCGAATTAAATGCTGATTATCCAATGCCAATCGCAGAAACGGCTTCAACGTTCAGTGAAACCATCATTAAAAAAGCGGCAATTAAAGAAGCCGGGCGTGATGAAGCTTTAGCTATTTTGGAAACTGAAATCAGCGGCTGTACACAGGTTATCGTGGATATCTATTCTCGTTTCTTATTTGAAAAGCATTTGTTTGAAGAACGTGCTGTCAGTGCATTAAGTGTTGAACGTATCAAGACATTGATGACAGATGCCCAAAAATCTGCTTATGGAGACGGATTGGATGAAAACTATCTGCATCCTTATATGTGGACATGGAAGCCTCACTATTATTATGCCGACAGCAACTTCTATAATTTCCCATATGCCTTTGGTTTATTATTAGCGAAAGGACTGTATGCCAAATATAAAGAGGAAGGTCCTGGCTTTGCCGAAAAGTATGAGCAATTCTTGGCATATACAGGAAAAGCTACTCTGGAAGATGTTGCCATGAGTATTGGTATTAATCTAAAGGATAAAGCATTCTGGAAAACATCACTGCAGACGATCATCGAGGATATTGAAGAATTCAAGGAGCTGATCAAAGATGCACATTAAGACTCAGCAGCTTGAATTAGAAGTAGGAAAAGATCAGTTCACTATTTGGTTTGAAGAAACAAAATGGTGTTCTTCTTTTCACTATTTTATATTGGCAGATGAAACTCAAATTCATTTTGAAGAAGCTAAGCAAATAACACAGACGCCTTATCAAAGTGGTGTAGGCAGTGGCATTTGTACTCGCTATGAAGAGTTCGAGAATGCAGATGTCAGCTTTGAAACGATCATCTGGGTAGAAGAAAGCACTCAGAATATCTATTTTGAATGGATTCCTTTAAAGGAAGAGACAGCGGTTTCTAAAGTTTATTTCCCGGCGTTCATGGAGTTTGATGAAAGAAAAGAAGATCATTATTCATTGATTAATTATCATCAAGGGCTTTTGATTCCCAATACATGGGAGACACCGCTGCAAAAACTTCCGTTTGATGGCATGCTGAATAGCTGTGCTGCTTATATGCCATGGTTTGCCCAAGTCAAAGATAAGATAGGCTATATAGCGATTCATCTATCCCCAAGTGATGGCGGCTATATGATTGATCATCCTCAAAATGGACCTTATACGCATTTAGGAATGTATCATCTCGCCCGTTTTGAGCATATGGAATATCGCCGGGTGGTTCGTTTTACCTTTATTAAAGAGGCAGATCCAACAAAACTATGTAAGGTATACCGTCAATATGCAAAAGAAATTGGATTATTGACAACACTAAAAGAAAAGGCTGCCAGAAATCCATTGGTAGATAAACTAATTGGAGCTGCATTTGTGCATAAAGGCATCAAAACGCATATCTGTGAAGATTCTGAATTTTATGACGCAGAGAATCCCGAAAAGAATGACACGCTGATTCCTTTTTCTATCCGAGAACAAGAAATTCATAATTACTATAAAAAGGGCATTAATAAACTTTATCTTCATTTAGACGGATGGGCACAGCCCGGGTATGATAATCAGCATCCAGATTATTTGCCGGCTTGCATTGAGGCTGGTGGCTGGGAAGGTCTAAAAGCTTTAAGCGATACAATCAAAAACTGTCATTATATGTTAGGACTGCACGATCAATACCGTGACTATTATTTCAGTGCTGAGACATTCGATAAGAATTTTGCCTTGACTCATCAAGATGGTTCAATTTTTGAAATGAGCCGTTGGGCAGGCGGACATCAGTCCTATCTATGTGCCAGTCAGGCATCTTATTATGTTAAACGCAATTTTAAAGAAATTTTAAGACATGGCATTCATTTAGAAGCCAGCTACTTAGATGTATTTACCTGCAATGAAGCAGATCAATGCTATCACCCATGGCATAAGATGGATCGGGCAGAATGCCTTCGATATCGTAATGCCTGTTTCGATTATCTGCATTCGATCAATATTCTGCCAAGCTCGGAAGAAGCGAGTGACTTTGCTATGCGTTCTTTAGTCTTTTGTCATTATGCTCCTTATCAGTTTATGATGAGCGCACCGGATGCACCGCGTCTTGGTATACCCATTCCTTTATTTAATCTTGTTTATCATGATTGTCTGATCATCCCATGGTACATGGATGAACCGGAAGGAAAAGAAGATTATATGCTTTACGCTCTTTTAAATGGGGGTGCCGCTTATCTTGATAAAGATGGAGCCTATCCAAATATTGATGGAGCATTCTTTGACGAATCCTACCAGCAAGCACTCGATCATAAAATTGCTCGTTATCGTGTGGTCAGCACGCTGCAGGAAAAAGTGGCAAAAGAAGAAATGGTGCGTCATGAATTTATCGATCGATGCTGGCATAAGCAACGTAGTTATTTTGCCAATGGGATCGTGGTAGAAGTGGATTTGAAAGAAAATCACTACCACATCATATACCCTAAATAATGAAAATATCCTAAAACACTTCTACGGAAGTGTTTTTCTATAGAAAAGAGTATGCTATAATATTTAGAAAACAGATAGGAGGAATGATGATGTCAGCCATCTTAATTGTTGAAGATATGCAGGATATCAATGATATGCTATATCAGTACCTGCAAAATGACGGCTATTCATGTATGCAGGCTTTTTCGGGAACGGAAGCTTTGCTGCTGCTGAAAAGTGAAACATTTGATCTAATCCTGTTGGATTTAATGCTGCCAGGATTAACCGGCGAAGAATTGCTCACACAGATTAAGAAGAAAAGTGATACACCGGTGATTATCCTTTCTGCTAAAGATACGGTAGATACCCGTGTTGAAGTATTGGAGCTGGGAGCAGATGACTATATATGTAAGCCGTTTGTCTTGAAGGAAGTGCTGGCAAGGGTGCATGTTCAGCTTAGAAAAAGAAACGGTGGCACCAATCAGCTCCTTCAAATAAAAAATATGCGATTAAATCTGATGACGGTTGAACTCATGATCGATGACCATAAAGTGGCATTGACAAAGCATGAATTTAATATCCTTCGTTTATTAATGGAATCCCCTAATCAAGTGTTTACAAAACAAGCAATTTATGAATATGCTTGGGAAGATGACTACTACGGAGATGAAAGAATTATTAACACGCATATCGGTAATCTGCGAGCTAAATTTCGTCAATACAGCGATCAGGACTATATTCAGACAGTATGGGGCATTGGCTTTAAATTTGCCGATGCTTAATCTTGTCACTTTCTTGTGATTTGCTTGCAACTTCCTTGAAAGCGTCTTGCTATAATGACATTGCAAGGAGGAATAATCATGAAAAACAACATTGTTGAAACAATTAGCTTAACAAAAAAATTTAAACATCAAACAGCAGTAAATGCGATTAATATGCATGTACCTCAAGGAGCTATTTATGGATTTATAGGAAGAAACGGGGCTGGGAAATCTACCGCTTTAAAAATGATCTGCGGACTTGTCAAACCGACTTCCGGTGAAATTCGATTATTTAATGATCCGGATTTTGATTTAGCGTATCGGAGTATTGGCGCACTCATTGAAAATGTAGGAGCATACCCGGAGTTGTCAGCAAAAGAAAATATGCTGTTAAAGGCGACCGGACTGGGCTTAAATAATAAAGAGGAGATTGAGTCATTGTTAATATTGTCCGGACTAAGTCCAAAGGATAAAAAGCCGGTTAAACAGTTTTCTTTAGGAATGAAACAGCGTTTAGGGATTGCGTTGGCATTGCTGGGGAATCCCGATTTATTGATTTTAGATGAACCAATCAATGGTTTAGATCCTGAGGGAATCCGAGAAATACGTAATACCATTTTAAAATTAAATGAAGAAAAAGGGATGACCTTTATTATCAGCAGTCATATTTTAAGCGAACTTGATAAAGTAGCGACCCATTATGGAATTATAAAAGATGGGGAATTGATTGAAGAGATTACGCAAAAAGAACTCGCTGAAAAATGTAAAAGCTTTTTGGCGATGCGAGTTAATGATTTAAAAAAGACAACGTTTATTTTAGAAGAAAAGCTGGGGATCAAAGATTATGAAATCAAGGAAGATGGAGAACTCCATATCTTTACCCAAAATGATAGTCAGATGATTAATACGGAGCTGATGAAACAGAACATTCAGATATCTCAGATCTATTATCAAAAGCAAGATCTGGAATCCTATTTTCTTAATAAGGTAGGGGGGCAGGATCATGCTTAGTCTGCTTAAAATGGATATTCGAAGAATGTTGAAAAGCAAATACTTCTATATCAGTGTCTTAACATTTACAATCATTATGGGAATCTGTATTCGTTCACAAAGCGGAGCACAGGTCGAATATGGTTTTCAGGCAATTCAGACAGAACATGAAATTGGCATTTCCAACTGGATCGATTTTCGTTTATATATGCCGCTTCATATTATCTATGGCTTTGCTTCGAAATACATTATGTTGATTTTTGGCAGCTACATGGTAACCTTCGTATGCAGCGAATATAATTCCGGCTATATTAAAAATTCATGCATGATGTATAAAAACAGAAATATGATCATTCTAAATAAAGTGCTTGTCTCTTTCTTTCTTGGTATCGTAGTCACTGTTTTATCTTATGTTATTTCCACTGCTTTTGGCTTTCTTTTTATAGAAGGGTTTGAATGGGGTGATTTAGGGGCACTGATTAGCTATATGGGAATCATGCTCATTCAAAATGTCGCACTTTTTTCTCTGCTGACCTTTGTATCTACTCTAACGAGAAATAAAACGGTTGGCATCCTGCTGACATTTATTGTTACGACCGGACTATCAATGATTGTATGTAATGCAGTGTTTGATTTACTGCACATCAGTGATCTATCAAACTACACCATCTCACAATTGTATATGTCAATGCCGATGTATTATGATCCGGTATTAAGTATACGTGTGCTGTTTGGTTCAATTGGCTTCATTGTTCTTTACAATGTGCTGAGTATTTTAGTTATCAATCACAGAGATATTTAAAAACAGGAGGGATAGAATGAAAGTAATTGTCATCATGCTAGTGGGTATTATTTTTATTCTGTTCCTTTTTATTATTAAATTAAAGGCTGATCTTCATCATATTAACCGGCAGACACATGCTAAACTGAATAAAGAAAGCCATTTTATCATCACGAATGATGTGAAAATGAAAGAAATGACAAACCTATGTGAAAACCTGAATCTGATGTATGAAAAATTCTATCAGGCTCAGCTTAATGAATTACATAAAGAAAATGAATTTAAAGAAATGCTGTCTTCGATTGCTCATGATGTGCGAACGCCTCTAACAAGTGTGCAGGGATATCTGCAAATGCTTCAGGAAAAAGAAACGACAAAAGAAAATGAGCCTTACTATCAGATCATTCAACAGCGAATAGACGATATCCGTACTTTACTGGAACAGTTCTTTTTTTATTCTAAACTTTTGAATAATGACGCTTCATGGGAGACAAAGTCTTATTCACTCTATGAGAGCTGCTGTCAATCTTTAGCGGGTTTTTACAACCAGTTTGTAAAAGCTGGGGTTGAGCCACAGATTCATTTTGATGATCCGGATTACACAATCGAAACAAATCTTGATTTACTGCAGCGTATTTTTGATAATCTCATCATGAACGGACTCTTACATGGAAAAGGTAACATATGGATCCGTCAGAGTGGGGATGAGCTTTCTTTTACCAATGAGATTGAGGAGACCTGCTCTATCGATATTGAAAGAGTATTTGAACGCTTCTATAAAGCAGATCCTTCGAGAATCCATATCTCATCCGGGTTGGGGTTAGCGATTGTTAAAGAGATTGCGGAATATTCTAAGATAAAAGTAAGAGTTCAATTAGAGAATCGTTTCTTCAGTGTTGTTCTTGATTTTAAAGATATTCATCAAAATAAAAGCCATGGGATTTGATATGCAGATTGCAAGAAAAATCACCATGGTTTTATTGATTTGAAAAAATAAAGAATCCTTATGAAGAATGTTTATAATAGGAAAAGAAAGAGGGGAATGGAGAATGATTGAACAAGATCGTATAAAAAAGATATTATTTGGCGGAGATTATAATCCTGAGCAATGGCCGGAAGAAGTCTGGGAAGAAGACATGCGTCTTTTTAAATTAGCACATGTCGATACCGTCACGATTAATGTTTTTAGTTGGGCAATGCTTCAGCCCAGTGAAGAGGTCTATGATTTTAGTAAACTGGATAAGATCATGGAGATGGCTAAAAAGAATTATCTGAATGTTTGCTTAGCGACTTCAACCGGTGCCCATCCGGCTTGGATGGCAAGAAAGTATCCTGATATTTTAAGGGCCGATGCTCAGGGGATCAAGCGTCAGTTTGGCAGCCGCCATAACTCTTGCCCGAATTCTAAAACATATCGCTGCTATGCTCCTAAATTAGCGGCAAAGATCGCCGAACGCTATAAAGGATATGATAATATTGTGGCTTGGCATATCAGCAATGAATTTGGTGGAGAGTGTCACTGTGATAACTGCCAGCGAGCTTTCAGAGTATGGCTGAAGGAAAGATACGGAACGATTGAAAAACTAAATGTTGCATGGAACATGGCATTTTGGGGACATACTTTATATGATTTTGAAGATGTTGTACTGCCTGATTTAAGATCAGAAGAATTTTTAAGACCGGGACGTACCTGTTCAAGCTTTCAAGGAATCAGCCTGGATTATAAGCGCTTTAATAGTGAAAGCTTGTTGGAATGCTTTCGATTGGAACGGGAGGCAGTGCGTGCAATAACACCGAATATTCCGATTACTACTAATCTCATGGGAACTTATAAACCATTGGATTATCAAAAATGGGCAAAGGAAATGGACTTTATCTCTTGGAATAATTACCCTGAATATGATGCTATTGCGTCTCAGGTGGCATTCAGCCATGATCTGATGAGGGGAATTAAGCAAGGCAAACCATTCGCTTTGATGGAACAAACCCCAAGTGTCAGCAACTGGCATCCTTATTGTGCATTGAAGCGTCCGGGGGTGATGCGTCTGTACAGCTATCAGGCAGTGGCGCATGGGGCAGACACAATTCTGTTTTTTCAAATGCGCAGAAGCAAGGGGGCCTGTGAAAAATACCATGGAGCATTAATTGATCACTGCGGACATGAACATACCCGTGTCTTTAAAGAAATGAGTGAGTTGGGAAAAGAATTAGATCACTTAGGCTCTGCTGTCTTAGGCGGATACACTCAAAGTGAGGTGGCAATTGTCTTTGATTGGGATAATTGGTGGGCCAGCGAATTATCGGCAGGACCTAGCCAAAATATCAATTACTTAAAGGAAGTACAAACCTATTATCATTATTTTCATTCTCATCATATTCCGGTTGATATTATAGGCGTTGATGATGATTTATCTCAGTATAAGATTGTCATTGCTCCGCTTTTATATATGTGCAAAGAGGGCTTTGATCAAAAACTGCGTGATTATATTAAGAATGGTGGTAGTTTCGTAACCACTTATTTCAGTGGCTATGTAGATGATCATGACTTAGTTGTAGGCGCTTATCCGGGACACTTAAAAGATTTATTAGGTATCTGGGTAGAAGAAATTGACGCTTTGCCGCCGGAAACTTCTAACTATTTTGATTATAAGGGACAAATATATCCAGCGATGATCGCCTGTGATCTTCTGCATACTAAAACGGCGGAAGCATTAAGCACATATAAGCAGGATTTCTATGCGGGAATGCCGGCAGTGACGAAAAATCAATATGGAGACGGTCAAACCTATTATATCGCTACCCGTTCCAATGACGCTTTTTATGAAGCTTTCTTTGATGACTTGACAAAACAATTAGGTATTTTCCCGATCATAAGCATTCCTCGGGAAATTGAAACGACTATACGTCAAAATAAAAATGGAAATTTCTTATTCCTATTAAATCATTCCCGTGAGACGCTTAAATGCGAAATAGACCGTGAGGGCAAGGAGCTTTTTACCAACCAATCTTATCAAAAAGGGGATACTTTAACCTTTTTGCCTTATGACGTTAAAATCATAAAATTCTAAATAAAAAAGTTCAGATCGAAATCGCTGACGCCATTTTCGAAATGAACTCTTTTTTATTAGTCTAAGTTTTCTCCGTTAGAAGCAATAACTTGTTTATACCAGTCAAATGATTTTTTCTTAGAACGAGCTCCTGTTCCGTTTCCGGCATCATCACGGTCTACATAGATAAATCCGTAACGTTTGCTCATTTCCCCAGTTGATGCTGAAACTAAATCGATACATCCCCAAGTTGTATAACCGATTAATTCAACACCATCTAAATCAATCGCTTCTTTCATCGCTTTAATATGTTCTCTTAAGTAATCGATACGATAATCATCATTGATAGAACCATCAGCTTCAACCACATCTTTAGCCCCTAAACCATTTTCAACGATGAATAATGGTTTTTGATAACGATCATATAATGTATTTAAAGTCATTCTTAATCCTAATGGGTCGATTTGCCATCCCCATTCACTTGCTTTCAAGTATGGATTTTTAGCACTTGCCATCAAAGCATTTCCAGTCCCGCTTAAATCTTTCGGATCTGTTGAAACACAGCTTGTTGAATAGTAGCTGAATGAGATGAAATCCACTGTATTTTCTTTTAAGATGATTTTATCTTCTTCAGTCATATGAATATCAATGTTTTCACGTTCAAAGAATTTTAATGCAAAACGAGGGTATTCTCCTTTTGACTGTACATCAATAAAGAAATAGTTTTCTCTGTTCGCTTCATAAGAGGCAAAAACATCTTCCGGCTTACAAGTGAATGGATATTTGTATCCGGCAGCTAACATACATCCAACTTTATTTTCAGGATCGATTTCATGCGCAATCTTTGTTGCCCAAGCACTTGCTACTAATTCATGATGAATAGATAAATATTTTGCAGCAGTTTCATCTTCTCCTTCTTCAAATACAAGTCCGGCACCCATGAATGGTAAATGTAAGATTACATTGATTTCATTGAATGTCAGCCAGTATTTTACTAATCCTTTATAACGAGTAAATAAAACCGTAACTAAACGTTTGTAGAATTTGATTAATTTTCTGTTTTTCCATCCGCCATAAGTTTTGATTAAATGAATCGGACAGTCAAAGTGAGTAATTGTTACTAAGGGTTCAATTCCGTATTTTTGACATTCTTTAAACATGTCTTCATAGAATTTTAATCCTTCTTCGTTTGGTTCTGTTTCATCTCCTTTAGGGAAGATTCTTGACCAAGCGATAGATAAACGATACGTTTTGAATCCCATTTCCGCAAATAAAGCAATATCTTCTTTATAATGATGGTACATATCAATCGCTTCCATCGCCGGATAGAAATGCTCATTATCTGTTTCTAAGTTTGTCATATGTCCTGACATCGCAAAGAAACGATCTTTTCCGTGAGGGATAATATCAACATTGGCTAAACCTCTTCCGCCTTCTTGATAACCACCTTCACATTGATTGGCAGCAGTAGCGCCACCCCATAAGAAATCTTTTGGAAATCCCATTATATATTCCTCCTCATTAGTATATTTTAAACATATATATTATACCTGCTTTAAAAATAAAGTGGGTATTTTTTCATAATAGTAAAACAAAAATGCTAGGAATTTATTGGACAGACTGCTTTTGTTGTCAATGTATTTTAATTTAGTGTATAATAAGCGTAGGTGATCAAAATGACAAATTTTTTAATCTGTTTATTAATATTTAGTGTAATTATTTTAGTAATGGCATTAGTTTATGTGGTGGCAAATCTTATTTTTACGTTTAAGCTGCTACTTCAAACGGCTTCACGTTTAGAAAAAACGGTGACACGTTTGGATCAAATCACAACTAAAGGAAATGAGATCGTTGCGAATTATCGACGTCCTTTCTTATTCATGAGAGGTGTATCATTAAAAGTGCAAAGCATAGTTTCAAAGATTGTACATATATTTAAGTAGGAGGGAACTATGAGACTGAATATTGATGATATCAATGCTTTTAAAACGCCTTTAGCCAAATGGCTGGGAAACGAATATAAAGTAGATATAGAAAGACTGACATTATATATTAAGGATATCCTTTATTTTGATGCTGAAATGTATTATAAAGGATTGAAAATCCATATCGATGCTAAAGCGAAGATCAATAGTGAAAACGGAGATCTGATCATTGAGGTTGTCGAAGGGCAAGCCAAAAATAAATATCTTGTGTTCAATCTGATTGATTTTATTACACCGCTTATAAAAGAAAGCAGTTTTTTTAGAATTGAAAATAACAAGATGATCTTTTCCTTTGATGAGCTGCATCTGCCAGTGATCTTTAAGCAAATTAGAATTGTGGATGAAGAAATTTTCATTGATTTTTAGAAAACGCTTTCAATATAGCGGCAAATCTGTATAATGTAAATATACTTTTATGCTTTTAAAGAAGTGTAGAGATACACTTCTTTTATAATCAGTTGGGAGGCTACATAGCATGAAGAAAGCAGGAATATTATTGCCGATTTTTTCCTTACCTTCAATCGATGGTGTAGGAACATTTGGCAAAAGTGCTTATGAATTTGTGGATTATATGAAAGCAAGCGGACTGCATTATTGGCAGATTTTGCCTTTAAATCCATTAGATTCAAGTTATTCACCTTATCAGACTATTTCTAGTTTTGCGGGAGAAACTGTCTATATCGATCTTACCTTATTAAAAGAAAATGGATTGTTAGAAGAAATAGAATGGGAACATTTCGATTCACATTGGGCGGACTATCGCCGAGTAAAGATTTTTAAAGAACCTTATTTTAAACAGGCATTTGAAAACTTTACACCGGATCACCGCTGGTATCCGGATTTTAAACTTTTTAAAGAAAAGACATGGTGGCTGGATCATTTTTGTGACTTTAAGGTTCTGTATCGAACAAATAATAAAAATGAATGGTCAACTTGGCAGCAATTTGAAATTGATGATGCATTGAAAGAGTTTGAAGCGTTTAAGCAATATTTGTTTTATCGTCAATGGCAGGAACTCAAAAAATATGCAAATGACAATGGAATAGAAGTCATTGGTGATCTGCCATTTTATGTAGGCTATAATAGTGAGGACGTTTACTTTAATAAACAGCTGTTTAAATTAGATGAAAATAACCAGCCAAGCTGTGTTTCGGGAGTACCGCCGGATTATTTTAATCCTGACGGACAGCGCTGGAATCATCCAATCTATAATTGGGAGGTTTTAGAAAAGGAACATTTCAATTATTGGATAGATAAGATCCTGCAGGCTTGTCAGACAGTGGATATGTTAAGATTGGATCATTTCCGCGCCTTTGATACGTATTGGCAAGTAGATGTTCATTCAGTCGGTGCACGTGACGGATCATGGCAGGAAGCACCGGGACATGCCCTATTCACAGAATTATTCAATCGCTATCCCAATTTAAATCTTATTGTTGAAGATTTAGGATATCTGCGTGAAGAAGTCTATCAATTAAAAGATCGCTTTGGCTTTATGGGTATGAAGATCATGCAGTTCTCGTTTGAAGAAACATTGAATCAGCAGATTCCCGAAAACTGTCTGTATTATACAGGAACTCATGATAACGATACATTGCTTGGCTGGATGACTGAAGAAAACATTGACTACAGTATTGATGAACTGTTAGAGATGGCACTCGCGACAGCAGCAGAGATTGTCATCATCCCTTTACAGGATTTTCTTGGCTTGGATGATTCAAGCCGAATTAATTCTCCGGGAACAATCGGAACGCAAAACTGGACTTGGCGTATCAACAGCTTGGAGGATTTTGCCGAAAAATCTGAATCCATCAAAGCAATGCTGGAAAGAGCCCAAAGAATTTAAGATAATGCCATGATTTCGTGGTATTTTCTTTTTAAAAAAGGTATAATGAGTCACAGGAGGAAAAGAGAAATGAGAGAGAATGTTTGGAAAACGTATACAGAAGAAAATCTAAAAGATCTTTTTCAGTTCTGTGAAGGATATAAAGATTATATTTCTAAATGTAAAACTGAAAGAGAATGTGTTAAAGAAACAATTCGTATTGTAGAAGCGCAAGGGTATCATAATATCCAAGATTATATTGCGAATCAGAGTCCGCTTAAAGCAGGGGATAAAATCTATGCAAATAATTATGATAAAACGATCGCTCTGTTTGTCATCGGTCAGCAGCCAATGGAAAACGGAATGAAAATCTTGGGAGCCCATATCGATTCTCCACGTATTGACTTAAAACAAAATCCGGTATATGAAGATACAGATCTTGCATTATTGGATACGCATTATTATGGTGGAATTAAAAAATTTCATTGGGTAGCTCTGCCTTTAGCGATGCATGGGGTAGTGTGCAAAAAAGATGGAACAACGATTGATGTCGTGCTTGGGGAAGATGAAAATGATCCAGTCGTTGCGATTTCCGATTTATTAGTTCATTTATCAGGTGAACAAATGTCAAAACCAGCTTCAAAAGTCATTGAAGGGGAAAGCTTGAATGTATTAGTAGGAAGCATTCCGTTAAATGGTGAAGAAAAAGAAGCGGTAAAAGCAAATGTATTGAAACTGTTAAAAGAAAAATATGATTTTGAAGAGGACGATTTCTTATCAGCAGAAATCGAATTAGTTCCGGCAGGAAAAGCACGTGATTTAGGACTTGACCGTTCAATGATCATGGGATATGGGCATGATGACCGTATCTGTGCTTATACCTCTTTGATGGCTACATTAGCGATTGAATCAACGGATCGCACTTGCTGCTGCTTGTTAGTAGACAAGGAAGAAGTAGGAAGCAACGGTGCCAGCGGAATGCATTCTAAATTCTTTGAAAACACGGTGGCGGAAATTATTAATTTAATGGCTGTTTATGATGATTTAAAGCTTCGTCGTTGTCTAGCTAATTCAGTGATGCTGTCATCTGATGTTTCAGCAGCTTTTGATCCAAATTATCCTAGTGTATTCGAAAAGAAGAACTCAGCATATTTTGCCAGAGGAATTGTTTTCAATAAATATACCGGATCTCGCGGAAAATCAGGGTGCAATGATGCTAATCCGGAATATATCGCTAAATTAAGAGATATCATGGATAAACATCATGTAGCCTTCCAAACAGCTGAATTAGGTGCTGTCGATGTTGGCGGAGGCGGAACAATCGCATATATTTTAGCCAACTTAAATATGCAGGTGATCGATTGTGGAGTACCTGTGCTGAATATGCATGCACCATATGAAATTGCATGTAAAGCAGACATCTATGAAACAGTTAAAGGATATAAAGCTTTCTTAATTGAGGCATAATAAAAAGCACTTGATGGGTAGAACCTCCAACTTGTTAGATTTCATCTGACCTTGGAGTACTGTTCATTCAAGTGTTTTTTTTGTTATGGTTCTAATCTTCTTAGCACACAATCCAAATAGTAGTGAATGGGAAGTGTATCTAAATAGGCTAAGAAATCATTGTCATATGTACCTGGCTGCAGCCAAATATATCGGATGCCTAATTCTAAACATTGCTTGATGTAATCATAGCCATGCTTTGGACTTACCACAAAGACAGCTACCTCTATCTTTTGAGGGACTGATAATAAACTTGGGTAAAGCGGATCCCCTTCTACTTCTTTATAGGCATAGCTGATACCACTCACATGATAATGATGTCTCTTTAAACATTGGTAGATCTTGTATCCGTATTTTTCCGGATCGGTTGTAACGCCAATCACAGCAAAATGGGAATAAGTATTTAATAATTCATTTGCTTCCATAATCATTCTCCTTAATATCAATGTACAATAATTAGGAAAGGAATACAAAGAGATTGCATAAATATATGCATTCTTCTTTTCAATTCTGTAATTCTTTTCTATACTTAATAAAAAGAAGGTGACAGCATGACAGCACAGGAGTTTTTCGATCAAATCGACTTTTTATATGAAAGTGACCCGGAACAAGTAGAAGCTTTCCTGCAAAAGCAAAGAACTGCCGGAGAAAACAGACAAGATTTAGGATGGCAGTTAATGGTATTAAATGAGCTGATTGGATATTACCGCAGCCGTTCAATGCATCAGAACTCTATCGATCATAGTTTTATGGCGATTCGACTGTTAGGAGATGCGGGGTTAATCCAACATGTTCAAGGAGCGACAACCTTACTAAATTGTGCAACGGCTTTTAAAGCAGCGGAATGTTATGAAGAAGCAAGCCTGCTGTATGAACGCTGTCTGAAAATATATGAAGATGAAATTGATTCAAAAGATGAACGTTTTGCCAGTCTTTATAATAATATGAGTGATCTTTACCAGCGCTCAGGAGACATGCTTAATGCCAAAGCATGCTTGAGTAAAGCAATGGAGATCATGGATAAAGAAGCGCATCCGATAGAATGGGCTACCTCAATGACTAATCTTGGTGGACTTTATTTAAAAGAGGGGGATATAAAAAAGGCAGAATCTATCTTGGTTCAGGCACAAGTCATCTTTTCAAAAACGGAGGATCCTCACTATGGAGTTTGTCTGTTATACTTAGGGAAAATCAGACAGAGTGTGGAAGACTATGAACATGGATTAGCCTTAATCCGTCATTACTTTAAAGAAAATGATGACTTCAAAGCAGGCTGGGAAGAATATATTGAACTTTTAAAAGAAAAGAACTTGACAGTACGCTTTCAGTTAGCGCAAAAGAAAGCGATAAAAGGAATTGAACTATCACAAGCTTATTATGAAGAAGTTGGAAGACCTATTTTAGAGAAAAATTTCCCGAATCAATTTAAGCAGATGACCATTGCTTTAATAGGAATGGGGAGCGAATGCTATGGACTTGATGATGTGATTTCACAGGATCATGACTTTTATCCGCGTTTTCTTATTTTTGTTGAGGATAACATCGATTCACAGTTATTTGCTAAGATACAGAAAGTGTACGATCAGCTTCCTGATTATTATTTAGGATATCGAAAAACACATACTCGCTATAAAGAAAAACGAGATGGTGTGTTTAAGATTGAATCTTTTTTTAAAGAGATGCTGGGCAGTCATTTTATATTGGAAAATACATTGGATTGGTTTTATCTTGATGAAGCGGTTTTATCCATACTTCAAAATGGAAAGATATTTAAAGAAGGAGAAAACTCTTTTAATGAGTGGCGTCGACGATTCTATTATTACAGTGAAGATGTTCGATTAAAAAAGATTATGAGCTGTATCGCTAAAATGGCACAGTCGGGACAATATAATTATGCTAGAATGATGAAGCGAGGAGATATTGTAGCGGCAAATCATGCCTTGTCACAATTTATTGAAGAAACATTGAAGGTACTCTATTTATTGAATCGGCAGTATTGTCCATATTATAAATGGCGTTTTGCTTTGGCAAAACAAATGTTTAAAGAAAAAATTGTGCTTTGTCAACTAGAATCACTTGTTCAATCTCCTTTTGAACCATTATTATATAAAGAGACAGGGGAAAGGCGAGCAAGCGATTTAAAAGTAAAATGGATAGAGGAAATCAGTCATGCTGTTATTGAGGAGTTAAAAAGACAGCATTTGACTGATCATGATGCTCCCTTTTTACAAGATCATTTAGAAAATATAAGAACACGCATCAGTGATCCGAAGATTAAGATGATGCATGTGATGGAGGGATAATATGAGTAAGATAAAAGAAATTATTGATTTAGAATGGGAAATGTTTCAAAACGTAAGAAACGAAGGCGGTGTTGCGGATTGTCAAAAAGATCAGGAAACCTTTCGCATCATGCGCTACAGTCAGTTCCAAACATGGAATGATGAATTGTTGGAAAGCTATTATCAGGATTTATTAGAAGGTAAAAACAGCGGCTGGAATTTAGTTATGGAAAAATATGCCCGTATGATGGAAACGACAGCACCGAAAAAATATGAAGAAATTGCCCATATCCTACCTATGATTGATGAACAGCGTAAGGAATTAATGGAAGTCGTTATAGGAATTCAGGTAAAATGGATGGAGAACTTTGCTAAAGAATATCCGGGATTATCGCAGAACGCTCGACATGTCCATACCTTTGAAGATCAAGAAGAAGATACTTCGTTTGAAACATATCTGCGAGGAGAACTATGTACATATTCTGATCATACTTTTAAACTGTATTGTGAGTTTATATTGAACTTAGTAAAACAGAATAAGAATCTGACAAAGATGACAATTGAGAATACAGTTAAGCTATATGGCTATGAATCTCTTTATAACGCAGAAAAAAAGATAAAATAGAAATTTTTTAAAAAATATTAAAAAAGACTTGTCAAAGGAGAAAGGACGTGGTAATATAAACAGGCAGTCCAAT
>NZ_JBKTEM010000020.1:0-25752 GCF_047239305.1 Beduini sp.
AACGAGCTTGGATGAACTGCCGCAATTATTTAATATCCTCAAAGGAGAGATGGCAGTGATAGGACCAAGACCGAGCTTACCGAATCAGACGGATTTGAATGCATTAAGAGATAATAATGGAGCGTCAAGGATTCGACCGGGATTGACAGGCTGGGCGCAGATTAATGGACGAGACGAATTAGAGATTGAAGTAAAGGCAGGATTAGATGGGGACTATGTGAAGCATATGTCTTTTTTATTTGATTGTAAGTGTTTCTTTGGAACGATCACATCAGTAATGAAGTCGGATGGGATTGTCGAGGGAGGCACAGGAGAGCTGCATAAGGAGGAGAGATCCTTATGAAAAGGATATTGATTACAGGATCAAATGGATTTGTAGGTAAACATCTTATGAATTGTCTTTCAAATAGTTTTGAAGTTTATGGTATTGACCGTTGTCAGCCTGTTGAAGATAATTATCATTTTACATGTGATATTACTGAGAAGGAGAGATTAAAGAATCTCTATAAAAAAATAAACCCTGAAGTAATCATACACTTAGCAGCTATTGTACATAAAAACAATGCAGATACTAGTGAAGAAAATTATAACTTTATTAATTATGAATGTTCGAAATTTCTTTTTGATTTAGCTGTTGAAAATAAAGCAAAAGTCATTTTTGCAAGTACGATAGAAGTTTATGGAGAAAGCGAAGAACAATTTATAGATGAAGGGACTGTTTGTAAACCAGAGTCCTATTATGCTAAGTCAAAATATAAAGCGGAAGAATATTTACGGGAGCTACCAATAGAATATTCAATATTAAGATTTGTGCCTTTATATGGGGAAGAATTCACATTAAATGTAGATAAACGGGTGTACTTAAAAAAAGATAAGTTAGCGTATTATTTTAAAGACGGCAAGTATACATTTGATTTTTGTCATATAGAGAATGTGTGTAAAGCTATTCGATACTTATGTGAGCAAGAAAATAAGAGTAATACCTATATATTAGCTGATCAAAAAGCAATATCTGCAAAAGAGATAATCGAGACAAACAAGAAGAAAAAAAGGATAAGAGTGATAAAAGTTCCTTATTACCCAGCATTATTAGCTATATCCATTTTAGATTGGTGTATGCGATCTAAGAAGGATTTTTATTTTTCTAAGCGAAACTTTAAAAAATTATTTCAATCAAAGCACTACAGCAGTAAAAAGATAAATTTGCTAGTACAGTTAAATGCAAATTATGAAGGGATGTATAGATAAATGAAGATATTAGTTGTATCTCAGTATTTTTATCCTGAAAACTTCAGAATTAATGAACTATGTTTTGAACTTGTTAATCAGGGTCATCAAGTGGTTGTTGTTACTGGTTATCCCAATTATCCAGATGGTTATATCTATCAAAATTACAAGAGTAAAGATATAAAAGAAGAATTGATTAATGGAGTAGAAATAATTCGTGTTAATTTGTGTCAAAGACGTAGAAACCCTATTAGCTTAATGTTAAATTATCTTTCATTTGCATGGAATGCTCATCGAAGAATCAAAAAAATGCAAGATAATTTTGATTGTGTATTTGTATTTGAAGTTTCCCCTATTACTCAAATTTTTCCAGCATGGACTTATAAAAAAAAATGTAGAGTACCAGTAATCATTAATTGCCAAGATATTTGGCCTGATGTCATAAAAGTTTATGGAATAAAAGAGAATACCCTAATATTTAATTTGATAAAAAAATTAAGTGCTTTTTTATATAGAAAGGGTGACTTAATTATCACATCGTCACCGGGTTTTAATCAATATTTGGAAAAAGTTTGTAAAGTTACATCTGAAAAAATAACCTATTTACCTAATTTTGCAGAAGATTTTTATTTAAACTTTGATGACAAATCTCATTATTATGATAAAGTACACATTTTATTTGCAGGAAATATTGGCAAGGCTCAAAATTTAGATACAATCATTTATGCTATAAATAAATTACCTGAATTAGAAAAAGAAAAAATAATTGTTGATATTCTAGGGGATGGTTCATATTTGGAAGAATTAAAAAAGATAACAAATAATCTTGCATTAGAGAGAATTATTCAGTTTCATGGGCGAAGATCAATCGAAGAAATAAAAGACTATTATGAAAAAGCAGATGCATTTATCATTACACTCGAAGGAAATTCTCCAATAAGTCTTACAATCCCCTCAAAATTACAGGGTTATATGGGAGCTGGAAAGCCTATATTGGGGGCCATTAACGGTGGTGCAAAAGATATTATTGAACAAGCTAGGTGTGGAAAATGTGTAAATGCTGGAGATATTAATAATTTTTCTAGGATAATTTCAGAATTCATTAAAGACGATTTGCATTATCAAGAATTGGGAAATAATGGAAAACAATATTTTATAGAACATTTCACGCTAAAAAATTATATACAGCAACTTTTAACTATTATGGAGGAAATCAAATGAGCATATTTAAGGATAAGACGTTATTAATTACTGGTGGAACCGGTTCATTTGGGAATGCAGTTTTAAATAAATTCTTAGAAACTGATATTAAAGAAATTCGAATATTTTCAAGAGATGAATTAAAGCAAGACAACATGAGGCATGAGTATCAAGCAAAATATACTGAAGCAAGTAATAAACTAAGATTCTACATTGGTGATGTTCGAAATATAGATTCAATTAAAAATGCAATGCGTGGAGTAGACTATATTTTCCATGCAGCTGCATTAAAACAGGTACCAAGTTGTGAGTTTTTTCCAATAGAAGCAGTACAGACAAATGTCATAGGTACAGAAAATGTATTGAATGCTGCAATCGAATGTGGTGTTAAAAAAGTGATTTGTTTATCAACAGATAAAGCGGCATACCCTGTTAACGCAATGGGGACAAGTAAGGCTATGATGGAGAAGGTCATAATAGCTAAAAGTAGAACTGTCGATTCAAATAAAACTACCATTATGTGTACACGATATGGAAATGTTTTAGCTTCACGAGGAAGTGTAATTCCGCTCTTTATTAACCAAATAAAAGAAGGTAAACCTCTCACTGTTACCGATCCTAATATGACAAGATTTGTCATGACTTTAGAAGAGGCAGTAGATTTAGTTTTATTTGCTTTTGAAAATGGTATAAGTGGTGATATTTTTGTTCAGAAAGCGCCTGCTTGCACAATTGAAATATTAGCTCAAGCTATTAAAGATCTATTCCATGCAACAAATGAAATTAAAGTTATAGGAATCCGCCATGGAGAAAAAATGTATGAAACATTATTAACTAATGAAGAATGTGCACAAGCGATTGATAGAGGACATTTTTATCAAGTCTCAGCTGATAAAAGAGATCTAAATTATGATAAATATTTTATTGATGGGGATATTCATCGAAATGTGTTGACAGAATTTAATAGTAATAATACAGATTTAATGTCTTTAGAAGAAGTAAAAGCAAAATTATTGACTGTTCCATTTGTAAAAGAAGAACTTGCAGCATGGGAGAAAAGATAATGAAGTACTTAGTTTTAGGGGCTGGTGGGATGGCTGGTCACATGATTACAAATTACCTCCTCGAACAAGGAGAGGTAGTTGAAGGAATAGAGAAAAGAGAACTTTCATATTGTAAATCTTATAATTTAGATGTTACAAATTTTACTGAGTTAAAACATATAATTGACGAAAATCAATATGACTATATTATTAATTGTATTGGATTACTCAACCAAACAGCAGAAAGAAATATTGATCTGGCAATCTTATTAAATAGCTACTTACCTCATTTTTTAGTGAAGAGTACAGAAAATTTAAAAACAAGAATAATTCAAATGAGTACAGATTGTGTTTTTTCTGGTAAACGTGGACAGTATACAGAAAATGATTTTCCTGATGGTGAATCCTATTATGATCGAACAAAAGCATTAGGAGAACTGAATGATTCTAAAAACTTAACATTTAGAAATTCAATTATAGGTCCAGACATTAATGAAAATGGAATTGGCTTATTTAACTGGTTTATGAAACAAAACACAGAAATCAACGGATTTGAAAAATCAATTTGGACTGGTGTTACAACTTTAACGTTAGCAAAAGCAATGCATAAAGCTAGTCAGCAAAGATTAACAGGATTATATAATTTAGTGAATAATGAAGTAATTACAAAGTATAACCTAATATGTTTATTTAATAAGTATTCAAAAAAAGGATTAACAATTAATAAAATAAATGGAATTTCACATGATAAATCTCTTTATCGAACAAGAAGTGATTTTAATTTTATAGTTTCTTCTTATGAGGAGCAAGTAAAAGAGATGTTTGAATGGATTAAACTTCATAAAGAACTTTATCCACATTATTTAAGATAGGAGATAACGATGAAAAAATTAAAATTAATGACAATTGTAGGTACTAGACCGGAAATAATTAAAATGTCTTCCATCATTAAAAAATGTGATCAGTATTTTAATCATATATTAGTGCACACTGGGCAAAATTACGATTACGAGCTTAATGAGATATTTTTTAATGAATTA
The DNA here is from genome assembly GCF_047239305.1 of Beduini sp. NCBI lineage: Bacteria > Bacillati > Bacillota > Erysipelotrichia > Erysipelotrichales > Erysipelotrichaceae > Beduini > Beduini sp. The sequence goes on from NZ_JBKTEM010000020.1 coordinate 4,511, forward strand.
GGATTAAGATCACCGGACTACTACTTAAGTGTTGTTGGTAATCATTTAGGGGAAACAATGGGAAATGTAATTGCCAAATCTTACGAATTAATGCTAGAAGTACAGCCGGATGCACTAATTGTTCTTGGAGATACAAATTCATGTTTAAGTGTTATTTCTGCTAAAAGATTAAAAATTCCTATTTTTCATATGGAAGCGGGAAATCGTTGTTTTGATGAAAATTTACCGGAAGAAATTAATCGAAGAATTGTAGATGTCACCAGTGATGTTAATTTATGTTATACAGAACATGCAAGAAGATATCTAAATGCTTTTGGAGTAGCAAAAGAAAGAACCTATGTTGTAGGATCTCCAATGGCTGAAGTATTAAGCGAATACTTAAATAATATCGAGAGTAGTAGTATCTTAGATAAACTTCAATTAGAGAAAAATAAATATATTTTATTGTCTGCACATAGAGAAGAAAATATTGATAATGAAAAGAATTTTATAGCTTTAATGGACGCTGTTAATGCTATGGCTGAAACTTATCAAATTCCAATTATATATAGTTCCCACCCAAGAAGCAAAAAAATCATAGAAAAAAGAAATTTTAAATTTCATTCATTAGTAAGAACATTAAAACCATTTGGTTTTTATGATTACAACTGTTTACAAAAAAATGCATTTTGCGTGGTATCGGATAGTGGAACTCTCCCAGAAGAAGCTTCTTATTTCAAATTTCCCGCTGTTTCAGTAAGAACAAGCACAGAAAGACCAGAAGCACTTGATAAAGGAGTATTTACTATTGGAAGTATTACTACAGAGCAGGTATTACAAGCAGTAGATATAGCGGTTGGAATGAATCAAAATAATGATTTTGGACTTACAGTGCCCGATTATGCAGATACTAACGTTAGTGTTAAAGTTGTAAAACTGATCCAAAGTTATACAGGAATAGTCGATAAGATGATTTGGAGAAAGTATTGATGAAAAAAATAGCGATTATTGATGTCGCTGCTGAAAATAGTGGGGCTAAGAGTCTGTTTGACGATTTTATAACTTTTATTTCATCAGATAATTGCAATATTGATTATCAATGGGATGTCTATACAAGTCTTTTGGATTTTAAAGAGACCGAAAATATTAAATTATATAAAGACCCAAATATAAAGAAATCGTGGATTCACAGAATTATATGGGAAAATGTAACATTTCCAATTATGAATAAGAGAAAAAAATATGACCTTATTATTTCTTTGCAAAATAAAGGAGTACCAGTTAAGAATGTAAAACAAATTGTATATTTTCATAACATCTTGCTAACTCAAAATAGAATTAAGTTTTCTCCTTTTAAAAAAAATGAACGTTTACTATATATTTATTCTAAATTGATTGGACCTCTTTCAATTAGAACACTAAAAAAAGTATCTGCTATTTTTGTGCAAAATGAAACAACATTAAATATTTTAAAAGATAAGATTGATAATACTCCAATATTTATAGCGAAACCTAATATAAATATTCAAAATATAAATAATCAAAAGAGAGCAAAAAAAATTAAGGGTTTTATTTATCCCGCTACAGCCCATTCATATAAATGTCATGATCTTATAATTAAAGCGGTACAAGAAGAAAATTGGGATCAAAATTTTAATATAATCTTTACTATTAGTGGCAATGAGAATTCTTATGCAAATGAGATATTAAAAAACTGTATTAATAACTCGAAGTTTAAATTTGTTGGACAATTAGACAGAAGTAAATTGCTAAACATGTATAAAGATTACGGATTAATAAATTGTTCTAAATTAGAATCCTTTGGCTTTCCTCTTTATGAAGCACAAATTTATAAAACACCAATTGTATCAGTTGACGAAGAGTATGCAAAAGAAGCATTAGAAAATTATACATATGCTTATATTTGTCAACGAAAATCTGAAGAATTAGCACATTTTATGAGAATGGCTTTGAATAGTGAATATCCAAATCAGATTATTTTTAGAAATGAATTAACAAGCCAATGGGATAATATGATGAAATGGATCAAAATTAACATTTAATTATAAAGATTGATCTATGTTAATAATTAAATATTGGAGGAAAAAATGAATAAATTAAATATTAATAAAAATTATACTAGTATTATTGCAATAGTTGGTTTAATGATGACAATAATTGTACCATTTAATGTTTATGCATCATATATTTCGTTAACTATTCTAATTTTATTATTTCCATTTTTTATGTATGATGTTATTTATAAAAAAAGTTACAAAAAGATGAAACATATAAAATATTTGCTTATTTTCATATTAGCTTATATTATTACAATTTTTTTAAGCGAAAAAAATAACTTAATTTCTACAGTGCATGTTTTCATTTGGATGATCATTTATATGATATATATATATCCATCTAATAAAACCATTGATTATAAAGAATCTTTAATTCAATTTTATAGAGGAAATAAGATTATCATAATAATCACAGCTATGATTCAGGTAATTGCTATTTCTTTTTTTATTTTTAATTATGGAACTAAAGTAGGAAGTACGTTTATCGGTATGTATTACAATAGAAATTCAGGAATTACAATTGATTCTATTCAATTATCTTGGATATCAATTACTTGTATTGCTGGATCGTTGATTAATTATACTCTTATACAAAATAAAATTATTAATGCTCCTAAAAATAAATATTTTTATCTTGGATGTATCGTTTTATCTTTAATCACTTTAGAGACGACTTTAACTCGTAATACCATTTATTCAACTATAGCGCTTTTTTTGTTTATTATTTTTATATATACATTTAAAAAACTGCAAAATAGATTTAAAAATATACTTGCTATTTTATTGTTGTCCATTTCTATTACAACTGTTTCTTTGGGAATATTCCTAATTACTGACAAGGTCATCAGAAAAGAATTGCCAAATATTATAATTCAATTACCAAAAAAAGATAGTATGAAAACACCATCATCGGAGATTAATTCAGAACAAAAAACAAACGAAAATTCAGAAGGTAATACTGTCACTACTAATCAGCCTTCTGCTGAATCTCCAAGAGAAAATAAAAATACAGTTTCATTGGAAAGAAGTAAAGAAAGTCGTTTTAAATATGGCCTTAGTGGTCGTTATGAAATATGGAGATGTGGTATAAATGTAATAAAATCATATCCGCTTTTCGGAGTATCAACAGGCGATATGATAGCTAAAACAATAGAGACTAATGAGGGGAATGAGTTTTATAAAGTTTTTGAAAATTCACCTAATGTATTTGCAAGTCAGCATAATGCTATTATGCATGAATTAGTTGCTAGTGGATTTGTTGGGTTTATTTTATTAACTCTTTTTATTTTTTATATGGCGAAAGATACTCTTGTATATTTGTATAAGTGCAAGTTTACAGCTAACTTTAAAATAGTATGTATTTTAGCAAGTATTATTGCAACATTTATATTTGTAATTGGTATTGGACAATCTATTTTTTGCTTTCAAGTAAGTTTTATATCAGCTTACTTATGGTATATATTCCAGTATCTCGAGATGTGTATTCAATTAAAGGAGGTAGAAGAATGAAAGTAATTGCATTTTATTTACCACAATTCCATTGTATCCCTGAAAATGATAAGTGGTGGGGAAGAGGATTTACAGAATGGATAAATGTTAAAAAAGCAAGACCTTTATTTAAAAATCATTACCAACCAAGAATTCCATTAAATGATAACTATTATAATTTATTAGACGACAAAGTCATGGAATGGCAAGCAAATATTGCTAAAGAACATGGAGTAACTGGTTTTTGTTTTTATCATTATTGGTTCAATGGAAAAATGTTATTAGAAAAACCGGTTGAAAACTTTTTACAAAATATAGGTATTGAGATTAATTTTTGTATATCTTGGGCAAATGAACCTTGGACAAATGCCTGGGTATCTTCTAATAATAAAATGTTAATGGAACAAAAGTATGGTAATAAAGAAGATTGGAAAACTCATTTTGATTATCTTCTACCTTTTTTTAAAGATAAAAGATATATAAAAGAAGATAATAAACCACTTTTTATTATTTATCGCCCAGATATCATGGACTGCTATAAAGAAATGATGGGATATTGGAATCAATTAGCCAAAGATAACGGATTTGGTGGGATCAAATTTGCCTTCCAACATCCTTTATTTGCATATGATAATAATAAAGATAAAAGTTGTTTTGATTATCAAATAGAATATCAGCCAGTTACAGCAATTTATTGGCAACAAAATGGCAAAAAATATATTATTAAATCAAAAATTCATAGTTTACTATTAAAATATTTAAAAACCAATGTTGTTCGCAAGAAGAAATTACAGTTGTTTAATTATGATGAAAGATGGCAGTCTATTATAGAGCATCACCCAAAAAAAGGACAAATTCCATTACCAATTCCCGGAGCTTTTGTTGATTGGGATAATACACCACGTAGAGGAGAAACAGGTTCATTATATCAAGGGGCTCATCCTGAAAAGTTTAAACAATATTTTAAACTACAAGTTGAGAATTGTATTAATAATTATCATCAAGATAAGCTATTTATATTTGCTTGGAACGAGTGGGCTGAAGGAGGATATCTTGAACCTGATAAACGTTATAAGTATGCTTATCTTGAAGGTATTAAGGAAGTATTAGAAGAGTTGGGAGAACTCGAATGATTAGTAATAAATTTTTAAAAGCAGGATTAGGTTATACGATTGGCAATTTTTTACTTAAAGGAATAACTTTTCTGACTATTCCTTTATTTTCAAGATTACTTAGCCCAACAGATTATGGTTATGTAAATGTGTTTTTGTCATATGATACAATATTATCTATAATTATTGGATTAGGATTTCATGCTAGTATAAAAAATGCTAAATATGAATTTGATAATATTGATGAATATTGTTCAACTATTCTTTTTAAAGCACTTAAAAATGGATTATTCTTTCTCGTATTGGTTAACATACTTTATACTTTTTTACCAACGTTTTTTCCATTCAATAGAATTGTTATAAGTTTATTAGTTTTACAAAGTTTATTTAGCTGTTTTATTTTAATTTATAATAATAGAGTTTCTTTAGAATATCAGTATAAAAAATTTTTGAAAATATCCTTTTTTAATACTGTAGGAAATATTATTGTTTCAATTGTGCTAATTTTGACCGTGTTTTCTCATCAAAGATATTTAGGTAGAATTTTAGGTATAACTATTTCTACTTTTATAGTGGCCATATATATTGTAATTCATTTTTTTAAACAAAGTCGTCCTACTAAAAATAAGAAATATCTTAATTTTGCATTAAAGTTTTCATTGCCTTTAATTCCACATGGGCTATCTCAGGTTATCCTTTCACAATTTGATAGGATTATGATTAATTCAATGGTGGGTACGTTTGAGTCTGGCCTATACAGTTTTTGTACAAATATTAGTTTAATACCCACTGTAATAAATAGTTCTATTGATCAGGTTTGGATGACCTGGTTTTTTGAAAAAATGAATCAAAAAGAATACGAAGTAATAGGAGAAAGAGCAAAAAAAATGCTCTGTTTGTTTAGCTTTATCATTTGTTTTTTTTGTTCTCTATCTCCAGAGATCATTAAAATTCTAGCACCAATTACCTATTGGAAAAGTACAGAGTGTGTTATTCCAATTGTTTTATCAGTGTATTTTATTTTTTTATACAGTTTTCCATCGTATATTGAATATTATTTTAAAAAAACAAAAGCTATTGCATTAGGATCTATGCTAGCAGCAATTATTAATATTGTTTTAAATTATCTTATGATTAAAAAATTTGGATATATAGCTGCTGCATATACAACAGTTTTTGCGTATTTTTTATATTTTATATACCATTGGATTATATCTATAAGAATAACAGATCTAAGACTTTATAATATTAAGTTTTTTATTTGCTTAATTTTTTTTACTATTTTAAATGCTGGAATATGCATTTATTTTATAAATTATCTGTTAATTAGGTTAATAGTTTTATTAATAATGTTTGTTTTATTTGTTTTTACTTATTTAAAGTTTTCTAAATAAATATTATTATTTCTTGATCTTAAATATTAGGATATAACCTATATATACCATACCGTCTATCACTTCAAAGATTGATTATTATTTCAGGCTGAGGGAAAGGAAAATAGAAATGAATTATAAAGAGATATTAGATTTTTCAATGGATTATTCAAAAAAAGAATCATTAACAAGAGTCGCAATAGGATACCCTTTAAAATATATCGCCATTTTTTTTACTAAGTATCTATTAAAAAGTAAATTAACTCCTAATGAATTAACAATTGGAATGATACTATCTGGTATTATGGGGGCTTTTTTATTCTGCATGCCATCTATATGGATAAAAATAATTGGTATTATATTTATATGGTTATGGTTTGTTCTAGATATTTGTGACGGAATTGTAGCAAGAATTAAAAAACAGTTTTCAAAATTTGGTAAAGAATTAGATTATTGCGCTCATGTTATCAATCATCCTTTATTTAATCTTAGTTTTATGATAACTGTGTTACAAATTACTAAAGATTATCGTTTTTCCATATTGTTTTTTTTAATTGTGGTCTTAAATTTAGCATATAGATTTTTTAACTGTATTAATATTATTTACATAAATAAAATGAAAGAAGTAAATTTAGATATTAAGAATATAAAAGATGTGGCTAAATTTAAAAGATTAATAATTTTTTGTATTAATTTCTTTATTCATTTTCCAAATTACGCTCTAATATTTCCAATTATTTGTTTAATTAATTTAAGAGTGGCTTTGATATACAGTTTGTTAGTTATATTAATAAATTTAATTTATATTCCATATATTTATATTAAATTTATTTTTAAAATAAAAGATTTATAAATAATTAAGTAAAAAGGAGAGAATAAACATATTATGAACAATTTAAATGAGGTTAAACAAGTTATTATTTTAGCTGCTGGTCGAAGCAGAAGAATGGAAAGATTAAGCAAAAAAGAACCTAAATGTTTATTACCATATAAGGGTGAGCGTGTACTAGAAAGATTAGTAAGGCAAATAAAAGACTGTGGTATAGAAAAGATTGTAATTACAACGGGATATAGAGCAGATATAATTAAGAAGATATTTGCTGAGGATAAAATTGTTGAAACTATTGAAAATACTTTGTACGAAGAAGATGTGAATATATATTCAATGAGCTTGGCTTTATCAAAAGTTGAAGGATCATGTGTTATTTTTGAAGCTGATGCTATTATGGAAGATGATTTAGTAAAATATGTTTTAGGCTCAGATTTTGAAAATAAATCAGTGTGGTTTACAAGAGGTAAATTTAATGAAGCACAATATGGTGGTATACTTAAATCAGATAAATATGGAAATGTCACTGATATAAAAATTGTATCTGCCTTTCAAAATCGGTTTAAAAGTTATGAAAAATTATCTGGTATCATGCGTATATCTAGTTCAGAGATTGAATTATTTAAAGCTTTAGTTAATAAATATGCCAGAACAACACTAAAACAATATTTTCTTAATGCATGGATGGAAAATTTGAAATTATTACCATGTATATCAGCAGATATTTCCCCATTTGAATTTTTTACTTTTAACAAACCAGAAGAATATTATCAAGTTCAAGGGAAAGAAATAGGAGTAATACAAGGAACTCCTGAAATATCATTAATACCAATTAAAAATTTATTACATATAGAAAATTATAGTGAAGACCGTGTTACAATTTTATTAGACAAAATAAAAAATGAAATGAAATGGCAGGTTCCTATTATTGTTGATCAAAAAACTGGTCTTGTGTTAGATGGACAACATAGATTAGAAGTAGCTAAAATTCTCAAGTTAAAAGTCATACCTGCAATTTTAGTGAATTATGATGATATTCAGACATGGACCTTACGTAAGGAAGAAAAAGTTTCTCCAATGTTAGTTCGAAAAAGAATTAAAAAGGGGGATATTTACCCATATAAGACGGTAAAACATAAATTTAATTTTAAAATACCCAATGAACTAGATATGCAATTAAAAGATTTGGAGAGTGAAATCAATGATCGGAATTAGATCCATAACCTATCATTTACCCACAAACTATAATGATACTGAGCTTAATAAAATTCTAAATGTTTCTAGGTTTTGGCCGTTACAATACCCAGCTATTAGAACTCAAAGAATGGCGCTTACTCCATGCAATAAGCCCATGTCAGTAGAAAAAATTAAGAAGTTATCCAATATTTGTGATACAAGTGAAATTAGATGGTTTAACATACCAATTGATCCATGGGAATCACAAAATAAAGAAGAATTATTTAAGTTTTGTGAAAATACCCTAAATAATTTTGGTCGTGCCTTTATCAACGTACTTACATTTAAAAATAATAAAGCAAATGATGAAATTATTGAATTTTCATCTAATCTATTGAAAAAAGTTAGCTTAATAAATAAAAACGGTAAGGATAATTTTCGACTTGGATTCTCTGCAAATATAAAACCTAATGGGCCTTTTTTCCCATTTACCATGTCTGGAGGAAATTTAGGCTTCTCAATTGCTTTAGAATTAACACAGGAAATTAATGCTATTTGTGATAGAAATAACAAATTATCCATAATGCAATTAAGAGATATACTGAGTAAGGAACTTATAAAACAAATAAGTGATATTGAAAAAATCGCATTACATATTGCAGAGCATTTCAACCTTCTATTTTTAGGGTTTGATTTTTCCATTGCTCCAATTATTTCAGATGATGGAAGTGTTATCACAATTTTACATAGACTTGGAATTTATAATTTTGGGAAAAATGGTACTTTATTTGCTACTGTTTTTTTAACAGATTTAATAAAATCGTTTAAAAAGAAATTTAGATCAGTAGGCTTTTCTGGTGTGATGTATTCATTATTAGAAGATTTGGAATTGTGTATGATCAATAATGAAAGAGGCGTAACTCTTGAAGATTTAACAAAACTCTCTACTATGTGTGGGTGTGGCATAGACATGGTTCCTGTATACGGTGGAATAACTAATCAAGAATTAAAATCAATTTTCTTAGAAATATATTCAATATCATCGAGGCTTGATAAACCATTGGGAATTCGAATTTTACCTATTCCATATACTAAAAAAAATCAATTACAATATACCAATCTTCACGATGATGCAGATTTCATTGCTAATACTAAAATTGTTGATTTGGATATAAATATTCTTCCGTTTCAAGGAGAAGAGTATACTTTACTTAATGAATATCTAATTAATTTAGAATAATTTTTTATTAACTTTAATACTTCAAAAGGGGTCATCTTTATTTTTTTGTAGGTATACAATAAGAATAAAGACGATAAAGAAAAGAATGATATGTATTTTTATGAATCGTTGAATTAGTATGAAAAATGTTTTATTGTAGTTATCCACAAAAAGTTAGATGTGTTTCAGGAGAAGGTAATTATTGAAAGGATTGTTGTCTATATTCATACGGACTCAATCCTTTTCTTTTTATATTAATTCTTTTATTACGGTAGTATTCGTACAAATAAATATATCAAGAGAATCTAGTTTGAAGATATAACAAATACTTTAATAAGTGGGTCATCATACGACTTAATAACATTGGATAATAAGCTATATGTTTGTACTGGTAGAAATGATTTGAAAATTAATTCTTTTGATGGGAATGTTTGGACAATCGGTAATTCCTCAAAATTAGAGTGCTATAACCCAAAGCTAATAACTTCCCAGGGAAATTTATATATATTCGTTTCTTCTCTAACAGGTGATGGAAACACTAAAATATACTATTATGACGACGATATATTTATACAAGAAGGAACTAGCCTTGACAGTGCAGGGAAAAACTTTACTCTTTCCTCATTTAATAACCGTATATACATAGGCTATGTGCAAAATAATAATAATAATATGATTAAAATAAAACAAAAAGATATTAATAATGAAGTATTATCAGTACAAGTTACTCCACCAAAGAAAACAGTTTATAAACAAGGAGAAAAATTAGATTTTTCTGGGTTAACTGTTATCGCAAATTATTAAAATAACTCAAAAGAACTAAGTGATAATAGCTATTACCTAGATAATCTTAGTACAAATACAGTTGGCAATTACACCGTAATGATTAAATATGAAGGAAAATCTGCTACATTTAACTATGAAGTAAGAGAAAATATAGACAATCAAAAGTTAAGTATATCAAATGTCCAGATAATTAAAAAATATGGAAAGTATACTATTACAGCAAAAATAAGCAGTGATATTGCAAAGGTATCCTTTCCAACATGGTCAGAAGCTAATGGACAAGACGATATAGTTTGGCATCAAGGAAGTATTGTTAATGGTATTGCTACATGTCGGATTACCATCGACAGTCATAACTATGAATATGGAGATTATATTACGCATATTTATCTTTATGACGAAGCAGGATTAATAACAACAGGTGAAATCTATCAAAAATTATTACCTGCAAGTTCTAATCCAGGATGGGAAGTTCAAAACGGAAAAAAGTATTTGTTTGATAATGAAGGAAACTTTGTAGAAAAATCAAGATATTTTATTATTGATGTTTCTGAATGGCAGGGTAATATAGATTGAGATATGGTTGCTAGGGAAAGTAATGTAGATGCAGTTATTTTAAGAATAGGTTATGCTGATCGAATGGACTATAAGGTTTCTCAATATGTAAATACACTAAACAAATTAGGTATACCATATGGTTTTTATCACTATAATACGGCAACTACTGTTGCTGAAGCACAATATCAAGCTTCATGTGCTGTAAATTTTATTCAAAGTATTGATGGTCAGCCATCATTGCCAGTTTATGCAGATATTGAAGAAGGTGGAAATGATAGAGATCAAGTTGCAATTGCAAGAACCTACTGTCAGATTTTTGAACAAAATGAATACAAGGCAGGTGTATACGCTAATTTAAATTATTGGACACACTACTTAAAAAATGATACTTCTTTAAACTCTTATGAAAAATGGATTGCAAATTACGGCTTGAATGATGGTCTGCCTCGCTCTGATTGGAGACCAGCGGATTCATTTAATATATGGTAATATACCTCTAAAGGATCTATTCCTGGCATTTCAGGAAATGTAGATTTAAATGTTTTCTTTCAATAAAATATATGTACCTAACACTGTCTGTATAAATTAAATATTTATAAAATTGTTTTTACCGCAATAGATATAATAAAAAAGGTTCCTAATATCACAAAGCAATGATTGCTTATGACGTTGGGAACCTTTTATTGTATTCAGAGAGTGAACTATGTTGTTTAAACAGTGTGATATTCAATGCATTTACACCAGATAAAAGTGATGCTATTCCTCAGCGAAATACTTAATTTATTTTACCAATTTATTAATTATTGGAACTTTTCTTATAAGGAGTACAACTATTAGCGAAACAATAAGTACAAAAGAAGTGTAAACTAAATTAACAAATATATTAGTTGTAATCCTGCATTCCAATAAAAAAGGGCGAGTTATTTTTATGACAAATAAATGTAAAAAGTAAATTCCTAGTGTATTAACAGATATTAAAGATATTATAGAATAATCTGATTGGTAATTTAAACTTAATAAAAATAAAAATATTACATTAAATAAGGTAAAGATAGAACCATATCCATTCCAAACAACATCCCACATTGTTCCAGATACTTTTGAATAAATGATTCCTAAACTAAATATACATAAACAGTTTATAATTATTCCCAAAATAGAAATAATATTTTTTTTGGTTTGGGGGATGTTTGCTATATGATTATAATAAATATGGACAATTCCTCCCAAACAAAAATATACAAAAGTATATCCGTAAATTCCTCTAAAAGGGTTAAATATATTAAAATAATTAACACCGTATTGTGTTACATTTTTGTTTAAAAGAAAAACATTTATTACTGTTTGAAGATGGTTAAGAAATATATTCCCAAAGGTCATTAAACCACAAACAAATACAAAATATATAAAGGATTTTTTATGATTATCATATGTAACTTTTAATAATGGAAAAATGATATAAATACAAACAAGCGCACCAATAAACCATAAATGGTTAATATAGCCTTGTTTCCAAGTCGTTAAACCATGAAGAAATTCATTTATTGAAACACTATTCTTATTAATTAATGTTAAAATTAATAAAGTGATTGCCCCCCATATTTCAGCTAAAACTACTAATTTAATTGTTTTAAATACATGTTTCTTTAGATCAAATGGTTTACTAAACAACAGATAACCATTTATGAAAAAAAATAGTGGGACACAGGTTGATAAAATTGTTTGAAGATAATATAAAAAATACGATGTCGTTGTAGTATTAGGTGCTAATATATCAATAGAATAAATCATTCCATGATAGAAAATTACAAAATAGATCGCAATTACTTCCATAAAATCAATCCATTTAATTCGTTGAGTCTTTATTTCATTAGATCTCAAAATATTCCCTCCTAACGTAATTTCACTTTTTAAGACGTACCTCTAATATTAGAAATGTACCTTTGAATACTTTTATTAACTAACTTTGACGGATTTTATATTATATTCCCCCATTTTTAGATTTTAAAATGTCTTTAAGCTGTTGTAACAAATATTCTCTTTTAAAAAGTAAAATGATTAATAATATAATGATCATTCCATATCTTATTAATGGATTATTATACAGAAGCGTAATACAAAAAGTTATAACTAAAACGACTAATGATAAAATCAAAATAAATTTTAAATCAAATATGGTTGCTCCTTTAATAAATTCTTTACAAATTTTTTTCATAAAAATATAGTGCATAAAAGCAAATAATATATAACATAAAAGAGTGGTATATCCCGCTGCAATAAAACCAAAAATAGGAATAAATATAAGGTTTAAGACTATGTTTACAATAGCACCAGTTGTGGTAGCAATTGAAAAATATATTGGTTTTTCATAATAAGACTCAAAATTTGCAAAATATAAATACATACTGTTAAAGTAAACACTAGCTGCTATAGATGGGAAAACCCATAGCGCTGCACTATATGATGAGGGAGCCATAATACCAAGTATTTCTGGCGCAAATAATGAGACTCCAACAGAAAGCAATGCAGAAAAGATTAATAGTTTATTAGTTAATACTCTTATACTTTTATAGTCTTTCAATTTTATTTTTTCAAAATACCATGGTTGAACAGCAGAGCTAATACTTGTTAGTATTGTATTTAAAACCATACCCGCCGAATACGTGACGCCATAATAGGCTGTTTCAGCCCTGCTACAAAATGTGTCTATCATAATTCTATCAGAAGAATTTAAAATAATTTGTGCTAATGCATGGGGAACTACTGCAATTGAAAATTTTAATCCAAAATTCCAATATATTTTGTTATAGGTTTCTCTTCCCCTAATGAAAACACTCAAATAAATAATTCCATATAATAAAATTCTTGCACCCGATAATGACATTATCAAAATAATTCCTTTATTTTCATTTGCAAAGAGAAGTATGGAAGTGATTGCAACTATTTGCATTAGTAACGTACTTAAAACAGTTATAAAAGTCAGTTTTTTGTAGTTATAATTATATCTTTGATACCATGACCAATTTGCAAGTGAATTATTCATCAAAGAAACTAAAAACATTGTCACGATAATATATATAGGTAAATCAATTAAATTCACAAAAAAATCAGGGAAAATACATACTATAAAAGTACATATAAACACTAATAAAGTCATTAATGTTTGAATTGATGATAAAAATTCTTTTCTTTTTTTTGTAAATTTTATAAACCCTACTGTGATACATCTATCTAATGCAACTATTGCTAAAATAGAAATAATTTGCTGCCAAGATTGATAAATACTATATATACCATATTCTTCCCCACTCAATATCCTAGTGTATATGGGAGTTACAAGAAATAAAATTCCGTTTTGAATAATTGTTGCTAAAGTAAACCAAATAATAGATTTTTTAGAAGCTGACATTGTTGAATAATTTTTCTTTATATTTAAAATAAAATTATACATATTTTAAATACCATCGTTGTTAAAATTTTGAACATCTTTTTTTAATCTTGAATTAAATCGATAGGTCAAAATTTTTGATGAAATTATTGGAAATAATCCTATAATTAAATATTTTATTTTTTTCTCTATATTTGGCTCTCCTCTTACTACAGATAAAAAATTCGACTTAACATATAATAGTGATTCCTTAAATTCATTTGTATAATTCTTTTTTAAATTTAATACCAATATTTGTCTTAAATTCCATAGATGATTTAGCCATTTATGTTGAGTTAGGGCATTTAAAACATAGGGGGTTTTAATGATTAAATCCTTCTCTAACTCTACAAAAGCTGAAATTGCCCCCATGCTCTGTCGTATATCATATTTAGTAGTTGCACTATCTGTATTATTTAAGCGATAATAATAAACTTTTCGTGTTCCTACACCTACTTGATTTGCTCGTTGTGCAGCTTCATTTATGAATCGGTCTCCCTCTGCTGTAAATAAATGTGTTTTAAAACGTAAATGATATTTTTCTATAAAATCTCTTTTATAAATTTTATTCCAACATCCAACTGTTACATGTGGAAAAAGCAACTCTGCAGTTGCTTTTTCAGCACTCCATACTTCTATTTTTCCATTATCCGTCTGTATTAAGTCTCTTGTGGTAAAATTGACTAAATTAATTGCCATATCTGAATTTGTAGATATGATAACTTTTAACATATAACTTACAAAATCCTCAGCTAACCAATCATCTCCATCAACAAAAACTATATAGTCGCCTGTTGCAATCTTCAAACCGTCATTTCGAACTCCAGCTTGTTTAGTATTTGAAATATGATGAATAACTTTGACACGCGAATCTTTCATTTTGAATTCGTCACATATATTTCCTGATGAATCGGTAGAGCAATCATCAACAAGAATAATTTCCAGATTTGTATAGTCTTGATTAATTATAGAATTAATACATTTTTTAATATACAGATCAACATTATAAATTGCTACAATTATTGTAACTTTGAATTGTTCGTTCATTTTTTCTCCTTTATATTACATATATTTAAAATTTTATTAAGATATTCTAACCCTCTTCTTTGCTCTTGCAATAGTTTGTCTGTATTATCTAATTTCATTCTATTTAATTTAATATCAATGTTAGTAAAGTCTTCTTCAAGTTTGCAAATTTCGCAATTATAATTTTTTAATAATGTTTCAATACGTGAAAATTGTTTGACATCATTTCTCTTAAAAACAAAAAAAGGTTTTTCCATTATAACTGAAAAAGCAGAAGCATGAAATGAATCTGTAAATACTATATCTGCTTTATCAATTAATTCAATAAATTTATCCGGGGATGGAATAATATCATTTTTTATATAATAATTACCAGTAATGTTGATTATCTCTAAATCATATTTTCTAGCATGCTCCTCAATACTGCGCTTAATTTTATTATTTGGAATACCTAAGAAGTATGTTAAAATATATTTTTGTGATGGCTGATCATGTAAATTATAGCCAAGGCAATTTCGCCATTGAATTTTAGTTAACAAAAAAACTGGATCAGGAATAACTGGAATATCTTTACCCAATAAATCTCTTATTATATTCTTTCCAATTTCTTCTCTAATTGACAAACTATTAAAGTTAATCAAATTAGTTTTATAAAGTTCTACTAACTCCTGAGGAATAATATCTACTCCAAATGAAGGCGCATAGGCAAATCTTTTTTCTTCGGGCACAAATTGTAAAAAAAATAGTTTTATGTCTTTTTCATTTTGTTTTAAATGAGTTGGAGACCATATTTGGTCACTTCCAGCAATTGCAAAGGCATTATTAAAGTCTATTTCATCCAGTCTATCATAAGATATATATTGTAAATTTAAAGTCTTATTAAATTGATTAAATGCTTGATGTTTTTTCCTATCGTTTAGCCAAACTTTTTGTTTAGTTGAAATTGCGGGGAAATAAGATAACAAATAACTAATTTTATTTATTAAATTACGTTTAAAAGTTATCTTTGATTGATTTATATAAATAGTCACAGGTTCAATTTGATATTCTCTCAAAACATGACATAAAGCAAAATTTTGTAATCTAGTACCATAATTATCATATTTATAATAAGTAGCTATATAACATTTCATAAATTACACCGTTTAATATCTTTTAAACATAAAGAAATTATCCTTTCTAATTTTCCTCTAATTCTTATTCATATTGTTCTTAATTTTATTTTTAAGCTTTCTTAGACTGATTAATCCATTTTTACCTATGGTTTTAACTAAAAAGACTTTTATTTTTCTTTTTAACAATACGTTTTTATTTAACCAGGACACTGCATAATGGTGTATACAGTAGGTTAATTCAGAAGAATTATTAATACAATTAATATAATCATATGGTGAAAAATAATCCATGGGATAGATATATATATTATTCTCTAATTTTTGAAACTTTCCATTTTCTACCAATCCCATTTTTTTTAAAAGAGCTGTTAAATATTCAACGTTGGGAGTCAGATTAAATTCTCCATTATCCAAAATAAATTTTTTACTTTTATAAATATTTAAAAATTCCAAAATAGTTTTATTATTTTTACTAGCAGCCATAAAACTTGTTGCAATTCTGTTTTCAATTTCAAAGCTAAGTATTAACTCTTTATCTAGAAGCAAATCGCTAAAAGATTTTAATACTTCAACATCTGTATCTAAGTAAATACCGCCATAATTAAATAGTGCATATAATCTTGCAACATCACTGACAAATGCATACTTTTTTGTTTTATAAGCATCTAATGAGTATTGGCAGAAATTAAAATCAAAATTGCTTTCATTCCATTCAATTATCTCATAGTCAGGTAAATTGTCTTTCCAAGTTTGAATATAATTCATTAAATAGTCAGGTTTATCCTGCTTGCCAAACCAACAATAATGTATTATTTTGGGAATTGAGTAATTCATTTATAGTTTTTCCTCCTAGATAGATGTATAATAAAAATATTCTGGATTTGTGATTAAAGTAAAGAATTTCATAAAATAATATATAAAAATTAATAATAAAATTATATAATGATATCGCTTATTTCTTTGATTTATTACCGTCTGTATATATAATGGAATTATTAATAATTCTGCATATCTCATATATATAGTACCTCTTATAGCTAATATAGGAATACTATTGAATACGTTTGATAATATAATTCCCAAATAATAAATATTAAATAATAATCTATGACTTTTGTCTTTAGAATTAAAACTAAAATGATAAAAAACAATTAGAATAAATAACTTTATTAACAGACTTGCGTTTATTAGGGAATTTGATTCTCTAGCATATAAACTGATTTTTGTTTCAAGATACAAGGAGTGCAGAAAATTATTGTTTAATAATGTTAATAAGTCAAAGTAATTAACATAAGATAGAGCGAGAGAAATTAAAAATATGATTATATATGTTTTTTTACTAATTTTTTTATCTTTTATAAAAAGAACTGGAATAAATAAAATAGCACTTGTATGGAATAAAATACCTAAAACAATTAGTAAAAATGAATATACTTTTGATTTATTATTATTTTTCAGCATATGAATTAATGAGTAAAAGCAAAATGCAATTGATATTCCATGACGTATTTGCTCTACATCATTATTCACATAAAAAAGAAGAAAATAAATTAACAAAGAAATCTCTGGGAAAATACTTAATTGCTTTATTAATTTAGATTTAGTTTTAATTGAAATGAATGCAATAAATAATAAAAGTGCATGAAAACCTAATCCAAGGTTCTTAAAGATGAATATAATTAACGAATACCCTTTTTCAAACCCCGTACTTATTACATCAGCAAATGAATTTATTTCATTAAAATGAATTAAATAATTATTATAGTCATAACTATAATTATATTTAAAACCAGCATATAATATTAACATTACTATTATAATAGGAAATAAATCTATTTTATTGTGATTTTTTTTTAAATATATATTTAGTAAGATAAGAACAAGTATAAACAATAATATCATGAACTCTCTCCTATCTAATTTTTCTTCGAATCATTAAAGAACTAGGGATTAATCCAACCAGTAAAGGCTTATATGCATATAGTAAATACTTTTTTTTAGCAGAACATTTCTTTATCCAATATTTTTTCAATTGATATTCTTCTACCCTATGCTTGTATTTTCTTTTTTTATATGCATTAATATCCTCGCGATACTCAAACAAAAAAAGATCTAGGTTTTCTATTTCATAATTATTAAAAGCAATTTTACACCATAAATCATAATCTTCAGCCCGTGTAGTTAATTTTCCGGTAGAATAACCATTAACTTCAAGTAAAATATTTTTTCTAATCATTACTGTTGGATGTATTAAATTACTGTTTTTTACTGTATCCATTAAACTAATTATCTTTTTTCGCTTAAATTCCTTAAATCTTTTTCCATTCTTATCAATAAAATATGCCTGGGTTCCTAAAACTGCAACTTCTGGATGCAAATCTAAATATTCAACCTGTTTAAACAGTCTATTTTCTAAAGAAATATCATCTGCATCCATTCGGGCAATATATTCTCCTTTAGCAATAGAAATGCAATTATTAAGAGTTTTAGCTAATCCCTGATTAACTTTATTACGAATCAGAATACATCTTCTGTCATCTTTTATGAGTTTTTGAATTATAATATAAGTATTGTCGATTGAGCCATCGTCACAAATAATAAATTCAAAATCTGTAAAACTTTGTTTTAAAATAGATTTAATAGCTTGTTCAAGATAGTATTTATCTCCCACATTGTATACGCCCATAATTACGCTAACTTTAGGCATTGTATTCCTCCTATAAAATGATTATTTACTATATATATTTTTCATAGCATCTTGTATCTTCTCTAAACTATATTTTTGAATTTGTTTTTCACAATTTTTTGACATTTTAATTTTTTCGTTGTTCTCTAAATCTATATATTTAGAAATTGCTGTTTTACAACATTCCATATTGTTGGAAAACAAAAATCCCATTTCACTTTGAATGAGATCAATATTACCTCTTATTCTAGTAGCAACACAAGGTAATCCACATGCCATTGCCTCCATCAATGCAACAGATAATCCCTCTCGTTTTGATGGGAAAACAAAAATATCACTTGATTTCATTATCTCAATAATATTGTTTTTATAGCCTAATAGATGTAATCGTTTTTCCAAACCTAATTGTTTTGCCAAATCCATATATGTATCTTTTAATGGTCCAATCCCACATATTAAATAATGAATATTATTAGGTAACCTAGACAAGGCTTCTATGACAATACCGTGATTTTTATTGTCGTTTAATTCTCCAACGGAAAGCAGTAATATAGAGTCCTTTGGGATATCAAGCTCATTAATAAGATCTTCCTTATTCCCTTGAATAGAATTAATTTTATCCAAATCAATTCCGATACCAGGTATATATTTTACAGTACCATTTCTTCTTAACTTAAACTTGCTGGCGGCTTCGTAGTCTTCTTTATTAATTGTTATCAAGACATCCGTATATCTAGCTCCATACATTTCAATTGATCGGAATAAAAAATTCTTAAAAGCATTATTTCCTTTAAAGAAATGAAAACCGTGAGCAGTATAAATCATTCTCGAGTTATCATAGTTATTTGAGTGTTTATTCGCTAATCTACAAATAATACCACCAATAGGCGAGTGACAGTGAATTAAATCATACCTTTCTTGATTCATCAATTGTTTAGTTAGTTTATATGATTCTCTTAAATTTGAAATATCAGATATTTTTCTTGGTATTGGGATATGGTGATAAATTATATTCATATTTTTTAAAGATAATTTTAAGTTTTCTATTTTTTCTTTAGAAATTGTACTTCCAAATTCGAAATTACACGCTACTTCAACTGTATATCCTAATTTTTGCAATAAGTTTATATTTTCCATATTAAATTGTTGTATCATTGAAGCTACAGAAGCATACATTAATGCCTTTTTCATATTCTGCCCTCTGTCTGCATTATTGATTCTTTAAAAGCGGATTTATTATATTTATTCTTGTAATTAGAAAGTTCTTTATCAATCGTCAAGTTTCCAAATACTTTGTTAACATAAACATTTTTATTAAACCATCTTATAAGCGGATTGAATATTCCTATAAAGAATATTCTGTGTTTATGTATTCTTGCTATCTCTTTAATCAGTTCCTTACTGCTCACATATTCTGCGTTTTGTGGTAAAAATATTCCGCTTTCTTCGTTATCTATCATCAATTTAATGAATTCCATTAGGTTTCCTAAAAACAACATACTTCTTTCATTATCCAGCGTTGGGAAAATTGGTGTTTTCTTTGCAAACTTTGCTAACAAAGGATAATTTCCCTTTGATCCTGGACCATAGATCATTGGTGGTCTAATGATCACAATCTTAAAGTTGTTATCATCTAATGGTCTTATTTTTAGTTCTGCTTGCTTCTTACTGTCACCATAGAAGTTATCAGGTGTTAATGGAGTGTCTTTCGTTATAGTCCGATCTTCACCAATCCTTCCACTTCCATAGACAATAATAGAACTCATAAAAATAAACTGTTTTACTCTATTTCTTTTCGCTTTTTCTGCTACATCATAAGTTAAATCTGTATTAACTCTATAATAAAGTTCTCTTTGACTTTCATCCGGAGTTGAATGTGCTAATCCCGCCACATGAAATACCACGTCATATGGGGTGAAATCGTGCTCCTTCCAGCTGTCATCTCTGACATCTAATTCCTCCACTTTATACTCTTCTGGATACTCTTCTAAATATTTCTTAAAGTGTGTTCCAATATAACTGTCTTTCCCTGTAATCAATATCCTTTTCATAAGGGCTTCTCCTCCTTATGCAGCTCTCCGGTTCCTCCTTCTACGATCCCATCCGACTTCATTACTGATGTGATCGTTCCAAAGAAACACTTGCAATCAAATAAAAAAGACATATGCTTCACATAGTCTCCATCTAATCCTGCCTTCACTTCAATCTCTAATTCATCTCTTCCATTGATCTGCGCCCAACCTGTCAATCCCGGTCGAATACTTGATGCCCCATTCTTATCTCTTAAGGCATTCAAATCCCTTTGGTTCGGTAAGCTCGGTCTTGGTCCTATCACTGCCATCTCGCCTTTAAGGATATTAAACAATTGTGGTAGTTCATCCAAGCTTGTC
>NZ_JBKTEM010000021.1:0-23146 GCF_047239305.1 Beduini sp.
TATCTAATAAATTCAACTTAATTTGTATCAATGAGAAACTATGTAATATCTGTTTTATAGATTGTTGAAGGTTAAGTATACACTCAACTAATCTGGTATTCATTGACGTCAAGACAATCATGAATTAACTGTCTAATACTAGAATTCTTATATATAACGATTTGAAAGAGGAAATTATTGTAATTAAGAAATTAAAAATTTGCGCTTAACCTCCAATTTGTTGACATAGGCCATATTAGGCAATCGCCAGCTTAAAAAGATCTTCCTTCCGTATCTGGCGTATGAAAAAATAACACACTCTTTTTCGCAGTCTCTTCATGATCAAAAGCAGGATCTCCTGGCTGTCCCTTCCCATATATTCTCTCTGTAACATGAAAAGTGCATTGTACCGATTTATATATTTGCTCGATACACCTCGGTAAACACGATACTGCTCCTGTATCTGGGAATGGAACGAGTTCACATTGTTTAAATGATTAACGGAATCATATTCATGATATGATTCCAACACCTTGTTGGAACAGTTCTTTTCTTTAAGCAGCTTGACATAACTTGTCAGACCGTCTGTCCACACATAGCTTTCATCGGTTATACATTCACAGAAAGTTTCCGCATCCATGGAAGATGGCTTTGCCACATTAAGCGATCTGGCTATGCATTTTCCCAGTCTCTGGACCGCCGTGAGGATACAGATCTTTTCATCCGACAATCCTCGTTTTGTGGCCGGTGTTCCGCGCTTCTTTTCCGGATGCCCGTCAATGATCCTTCCTTTTCTACAGTGCGTTACATATGTTTCATCCATTTCCACTTCATGACCGACCATATATGTCAGACTCCATATCTTCGATAAAATGAAGGTATTTATGACGCATACGAAAAACAGTTGATTCATGAACATTGATCTTGGCCGCTGTATGCAGAAGAGAATTTCCTTTCTGCGTTTCAATGATCAGATCATTCCATTTGGACTGTGGCTGATGAGAGTAATATGTCAACTGCCCATGATCACATACAAACCGCTTATGACAGGAAGAGCATTTCAACATTTGTTTACCGGCTTTGGTCTTTCCAGCTTTCACGAGCACGGAATGAAACTGTCCGCATTTTGGACAGTATTCAAAATGGAACTGGTTCATCTGCCTGTTGGTCTCGATAAGATCACGGATCATCTGAGAAACACGATCTTTCTGGTAAGCACAGAGCTGATTGGAGATGTTAGGAAGAAGATAGTTGGATTCATAGTTGATTGACATAAAGGATACCTCATTTCTTATCTTTATCTATAAGGCACCACCTAATTTGACATCATTTATGTCAGTTATATCGCATATCAACAAATTGAAGGTTAAGCGAACTTTATATTAACATTCATTTATTAGAATTTAACTTTTGGAATGTTAAAATGAAATAAAATAGAGTTAATAATTTTAGATTTATTCAATTATTAACTAAGAGAAGATAAATTCTTAATGCAAAAACAGATAAATCCATTTAGAATAAAACTAGGAGAGATCATTATGAAACGTAGACTATTTAGTATTTTTGCTATCTTATTATTTGTTTTAAGTGGATGTCAAAAAGAACCAACAAGTAAGTATATTCTTCCTATAGAATCACAGTATTTTCTAGGTAAAGAATCTTATGAAAGCGTAAAAGAACATGATACAGATTCATTTAGCTTGGATTCTACATATGCAAATGAAGTTACAGTGGAAGAAGATTGTTTGGTTCTAGAAGCTAGTGATTCACAAATTAAAAATCTTATTGAGAATAATCAAAAAATCATGGAGGAAATAGCTCAAGAATTTGAAGCTATAAAGGATAATTATACAGTTGAATGGAGTGAAGATTATTCTTCTGTGACTTTTAATGTGGACGATGAAGGATTGTTTTCAGATAATGCAGCAAAAGCTTTAGAAAATATGAGTCATACTTTCTGGATTAGTTATATTTTGCAAACAAATTCTGCTTTGATGAATCAAGATTGTGATACAACAGTTAATGTAACTTATAAAAATGCAGATAGTGGACATATACTTTCAAAAGGTTTATTTCCATATGAAGAATTTACAATAACTCAAGAAGATTGGGAATTAAGCCAAAGTCAAGATGTAATTCGTAGTATAGAGTATGACGGATATATTGATATGAAAATGATTGTTAAACAAGTAGATTCTGATAAAATCATATTCGCTCCTCAAGAAAAGGATTCATTTTATTCTAATGATGAAAGCCTTTGCCTATGCTTAGATAGTGTATATGCCGATGATATTAAACTTCCTCATCAGATTGAAGAAGGAGATGTATTTGTACTAAGAGTTGATGGAAGTTATGCTTTACATGAAGATGGGGATGATATTCCAGATATTGCTCCAGTTGCACTGATTCCTGAAAAATATTATGAATAATAAACGATATTAATTATAAATAATCGCATGAATTAAGAGAAGTATTTCTTTAGTTCATGCTTTTTAAGATAGCATAAAATATCTTGTGTAAATTCGTTTTTCTGGAAATGTAGAAAAAAAGGTATATCCTTAGTAAAATTAGTTCGACCAAAAACAATTTACGAAAGGAATATACCCATGAACTATTTTACTACATCTTTAATGAAAAACCTATTTTCTAATGACAACAATCTTCCAGCTTTTGAACAGGCTGTAACTGAACTGTTTCGTTCAGAGTTGGAGAAATCTCTCAATGAAATACTCGCATATGAGTTGACGGCTTTTCTTGATTATGAACCATACGCTAGAACCAATAACGAAAATTCTAGAAATGGTTCCTATCAAAGAAAGTTTGATACAAAATATGGAACTATTACGCTCAATAAGAGAAGATTCAACATTGCAGAATTTATGGAAGAATAATTGTCGTAAATATAGGCTACTTCTTTTCTTTGCAAAAATTATGAAAAGTTTCGAAAATAATCAAGTTTTTTTCTTGCTTAACCCTAAAAATTCATGGTGCTATATTCTAACTCTATAGTCTAAAAAACGGGTGCTAAAGGAACTATATCTGCTTTGAATCTCGTAAAAATGCTTTATATATAGGGGCTTTATAAATAATTAAACCACAAAACATTTCCAGCGTGTGTATTCAATCTTGCCTTTATATAAAGAGTAAAAGTAGCGAATATAAAAGTCGGCACCCGATTTTTATACTATAGAAATATTCTAAAGACGGGATTGACATTATTTATTATCAGGATTATAATCCCGTTTTCGACAGTTATGTAATATAAAAGTGAGCGCAAAGCCTTTAAATAAAGGCATTACGCTCATTTTTACTATTTATAAATTGTTGTATGGAACTATTATTCCTCAAATTTTTTTTAATTTATTCAAGGTTTTCGGCAGATAGTATTTTCGATTCAGTTTTAAATCAAACAGTTGTTCCAGTGAATCCAGTACATCCGATCCGGTATAACAGGACTGGTAGTACATATCCGAGCAGTTGACCACATTCATGTTCTGCAGCGTTTCGATGATCTGCCCGGTTGTAAAATGCGTTTTGTTTCTGTCTAATTTGACCTCGAGCAATCGGTAGATCAATAAAGCTGTGTAACAGATCAGGAAGTGTGCTTTTATTCGGTTTTCCTTGTGATGATATACGGGTCTTGAACTGAAGTTTGTTTTCAGGATGCGGAAACAGTCTTCTATTTGATATCTTCTTGACTGGATGTCCAGGACTTCTGTTTCCTTCATGTCGAATATATTTGTGGCGACCGCATAGAAACCATCGTACTGTGCTTCGGCTTCGATACGTGCTTCATCTAAAGAATAATTCTTCTTTTCTTTGTCGCTCTTGATAAACCTTGTCACGTCGTGAGGTCCTTTCTTGAAGTTTTCAGGATCCATGGCTGTCAGTATTTTTTTTGCACGATCGATCTGCCTGTTCCTTACCGTCTTCTGGTATTCAGCCATCTTTCTTGAATAGGTCACGATGATACGCTGTTTCAGGGTCCCTTTTGATTTTACCTTTCTAGTCTTTCCGTTCTTAGACTGACGGATCTCGAACAAACCCAGATCCACCGGTTTGTCAACCATTATGGATTTATATATGTATCCGTCATAATATTTTCGATTTTCCGTCAATGTTCGATCAAAGCTTTTCATGGCCTCTAAGGACATCGGCTTTCCGTCCTGGGAAAAACGGTAGTCAAAATCATTGAATACAGCCTGTTTTAGAACATCGCTCAATTTCTTGACCGATTGTGTTACCACAAACTTCCGCCCGCCAAAATCGTTGAATACCCTTGCGTCATTGTAGCCGAGCCCTGCATCTGCACAATAGATGATATCCTTGTTCTCGAACATCTTGAGCATCTTCTTTTCTGCCGGTACGGTACAAAGCGATTCATTGTCGCTTCCGGGATTGATACACATGCTCAGGGGAATGCCGTCGGCATCCATGAACAGTCCCATCTGTACGATCGGATTCGGGCGATGTTCTTTGGATACACCATATTTTAAGAGACCTTTTATCAGTTCACCTGTGATCTCGTCATATACATCCTCATCTTCGGTCTCCTTTTCAAAATAGAAGTTCGTACAGTCGAAATAACAGACACTGGTGTTTCTCTTGATCACTTTATTACTGGATTCAAATAAATGCGAAAGATATTCATCATAGTTTTCTTCCAGGATATCCATGAAACGAAGGATATCCTGATGGGAGAAATCAAAATCACCATAGAAGTGGGACAGGTTCTTCAAGGTATGCAGCTTGCTCCCCGGATCAAGGATTCTCGAAAAGGCAAGGACCATATTGATCATATCGGGATGGAAGGCGATCCTGCGGTCACTGCAGACCTTTTCAAAGAAACCGGAAAGATTCAGCGAGGAATAGATCTCCTTGAGATAGAGATAACCGATATTCCTGCAGGTGGACCTGGAAACAATGTTTCCCCGGTTGATGACCTTGTCGTCAAAATGAATGGTGATGTTATACTCGACCCTGCTGTTCTTAAGGTTGTCATTATATTCCTTCACTTTTTGTCTGGCATATTCCAGAGGATCGTCTGTGATCTTCAATAATTCCGAATGCTTGCCGATCCGTTCCACGTTCTTGGTGGTCACTTTTTTACCGTTGCGGATACCGACCTGGATGAAGTAGGTGGGATCCTTAGATTTTCTGTCATAGTTTAGTTTCATGAGGAAGGCTCCTTGTACATACCTATTATACCACAAAGTACAACGCCATACAACTTCCGTACAACAAAATTAAAGAAGGATTTGACATAAAAAAAGCGCTATATAAGCGACATTCAGGATATTTATGATTTTATAACTGTCGAACTACCGAATAATTGTCGTAAATATAGGCTACTTCTTTTCTTTGCAAAAATTATGAAAAGTTTCGAAAATAATCAAGTTTTTTTCTTGCTTAACCCTAAAAATTCATGGTGCTATATTCTAACTCTATAGTCTAAAAAACGGGTGCTAAAGGAACTATATCTGCTTTGAATCTCGTAAAAATGCTTTATATATAGGGGCTTTATAAATAATTAAACCACAAAACATTTCCAGCGTGTGTATTCAATCTTGCCTTTATATAAAGAGTAAAAGTAGCGAATATAAAAGTCGGCACCCGATTTTTATACTATAGAAATATTCTAAAGACGGGATTGACATTATTTATTATCAGGATTATAATGTAAGCGAATACAGGATTGTTACTCTTTGAGGCTTTACCTGCATGTGTTTTAGATTGCATGTTTGTGAAGTTTCGAAGAGTTTTTTGTATATATAAGGAGTTGATGGTATGTTAAAAAATATATTCAAAGTGAAAAAATTTTTTCAAATATATTCTCCAGTTAATGGGAAGTGTGTAGATTTAAAAGATGTAAATGATCAAATGTTTGCCGATAAAATTATGGGAGAAGGAGTTGCATTCAAATACAATGGAAATACTATATATTCTCCGTGTAAAGGTAAAATTGTTGCAGTGGCAAGTACGAAGCACGCATTAGGTATAGAAACAGAAGATGGTATTGAAATCTTGATACATGTTGGATTAGAAACTGCTGAGTTTAATGGTAATGGATTTGAATTGTTAGTTAATCAAAATGATAAAGTAACAATAGGGCAGCCATTATTAAAAATTGATAGAGATTTTTTTGAAACACATCATACCGATTTGACAACACCTGTTGTTGTGACAAGTAAAGGATTGAATATAGAATTTACAAATAAAGAGGAAGTAACTATAAAAGATGTTGTAATGATGATAAATAGGTGATAAAAGATGAAAGTTGTCAAATGCATTAATAATAACGTAGCTATATGCCTTGATGATGATAATAATGAATTGGTTGCTTTCGGAAAAGGAATAGGGTTTAAAAAGCCGCCTTTCGAAATTGATGTAGCAGTTATTCAAAAGACATATTATGGTATTGATGAAAATTATGTTCATATGATAAATGAAATTCCTGAAGAAATTTTGTTACTTTCTGAAGAAATTATAAAATACGCAGAATATGAACCGGATTATATCTTTAGTCCTAATATTATCTTTACATTAGCTGATCATATCAATTTTTCTATAGTAAGGTGCAAAGAAAAATTAAATATAACCCTTCCTATTGTTCAAGATATAAAATTCTTGTATGAAAAGGAATATGCTATAGGTACATATGCGTTATTTTTGATAGAAAAAAAACTAAATATAAAATTACCGTTAGAAGAGGCTAGTTTTATTAGTTTACACATTATAAATGCAGAAGCTAGAAAAGCAGGTGAAATAGATGGCTATGCAGAAAATAAAGTGATTATTAATAAAATTACAAAACTGATAGAAAATAAATTCAATATAAGTATTAACAAAGATGGAGCGAATTATTCAAGATTTGTTTCACATATTCAATACTTATTAAGACGCATTGAAAGTAAAGAGGAAATAAAAAGTGAAAATAAAGAGTTGTATATAACAATGAAAAAATCATTTCCAGATACTTCAGATTGCGTAGATTCAATATCTGAGTATTTATTGCTACTTTTCAAATGGGAATTGTCAATTGAAGAAAAACTATACTTGATTATACATATAAATCGATTATGTTCACGAGAGGATTGTTACCAGTAGGGCTTAACCTAGAACACAAATCAAATTATTTTTGATTATGTTTTAGGTTTTTTTTGTTAAATGAAATTAAAATAGGCGCCTTTTAATGGCATTTAACACATATTTATAGGAGGTTGGTATCAGAAAAAAGATATTGTTGATAACTTATTTTATGAATCAAATTTAATACTTTAGCTAAAAGCACATATTAATTGAAAATTGTAAAGTATACGACATTAATGAATTTTTAAATTGTGAAGGGAGAAAAATAAATGTCAAATTATTCTAAAAATGCAGAAGATATTATTACATATTTAGGTGGCAGTAAAAATATTGAAGAAGTTAAGCATTGTTTTACTAGATTGAGATTTAAAGTGAAAGATAACTCGAAAGTAAATGTGGAAATGCTAGAAAAAATACCTTGCATAGTTCGAGTTATGAAAACAATGGGTCAGATTCAAGTTGTTGTAGGAAATGAAATAGATGAAGTTTATAAAGCTGTAGAAAAATACTTGGAAGGAACAAGTATAGATGTTTCCAAATTAGAAGAACCAGTAGAAACAAAAGAAGAAAAAGGACCTAAAGGAATTAAATATTATGGTAGTCAAATATTAAATGCAATTTCACAAACTATCAGCCCTATTTTGATGGGAATGGTAGTTGCTGGATTATTTAAAGCAATATTAACCATTTTAACTTTGACAAATATTGTAAGTACAGACAGTCAAACTTATATTTTGCTAAATTTAATGGGTGATTCGTTCTTCTATTTTATGCCTGTATTAGTTGCATATAGTGCATCAAAATATTTCAAATGTAATACGGTATTAAGTTTAATGCTAGCTGGTATTTTGCTTCATCCGAATTTCATAGATTTAGTAAATAGTGGAGAAAGTATTAGTTTGTTTGGGTTACCTGTTCATGCTATCTCTTATAGTTCTTCATTATTGCCTGTATTGTTTACTGTTTGGGTTCAGTCAAAGCTTGAAAAACTAGTAAGTAAGACATTTTTCACTAAATTAGGAATGCTATCCTTATTCCCAACGTTTTTAATTATGGCTCCACTAACACTGGTTGTAACAGGTCCATTTGGTTCAATTGTCGGAGAATTGATTGCAAATGCAATGTTAGTAATTTATAACAAATATGCAGTATTGGGTGTATTTGCAATTTGTTTCTTGATGCCATTATTTATTTGGACAGGAAGTCATTGGGTTTTTATGCCAGTAGCATTATCAAATATGACAAATTTAGGATTTGATCCATTCTTATGGCTTGGATTTACTGCATGGAACTTTTCACAGTTAGCTGTATCAACTGTAATTATGTTGAAAACAAAAGATAAAGATTTAAAACAAATCGCTGGTTCTGCTGCATTTTCTATTGCAACCGCAGGTATTTCTGAACCTTGTGCATATGGTTTAACATTAAAATACAAAAGACCAATTATCCCTTCTTTTATTGGATGCGCTGTAGGCGGATTATTCTTTGGAATCTTTAAAGTTAAAGTATTCCAAATGATTAATGTTTCTCTTTTAAGTTTGCCTCAGTTCTTGGATCCAGCAGGTGGAAACAACTTTATGCTTGCTATAATTGGAATAGTATTAGTATTTACTGTAACGTTTGTATTAACTTGGTTTTTTGGTTTTGATGATAAGAAAGATTTAGGCAAATAGGTGATTATATGAAAATTAATGATAGAATTTATTGGATTTCTGGAGGACCTTGGGGATATTTAGGTAATGCATACGCTATTAAACATTCAAATGGTTATGTGTTAGTTGATACAGGAAGCCCAGAAGCACTAGATGTAATTGTTAAAAATTTAAAATATTGGAATATTGATGAGAACAAAATTACACATGTATTAATAACTCATGCCCACGACGATCATACTGGATGTGCACATTATTTTCAGAAATGTGGTGCAAAAATTGTAATAGGAAAAGAAGATGCTAAAATGCTAGAAGATGGTCATTTAGGAGAATATAGTCCTTGTACAAATCATGTTATGCCAGCTTGTAAAGCTGATATTTTGATTGATAAAGATGAAATATTACAGATTGGTGACTTAGAATTTGAGATATTATGCTTGCCAGGACATACAGATGGAACATTATTATACTTTGTTCGAATTGATGATGAAAATGTTATGTTTAGTGGAGATATGTTTTATACAGATGGAAAATGGGGAGAAGAAACAAGAACTGGATGGAAAGGAGACTTGTCTTATAACTCTAAAAAATTAGGCGAATCCTTTGAAAAATTATATAAATTAAAAGAAGAACCGGATCTTGCATTGGCTGGCCACGGAATTCCTCGATTTGGTAAAGAGGCAGAAGTGATTCGTTTAGCTTATAAATACTATTTGAAATTTGATAGATAGAATTTATAATGGAGTGCTTGATTTAAATTTAAAAGATATTATGATAAAAGCAATTATATTTGATTTTAATGGTACTATGATTTTTGATCAAGAAATTTTAGAAAAATCATGGACATTATTTTTAAAAAATTTAATACATAGAAAACCAACTGATGAAGAATTCTCCAACTACATTCATGGAAGAAATATAGAAGAGAGTATACATTATTTTTTAGGTGATGATGTAGAAAATATCAATACATTAAAGCTAGAGAAAGAAAAAATATACAGAGATTTTTGCAAGGCAGACAAAGAAAATTATAAGTTGGTTGACGGCTTGCCAGAATTTTTAGATGATTTAAAAATGAAAAATTATGTATGTGCTATTGCAACAGCATCGGGACTAGATAATATTAGGTTTCATTATGAAAATTTAAAATTATATAAATGGTTTGATTGGAATAATATTATTTATAACGACTATAGTTTCAAAGGAAAACCTTCACCTGAAATTTATGAGAAATGTATTCAAAATCTTAATTTAAAAAAAGATGAATGTATAGTATTCGAAGATTCTATATCAGGGATTATTGCAGCAAAGAATGCTGGAGTTTATAAAGTAGTAGCAATAAATAAAAATAAAATGCTACCTTGCGAAAAAGCAGATAATATCATTTCTGATTATAAAAATGCGATAAAAATACTCGAATAAAAAATTATAACTGATCATCAAATATGAATTAGCAAATAAACATAAGTTGCATGGTCAGTTATATTTGTAATCAATAATTGCTGACAATTTAAAAAATTTATCAAATTTTGTGTATTTATGAGGAGGAAAAATGAGAAATATCATTTTAACAACAGTTGCTGAGCCAAAAAAAGATTGTAATGGCAGTCCTGTATTTTTAACAGATGAAACAATAGAAGAAAGAAAACAAAAAATACTTACCAGAATGCGTAAACTTCATCTTGATAAATTAGTTATTTATGGTGATGTTGAGCATGGTTCTAATTTTGAATATTTAGTTGGATTTTTTACTCGTTTTGAGGAAGCATTATTAATTATAGATAAAAGCGGTGAAATAAATATTGTTCTAGGTAATGAAAATTTAGGTAAAGCTGGAAAATCTAGAGTAAAAATCAGTAAAACTATACATGTGTCTTTGTTTTCACTTCCTAATCAGCCAAATCGTACAGATATATCATTTAAAGATTTACTTATTTCTGCCGGTTTAGATAAAGGACAAAGAATTGGTTTAGTAGGCTGGAAAAACTTCACTTCTATTTTAGAGGATAACAAACACACATATGATGTTCCATATTATATTGTTAAAAATATTATTGATATTATTGGCGATGAATACTTATTAAGTAATGAATGTTCAATATTTATTGGTGAAAATGGCGTCAGATGTACAAATAATCCAAATGAAATAGCTCATTATGAATATGGTGCAGCATTAGCTAGTGATTGTATTTTAGATGCCATGAATGATTTAAATCTTGGCATAAATGAACTAGAACTAGGTGATAAACTTGTTAGAAATGGACAACATACTTCTATTGTTACAATAGCTTCTAGTGGTCCTAGATTTATTAAAGCAAATATGTTTCCACGTGATAATACTGTTAAATTAGGTGACCCTATTTCTTTAACGGTAGGATACCGTGGTGGCTTAAGTTCAAGATGCGGATTTGCTGTCGAAAATGAAACACAACTTCCTGAAGG
The DNA here is from genome assembly GCF_047239305.1 of Beduini sp. Taxonomy (NCBI): domain Bacteria; kingdom Bacillati; phylum Bacillota; class Erysipelotrichia; order Erysipelotrichales; family Erysipelotrichaceae; genus Beduini; species Beduini sp. The sequence goes on from NZ_JBKTEM010000021.1 coordinate 11,163, forward strand.
TCAAAAAGATTATTTAGAAAGAGTAGCAATTCCATACTTCAACGCCTATGTTGCATGGCTTGAAAACATTAAATGTGGATTACAAGGTCATGAAATATTTGATTTAATTGAAAGTGAATTACCACGAGAAAAATATGGTTGGTCATTATGTCCAGGTCATTTAACGGCTGAAGAAGAATGGATGTCTTCTCCTATTTATGAAAACTCAACTGAAGTATTACAATCTGGAATGTTATTACAAATCGACATTATTCCATCTGTTTCTGGTTATACAGGTTCTTCTGCTGAAAGTACAATTCTTTTAGCAAATGGATCTTTACGTAATCAAATCAAAAAAGAATATCCAGATATGTATAACAGAATGATTGAAAGAAGAAATTACTTAATTAATGTTTTAGGTATTAATCTATCTGAAGATGTGATGCCTATGTGCTCTACAGTTGCTTATTTAAGACCATTCTTACTAGCCCATGATAAAGCTTTAAAAGTAATTAAATAAGAACTTTAAACAAGAAAAATTACAAATTGATGATGCAAAAGCAGTAAATATAAGATGTTATATCACAATATAGCATTTCAATTTACTGCTTATTTAATATATGTTTATAAAATGGTTAAAATTTGTATTTGATTGATAAAACAGAATTTTAATAAAAATATGCGAGTCATATTGAGTTTTCTACAAATTTAGAAATAATAAAACAATTGATGAATCAAATTCTAGCGATTGAGTGAAGCAAAATCTTAAGTGTTTAGGAATAGCTTGAACTCAATATGTACTCACAGTGACTCCAAAATGAGTACAAAATATATGGAAAAGGTTTGGAATATAAAATAATACAGGAAGTAATTGTGTAAATGACCATATAATGTATATGTTGTATGGATTTAAAAGTATACAAAATCGAGTTCGAATAGTAGTATTCGGCTTGGATGTCGTCAAAAAGCCTTTATTTATCGGTGCTAGCCACGTGACTATTATTCCCAAGAGGATTTTTGCAACGATTTGTCTCAAAATCACTTTTGCAACAGTTGCAATTGTTCCCATTGGCTAGCAAGTTAAAGATGCTAAAATTGCATTTAGAGGGATGTCTTCGGATATCCCTTTTTAAGTATTCAATCTTCATATTAAGATTCAGCCAATTAATCAGCAGTTAATAATCTTCGTTGAAAGTTAACAACCATTCAATAGATAATGACCTTTTTCATTGTTAAAATAATGATGAAATATACTTTACGAAAGGAAAATGTATTATGAAAATGCATAAAATTATTAAAGAACGCCGCCTAGCTCTTAATTTTACTCAAGAGCAAGTTGCCAAATATTTAGGTGTCACCACACCAGCAGTAAATAAGTGGGAAAAAGGAATTTCGTACCCAGATATCTCGTTATTGCCAGCGCTTGCTAGACTACTAGACACAGACCTAAATACTTTATTATCATTTCAAGATGATCTTACTGACAAAGAAGTAGCAATATTTTTAAATCAAGTCAGTGAAACTATCGATAAAGAAGGGTTTACAGCTGGATATGATATGGCTATAGCAAAACTAAAAGAGTATCCTACTTGTGATCAATTAGTGTGTCAGGTAGCGATGCTTATGGATGGAGCTTTAATACTGAAAGAGCCAAAAGAAGATCGCTTAGAAGAATATCGAACAGAAATTATGTCTTTATATAAACGTGCAGCTAGAAGTGATAATATCCAGATCAAAGAACAAGCTATTTCGCATTTGATTTCTAATGAAATTCAAAGAAAAAACTTCACAGAAGCACAAGCCCTTTTAGATTCTATCTCAGATCCAAGTCCAGTAGATAAAAAACAGATACAAGCAAAAATGTATATTGAACAAGGAGAGTTATCAAAAGCAGCTAAAACAGTTGAAGAAAAATTGCTCTTGCTAAATACAGAAGTTCACGAAACTCTTTTGAGTTTAATGGATATCGCTATAAAGGATAAGCGATATGATGATGCTGGATATATCGCAAATGCTGATGAACAAGCAACAAAAATATTCGATCTGTGGGAATATAACAGATATTTAGCACATTTTCAGTTATATTTGGCCCTTAAAGATCGTACAAAACTTTTGAAAACATTTGTTCCTATGATCAAATCTTTGACCAAGAAATGGGATGTCAATAAATCGCTACTTTATCAACATATACAAACAAAAGAGGTGGACGAAGATTTTGGCAAAAAGTTACAAAAGAACATTCTAAAGTCTATATCAGGAGATGAAGAAGCATCTTTTTTGAAAGATAGCCCGGAATTAGAAGATATATTGAAAGATGTTAAATAACTTTGACACGATTCCAAAAGTCTTCGCTAGAAGTTAAAATAGGGGATCAGCTATAGTGATGACAAGGATAACATTATGTTAGGTGAAAATATCTTAAGACTTAGAAAGGAAGCAAATCTATCACAAGAAGCACTAGGTGATATCATTGGCGTTACAAGACAGACAATCTCCAATTGGGAGCTAGAAGAAACAGCTCCTAATCCCGAACAATTAAAACTCTTGTCAAAAGCCTTTAATGTCAGTGCCGATGATCTTTTAAACAACGATATCCAAAATATTATCGTCAAAAAAGTTAGCGATACTGAGATCGTCGTTAATGCCATTATGAAGGTACTTAAAGTCATTGGTATTGCCTTTGTAGCATTTGTAATCATTATTGCGATCGCTGAACTCGTCATTGTGCTTACTGCATCTGTGCCATCATTATAAGAGGGAAAAATTTAACTAAAAATAAGCTTCTGTATTGTATGCATAGGCTCTTTTTTAATGCCTTTTCATTAGAATTAAACGTAAGCGCTAAGTAAAAGGGTGTTGTAAAATCAATAAAAAAAGATCGTGATCTGCACAAAAGCTGCTGTGATCACGGTCTTCTTTACTTACATATTTCCTGAGCTTGTCTACTCCATGGCATCAAGTTTTCAATGACTTCTCTGTTTCTTATGTAGTCGCTACCCGGCATGTTCTTGAATACGAAGCACAGATATTTATAAGGATCTATCTGGTTGGCCTTTGCCGTCTCTATGATACTGTAGACATAGCCGCTAGATTCGGCCCCCTTTACGCTGTCGCTGAACAGCCAATTCTTTCTTCCCGTCGTGAATGGTCGTATCACTCGTTCATCCAGTGAATTGGTCATCGGAAGATGTCCGTCCTCGATATAACGGCACAATCCTTCCTGGTGGTCCAGGGCATAGGAAAAGGCTTTATTGACCTTGGATCTCTTCAGTGTCTTGTCTCTGTTTTCAAAACACCATGTGAAAAAATCCTTCAATAAAGGAACGGCTTCATTCTGTCGTATTCGTTTCTTTTCTTCACAGTCCATATCTGCGATCTTCTTCTCGATGGCGAAAAGTTTTCCGATCTTTTCTATAGCTCTACAGCTCAGGGAATCTTCGATCCCTTTTCTGTCTTTTGGCAGAGCTTCTACGAACTTCCTTCTTGCGTGGGCCCAGCAGTAGACGTTGGTCACTCCTTCCAGATGATTGTATCCGGCATAGGCATCGGTGATCAGATAACCGCTGAATCCTTTTAGATATTCCTTTGGATTATCACTGCTTCTGTTTGGCCGGTAGTCGAAGAGCGTTATCGGATGTGGGGATCCGCTGATATTGGAATAGACCCACATATAGGACTGTGGTGTCGCTTTCTTTTCCGGTTCCTTCAGTACCTGTACTCTGGTCTCGTCGCCATGGATATAGTGTTCTTTCAAAAGCTCATCATGCATATGTTCGATCAATGGCTTCAACCATGTTCGTGATGCCTGTATCACCCAGTTCGCCATCGTGGTACGACTGAGTTCGAGTCCCATTTGTTTCCAGTCCTGCACCTGTTTACGGGAAATAAGAGATAATGCTCGTCGCAGACCACATAAGCGCTGTAAAGTGCAGCTTTGAGAGCAGGGCTATGCCCGAAACTGAAAAACCACTAGCTAGGCTGGTGAATATTTATTATATATATCCTTGATAATTTAATACTAAATATGATATATGGAGTCAAAATGTTATAATTAGTTCATGGAAAAGAACAGTGATATATCAATAAAACAGAATCTAATACCAACGATAAAACAAAAAATTCAGTTTAATTATGAGAAAGATAATTCATTGCTGATCTTAAAGATGAATAATACAGAATTACTATATCGTTTGAGAAGTGTTTTGTTTGGCAAAAAAGCAAGGATTAAAGCATATATCAAGAATGAATATGAAGAACATGAATGGTATAAGATTGATAACTCGTTACAAAGTGAATTGCGTTTTCAGTATAGATTAAGTTCTTTAAATATTGAGGATAAATATGCTTATTTTATTATAGATTCTTTAGATGACAATGGCTTTTTAACAATGTCGGATGAAGAATATTGTTCTCATTTAAAAATAGATCAAAATGAGTTCACTAGAATATTAAATGAACTTCAAAAAATGGAGCCAATAGGAATTTTTGCGAAAAACTCTATCGATAGCATAAAGATTCAGTTACAACAAGATGAGCAATATTTCGCATTGGATATATTCACAAATCATTCAAAAGAATTAATTGAAAAAGATTATTCATCTTTGGCAACAATTTATCAATGTACTGTTGATGAAATCATGGATGCTGTTAATGTGATAAAAGAGCAGACACCTTTCCCAGCTACTCAATATGGTTCCAATACATCGTTAGAAGAAGCTATCATTCCAGATGTTGAAATAAAAGTGGAAAATGAAAAAGTTATTGTACACGCAATTGATCCAATCAAAGATATATTTGAAGATTATACAAGCCAAATCAATTCCGATGATCTTTTAAAAGAATATTTCCAGCAAGCAAATATTTTAATTGAAGATATTACAAAACGAAACAAAACAATAATGTTAATAATGAATGAAATTATAAAACGACAAAAGAATCATTTTTTATATGGAGATGAAATCGCTTCTTGCACTATGAAAGAGATCGCTCAAAATATAGGGTCCAATATATCAACAGTAAGTCGCTGTATAAAAGATAAATATTATTTATATAACGATAGAGTTTATCCAGTAAGAGCATTGCTAAAACAAAAAGATCTGGTAGAGAAAAATGATGAGATTATTAGTAGAATCAAAGATTTTATTGCCCAAGAGGAAAAGGCATTTCCTTATAGTGATTACACATTATATCTTTTATTAAAAAAAGAAGGCTATATGATTTCCAGAAGAACTGTTACTAAATATAGGAAGATCTTGAATATTCCAAGCTCTTATAAACGCAAAGAAAAGAACAAATAAAAGTGTACCTCAAAATTTGAGATATGCTTTTTTCGTTTTCTAGGATCAAGTTGGCATATATAATTGCTAATAAAAATAAAAATAGTAATTCTTTCATTAATTCATTATAATAAACTCAATATAAGGAGGGTAAAGATGGAACAGGCTATATTAAATTACATAAATCAACAGACCGAGAATATTGACTGGAACGATCTCGATTTCTTAACGTTAAATGCAATATCTTTGGAAGTAAATAGAAATAAAAAAGAAGTTCAAAAGACCTTATTTGAATTGAATAAAAATGGAAAAATTATAAGGATAAATACCCATCCAATTATTTATGTTAGTCGTTTAATGTTGGCAAAAAAGTATAATACTAGTATTTCTGAAAATGTGTATGAAACCTTAGATGAATTGCTTAAAGATATAAGGTTCAGCAAGATCGATTCTTCATTTCATGAATTGATAGGGTATAATGGATCCTTGAAATCTTGCATAAATCAATGTGTTGCGGCAATTCAATATCCAGGAAATGGGCTACCCATATTACTAATGGGATCTTCAGGTACTGGTAAAAGCTATATCGCAAGACTGATTTATGAACATGGGCATTCCATAGGACGAATAAAAGGAGATTTTATACCAGTCAATTGTTCTGAATACAGCAACAATCCAGAATTATTTTTAACAAATGTATTTGGATATAAAAAAGGCTCGTATACAGGAGCAGAGAAAGATAATCAAGGAATTTTACATTATGCCAATAACGGAATACTTTTTCTAGATGAAGTACATGGATTGCCTCCAGAGTGCCAAGAAAAAATATTTCAATTTATGGATAGTGGTTCATATCACATGGTTGGGGATAATGTGCAATGGTACAAATCAAATGTTCAAATAATTATGGCTACGACAGAAAATCCGAATCAAGTGTTATTAAAGACATTATTAAGAAGAATTCCCTTAATTGTTCAGATTCCAGATCTAAATGATCGACCACTTCAAGAAAGAAGAGAATTGATTCACTATTTATTCACAAAAGAAGAAAAACATGTCGGTAAAGAAATTCAATTATCTAGAATGGTTTATCATGTTTTACAAGCTACTTCTTTTACAGGGAATATTGGTGAGGTAAAAAACATCATAAAAACCGCTGTTGCCAACGGTCTTTTAAAATCCCAAAAGGATGAAATTATTCATATACATATTAATGATCTTCCACCAAAATTTTATAAAAAGGGAGCCAATATATTAGATGATAAAGTTATGTTAAGCGTGAAACAGCTTCTTAATAAAAGAGAAGAAAATCATAATTTTTATCAGTTTCATTATGATATAATCAATCATTTGAAAAATAATAAACATAGTTTTTTAAATGAAACAGAAAAACAATATATTTATGGAAAAACTAAGATCTATATTGATTTGCTGTTTTATGATCTTAAACAAGATGAAATATATCAAAACAACATTAACTTAGATTTCATTACACAAGTGTTAAAAATAATAGAAAACAAATATCATTCAAAACATTTTACGAATAGTGAAATTGAAATTATCTATAAATTGGTTGCATTTTCAGCAGACATCCTAACATTGAATAAAAAGGCATTAGACGATGAATCAGTTAGAACATGCTATAAAAAAGTATTGGATTATTTTCTTGTTGACGAGAAAATTATTGAGGATTTTTATGAATTGATCAAAGATACGGTTTTGATAGAAAATGTTGATATTTTTAAATTGGACCTATTATTGTTATTTGTGTATTTTTTGAAAGATTTTAATGATCTGACAACTGCGAGTGTGATCATAGCCCATGGATATTCCATTGCCAGTGAAATGGCCAATAATGTAAATCATCTGTTGGAAAGACATGTTTTTGATTCTATTGACATGCCATTAGATTGTGATTTTAAAGATGTAGTGGATAAATTGATCATATATTTAGATGGCTTGTCTAAAAAAAGAAACGATGTCATAGTGTTAGTTGATATGGGATCATTAGAAAATATATACAGATATTTATCATCATATCCATTTAATATAGGGATCATTGATAATGTAACGACAAAACTATGTTTGGAAGTAGGAACAAAATTAATTCAAAATGAATCCATTATAAATGTTCTGGAGCAAGCAAGCTCACAAAATGTTAGTCATTATACATTGATAGAGAAAGAGAAAAAACAAGAGATCATTTTGACAATTTGCGAAACTGGATTGGGCATGGCTAATGCTATTGCGGATTTGGTAAAACAAAGTTTGCCAAAAAAGATTGATATTTTAATTATTCCATATGATTATCAAAGCTTGGTTGCCGAAGGGAAAAAGTTACCTTTATTTCACACTTATCATGTTTGTTTTATTTTAGGAACAACAGATCCTAATTTAGAAGGAATTCCATTTTTATCCATATTTGAGATCATGGATCAAAGAAATGCAAATTATATTCAGGGATTGATGAAAAACTATTTTAGTGATTCTGAAGTTTCTCAGTTTTGCAATGAGCTATTGAAGAACTTTACTATTGAAAATTTAAAAAATTATTTAAATGTGATTTCACCGCAAAAAATAATTGATGATATACAAGCATTTGTAAATGATGTGCAAAAAGAATTGGATATTCAATTAAATTCGAACTTGACTTGTTGTTTGTATATTCATCTGGCTTGCATGGTAGAACGAATCTTGCTTCATGAAGAAATCAACCGATTTGAAGCACTGGATACAATTATCAATCATAATCAAGACTTCTTTAAAAAGATAAAAAAATCTTTTAAGAGAATAGAGAAGACATACAATATACAAATACCAGATCAGGAAATAGCTTATTTACATGAATATATTTATTCAAGATATGAAGGATCAAGAGAAATCACTGATGAAATTCTTTCGGATCTTTTCAATAAATAGATTTGATAAGGACGAAATTCGGGTAACCAAATAATTTAGGGGACTCGGCCAGAGATCCAGGGGAGAATTTAGGGGACTAACCAATGATCAAAAATTTTCTACTCCCCTAAATTAAAAATTCAGCTGTAAAAGGAGGGTGAAATTGCCCTCCTTTTCATATCTCCCAGTCTAGTATTGATTCTGTTGATATTATCTTAATTTGGTCTTATTGTAACAGCCGCGTTTGGTCACGTTTTTCTTGAACTCAGACCTGGCTCTTGGGACTCCCTTGATAACTGGATTCCTTCGCATGCTTAAGAGGATGCGGTTTCGTGTATAATCAAAATCAGAGAAGCCTCGTGCGTTTCTCTTATAAGTTGGCACAAATTGTTGCTAATAATAGGGTGAATAAAAAAAGAGAAGGAGATGAATTATGACAAAGAAAATCATACTTGCATCACATGGTCGATTTGCTTCAGGAATGCTAAGTGCAGCAAAAATGATTATTGGAGAGTTGAAAGGAGTTGATAGCTTTGATTTAGAAGATTACGAATCACCATATGAAATTTATAAAAATATAGAACATGCTATGAAACAAGAAAATGATACAGTTTTTTTGATTCTAACAGATTTACTTGGTGGTAGCGTAAATAATCAGTTACTGGAATTATGCACAAATAAAAATGTGTATGTAATAGCAGGAGCAAATTTAGGGATGCTATTAGAATTGTATTTAGCTGATGATAATAAAGAAATTAGGACCATTATTAAAGATTCGGTAGAAGCATCAAAGCAAAATATACGATTTTTTGGATATCCTATCAACGACTATGTCGATCATAAGGAATTAATGGAGGTGAATTTATGGTAGTGATCCTAAGAGTTGATGATCGATTATTACATGGTCAAGTAGCCTTTTCCTGGTTAAACCTTCTTGGGCCGGACGCTATAGTTATAGCCAATGATGAAGTTATGACTAACGAGATTCAAAAAACTGCAATTAAGATGGCTAAACCAACGGGTGTGAAAATGTCAATACGTTCGCTTAAGGGAGGCATAGATCTAATAAATGATGAAAGAGTCCGAGATCTTAAGTTGTTTGTTGTTGTAAAAACGACAGAAGATGCATTGGCATTGATCAATAGTATTCATGAACATATTTCTTTAGTGAATATTGGAGGCTTGTCTAATCGAACTAAGGGAAATAACAAAATTGTAAAAGGCGTATATTTGTCTGATCAAGACATAATTAATGTAAAAGAAATTATGAAAAAAGTAGATAAGGTTGATGTAAGAATTGTGCCAACCGATCCTAACAAGAATATTGCTACTTTAATTTGAGAAAGGAGAGTTTATGTTTTTAAATGCTTTACTTGTGTCATTGGCAGTAGGTGTTTGTTACTTTACAAACGAATGGTTCTGCCGTTTGTTCAACGATAAACCAATTATTATTGGTACTATTGTTGGTTTTTTGCTAGGAGATCCAGTTACAGGAATTATCTGTGGTGGTACATATGAATTGATTTTTTTGGGAGCTGTAAATATTGGTGGAACTGTACCAAGCGATGCTTTAACAGGAACCGCTATTGCCACAACTTTTATCATTTTAACAGATATGGATATTGAAGAAGCGATGGCTTTAGCTATCCCAGTAGGGCTTTTAATGGGTCAGATACAAATGATGACATTTATCATTCCAAGTTTCTTCAATAGTTATATAGATAAATTGATTGAAGATGAAAACGATAAAATGTTTGGCTGGATGGTAGCTTTAACATTATTGATGAGATGTTTCTTTGAATCATTCTTGACTTTTTTGGCTATTTATTTAGGAACCGATATCATTACTTCTATAATGAACGCACTACCAGAAGCTGTTACAGGAGGTCTTACAGTAGCTGGTGGAATGTTAGCAGCTGTCGGATTTGCTATGTTATTAAGAATGATCTGGACAAAAAAATTAGCTGTATATTTCTTTGTTGGATTCTTCTTAACAACTTATTTAGGTGTACCAACATTAGGTATCGCTATTGCCGGTGTATTGTATTGTATCATCCGTTATTATACATTGATTGATTCTCCAAAAAATTTGATGAATCAAAATGAAAATATGGCAATGGAAGGAGATGACTTGTTCAATGACTAAGAAAAATTCGATTTTATATTTGAATCCTGAAGATAAAAAGATGATCAATTCTGTTGCATGGAGAATGATGGTAGGAAGTGCACCTTATCAATATGAAAAGATGCAGGCATTGTCTTTTTTATACGCAATGGTACCTGTAGTTAAAAGATATTATAAGGATGATAAAGAAAAAAGAATCGAAGCTTATAAAAGACATTGGGAATTATGGAATACAACACCACAGGTAGCTGGATTGGCAGCCGGATTAGCTGCTGCAATGGAGAGAGAAGCTTCTATGAATCCGGATTATGATGTTAGCAGTATCAATGCAACAAAAGTTTCATTGATGGGACCTTTAGCAGGAATTGGTGATTCGATTTTCTGGGGATCTTTAAAGGTAATCGCAACTGGTATTGGTGTATCTTTTGCACTTCAAGGGAATATCTTAGGACCTATTTTATATTTCCTTGTTTATAATATCCCTTCTTCTTTAGCTAGACATTTGTTACCTGTCATAGGATTTAATTTAGGTACTAGTTTCTTTGACAAAATGAATAAAAATGGAATCATGCCATTTTTAACAGAGTGTTGTAACATTGTCGGACTTATCATGGTGGGATCTATGGCTTGTACAATGGTTACTTTAAAAATTCCATTTGTATATGAGGCAGAGGGTGCAACGATCAATGTACAAGAAATCTTAGATTCAATCTTGCCAAATGCTTTACCACTAGGGTTGACATTGTTGTGCTTCTGGTTATTAAAAAAGAAAAATGTATCTCCAACCATTCTTATTATTTTATTGGTTATTCTTGCAATCGCATTGCATGCAGTAGGAATTCTTTAGTCATATTGAATAATTATAAAAAATAAAGGAGGAAATTATGACAAAACAGGAAATTATTGAAAGTTTAAAAGGAGGATTAATTGTATCTTGCCAGACAGAGCCAAAAGATTGTATCCATGAGGATGGCAGAACAGTGGTAACAATGGCAAAGGCAGCTAAATGGGGTGGAGCTGTCGCTATTCGCTCCAATAGCCCTGAACAAGTAAAAGCTATTCATGAAGCTGTTGATCTACCTATTATTGGGCTCGATAAGATTTATTATGATACGATGGATAGAGTTATTATGACGCCAACTATTGAACATGCCAAGGCTTTGTGGGAAGCTGGGGCAAGAATCATTGCATTAGAGGCAACAGATCAGCTTAATCATTTGGGTGTTCCAACAAGAAATTTGATTCCAGAAATCAAAAAAGAATTACCTGAAGCTATTATTTTTGCAGATGTTGATACTGTTGAAAACGCTATTGAAGCTGCCAAATTAGGAGCGGATTTTGTTGCTCCAACACTTGCTGGATATACAAAGGCTACTGCATATATTACAGAACCGCCAGCATATAGAGAAGTTGCAGAAATGTGTAGAGCTGTAGATGTTCCTGTTATTATGGAAGGACATGTATATGATCCAGAGTCTGCTATGAAGAGTTTATATCTTGGATGTTATGCTGTAGTAGTTGGTAGTGCTATTACCCGCCCACATTTTATTGTAAAAAGATTTACGGATCTACTAAACAAATTCCCTAAAGATTCAAATTGGAGAGATGATGAACGAGCTTGGCAAGGACCAATTACTAAATTAGAAAAATAATCTATAAATTGTTTCCTCTACATAGATATGTGTCTTTATGTAGAGGAAACCTTC
>NZ_JBKTEM010000022.1:0-21460 GCF_047239305.1 Beduini sp.
ACAACATAATGCGTATTATGTTGTTTTTCATTTTAAATTTAATAATATAAAATAATCAAACAGATTTTATCTTAAAGTAAAAAATTTATATGGATTCATCCTGCAGATAGAAGAGACACCGCAGTTCGCTTATCTTCTCTAAGATGGTTTGCTTTGTTACATGTATGAAGTTATCATAAAAACATGGTACATTCAGCAGATGTTAAAATAAAAAACTTGGAAAACCCCAATAGGCAAATCCCAAGTTTTTTTAACTACAATGTTTGATTGACAGCAGATAGCCGCAGCTGTTTCATTTTTATAATAAAGGTTGCAAGTAAAATAATATCTGCAAGTAACCAAGCAAACTGGTTGGCAAAGCATATTGCCGTATAACCGAATATTCCAACAAAAACAAAGGCAACGATAGCACGTCCGATCAATTCTGCTACTCCGGCTAACATCGTCAACGCTGAATAGCCCAATCCTTGTAAAGAGTTACGCATAATGAATAAAGCTCCCAATAAGAAGAATAAAATACTATTCATTCTTAAGAATAATGAGACATCTGCCATGATTGCAGTTTCTGAAGCATCGATAAACAACTGGGCAATAAAGGTTCCAAATCCCCACATAAATATACAAGCAATAATGCAGTAACCAAAAGATAAAGCGAAGCTTACTTTTAAGCCTTTTTCGATACGATCGATCTTCTTTGCCCCTAGGTTTTGTCCGCAGTAAGTTGCCATTGTGATTCCCAATGTATCCATTGGCTGAGTTACCATCATCTGAATCTTGTTAGCGGCAGTAACAGCGGCAACACGGGCAGATCCCAATCCATTAACAGCGGTCTGAATCATAACCGAACCAATGGCAGTAATAGAGAACTGCAATGCCATCGGTACACCGATGGACAACAGCCTTTTACAGCAAGTCATATCGAAACGATATTCTTCTTTTTTAAACTTTAAAATAGGAAAACGCTTGATCATAAAAATCGCACATAAAATAGCGGATACGGCTTGTGCCACCAGAGTTGCCCAAGCAACCCCGGCTACCCCCATTTTAAAGTTAATTACAAATACTAAGTCCAAAATAACATTTAATATAGAAGCAATCGCTAAGAAAAGTAATGGTGTTTTACTATCTCCCAATGCTCTTAATATACTTGAAAGCATATTATAGTAAATAGTCGCTACAATTCCCATGAACATAATGGAAATATATGTATAAGAATCCTGATAAATATCAGCCGGTGTATTCATCAGTATCAATAATGACGGTGTAAAAATCATTGTCAGTGTCGTTAAAACAATCGTTGCGATCAAACATAAATAAATAGAGTTTATCACAAATTTTCTAACCCCAACTTCATCCTGAGCCCCAAAGCTTTGAGAGATAGGAATTCCAAATCCACTGCATAGTCCTAAAGCAAACCCTAAAACTAAAAAGTTAATGGAACCTGTTGCTCCTACTGCTGCTAAGGCATTTACACCAACAAACTTACCTACCACAATACTATCTACCATGTTGTATAGCTGTTGGAAAATATTCCCTGCTACTAACGGCAAACAAAACGCTAAAATTAATTTTATCGGTTTGCCTTCTGTCATATCTTTAACCATATCTTAACCTCCTCTTAACCCAACTTCTAAGAGTTTACACCAAAAATTTAGTGAATTCAATAGGTAAAGTAAAGACAGCTATCAGTTAGCTTTAGGTTACAAATATATTTTCCAGCGCATTATTCACTATTTATTTCATTAAATATTTATTTATTATTTATCTGTTGAATCATTTCTTTTAAAAGATTAAGATCTGTATAATCTCCTGACTTTTCCAAACGAGCAGCCATCATCTGATCTCCCTGAGGATCTTTTCTTATAGATTTGCAAATCATTTTCAAAAGGCTTTTACTTGCAAAGCCTAACTGACTGTAATCAACACCTCCGGGGAAATAGTAAAAAGGAATACTCTCTAAATGGTTGGCTTTCTTTATCTCTTGAATCTTTACCAGATCGTCTCTTGAAGTTAATCCACAGGCAAAGACAATCAATTGTTGCGGATTTACTTTCGCCGTTTTATTAAAGTAACTAAGATCACGAATTACCCCTGCTTTTAGGCTTCCTCCATAGATCACTCTTTCATCTTTACTCCAAGTTCTCTTTTTTATATCTTAAACATGGATTAGTTCACAGTTTAACTCTTCACTTAATTTTTTCGCATATTTTAAGGTGAAACCGGTCTTGCTTGAATAGACAATGATTGTTTTCATTGATGTTCTCCTTTTATTTTAATCAGATTCTGTTCGATCTTGCTCATAGTTTTATATGTTCTTTCAATCTCCTCATCATTCAAGCCATCATATAAGGCTGCCATGAATGCCTCTTCTTGTTCATAATATTTTGCTCCTAAGTCCTGAATCTTCTGTGTTGGAACGATTCTTATTTTTCGCTTATCCTGCGGATCGTTCATCGTTTTAATAAAGCCATTCTTTTCCAGCTTTAATGCAATCTGTTTAACGTTTTGATGAGAACTCCCCATGATTTCAGATAAGTCATTAATTGTAGGAGCTCCCTCTTTAAACAGCGATAAGCAGATTAGTAAAAAGAATTGTTTACATGTGATTTCCTCATAAAACTGATCTCCCGCCTGCTGAAGACGATTATCAAAACAAAAAAACAATCCAAACAAAGCTTTTCTGCTTTCCATTCCTTCTAACAATTTTTCTCTATCCATTATTTTTCTCCCTCCCACAATGCCTGATTAACAGCATGCTTGATAACTTCACTTGATAAAGTGGCACCGCTGATTGTATCCACGTCCCAAGTATTTTCCTTTATCATCTCTTCTGTAATCGTTTCCGCTTGTTTTCCAAGACCATGATCATGCTCAAGAATTTGAATATCCGTTATTTTTTCATTGAGGATCGTCACTTCAACCTTTGCTTTAATCAGCAAAGTCTCCGCCTCACCAATGTAATGACCATCCTTTACATGTATGACCTGCTCATTCTTTAACCGTGCAACATCCCTCTTTTCTTTAAAAAAGATACCACCAAATACAATGATGATCATGAATATAATAAATCCAATAATCTTTAATCGTTTTTTCATAGTTTTCATTATGTAACACATTACCTTTCTATTAAGTAATATATTACATATATAATGATTTGTCAATCCCTCTTGACAGTTTCCTTACGTCACCTGTTATCCTTAGCTTAGGAGGTATGAATATGGATTGTTTGATATGTAAAAGAATTGAGCAAATAAAGAAAAATCAAAATCGTTACTTCGTAAAAGAATTAAAAACCGGATATGTTGTATTAGGAGACAGCCAGTATTTTAAAGGGTATACGCTTTTTCTATGTAAACAGCATGTCACTGAGCTCTTTGATTTAGAAGAGAATTTCAGAAAGACCTTTATGGAGGAAATGACGATGGTTGCAAAAGCTGTCAAAATTGCGTTTAATGCCGAAAAAATAAATTATGAATGTCTGGGGAATGGAGATTCCCATCTGCATTGGCATTTATTTCCAAGACGCTCTCAAGATACCCCGATTCCCGGTCCGGTCTGGTGGGTGCCTTATGAAGAGATGAATCATGTACGTAATAAATTAGAGGATGAAGCTTTAGCGATAGAAATAAAAAAACTACAGGACGTTCTAAATGAACTTCTGTAGTTTTTATAACCCTTCGTGCATTAACTCTAGCAATTGGTGAAGCTGGTTGGCTGAGATTTGTCCTGGCGCTGATGCCTGCTGTCCGCTGCCAAATGTTACGGCACTGCCAAATAGCTCACCGACGGCACGTGTAACAAAGCCTAACTTTGACATCGACATCGTGATAATCGGCTGAGTAAATCGCTCATTGGCTTTATATGTAATTTCCAATAATGCCAATACATCTTCAATGTTTTTAGGCATCACCGCTAATTTAAAAATATCTGCACGCAAAGTTTTCATTTTTTCAAAACATGCCATCATTTCTTTTTTACTTGGTGTTTGGGAAAAATCATGATAAGAAGCAATGACACCGACATGATGCTGATGAGCAAGTTTCAAAATTCGAGTGAATAGTTCATCACCGCGAGAAAATTCAACATCAATCAAATCGATCTGCTGACTTTCAAGCAGTGAACGATAAATATCAAAATATCTTTCTGTAATTTTATTACCGCCTTCATAAATTGTACGAAATGTTACCAATAGAATACAGTCCGGCACTTGTTTTCGAATCAGTTCCAATGCTGCCAGAAGTTCTGATTCTTCTTCTACTTTTTCATAATGGTCGATTCGCCATTCAATCAGATCGTAATAGACATCCTTTAAAGCATTCAACTCACTTTGCAGTTCCTCTTTATCTTTTGCGATTAAAGGGACACAGATCTTAGGCAGTCCATTTTTCAATTCTAAATTTTTTATATACATAATTGCTCCTTTTGTTCACAGATCGGAATTATTTCTAAAATATGTTCCGGTGTAACTTGATATTCACTCGCTAAATCGATTTGCACATCAATCTGCTGATGCGAAGAAATAACCATTAAAGCATAATAAACCAAAGCTGTTTTCATTCCTACTTCTGAACCGTCGGCACTGAAACTGTAAGGATTGAAATTAGAGGCACGATCAATGAATTTAATCATATATGGAGTAGATTGATCAATCCAGCCTTGGTGCAGTCCTTTCAATCCGACATACTTTTCAATTTCACTCAATACCTTCGGTCTTGCTCTTAAGGCACCGTCATAAGGGCGATTTTCTCTTAATGTCAAAAAGCAGTCCAGCTGATAATCTCCAAAGATTTTATAATGGAGCTTTGAATTTCCCTGATCAACTAAATTATAGCTTTTATTTTGATAAGTCAGCTTCTTTGTATAGATATCTATGTATATCCCATTGCTGTGCAGATATTCATTCAAACTTGAATCACATGACAAAGCCTGTTTCATATTGATGAGACCCGTACGTTTAATTGAAGCGCATTGGTCGTTATTTGTTGTACTATGAATCCCCACGATTTTCAAATCATCGATATCAAAATCTTGTAAAGAGCCCTCTATCTCTTTTAAAAACAAATCAACATCGGCAATTTGTTTTTCCTTTCCCGTATTGATAATACGGCTTTCATCCACCTGAAACATTCCCGCTAGAGTTTCAATGGCTTTTTGTAATGTGGTGATATCGTAAATCATCCAAATCCCTCCTAATACGAACATCATAGCATTTTTTTAGTTGAAGAGGCAACTAACTTACTGTTATTGTCAAAATAAAACACCCAGCTTTCTGGGTGTCAGATCATTTCATCATGAACAATGGGTAAGAAAATACGCTCATATTCACTCAATACATAAGAATCGGTCATCGCCGATAAATAATCACAAACGATCAGTTCAGGAGCATTTTTTTGATAAGCCGGCGTCATTTTTTCCTTGTAACGCCAAATACCGGTTGTTTTTGATTTAGGTGTCATCAGATCATCATAATAAACATCATACAATTCTTTGATCATACGAACTAATTTACTGTTTTCTTTAACTAAGACAGGATGATGATGAACACGTAATGATAAGAAGTTCAACAGCTCCTTTAATGCCTGAAAAACTTCCGATGAAAAGCTTAAATAAGGCTTATTGTAGCTGTGAATCACTAAATCACCGATCAGACGGTTAATCATGGATTTATTATCCACGCCTAATACTTTAACGACATGCTCCGGCAAATCATCAATAGTAATTAAGCCGACTTTTATAGCGTCTTCAATATCTTTTCCAATGTAAGAGATAACATCTGATACACGAACAACGCATCCTTCTAAGGTCATTGGTCGGATTCTTAAACTGGTACCTTCTTTTTTCCAGCAGTCCTCATATTCCTGCCAAAACTGAGCAATGGTCTTTTCTTTATCGGGAACATATTTTTGTGACAGCATCTCGCCATTGTGACACAAAATACCATCCAATACCTGTAAGGAAACATTATATCCGATACCATTACGCTCGATAAACAAAATGTTGCGGACACTGTTAGCATTATGGCAAAAATAGCCAAAGCCACTGTCTTTTAATTTCTGATTCAACGCCATTTCACCGACATGCCCATACGGTGCATGACCTAAGTCATGACCTAAAGCAATCGCTTCAATCAAATCCAAATTAAGATTCAATCCGCGACCAATTTGTCTGGCAATACGGCTTACCCACTGAACATGAATCGAACGCTTGGATATATGTGCACTCCTAAAAAATGAAAGAGCCTGAGTTTTATCTACATAGCGCTGATAAGATTTACAATATAAAACGCGATCAATATCTTCTTCAAACGGCCAGCGAATATCAAATTCACCCGGCTTTGAAATACTCTCTTTGACTTTGATGCAGTCACTGTTTTTAGTCGCATAGCTGGAAAGATGATCATCTGTTTCTTTTGTTAGCTTCAATGCGTTTTTAATAATCTGTTCTTCTTTTTTCATCGCGTTCACTCCTTTTTATAATAGTATAGTGAAATTACAGAAAATATGCAAAAAAAGTGATAATTCTATCACTTTCTTTATAAATACTTAATCATTTTTATATGCTGGCAATATTCATCAAAGTACACATCACCTTGTTTATGATAACCGCTTTTTTCATAAAATCCCACTGCACTGATCTGAGCTGATAATTCTGCTTTTTTACCATTTAAATCTTTTATTTTATTTTCAAGCAATTCTAATATTTTAGCTCCAAGATGTTGTTTTCGATATTCTTTTAAAACAGCAATTCGTCCTAAAAGATAAGTATCCGTTGTCCCTTCTTTTTGATAAAGGCGCCCACATGCCACAGGCTGATCATTATCAAAAATAACAGCGTGATAAGCGATCGGATCAATCTCATCAAATTCTTGGGTAAAGCCCTGTTCTTCCATAAATACTTTTATACGTATTACCTTTGCAGGATGATGTTCCTGCCAATCTTTTGCAATTCTGCTCTCCACTTTCATTCCCCCTATATAAAAGAAGAAAAAAGAGTAAGGCTACTCTTCTTCTCCCGTTTCCTCAATCGGATCCATAATTGTTAATTTCAATAGCGATATACGATTTTTATGAATTTTTTCTACCTCGATCAAAACATCATCAATCACTAGCTGATGATGCAATTCCGGTGCGCCGTTGCAGGCTCCCAATACCATTCCACCGATCGATTCAAATTCCTCCGATTCAAAATGTGTTCCAATTTCATCATTGATTTCATTAAAACTCATAGCGCCATCTACATAATAAGATTTATCATCGATCTGCTTGATCAATTCTTCCTCTTCATCATATTCATCATCAATATTTCCGACAATTTCTTCCACAATATCCTCAAATGTCACTAATCCGCTCATAACCCCATATTCATCTAATACAACTGCCAGCGACACTCTTTCTTTACGCATTGCTGCAAAAACATCTGAAATGTGATTGAACTCATAAACCATATATGCTTCACGCATATAGTCTTTAATTGAAAAATCTTCCTTATCGAAATCTATAAATAATAAATCTTTCATATTTAATACACCTAATATTTCGTCAAATGACTGACTGTGTACTAAGATACGTGAAAATTGTTCTTTTTTATATGTTTCGATCAGTTCATCATAAGTGACATCTTCCGCTACTGAAATGACATTAATGCGTGGTGTCATGATTTCACGAATTTCAGTATCACCAAATTCAAATACGTTGTGAATCATTTCTTTTTCTTCTGTTTCCAATACACCAGCTTCATGCCCGACTGTCACGAAAGTTTTTAAATCTTCTTCAGTAATTGCGGGTGCTTCTTCAATATTTCCACCAAAAAGCTTGATAATCATCCCTGAAATAAAATTTAATATGATCACGACCGGTTTAAATAAAACGATCAGCCAAGTAATAATTTTACCTATTCTTAGAGAAAATGAGTCAGCATATTTAGTAGATAAAGATTTTGGGGTGATTTCCGAGAAAATCAAGATTAAAATCGTTACAACTGCCGTAGCGATTCCAATTCCGCTGTTTCCAAATATCGCAATTGCGATTGAAGTGGTAAGGGAAGTCGCTAAAATGTTGACTAAGTTGTTTCCTACAAGAATTGTACTTAATAGCGCATTCGTGTTTGACAATAGCTTTTCTACTGTTTTAGCACGTTTATCGCCGTCTTCTGCCAGAGTTCTCATCCTTATTTTATTTACTGATAGCAGTGCTGATTCAGAAGCACTGAAAAAAGCTGATAACACTAGGCAGACAATAAAAATTACTATCTGCATCGATTGTTCCGGGTCCAAATTAAATCCATCTCCTTTAATAATATAATTGCTTAAATTATATGATATCTACAATGAAATGTCAAATAGTCGATCTTTTGACTTTATAACATATACCAAAAAACAAGAGCGAACTCTTGTTTTTACATGGCGTCAACCATATCTTCATATAGTTTTTCGGCTTTTTCCATCATTGCTTTCTTCTCTTTAGGATCCATCATCAATGCATATAAACCGGCTGCAAGCGCCATACCACACGCAACGGCTGCGACTTTAGACATACAATCACCTCTAAATTATTGTGGCACTAATCCATGAAATCATACGGTGACATTCCCTTTTCTTCATTAAATCTTTCTTTTAAATAGGTACATCGTTCTTTTGTTTTTTGTGTCGTGATCCCACGTGCAAATGCTTGTCTTTGTCCTAGCAGGAACAAAGATTGTTTAGCACGGGTAATACCAGTATAAAGCAGCTTTTTTTGAAGCATCACATAATAGTCATTTAAGATTGGCAAAATAACAATTTTAAATTCGCTTCCTTGTGCTTTATGAATGCTCATACAGTAAGCCAAAGTAATCGAATTAAAATCATTTGCCGGATATTCAACGAAGATTCCATCAAAATCAACAACGATTGTATCACTTAGTGTCTCGACATTGTCTTTAAAGCGAATTTCCGCTAATGTTCCGATATCGCCATTGAAGACATTATCATCGACTCTGTTTTTTAACTGCAAAATCTTATCACCCTCACGAAAAACACGTTGTCCTACGCGAATCTCTTGATGGAACTCACTTTTTGGATTCATCACATCCTGAAGCATTTCATTTAAAGCATCAATGCCGGCAACACCCTGATACATCGGCGCCAGCACTTGAATTTCACTGTTGCTGTAGCCTTCGGAAAGTGCTTTTTCAACTATTTTTTTAGTAAAGCTTAGTACCTGTACATTCGCACAATCCATAAAATGGATATCTTTATAATCATCAAACAGATCAAATGAATGCATTTCATCATTACGAATTTCATGTGCCATCTTTACGATTCCAGAAGATTCTTTTTGACGATAAATCTTGTTTAGCCGAATCGTCGGAATCGTTTCAATCATCAGCAAATCACGAAGAACATTACCAGGTGACACAGATGGAAGTTGTTCATGATCCCCAATAATCAGAATTTTTTCTACTTTACTGCAGGCTTCCAGTAATCTGGCAAAGAGGACAGTATCGACCATGGAAAACTCGTCAATAATAAGAAGAGACGTTTCCAATGGATGCTGTGCATCATGCATAAATTCATTTTTTTGAATATCCCACTTTAATAAACGATGAATTGTTTGTGATTCTAATCCTGTCAATTCGCTTAATCGCTTAGCAGCTCTGCCGGTTGGTGCTACCAATGAAATCGGGCAATCCTTATTCATTCTCGAAAAAACATCAATCGCAGCTTTCACGATCGTTGTTTTTCCGGTTCCCGGTCCGCCGGTAAGAATCATTAACGGGGATTCTAAAAACAAAGCCATCGCTTCTCTTTGAGAATCATCAAAAACGATATGATCTCTTTCTTCAACGACTTGGATTTGCTCATCAATCTTAGTTTGTTCAAAGCGATGTGCCTCCATACCGATAAAAGTCAAAAGATGTTCAGCGATACTTTTCTCTGCATCTTCATATAGGTCAACCATCAGCTTTTCACCATGGCGATATAATTTTCCTTCTTCAACCATTTCCGATATCGCCTGCTGATAAGAAATCAATTCGATTGAATAGTCAAATTTCTGCAGTCGATTCAACAAATTAGCTTCTTCTACATATGTATTTCCGCTTTGATAACACCAATCTTTAATTAAATGATATACTAATGCCTTAATTCTTCTTTCATCTTGACGTTCCACACCAATTGCCAAAGCCAGCTGATCGACCGATTTAAATTGAATGCCTTCAATATCGTCTATTAGCTGATAAGGATACTCATTGATGATTTTCATCGCTTCCTCTTTATAGGTGATTAACACTTTATCAATCATCGCCATGCTGATGCCGTGACTCATTAAAAACTGCATCACTTCACTGTCATAGCTCTGGGTATTTAATATTTCACAAATGGTTTGTTTTTTAGACAAGGTCATTCCTTTTATATTATTGAGGACATCACTGTCCTCCTTAATCATTTCCAAGGCATTTTCGCCTAAGGCATCCACAATATAGGTAGCTTGAATCTTACCGATTCCTTTGAACAGCGGACTAGATAAATAGCGAATGATTTCTTCATAATCATTCGCCAATACTTCTTCATAATGACTGAATTTAAACTGTTTGCCATATTTAGGATGAATAACAAAGTCTCCGAAAAAGCGATAACGCTGATTTTCCTTCGGCTCGTTCATTAATCCGGTAATCAGTAATGGCTTTTCTAGTTCATCATCATCGATCACAGCCACGATAAAGCGGGATTGGTCACTATAAAAACGTACCTGAACAATCGTTCCAACGTATTGATCCATTATAAATATGACAGTTCCTTACCATCTTTATATACTTTATCGATTGTTCCGCCGCCTAAACATACATCTCCTAAATAAAAGACTGCCGCCTGTCCCGGAGTCACTGCTTTAACCGGTTTTATAAATTCTACCTGCAATGTTGTTTCATCAATAAATTCTATTACGACCGGATTATCCGGCTGACGATAACGGAATTTTGCCTGACATTCTAATTTTCCAACAGGCTTTGTATTGGAAATCCAATTCACATCATGTATTAATGCTCCGGTAGATAACAGCCATTTATTTTGATCTGACTGACAGACATACAAGACATTCTCATCATAATTTTTCCCCACAACAAACCAAGCTTCTCCCGGTCCGCCAATATTCAGTCCTTTTCTTTGACCGATTGTATAATACATAATCCCTTGATGCGTTCCTACTGCCTTCCCGGTTTCAATATCCACCATCTGACCATCTTTAGCCGGAATATAGTTTTTCAAAAACTCACGGAAATCACGTTCACCAATGAAGCAAATGCCTGTGCTGTCTTTTTTATCAGCTACCGGCAAATTGATTTCATGAGCAATTCTTCTAACTTCCGGTTTTTCTAGTTCCCCTAATGGAAACAAAGTGGTTTTTAACTGTTCCTGAGATAGCTGACAAAGAAAGTAAGTCTGATCTTTATTATGGTCTAAGCCTTTAAGCATGATCGATTCCCCATTGGGATGATGTTCTACACGTGCATAATGTCCGGTCGCAATATAATCTGCTCCCAATGTTTTCGCATAATCTAAAAAAGCTTTAAATTTAATATGCTTATTACATAAGATATCCGGATTCGGTGTTCTTCCTTTTTTATATTCATCAATAAAATAAGTAAAAACATGATCCCAATATTCTTTAATAAAATCAACGCGATGAATTTCGATTCCCAGTGTGTCCGCCACTTTTTTGGCATCTTTAAAATCTTCTTCCTGCGGACAATAAGGAGCATCATTATCGGGATTTCCCAACACATCATTATTTAATTGACTGTCCCAGTTTTTCATAAAGACACCGATCACATCATAGCCTTGTTTTTTCAATAGATAAGCACTGACTGCGGAGTCGACACCACCGCTTAAACCAACAATTACTCTTTCTTTCATCCTATCCCTCCTTAATAAAGCAGTTTACCATATTTCTTCTTTTTTGCAACTCTTAATCTATTATACCTCATTTTAAGACAAATCACTAAAAAAAGGACTTACGTCCTTTATTGTAACTGTGACATTGGCAGCATTGCAGCCCCGATGGCACCGCAGTCATCGATTTCTACACTGTAGATTGGTGTATAGCCACGCATTCCTTCATGAATTTTACTGTTAAACATTTTATTTAACTCATCAATAAAGTAATCTTTTGATTTCATAACTCCGCCACCGATAACAAAGCAGTGAGGATCTACAGTATGTGCAATGTTTGCCATCATTGTAGTAATGCAATCTAAGAAATCTTCCTTAATGGCAATGGCATCCTTATCTCCGTTAGCCGAGAGTTCAAACACATTTCCCGCATGTTTAATAGCTTCTTCGCCAAAAATCTTACGTGCTTTACGAACAATCGCTGTTCCACTCGCTTCATTTTCAACCGCTCCAGCATTTAAATGGTTAATCTTTTCACCATTTGATTTCACGATAATATTTCCGATTTCTCCGGCATGTCCACGATTTCCTGATACTAACTTACCATCAACGATGAACGCACCACCGATTCCTGTTGAAATAGTAATGTAAAATACGGTTGCCTTTAAACGTCCAGCTCCAACAATAGCTTCCGCCAGCCCCGCAACATTGGCATCATTATCAATAAAAGTCGGTTTTGAAAAATAAGCTTCTAACTTATCACAAATTGGATATTTCGCAAAATCATGTAAATTAGTTGCCATCACCATGTATTTATTCACTGTGTCTACCGGTCCCGGCACCCCGATTCCGATTCCATCTACATGTTCGAATCCGCCAATTCCTGTATAATCGATCGATTCAATCTGCTTAATGATTTTCTGAGTAACATAGTCAGGTCCTTTTTCACTTTCTGTCACGTCTTTAACTTCGGCAATGATTGTCCCTTTTTCATCTACCAATAATGAACGTACGTTAGTTCCTCCCAAATCTACTCCGATAAAATATCTCATCTTTTTTCCTCCTTAACGTTCTGTTTTTATTATACAATAATTTAAGATTAATGAATACCCTAATTAAAGATTTCCCGTTTGATTCTATCTAACTTTTCCGGCAGCGGACAAGTGATTGTCTTATCCTTTAAATAAGCTAACTTACCTAAGGGTTTAGTAAACGTAATCTCATAGGCGTGCAGGAACTGATGAGATAAGCGATACTGTTTTTTGATTTTCTTGTTTAATTCATAATTCCCATATTTACTGTCTCCGATCACCGGATGATCAATACTCGCCAAATGGATACGGATCTGATGCGTTCGCCCGGTTACAATTTTAACTTCCAGCAATGTATAGGCAGCATTGAAGCGCACCGGATGAATCAAGGTATGCATCTTTAATCCTTCCGGATCTTTTGGTGAAACAAGATACATTCTTCCCAATGTCTCATTCTTTTTTACATAATCAATCAACTCTTTGTCGCCATCTATTCTTCCGGCAACGATCGTTAAATATTTTTTATCAATACAATGACGCTGCTTCATCATCTCATTAAGATTTTGCAATGCCGGCAAGGTTTTTCCAAAAATAACGATTCCACTGGTATTACGGTCTAAACGATGAACCGGTCCGGGTGTAAAGGTATTTTCAACACTGTCAAGATATTCTCCTTTGCGCTTTAGATAACTTAGCACTTCATTGCTTAAAGTATGTACTTCTTCATTCTGATCTTCGTGAACCAATAGTCCTGCAGGCTTATTCACCACTAAGATCTGATCATCCTCGTACAGCACACTAAAGGTTTGCGGAAGCTCATAAATTTCTTTCTTCCCGGCAAACTGCATAAATAAATCTTCATATAAAAAAAGACTGACTTCATCTTTTAACTGCAGTATATAGTTTTCATTTACCTTGCTGCCATTCACTTTGACATCTTTTTTCCGAATCATCTTATAGATAAAGCTTTTAGGTGCCAAAGGCAGATACTTCACTAAAAATTTATCTATTCGCTGATTAGTATTATTCATGTCGATTATTACTTTTTTCATTTTATCACCAGCCCAAGTATAGCATACTTCTATCTAAGAATAAACCTACTAATTTAGTCGAAATTATAAAAAATTGGCATTTTAATAAAATCTATTTTTTGTTTTGAAACCCTTTACATTTTTACCGGATATGCTATAATGTAATCGTTAAGTGAAGCGCATTCACTTACACATACCCCCTATTATCACCCTTACGTGAATATAATAGAGACTGAAAACGTCCCCCCCGGACGTTTTCTTTTTTATAAACTAATCCCTCTTAAATCGTATAAGCTTAGCCAATAAAACCTTTAAATACTTTGACTTGATGATTATCATAAACTAGCACTGTAAAGTTTGACTGACAATGCACACAAAAATAATGATACGCTTTAAAACCATCTTTCTTATTTTCATAACAGTTAATGCTTTTAATGATTTTTCCGCAATGACATTTTCTTTCCATATGATTCACCCCATGTCAATTTATCAGACCGATATGGAGAAATTTGTCAAATAAACGCACATAGACTACGAATTTCATCTTTTGATTACCAATTTCAGCCATAAAATAATGTTTTTTTTATTTTTAATTAGTATATTAACAAGCATAAATAATATACTTTCAAGAATGGTTTTCTATTTTGATTCCATAATAAACCTGAGGTGGATAACATGTTAGAAAAGAAAATAGACCGCAATACATTGATTAACGAACTTAGCAACGATTTTTTTGAAAACCGTTCTGAAATAGAGAGAATGCCGGATGATAAGCTAGCGGAATTATATAACGAATGGGATCATCATCATGAGATCACTTATCCTAACGGCAACGATTTTCTGTAATACTACCTATTCCTGGGTAGTTTTTTTATTTTGTTCATTCGATTTTCACAAGGATATGCTAAAATATAGAAAAGGAGGTAAGTTTATGAATAAAGAAATGCCGAAGATCGTTTCATCTTTAAGAACTCATTTAGTTGCAGTTCCTCCCTGTATACGTAAAGCAACTGGTATTCTGATTAATGGAAAACGGATTAAATCGTTATTGTTTTCAACAGATGTCGCGCTTATTTCAAATTGTGATGCAGATGCTATCATTGCAGTATACCCTTTTACTCCAACTTTACAAATTACCAACGCGATTATTGATGTAGCACAAGGACCTGTTCTAGTAGGAGTCGGCGGCGGTACTACAGCCGGACCGCGTGTCAAAGAGATTGCTTTGGATGCCGAACTGCATGGTGCCTTAGCTGTTGTCTTGAATGCACCGACGAAAACTGAATTTGTTCAGGAATTGCAAGGACATGTGGATATCCCGATTGTTTTAACGATCGTTTCGCTGGATGAAAACCTTGAAGAAAGAATGCTTCACAGCGGAGCAAACATCATCAATGTTTCCGGTGGTAAAAACACAGTAAAAATTGTACAGGCGCTGCGAAAGATCGATCCTTATTTTCCGATTATCGCAACCGGTGGTCCTAGTGAGGAGACAATTATGGATGTCATTGAGGCTGGTGCTAATGCCATCACCTATACGCCGCCAACAAGTGCAGATATTTTTAAGGAAATGATGGAAAAATACCGTATTCAATGTAAAAAATAAAAGGTCTATTAAATGGATTAATAGATCCTTTTTATATTTCCAGCCCTTTAGGCATATTTGCGGGATTAATGGTACCAAATGCAATGATTTCGACTTCACTATTTGTTTTATTGATTAATTCATCGGTAAAGTTTTCTTTATAGTAGTTTAATTTTTCTAAGATGCTTTTATTTTTATTAATAATAAACTCACTTTCCGTAAATTGAGGCAAAGTTATTTCAACATACACATTTTTCCCGTCTTCAAAGGCTTTTTGGAAATAATCTTCAAGCACTTGCAACGCGGTCTTTTTCATAAGCTCTCCTTTCTGCTAATAATCATTATATGTTCAATATTTCTTATATATTCCTTAAATCATTCTTTTTTATGATTTATTATCTTGATTCTTTTTTGACAGACACCTTATAATACTTTTTAAGAGTCATATGAAAGAAAGGGGAACACGATGCAGGCAAAACAAGTGATGAAATTAACCGGAATTACCAAAAAGGCACTGGAATACTATGAAAACAAGAAACTGCTTTCCCCTACTCGTCTGCCTTCTGGGTACCGTGATTATAATGAAGAGGATATCTTTCAAATAAAAACAATTCTGCTTTTAAGACAGCTTGATTTTTCAATTGAAGAAATTACCCATCTCATGAAAGATCATCAATTTGATTTATTTAATGAAAAGAAAAAGAAAATTAATCGACAGCTTTATGATTTACAAACTAATCTTTTTTATTTGAATCAAACTGAAGAATTACTGAAGTCTCAGGATTCAGCAGATATTGAAGCTGATCTTGACCAAGTTCAAGTAGAAAAAGCAGAACCACAGGAAATCATCGATGAATTGTTAGAACAAATCCAAGAGGACCGCAACATGAAGGATGAAGATATAACGAACCAAGCCTTGAATCATCAGCAAATCGGGATATGCCTTTTACTTATCAGCCTATCAGCAGGACTTGTCAGTCACTTTGGACTAAAAAACGATGATTTCTATTTTATGATGTATTTTTTTAGTCTTTTTCTTTTAAGTGATAAGCTTTACTACACGATTAAGCTGTTTTTATTGGAAATGAAGGAAAAATTCATGAAATAACTTGACTTCCCCCTTAGGAGGACCTGTACAATCAGGCTAGACAAGGGGGAATTTTTATGTCACTAATCGTTATTCTTGTTTTCGTGGTTATTGCCACCATCATCGCTGTTATCCATGATCTCAATTATCCAAAACGAATTAAAAACGAATTAAAGCAAAACTATGAGGATGGCTTAAAAGAACCGTTAATGCCATGCTTTCATCATTATTATAAGACTTTAAAGCAGAATCCTTATCGTACCATCGACCATCAGACATGGAATGATCTGGATTTAGACAAAATGACAGATACATTAAATTATACCCAAAGTATGATCGGTGAATCTTACCTTTACGCTGCCTGTCATCAATTAAAAGATCAAAAAACATTATTAGATCGTGAAGCTGCCATCACCTACTTTAGTACACATTCAAAAGAACGTACTGAAATTCAGTATCTGCTTTATCTACTGGGAAAAAGTGAGGATATGTTCGTTGAAGACCTGCCGCAGCGTGTTGAAGGCATTCAAATCAAAGGAAAACCATTATTTCATTTATTTGCCTATCTTCCGATCCTGATGCTGATTTTTATTCCTTTTAATCCTAATTTATGCATTGCTTTAGTATTCGCTGCACTTTGCGTCAATGTTGTATTATATCTATATGCTAATATATATATTTCTAAGCTTGACTATCTATTATCCAGCGGCGGAATGATGATCATCCAAGCTAAGAAAATATTGCCTTATATCGATTCATCATTATTTTTCTATCCTGTGATGCAAAAGATGGTACAGTTTTGGAGTCCGTTTATCCGTTCTTTTGAAGGGGTAACTAAAATAAAAGATTCCGATCTCCGGGCAATGTTGAGTTTATTTCGTTACTTTACCTTAAAAGAGGCTCGCTGTTTCTTCAAAATTCAAAAGCAGTTAACCGAGCACCCTCATGAATATATGGCATTGTATGAAACACTTGGAGAAATTGAATTATGTATTGCGGTTGCGGCTTATCGTCACTCTTTAGATCAGCATTATTGTCTGCCGAAATTTATCGAATCCTCTCAATTGATCATGACAGAGGGCTGTCACCCGCTGCTTCCTAACGGCATTGCCAATTCTTTAACGATGGATGGACCGATCATGCTTACCGGCAGCAATGCTTCTGGAAAATCTACATTCTTAAAAGCTGTTGCAGTGAATATGATCTTAGCTCAAACGATTCATACAGCTACTGCTCAGGCTTTTGAAATGAAGCCTTGTTTGATTGTATCTTCAATGGCAATACAGGATCATCTGCTGGAAGGAGAAAGTTATTTTATTGCCGAAATCAAATCCCTAAAGCGTTTGCTTGATTTTGCCGATCATACCTACTGCTTTTGTTTAGTTGACGAAATCCTAAGAGGAACTAACACGTATGAACGTTTACTATCTTCCAGTGCCGTCTGCCATTATTTAAGTCAGAGAGAGTCACTTAGTATAATTGCAACCCACGATATTGAACTAACTGCCCAGCCTAATTTTAAACAATATCATTTTGAAGAAACAATCAAAGAGGATTCTATCTATTTTGATTATCTTTTAAAACCGGGTCCAAGTCACACAATGAATGCGATTAAGCTATTAAAAATTTATGGTTTTAATCAAAATATCCTAGATTGGATAGATAATCAAAAAAAGTGTGATACAATTAAAAACGGGTGATAAAAATGGAAAAGAAGATTAAATCAACGCCAATTTATGATGGGAAGATCATTAAAGTAGAATTAGACGAAGTAGAGCTTCCTAACCATCAGATCGGCTATCGTGAAATCGTAAGACACCATGGTGGAGTAGGTATCCTAGCCATCATCGAGGGGAAAATCTTATTAGTCAAGCAATATCGTTATGCGCAGCAAGCAGAAACATTGGAAATACCGGCTGGAAAAATTGAATTGGGGGAAGATCCTTATTTAACCGGAATGCGTGAAATAGAGGAAGAAACCGGCTATCATGCAGAGTCTTTAACTTTATTTTCAAAAGCCCTGCCTACACCGGGATATTGTACTGAAGTACTTTATCTTTATGAAGCGAATGAACTAAAAAAAGCGGAACACCCGCTGTCTTGTGATGAAGATGAATTTATTGATGTCTGCATGATGGATATCCAAGAAGCCTATGAAGCTGTTATGGCAATGGAAATCCTTGATGCGAAAACAATTATTGCGATCATGTATGCTTATAACCGTTATGGCAAGAAAGACGCTTAATTTAAAGCGCCTTTTTTATTTGCTTAGTGTTTTCTAAATAAATTGAGATTTCTCCACAGTTGGGACACACTGCCGCTTTAGGTTTTCCTAATCTTTTGGCAAATATTTTTTTATTTTCTGCCAAAGTAATGCCATAGCTTGCTCCTTCAATTTTAAAATCAAATCCCTCAATCATATCACTTTGACAACGTAAGCATTTTCTCATGATAGTCTCCTTTCTCTATCAAAAAAGTGATATTTAGCTCATATCACTCTTCAAAATATTCATGACGATGCCAGAAATACCCAATAATCTTATATAGACTGGATATAAAGAACACCATAAAAATGATAATAATAAATTGCAAAAACATGGGAGATACACTCGTTGCATTATAAATCGATAAAGCTGGAAACGGCTGAACAATAAACTCATAAATTGCCGTACAGATATTAACAAAGCCAACCAGGAAGATATCAAATAACGCCCTTAAGATGGCATTATCTTCTACCATATCGTAAAAGCACATATAGATGAGTCCACCAATGCTGACAATCATAATTGATGTCAGTAAATTCAGTATTCCACTTAAAAAGACATCCAGCACACGGAGTTTTTCTTCTTCAATAAACGGTTCTGTTTCTGCAGCAATCGGAAGCTCTTCTGATTCTTCATTAGTAACAACAGGCTCCTTTGATGTTTCTTTAGGAACAGCAGCAGATTCTTTGAGCGTTTCTCTTTCTTCCAGTTCATCAAAAATTTCCTGTATTTTATCATTCTTAGGAATATCCATCGATTCATTTATCGGAGATAATTCCATTGTGCGATCTAATTCGTCTAAACTGAATTCCTGTGTTTGATCGAATATCAGTTTATCTTCAGGAATAGCTTCGATAGTGTTTTCTGATTCTTTTTCCTCTTGTGGAATTAGTTCCGACTCTTTAATTTTTTCCGGTACCTTTTCTTCTATAGGCAAAGTGTTCCGTTCTCTAATCTTTTCAAAGGAAAGCAAAGTAGACGAAGCATCTGCCTTAATTTCTGATTCAACCTTAAATAATTTCTTTTCAATATCACTGAAAGCCTGATGAAATTCTTTTGTCATTGATCCTACTTCTACTTTATTGGAAGTAGAAAAAACCTCCTCAACGATCGGTAATATTTCCGGCTGATTTTCATATTTCATCTTAAGATAGGCATAGCGTGATGCTTTTTGCTTCTCATCCATATTCTCATCATAGCCTAAAAAATCTTTATAAATATCAGCAGAAGTATACTTGCCAAATAAAACATACTGCAAAACATCAAAAAGGGTGTTCATTACTCCATTAAAGGAAAGTGAAGCATCGAAATAAGATTTATCGTTATCCGGAACATAGATCATATCAATAGGAGAATATTGAAGACACTTAAAGATACTGGTTAAAGATGATATAACCACCATTTCTTCTAATTCAATATGATAGGATTCTTTTAAAGCATAAAATAATTTTACAGAGGGGACATCATCACATACATCACTCAAACTAATGACTTGATCGATATCCTGAGTTAAGTGACGGTAATGCAGCAATTGTTTTGCATTCGTCGCATCATGTGTTGTTAAAACGATGACTTTAAGCTGTTTGCTTTTGGCAAAGCTCAATAAAGCATCAGCGCTTTCTTTTAATCTGATATTATGTAGGTTTTTTTCATCATATACAAAGTTTTCGATCTTACGATTCATTAAAGTCGCTATTTCTTCTTGAACGAATGAATACATCGATTTAACTGTTCCTAAACGGCGAGTATATTCCTGATATGAAAAATGAAGAAATGTTTTGGGATATAAAAGCAAAGAAAAATCATAACGTAATTCATTTAAGTTGAAAATTAAATCATCCATCGTTATGACGATTGCTTTATAATGTTCAAAGTCTTTTAAAGAACTCATGATGTTCACCTCTCGATTTTCTCTATCATATCATATTTTAAAAATTCTTAACACATTAATGGTCAATTTATATTGATTTTTTTCGTTAAATATAGTATTATCATTGTGTTGTCTCTCCTTAGCTCAGTTGGCAGAGCATCTGACTCTTAATCAGAGGGTCCACGGTTCGAGCCCGTGAGGGGAGACCATTTAGACAGCTAATCCGCTTATACAGTGGATTTTTTTTATTGTCTTACTTAAAAAAACTTATTCACAGATATATTACATTAAAGAAAGAATTTTATAATTCCTAATTGACATAATAAATATCTATATGCTATTATAAAAAAGCAATAAGAAAGCCTTTACTGAGAATAAAGCTCTGAGTTGGATTGGATATTATCAATCTATAAAAGAAGTTGATAAAAAGTACTTGCAATGAAATGCAGGTTATGCTATTATATTTAAGCAACGAGTTGGAGACATACTCAAGAGGCTGAAGAGGCGCCCCTGCTAAGGGTGTAGGTCGGGAAACTGGCGCGAGGGTTCAAATCCCTCTGTCTCCGCCATAATTGCAAACTATAAATTGGTCTGGTAGTTCAGTTGGTTAGAATGCCGCCCTGTCACGGCGGAGGTCGCGGGTTCGAGTCCCGTCCAGACCGCCATCTATAATGCGGGTGTAGTTCAATGGTAGAACTTCAGCCTTCCAAGCTGACTACGTGGGTT
>NZ_JBKTEM010000023.1:0-17593 GCF_047239305.1 Beduini sp.
TTTCTCATAAACTTTCCAATCTTCGTAATATACTGATCCGGATTCTTTAACTGATGCGTTGGCACATCCTTTGGTGTATCTATTCGCATGCTTCTAAACTTATAGATCTTAAACAGTTTGTTGTCTTTTCCTACTCGTTCCTGCTTAAACAGCACCGGTCCCGGTGATGTATACTTGATAATCATAGCCGTTATAATTAACACTGGAGATAAGACTACGATGCCTAATCCACTCAATACGACATCGATTCCTCTCTTCATGAAATGTCGATACATCTTCTTCCCTCCAAAATAAAAGCAAGAAGCTAGTTCTTGCTGATGATTTCTAATCCTACCTTTGCGGTCGTCTCTTCATTAAATAAGCTCACTTGTATATAGGCCATTCGTTTATGTCGGTCGATCTTTTGAATCATACCTTCTTTTCCTTTTAATGGTCCTTCTGTTACATAGATCTGTTCGCCTTCGATATACCCAATCGACATATCCACGATATGATCCTCTTTCGAAAAGTTCACTAGAAATACGACTTCCTCTTCTTTTAAGGGATAAATCTCTTCCTTTTTCTTACCAATCACCTTAGTAAAGTCCGGAATCTTCTTTAACTCATTAAACAGCTCCTCGATATGATCACTGATCAAAAAGACATAGCCTTTAAACAAAATCTGTTTGACTTTGTGCCATTGACCATGAAACTTCTTTTGTACATAGTATTCAGGAATAAAGCAGTCCTGCAATACCTCTTTACTAATCAAGCTGCGGCATTTATCAGCAATCTCTTTTTCATGACCGCTTCGGACTTGAATAACATACCAATTCATAAGCTTCCTCCTAAAAAAGAGTAGGCTTCGCCTATTGAACCTAAATCTTAAGTTCAACTCATGACACTATGACCCTGTCTATGACAAGACGTGACAATGCAACGATCTCCTCTTTCAACATTCCTATATACTTGATAACTGTCAATTATCCTTTATTGACAAAGAAGAATCATTGAAGGGGAGGGGAGTAGAAAATAAAAAAACTTCTCACCATTAGGTAAGAAGCTATTTAATATTATAATAAATGAATATCATGCTCTGCACATAAGCGTATCGTTTCTTCATCCCATAAAGAGGCTTGAACCTCACCGATATGCGCCTTTCTCAAAAAGAACATACACAAACGGCTTTGACCAATCCCTCCGCCAATACTTAACGGAAGAATATTATGAATGACATTTTGATGATAGGGGAGAGTTAAACGCTCATTTTCACCTGCTTTTTCCAGCTGTTCCTTTAAGGCTTTATCATCTACTCGGATTCCCATACTCGAGATCTCTAAGGCATCATCCAGTTGAGTATTATAAACCAGAATATCTCCATTCAAAGACCAGTCATCATAATCCGGAGCACGTCCATCATGTTTTTCACCAGAGTTTAATCGATCACCGATCTGTAAAATGCAAACAGCTTTTTGTTCCTTAGTAATCGCTCTTTCTCTTTCTTTTGAAGTCAAAGCAGGATAACGATCTTCTAATTCCTGAGAAGTAATAAAATAAATCTCATCCGGTAAAATAGATTCTCCCAACTGCGGATAATGACGGATCATTAAAAATTCCACATCTAACAAAGCATTATAGATTTTAGAAACAATTGCTTTAAAATATTCTAAATGACGGTCTTTTGAAGAAATAACCATTTCCCAATCCCATTGATCGACATACATGGAGTGAATATTATCCAATTCTTCATCTTTTCTAATCGCATTCATATCTGTATATAACCCCGTATGTCTCTCAAATCCATAACGATGCAAGGCATCTCTTTTCCATTTAGCCAAAGAATGAATAATCTCGATCTCATCATCATGATTTAATTCAAACGATTTGAAAGAAACCGGTTTTTCATTTCCGCTTAAATTATCATTCAATCCAGTATTTTTCAATAAAAAGAGTGGTGCGGAAACGCGGGTCAAACGCAGCTGTTCAGCTAATCTTCGTTCAAACGTATCCTTAATCATCTTAATTGCCACTTCAGTCTCGATTAAGTTCAAATATGCTTTATAGTTTTCTGGTACAATCATCTTACTCATACTATTCTCCCCCTGTATTTTTTACTATTATAATCTATATATTGTGATTGGTCAAAATATAATAATATTCTTTTATTGATATCGAAATTATTAGCCATGCATAAGGGTTAGATTGTAAGCATATTCTTTTAATAAAGAACATTTTTATGTTCATGATAGGGGAGCATCTGGTATGAAAACGATTTTTATTATACTATTTATAATTTTATTGATTCTTATTAGAAACAAATTAATAAAAACTTATCGTCATCATCGTTAAATGTGTTCATAAGAAAAAATCTCTATTTCAAGAGATTTTTTTATAGTAATTCTTTAGGATCAGTATAAGCCATTTCTAATGCGTCACTGACACCTTTAAAAGTAATTTTTCCCTTACATGTATTTAATCCCAGCAATAACCCATCGTCTTCTTTTAACGCTGCAATTCCTTTATCTGCAAGTTTAAGAATATATGGCAGAGTAGCGTTTGACAACGCCATTGTTGAGGTTCTAGGGACGGCTCCTGGCATATTCGCTACAGAATAATGCATGACACCAAATTTTTCAAAGTAAGGATCATCATGTGTTGTCGTATGATCCATAGTTTCAATGCAGCCACCTTGATCAATCGCTACATCAACAATCGCACTGCCTTTTTTCATTATCTGCACCATATCTTCGGTGATGATCTTAGGGGTTTTCGCTCCGGGAACGAGGACAGCGCCAATCACTAAATCTGCAGTTTTTAAAGCACGACGCAGATTATACTCGTTATTGTAAGCTGTATGAATAGTACCTCCGGAAATATCATCGATATATCCCATACGGCTGGCATTGATATCAAAGACCGTAACGATTGCGCCAAGTCCACATGCAATTTTAGCGGCATTAAGCCCTACCGTACCGCCGCCAATGATGACTACTTCTGCTGGAAAAACTCCAGGAACTCCGCCTAATAATAAGCCTCTTCCATTGTTGTTTTTTTGGAGCATAGTTGCCCCTACCTGAACAGCCATACGTCCGGCAACCTCACTCATCGGCGTTAATAACGGCAGTCCGCCATTAATGTCTCTAACTGTTTCGTAAGCAATTGCTGTCGTTTTAGAATCCAACAATGCCTGTGCAAAATCTGCATTATTGGCAATATGTAAATAAGTAAAGACCATCTGATCTTCACGCAGGTAATGATATTCACTAGGTAAATATTCTTTTACTTTCACGATCAGGTCAGCTTCAGCAAATACTTCTTCTACTGAAACAATTTTCGCTCCAGCTTCTAAATATTCTTCATCTTCAAATCCGCTTCCAATTCCCGCCATTGTTTCCACATAAACATCATGTCCTGCTTTACATAATGCAAAAACACCAGCCGGGGTACAAGAAACTCGATTCTCATTGTTTTTTATTTCTTTTGGGATTCCAATCTTCATAGTAGATCACACTCCTTTTGATAAGTGTAATTATATCATTATTATAGGGATAATTTCAACGAACCTTATCATTTTTTTATGATTAAAGGATTTATCTTTTCAAAAATTATGATGAAAACGACTTCATTTTCTGTCAATTATTCTGTCAGAGGATAGGAGAGTTCATT
Source organism: Beduini sp. (assembly GCF_047239305.1). Taxonomy (NCBI): domain Bacteria; kingdom Bacillati; phylum Bacillota; class Erysipelotrichia; order Erysipelotrichales; family Erysipelotrichaceae; genus Beduini; species Beduini sp. The sequence continues at coordinate 3,646 of NZ_JBKTEM010000023.1, forward strand.
GCTTCCAGTTAAATATTATGGTAAAATTTATTCAGAAATATATAGAAAATTACGAATTATATAAGATAATATTTAATAAAAAAACATATAGAAATCATGAGGATCGCATTATGAGAAGGAAACGGCTGTTTAAAATTATTTCAATTATTGTTGTGATATCTCTTTTAGGAATCAGTGGCTGCAGTAAACGAAACGCTTATTCTTATGAAGTTCAAGATTCTGATGTTCACAATACCGAGGTTAATCTTACTTTTTATGGATTTAAATATGAGCCATTAAATGTTCAGGCGATAGAAAAAGCGCTTTATCATTATATGAATCAGCATGAGGAGATTTCAATTTCTTATGAGAGTATTAAAGGAGTCGCTTATTATGATATTTTAAAAAAGCGTATTAATACTCATAATGGAGATGATATTTTTATGGTAGATCAGGCAACCCTTCTAGAGTATAAAAATAAAGATATACTGGCAGATTTATCGGATTTATCGACTATCGATGATTTTAGCCCATTGGTAAAAAGTCAGATGGGTATTGATGGGGCGTTAAATTATGTTCCGACATCGATCTCTGCATTTGGACTTTACTGCAATGAGGATTTATTAAAGAAACACAATCAAAAAATTCCTACTAATTGGGATGAGTTTAAAAAGGTATGTGATTACTTTGTACAACAAGGAATTACACCAATTGTGGCGAATAATGATATTTCTTTAAAAACGATCGTTATTGCTAAAGGAATGTATTCTGTTTATCAGAGTGATAGCAGCAAAGAAGAAATAGAAAAGTTTAATTCAGGAGAAAAGGATTTAGCTGAGGCATTGCGCTCTGGATTTGAGCTTGTGGAAACAATGCTGAAAAGTGACTATATTAATAAGGAAGAAGCACAGCATATAGAAAAAACAAAAGGCGATTTAGAAATATTTGCGAAAGGGGAACAGCCATTCATGCTGACCGGGGCATGGGCGGCTCCGCGATTACGTGATTTAAATCCTAATTTTTCTTTTACCATTCAGCCTTATCCGATCATGGAAGACGGCTGTGCCATGGTGATTAATGTGGATACTAGAATTAGTGTTAATGCAAATAGCCCATATTTGAAAGAAGCAAAGAAATTTGTAGAATACTTAACACAAAAAGATGTCATGTGGGACTTTGTTAACAGTATGAGTTCATTTAGTCCGTTGGAAGATGAAAGAGCTTCGGAGGATGTGGCTGTACAGAGTTTGAGCCCTTATTTGACCAATGGAAGAAGTGTATTAGGAACAGATGATAATTTAGATTATCCGATTTGGAATCTCACACGTACGTGTATTGAAAAAATGCTGGCAGGTCAATCCAGTGAGGAAGTTGTTGCGTATTTGGACGGACAAATAAGACAGTACAGAGAAGAGGCGTCATGATATGAAGATGAAAACTAAATCCGTTTTTATTGTTTTATCTATTCTTTCTGCAATTGGGATATTAGTGGCCTCATTTATTTTCACTGATGGTGTGAAATCATTGCTTTGGGATAAATCGGTAACGGATATTTTGGAAGTGACAGAGCAGGGGAAACATGCATTAGATACGTTCATTGATAAGGATTACGATACTCTTCATCTATTTGCCGGTGAGTTAAGCGGGGTGGAATCTACTGACAAAGATTCTATCCAGCGGATATTAAATGTATTTGATGATGAGACGACTTCTTTTTATTGTGTTAATTTGGATACAGGTGAATCGTATTCAGATAATATGGATATACCGATAGTAGGTGAAGAACGGCGTCAGGAGCTTTTAGGAATGCGTTCTGATGGAATTAGGGAGCCGTTTTATGATAGTTATACAGGAGTTCGTTCGATTGGGGTTTATGAACACTTTACTTTTGCTGATGGAACGCATGGACTGGTACAGAAAACGAGATCGGTAAAATCCATTCGAGATCATTTCACTTTATCATTTTACAATAATACTGGATTTTCTTATATTATTAATTTAGACGGGGATGTATTAATACGTTCATTACATAAAAACAGTAACCGTACTATTCAGAATTTATTTGATATGATTAATATGGAGGGAAATAATAAAGCACTTAGCTCTGATGTCAAAGAACAACTATCATTAAAACATTCCGGTGCGTCCCAATTTTTCTATAAAGGCGAGGATTATATCTTTACCTATGTACCGATGGAGAATGGCGATAATTGGTATGTTGTATCTATTATTCCAAGTCAGGTTGTGATGAAACAGGCGAATACGATCATCGATCGAACAATGAGGTTATGTATTTTTATTATGATTTGTTTGGCTGTATTGGGTTACGTTTATCATTGGAACTCTGCAAAACAAAAGAAAAAAATTGAGAAATTAGCTTTTTATGATCAGCTGACAGGATTATATCGTTATGAAAAATTTCTGATTGATGGGGAAGCGCGCCTAAGCGGCGGGGATATGGATATTGCCGTACTTTATATAGATATTCTCGGTTTTAAATTATTGAATGATATTGAAGGGTATAATTATGGGGATACAGTATTAAAATATATGGCAGATGTGCTGAGACAAATTTCACATTCCAAAGATATTAGCTGTCGTATATCGGGAGATGATTTCTTACTGATGATTGAATATAAAAAAAGAGAGGATATTTTGGAATTATGTCAAAATATTATTAATCAAGTAGAGAGTGGGTTTGATCAGGAAAAGAAATTTAAAGTACGCATAGGTATATGTTTGATTGAGGATGCTAAAGAAACGAATATTAATGGAATTATTGATCGAGCAAAGATGGCGCAGACGGGGGTTAAAGAAGACTCCAGTATCTCTTATCAATTCTATAATAAAACAATGCGGGAAGCATTGCTGCGTGATGCACAGATGGAACAAAGTATGGTGCAGGCATTGGATAATGGTGAGTTTATTTATATGATTCAGCCTAAGTATTCATTAGACGGATCAAAGATTTTGGGTGGAGAAGCACTGGTTCGCTGGCAAAAACCTGATGGTCAGTTCATTAGTCCGGGAGAATTTATTCCGTTGTTTGAGCGTAACGGTTTTATTCGTCAGTTGGATGAATATGTATTCACGAAAGTGTGTGAAGATTTACATGAACGTATTCAAAAGAAACAGAAAATTGTACCTATTTCGGTCAATGTATCACGTGTTCATTTATATTCAGAAAACTTTGCAGAGCGTTATAACAGAATTAAAGATATGTATGAAATACCTGATAATTTGATTGAATTAGAATTGACAGAAAGCATTCTTTTAGAAAATACAAAAGAAATATTCAACATCTTGGAACAGCTGAAAAAATATGGTTTCTTATGTTCTATCGATGATTTTGGTTCTGGCTATTCTTCTTTAAATACGTTAAAGGATTTGCCGGTTGATATTGTGAAATTAGATAAAGTATTCTTTGATCAAAGTGATCATCAGGATCGTAAAATTGTGATTCTAAAGAGTATGATTGACATGGCAAAACAGCTTTATATGAAAGTTGTGGCAGAAGGCATAGAAGAGGATGAACAGCTGGAAATGCTGAAAAATACAGGGTGTGATATGGTTCAGGGATTTATCTATTCAAAACCATGTATCATTGATGATTTTTATCAGCACCTCGAAAAATAAATTATAAAAAGCACCGTGTCTATTGGAGTTTTGAAGTAAACCAATAGCTAAGGTGCTTTTTATTTTATCTAAATAATCTATAATCAGATTGTTGTAGAATGAAACAAAACACAGGAAGAAATAACCTGTATCCTTTAGGTACTCGTTCCTGTGTGGTTTAACTGTATTTATCAATTGTCTATTAAAAATGATTATTCGCTTACCTTTGCACTTTGAAGGACTAACTGACTGGCTTTCAAACGATTGAAGTCACGTTTTAAATCATCAGCTTGAATTCTTTCCAACACTTGTTCTTTTGTCATTTGATTTTGCTGAGCAATCATTTCAATTTGCTGATCTACTTCTTCATCGGTTGTCGAAATATTTTCAACACGAACGATTTCATCAATAATCAATTCAAATTTAGCTTGTTGTTTTGCAGATGGTTCTAATTGTTGTTTTAAAGTTTCATCTGTCATTCCCATCATCTGCAGATATTGTTCTAACTGCATTCCTTGCTGGGCTAAATCCATTTTAATATGCTGGATATGTTGTTCCATTGCCTTTTGCATATCTTCTTCACTCACTTCAACATCACTTCCTTGAATTAATTGATCAAAAATAGTGTTTTCTACATTCGTTCTATAAGCTTGATCATGTTGAGACTGGATATGGGCTCTCATTTGGTTTTTCAGATCTTCAACAGTGTTTGTTTCGGGAATATTTAAAGAAGTGACAAACTCATCGTTCAATTCAGATTCTTGTTTATTTTCGATTTTATGAAGCTTTACTTTAAACACAACATCTGCTCCGGCTAAATCAGCCATTCCATAATTTTCCGGGAAAGTTAAATTTAAATCTCTTGTTTCTCCCTTTTTCATACCGATCAATTGTTCCTCAAAACCAGGAATAAACTGACCTGATCCGATTTCTAATTGATGTCCTTCTGCTTTTCCACCATCGAATGCGACACCATCTTTGAATCCTTCAAAATCGATCGTTGTCATATCACCATGAGCAACTTCACCGTCTTTTTCTACGAAAGTAGGGCTTTGTGCTACCATTGCTTGAATTTGTTGATTGACTTCTTCTTCTGTTGCTGTTTGTTTTTCAATTTTAACTTCAATTCCTTTATATTGTGCTAATTTATTTACTTTTCCCATTATTCTGTTCCTTTCAATTTCGTTATGTGCCTATTGTACCATATTGTAGGATATATAAGAATAATTTGTTGCTAAAAATAAAAAATATTCAACTTTAGGGGTTAAAGTTAAATAGCGGTAAATATTTAGATAGACATAAAACATGGCTTGATGATATTATAGATATTAATGTGAATGAAAGAAAAGGAGGAGAGTTCATGGAACCAAAGCATCAAAGAAGAGTCCGCTATAAAGGAACACATCCTAAACGTTATGATGAGAAATATAAAGAACTAAATCCGGAACTATATCCTGAGACGATAGAGAAAGTAATTAAGAAGGGGAGTACACCGGTAGGTATGCACTTATCTATCATGGTGAATGAAATCTTAGAGTTTTTGGATATTCAAGAAGGACAAATCGGATTGGATTGTACGCTAGGCTATGGCGGCCATACACTAAAAATGCTTGAACGTTTAAATCACACCGGTCATTTATATGCGTTGGATATTGATCCGATTGAAAGTGTGAAAACAAAAGAACGTTTGTTAAATAAAGGTTATGGGGAAGATGCTCTAACGATTAAGCATTGTAACTTCAAGAATATCGATTTTATATCTAGAGAAGTGGGATTGTTTGATTTTGTTTTAGCTGATCTTGGTGTATCTTCAATGCAGATTGATAATCCTGAGCGGGGATTTTCATATAAGAAAGAAGGACCGTTAGATCTAAGACTGAATCCTCAAAAAGGAATACCGGCATCACAAAGGCTGAAGGAATTAAACAAAGCCCAGCTAGAACAGCTTCTGATAGAGAATTCTGATGAGCCATATGCGAAAGAAATCGCCGGAAATATTGACTCTTATTTAAAAGCGGGGCAACCTATTGAGACGACAATACAACTGTATAAAATCATCGAAAAGAGCTTATCTTTTATTTCGGGCAATGAAAGAAAAGAAGTAGTAAAAAAATCTGCTGCCAGAGTATTTCAAGCTCTTCGTATTGAAGTGAACAGTGAATTTGATGTTCTCTATGAGTTTATGGAAAAACTGCCTTTTATTTTAAAACCGGGAGGAAAAGCGGTAATTCTGACCTTTCATTCCGGAGAAGACCGTATCGTGAAAAAAGCATTTAAGGAAATGAAAAATCTGGGAATTTACAGTGATGTGGCAAGGGAAGTGATCCGTCCCGGAAAAGAGGAATGCCGCATTAATTCTCGCGCTAAATCCACTAAAATGAGATGGGCGATTAAAGCATAGGATTATATACCAAAAATTGTGTCGGCAATATATTAGCGGCACAATTTTTATTTTCTTTATTTGTCTATAAAAAAATCTCAAACCCTATAGGATTTGAGACTCTGTTGTAATTTGGTGCGGGTGACAGGACTTGAACCTGCATGCCATAGGCGCTAGATCCTAAGTCTAGTGCGTCTGCCAGTTTCGCCACACCCGCATGTATATTTAATTAAAATGGTGACCCGCAGGCGACTCGAACGCCTGACCCTCTGATTAAAAGTCAGATGCTCTACCGACTGAGCTAGCGGGTCATTTAATATGGTGCCGGCTAAAGGACTTGAACCCTCAACCTACTGATTACAAGTCAGTTGCTCTACCAATTGAGCTAAGTCGGCAAAAAAATGGTGGAGGTTAACGGGCTCGAACCGCTGACCCTCTGCTTGTAAGGCAGATGCTCTCCCAACTGAGCTAAACCTCCGAAAAATGGTGACCTGTACGGGATTCGAACCCGTGAATGCATGCGTGAAAGGCATGTGAGTTAACCGTTTCTCCAACAGGCCACATGGCGCTTGAAGTAGGACTCGAACCTACGACCGATCGGTTAACAGCCGATTGCTCTACCAACTGAGCTATTCAAGCATTTCCAGTGCTTTTAAATAATAGCATGGATGAAACCTAATTGCAACACTTTTTTTACATTTGTGCTAAAACTAGTAACATTCCGGCAATAAACATCACCGCAAAGATAATATTCTTCTCTAATTCGGCTGTCATCGTGAATCCCCCTTTACATATACTATACATTAATATCTTTAACAATTTTTAAAGAAATTATTAAAAATTTTAAAATAATAGTTATGTACCCCCGTGCAAAAATAAAAACGTTGTTCCCAACGCTGATTTTAAATGGTGACCCGTACGGGATTCGAACCCGTGAATGCATGCGTGAAAGGCATGTGAGTTAACCGTTTCTCCAACAGGCCACATGGCGCTTGAAGTAGGACTCGAACCTACGACCGATCGGTTAACAGCCGATTGCTCTACCAACTGAGCTATTCAAGCATTTCTAATGCCTATTTATAATATCATGACATAATTATAAATGCAACACTTTTTATTACTTTTTTTATACTTGACCAGCTCATCAGATTATGGCACTATAAAGCCATAAAAAGAAGGTGAAATAATGACACTGCAGCAATTAAAATATATTCTTACAACAGCCAAATGCGGTTCTATTAATGAAGCAGCAAAATCGCTGTTTATTTCACAGCCCAGTTTATCCAATGCCATAAAAGAATTAGAGGATGAACTGGCAATCACTATTTTTCAAAGAACGAATAAGGGGATTCATTTATCGGAAGAGGGGATAGAGTTTTTAAGCTATGCAAAACAGGTTTATGAACAGGTTGAACTGTTAGAAAGCCGCTATCATAGTAAAAAACTGTTTCCTCAGCATTTCTCGGTATCTGCACAGCATTATGCGTTTGCGGTGAATGCTTTTGTCGAGCTGGTAGAAAAATATGCCAATAATGAATATGAATTTACTTTGCGGGAAACACGAACCTATGAGATCATCGATGATTTAAAGAACCTGAGAAGTGAAGTAGGGGTACTCTATTTAAATGCTTTTAATGAAAAGGTAATTCGAAAACTAATAAAAGAAGCTTCATTAGAGTTTCATCCTTTATTTTTAGCCTCGGCTCATGTTTTTATCAGTGCTATGCATCCTCTTGCTTCCAAAAATAAAATAACTCTGGAAGATTTAGAAGAGTATCCTTATTTATCTTTTGAACAGGGCGAATACAATTCTTTTCATTTTTCTGAAGAAATTCTCAGTACAATCTCCAGAAAAAAGAATATTAAAGTCAGTGACCGTGCTACCTTATTTAATCTCTTAATTGGATTGAACGGATACACGATTTCTACCGGAGTATTAAGTTCAGATTTAAATGGCAACAGTATCATTGCAGTGCCTTTAGAAATAGAAGACAAGCTGTCCGTAGGGTATCTGACACATAAGAATATGACCTTATCTAAATTAGCGATCGAATATATTGAGCGTTTAAAAGCAGTCATTGAAAATGAAATAACAAATAAAAATTCACAGATTTAATGATCTGTGAATTTTTTTATTTAAGCTAAATGTCCTTTGTTTTTAATGACTTCAATCACTTCAGTAACATATTTTTGACAAATATCATCGGTTTCTGCTTCTACCATGACACGGATTACCGGTTCAGTTCCACTTTCACGAAGTAAGATACGTCCATTATCCCCTAAAGCTTTGCTGACACGATCGACAGCTGCTTGAACATCGGCATCTTCTCTTGCATCTGGTTTGCTTTTTACTTTAACGTTCTTTAATAATTGCGGATAAATTGTGACAGGTTCAATTAATTGAGCCAATGTTTTCTTTGTTTCTACAATAGTTTCCATGACCTTCAATGAAGTTAAGATTCCATCACCCGTTGTTGCATGTTTAGAGAAGATAATATGACCGGATTGCTCTCCGCCAATGCAGTGACCATTGTTTACCATATTTTCATACACGTATTTATCACCAACGGCGGTCTTTTCATAACTGATATTTAATTCATCAAGTGCTTTGTATAAACCAAGATTAGACATGATCGTTGTAACGATTGTATCGTTGATTAATTCTCCATGCTGTTTCATATAAGTACCACAGACATAAAGAATTAAATCTCCGTCAATTACACGTCCGAATTCATCAACAGCGATACAGCGGTCTGCATCTCCGTCATAGGCAAACCCGACATCCAAGCCATTGTCACGAACAAATTGCTGTAAGACTTCAATGTGAGTAGAGCCACAGTTTGTATTAATATTTAATCCATCAGGATCGTTGTTGATGACATAGGTTTTAGCTCCTAAAGCATCAAATACAGATTTAGCGATTGCGCTGGCACTTCCGTTGGCTAAATCCAAACCAACTTTGAAGTTTTTAAATGAACGTGTTGGAATCGTCATTAAATAACCAATATAACGGTTTCTTCCCATTGAATAATCAACAGTTCTTCCGATGTTTTCTTTTGTAGCAAAAGGTATTTCTTCACATTCACCATCAATATAGCGTTCAATTAATTCTTCAACTTCAGCTTCTAATTTCGCCCCGTTAGAATTAATAACTTTAATTCCGTTATCATAGAAAGGGTTGTGAGATGCACTAATCATGATTCCTGCATCAAAATCTTCGCTTCTTACCACGTAAGAAACAGAAGGGGTTGTTGTTACGTGCAGCAGATAAACATCTGCTCCGCTTGCTGTCAGTCCGGCTACTAATGAGTATTCAAACATATAGCTTGATCTTCTTGTATCTTTTCCGATGACAATTTTAGCTTTCTTTTCTTTACCGTAGTACCACCCTAAATAGCGTCCTACTTTATATGCATGTTCCACAGTTAAATCAACATTTGCTTCTCCGCGGAATCCATCTGTTCCAAAATATTTTCCCATTGGACAATCTCCTTTTTTATTTTCTATAACATTATAATACCATAAGTCACATAATATTTTCAAATTATGATAATTCTATGATATAGGTGGCTTTAAAATAAAAAATTCGTATAATGGGGTATGTTATAAATTGGGAAGGAATAGAAGTAGCGCCAGGTCTTAATAAAGATGACGAGGACTTAACTTATCGAAATATTCGGCGGATGGTTAAGAGGTAGGCATACTACCTGAACGGTGGACAAAAATAGTGAGTGATCATTAAACAAATCCACTTGGTATGCCCCATTTATAACAAATATTATAATGGAGGTATATACAATGTGCGGAATAACTGCCATCAGTACAAAAAAAGAAGCATTACCCTTTTTACTGCAGGGATTAGAAAAATTGGAATATCGTGGGTATGATTCAGCGGGAGTGACAATTTTAAGTCAGCATCAGTTAAAAACAGTGAAAACTAAAGGAAGATTAAAAGATTTAAAAGAAGCGTTAAGCGATCAAGTGTTAAAGGGTCAGGTGGGAATCGGACATACCCGCTGGGCAACACATGGTATTCCCTCGAATCTGAATTCTCATCCTCATACCAATGAAGAGGAAACGATATCGATCGTGCATAATGGAATTATTGAAAACTATCGTGAATTAAAAAGCTTTTTATTAGAAAAAGGCTATCATTTTAATTCAGAAACCGATAGCGAGGTAGTTGTCCATTTATTAGATTATTATTATGAAGGAGATATTTTAAAAGCACTGCAAAAGGTGTTAACACAGTTAGAAGGAAGCTATGCTTTATGTGTCGTCACAACAAATCATCCTGACGAGGTTGTGATTACGAAAAAAGACAGTCCGATTGTCATTGGAAAAAGTGACAGCGGTACTTACGGAGCCAGTGATATTCCGGCTTTATTGGAATATACGAAAGAAGTATATTTTTTAAATGACCATGATATTGCGGTTTTACACCCCGATCATGTTGATTTTTATGATTCTAACTTAAAACCGATTGAAAAGGAACTGGTGACGATCCCTTACGATCATGAAGCGGCGCAAAAAGACGGTTATGATACGTTTATGCTTAAAGAAATACATGAACAGCCTCATGTGATTAAAGAGACATTACGTGGAAGAATCAATCAGGATCAAGTGGTTTTAGATGAATTGACAGCGATTGATTTTTCTAAATTCAATAAAGCGTATTTTGTTGCCTGCGGAACAGCTTATCATGCGTGTTTATCAGGAGCTAATATTTTTGAAAGAATGACCAAGATACCGGTAATCTGTCAGGTAGCTTCAGAATTCAGATATAATGATTCGGCAATTGATGAACATACATTATGTTTATTTGTTTCTCAGTCTGGGGAAACTGCGGATACCTTGGCTGCACTGCGTTTAGCTAAAAAACAGCAGTCGACAACTATTGCCGTTGCGAATGTTTTAGGAAGTACAATCAGCCGAGAAGCGGATTATACAATTTATACGTGTGCAGGACCGGAAATTGCAGTCGCTTCAACAAAAGCCTACACCACACAGTTAGTGGTTTTAATGCTGCTGGCAATGTATGCCGCTCAGCGTTTAAATAAAAAAATTGATTTATATCAGGAGCTTATTCAAAATCTGATGAAGCTTCCGGAAATTGTGGAAAAAGTATTAGAAGATGAATCTTTGTTTGCCAATTATGCCAAATACTTAAAAGAGGCGCATGATGCTTATTTTATTGGCAGAAGCTTGGATTATGCTTCGGTTTTAGAAGGGGCATTGAAATTAAAAGAAGTGTCTTATGTGCATGCCGATGCATATATCGCCGGTGAATTAAAACATGGTCCGATTGCCTTGATTGAAGAAGGTTCTGTATTGTTTGCAGTTGCTTCTCAGCCTCATATTGCCGCTAAAACCATCAGCAATATTCAAGAAACGATTGCCAGAGGTGCCAATGTTATTTTATTTACACTGCGTGGCATGGAAATTAACAATGCCAGTGAAACCTATATCTTACCGGATATTCACCCTTTGCTGCAATCGATTATCGTAGCGGTCCCGCTGCAGTTGATTGCTTACTATACAGCTTGTTTAAAAGGCTGCGATGTGGATAAACCAAGAAACCTTGCTAAAAGTGTTACTGTAGAATAAGCTTGTATGAGCTTATTCTTTTTTATGCTATAATGGACGTTAAAGGAGGGTGAAGATGATTCTATTTATATTATTGTTCTTAATCCTTTATATAGGGATTCAGTATTTATTAGAAAAACGCCTATATCTTTCGATTATGCGTTTCCATATACCAAAACGAGGATTTCAAGTTGTATTTTGGTTTATAGCGCTCAGTTATGTGTTATACCAAATCTTTCATGCCTACTTGCCAAAACTGATTCGGGTACCACTTGCTTATATAGGGTCTTATTATTTAGGATTTTTATTTTATTGCTTACTATTTTTTACAATCTGTTATTTTATTCATCGTTTTATTAAAGTAAAATGGGATCTCTATCTCTTATCACTGATCCTTATTATTGGAGTGATCTTTCCGCTCGGTATCTATCAGCAGCATCATATTCTTACTAAAGAATACAATATCATTTCCCATAAAGTAGATCAGGATTATACAATTGCATTAGTGACAGATCTGCATTTGGGTGATTTGATTGGCACTTCACGGTTAAACAAGATGATCGATGCAATCAATGCCACACAGCCGGATCTTATCTTAATTGCCGGCGATTTGATTGATTCAGACTATGCCCCTGTTAAAGAAGGGAATATGCTTCAAAATCTGACACGATTAAAAAGCCGATTAGGCGTTTATATGACAATGGGGAATCATGATTTTTATACCGGAGAGATTCCGGAAGTTAAAGATGAACTGATGCGTTTAGGAATCCAAGTTTTAGAAGATGAAAGTATCTTATTAGAAGATCAGCTGGTGATTATCGGAAGAGACGATGTCTCATATGACGAAAAACAATTAAGTTCATTTATAGATGCAGCACAATTAGGAAAATTCAATATAGTCATGGATCATAATCCTAAACGAGTAAGAGAAAGCGTAGATTTAAATATCGATATGCAAGTTTCGGGACATACTCATAACGGTCAGCTTTATCCTTTAAATTATGCAATTGATATTTTATTTGAAGTTGGGTATGGACATCGTAAAATCGAGCAGACAGATGTTTTTGTCAGTGGTGGAATTGGCGGTTGGGGACCTCAGCTGAGAACCTCTTCCAATGCGGAATTTACATTGATCCATGTTGAGGCAGAAGATTAAGGAGGAAAAATCATGGCAATAAAACTGATCGTAACGGATTTGGATGGAACATTGCTGTCAAATAAAAAGATTTTAACAGATAAAACAAAACAGACTTTGATTAAGGCTCAGCAGCAGGGGATCAGAGTTGTCTTGGCAACCGGACGTAATTATCGCTCTTTAGAGAAAATCTACAAAGAATTAAAAATTGATGAATTTAAGACTGGAGCGATCATCGGTGTCAATGGACAGGAAACCTATTTTTTTGATGATGATACTTATGAAAAAGGAACGATGCTGACAGGGGAGCAAAGCATGAAGCTGGTTCGTTTTGGAAATCGTTTATTATTTGAGGTTATGGTGATGAATGATCATCAGGTGAAGGACTGTATTTCTAAAGCATTGTTTTTTTGCAAAAAAATTGCTTTTAAGATCATACATCAAAAGGTAACGGAAAATTTTGAAGGACAGATGGATGGACATATCTTTATTACGAAAAAAGAGGTGATCGATCATGATGTGAATAAAGTAGGGTATTCACAGGTGCCTCTTTATACACGTTTATTATTGCCTTATATAAGAAAGAAACTAAGTCGGGAATATGATGTTCTGGTTGTGTCTAAGGGGTGGCTGGAAATCATGCCGAAAGGGGTTAATAAAGGTGCCGGACTTAAAAAGGTCATGGAACATTTCAAGATTGAAAAAGAAGAAGTGATGGTGTTTGGCGATGGTGAAAATGACATCAGCATGTTGGAAATCATTCCCAATTCATATGCCCCGGCTAACGCTTTAGAAAGTGTGAAAAAGGTTGCTAAATACAGCTGTTTTAGTAATGAAGACGAGGGTGTGGCATGTGTGGTTGAAAGTCTTCTGCAGGAGTCAGTGGTGAAATAACTGCCAATTAATTTGGCAAATTCAAGTATGGAGATATGCTGAAATGTCAATATAATAGAGGTTGTAAGTAAGGCTTACATCAATCTTTCAAAAATGAATATGCTCAAACAATTAGGGGAGTTTGTCTGCCCCTTTTTGTTTTTGTTGAAAAATGACTGTTTTAAATATTAGAAGAAAGACAATAGCTTTTATTTTCCACTTTTTTTGGAAATTTCATAGTTTGAGGTATGTCTCTTGAATGCCTATAATATGGAATGTAAACGTTACCAAAAGACGCTACATAAATTTCACGGGGAGGAAAAAGGACAATGAAATTTTTGGAAGAAAAATTTGTCCCTCTTGCAGCTAGAATCGGGTCA
>NZ_JBKTEM010000024.1:0-16596 GCF_047239305.1 Beduini sp.
ATCGGGTAGTGTATGATATTACGAGCAAGCCTCCAGGGACGATTGAGTTCGAATAGTTGATGAAATGAAAAAATGTCCTTTTTATGGGGCATTTTTTGTTTTACATTCAATTTTGATACCGTTTTGATACCACTGAATATGAGTGAACTATTTCTTTCGCCAAATTTTAGATGGTTTAAACTTTCCTAAATCATCACATGTTTTAGGCCAATTGAGTTTCCATTCATTATATTCTTCTTGGGTGATTTCACCATTTTTTAACTCATCTTGTCGAACTTTAAATTCTTTCAAAAAGTTTTGAACAAGAGGATACTTAATATTGATACCAATAATCCTTCTTGGATCATATTTATCACTTTCATCAGTATAGTTAAAAAGCTGTATAACACCTTGATCGTCAAGAGAAAAGAGTATATTCATGATTTCTTCAGCACAGTATGTTGCGTTTTCATCATTAAAAGGTGACGGGTCACGTAACGTTCTGTAGTTAACATCAAGAATTTCGGCTAGTTTCATAATTGTATCTTGTTTTGGAGTTCGTTTATTTGATTCATATTGAGCAATACGAACATCAGCACTCTTTTCGTCATATCCAAGAGCAATTCCTAATTCCTTTTGAGTCATTCCACGAATTTTTCTTATTCTTTTGATTCTAGTACCTACGGACATAACAGTTGCTCCTTTCTTTTCTTTTTTCAATATACATTATAACAAAACTAAAATAATGTGTAAATTAAAAACTAAACAAAAAAGTTTAATTAATTATTGACTTAAGCATAAATGTTTAGTATACTGTGGCTATAAGATAACTAAACAAATTTGCTTAATATCTCAAAACCACGTTTTACATATAAAAGAATGGAGGTGTGAATATGTTAGATGAAAACTTATTTATAAGTGCTGAAGATATTGCTAAGGTAACAGGAATGTCAGTAGCATATGCATACAATCTTGTTAAACAGCTTAATAAAGAACTTGAAGATAAAGGGTTCTTTACAATACGTGGTCGAGTAAGTAAGCAATATTTTGAAGAAAGATTTTACGGTGTAAGATTATAGGAAGGAGAGATGAAATATGCCTGTTTACAAAGATGAGAAAAAAGGAACATGGTTTGTGTCTATTCGCTATGTGAATTGGAAAGGTGAAAGAACTCGTAAATTAAAACGAGGATTCAAAACCAAAAGAGAAGCTCAGGAATTTGAAAGAACATTTCTTTTAAAAGAATCTAAAAATTTAGATATGCTTTTCAAGGATTTTGTTGAATTGTATTTGAAAGACTGTTCTCATCGTCTTAAGGAAAATACAATCCAAACAAAAGAATATATCATTGAAACAAAAATTTTGCCTTATTTAGGTGATAAGAAAATCAATGAAATTAAAGCAAATGATGTGATTGAATGGCAGAATACTATGTTGGCTTATCGAGATGACAAGGGAGAACCATTTTCTCCTTGTTATTTGAAAACACTTCACAATCAATTAAGCTCTATTTTCAATTATGCAGTTAGATTTTACGATTTACCATCTAATCCAGCAAGAACTGTTGGGAATATGGGTAAAGAAAAAGGAAAAGAAATTGAGTTTTGGACAAGAGAAGAATATCTTAAGTTTTCTGAGGCTATGATGGATAAAGATGTTTCCTTTCATGCGTTTGAAATGCTTTATTGGTGTGGACTTCGTGTTGGTGAGTTATTAGCATTAACTCCCAGTGATTTTGATTTTGAAAAAGAAACTGTAAAAATTTCTAAATCATATCAAAGAATTAGGGGTAGAGATGTCATTACATCACCTAAAACGGAAAAAAGTAATCGTACGATCGTCATGCCTCATTTTTTGGTTGAAGAAATGCAGGATTATATTTCACGTCTATATGGCTGGAAAGATAATGCAAGAATTTTCATGATTTCAAAATCTTATTTACATCATGAAATGGAAAGAGGGTGCAAAGCAACAAATTTAAAGAAAATTCGTATTCATGGGCTAAGGCATTCACATGTTAGCTTACTTATTGAGATGGGGTTTGATGCAGTAGCTATTGCTGATAGGGTAGGACACGAAAGTATTGACATTACTTATCGTTATGCTCATCTGTTTCCATCAAAAGGTAAGAAAATTGCTCAAAAATTAAATTTACAACGAGAGGAGGATTTTAAAAATGTCACAGAAGAATAAAGATTATCAAGGACGTTATCGCAGTAAGATTATTGCTTTTAGAGTATCGCCAGAAGAAAATGAAATTCTAAATGCAAAAGTCAAAATGTCGGGACTTACAAAACAAGATTATTTAATAGCATGTTCAACAGATAAAAAAATCACTGTTCAACCTAATTCATATGTATATAAATCTTTGAAGAATCAGCTTCAAATTTTTATAAAACGATTTAAAGAATTATCTTCGCTAGACGATTTAACGTTAGATGAAGCAGTTATTTTAGAAACATTACTTTTAACAATCAACGGATTAAAGGAAAATAAAAAAGCAGAGATTAAAGCCAACAAGGAGGCACGCCAATGAATCCTATGTTAGATCAAGCTTTAAACTATGCTCAAGAACATTTTAAAATATTTCCGTTGAAAGTCAATTCAAAAAGTGAACAAATATTAAAATCCTGGAAAAAAGAAGCAACAGATGACCTCCATCAAGTTCAAACTTGGTGGAGGGAATATCCTAATGCAAATATTGGTGTGAAAACAGGTGATGGTTTCATTGTTATTGTTGTTGCTAATAACAACGAAAGAAATGGTAAGGAAATTATAGAGCCTTATATTAAGAAATTTCCAAATACAAGAATTGTAAGAACCCCAAACGATGATTGGCATTTTTACTACTATGTAGATAGAGATATACCTTGTCATATTGATTTATATGAAGAAATAGATATTCAAGGTGAAGGTGGATATGTTGTTGGTGCTGGCAGTCAAATAGATGACAGAAAATATTTTGTATCTTTAGACACTCCAATTGCAAAAGCTAATGAAGCAGTTTATGATTTTATCAATAGAAAAGATAACTATCCTACAAAACAACTTAAAGATTATGAAAAGATATATGAAGGAAAACGTAATGACTATTTGTATAAGATTGCATGCTTTCTTCAACAAAAAGGATTAACTGATGAAGCCATTCAAGTATGTATACAAAAAGAAAATGAACAAAGATGTGTACCGCTATTAAGTGCTAATGAAGTCCATAAAATTTGTAAAAATGCCTTATCTTACAATAAAGGCTTCATACAGACAAAGAAAGAATTGGAATATGGAGGGCGATTTACTGTCACTGAGTTATTAACGATGGAAATGAATGATGAGCCTGATATTGTAGAAGATATGATTTCAGTTGGTCTCACTTTATTAGGTGCCCCTCAAAAAGCAGGAAAGACTTTCTTTGGATTACAGCTTGCCGAAGCAATTTCTACAGGAAAAGATTTTATTGGTAAAAAGGTTGTGAAGGGTTCATCATTATATTTAGCTTTTGAGGATCATAAACATAAAGTTCAAAGACGACTTAAAAGAATGAATATAAAAGAAAATGATCATTTTGTTATTGATATTCTTAAATCAGACCACAATTATAACTTAGAAAGAAGAATTCAGGAAGAATTATTAGTTAATCCAGATTTAAAGTTGGTGGTAATAGATACCTTTGCAAAAATGAGAAAAAGCAAGGAAAGAGATTATGATAATGAATATGCAGAAGCAACAATATACCACGAACTTGCTTTTCAATATAATTTATCAATCATCATGATCACACATGTCAAAAAGGAAATTGATCCTAATAATCCATTTGATGCAATATATGGTAGTCGTGGCTTACCGGCTGGTTCAGATAGTATTCTAGTGATGTTTAAAAGAAATTTTTTATCAAAGAATAGACAACTTGCCATACAGGGTAAAGATATTCCAGATGATGAATTAACTTTATTTCAAAATGAAAACTGTACTTTTGAGGTGGTTGAAAATGATTTTGATGAGCATATTGATGAAAATTTAAGCAAAGTCGTCAATTATGTTGTGCGTAATAAAGTTTATGAAGGTTCTCATGAAGTATTATGTTCTAAACTGTCGTTACAGTTAAGTGGAAAAGGGCTTCAAATGTTACTAAAAAAGAACAAAGAAATTTTAGCAGATAGCTATATTAAATATGAAGGATTGCCAAGAAAGAATAAAGCAAGGCAAATGAGGCTGACTTATGAAGGCGATGAAAAGCTATAAAAGGTGACGGTGTGACGATGTGATGGAAGTCAGTTTTGACCGTCACACCGTCACTTATATAGTTATGGTTACTCAATTAAAAATAAATAAAATGTAGTGATTACTGTATTAGCAAGCAGCGTAATTTGGGGGCAAATTACAATTTTTAGGGATGACCCTAAGACCCAGCGAAAGGAGTGAAATGTGATATGAAACGAAATAAAGAAGTGAAAGTCAGATTTACTGATGATGAATTAGCACTCTTAAATAGTTTTGTTTTGAAAGCAGGTTATACCAGCCGAGAGAAATATATGAGAACGACTTTATTAAAAAGTGTTCCAAAAGAACAGCCATCAGTTGATTATCAAAAACTTATTAATGAGTTCAATTCTATTGGTAACAATTTAAATCAGCTTGTGAAATTAGTTTACTATCAGCCGTTAATTGAACAGGAAACATTATCAACGTTGAGTCAATTAAAGTCACTTATATCATCAACTGAATTTATGATAAGAGGTGCTGTCTAATGGCAACGACAGGAATGTGGGCAGTTAAGAATCGTTTAGATCATTTAGTCAATTATGTTTCCAATCCATACAAAACAGTTGGATTGGAAACAGTCATTGATTATACAACCAATAATGAAAAGACGATTGAAAAGAAATATGTGACTTATCTCAATTGTTCATTTGACAATCCAAAATTAAGCATGGTCAATACAAAAAAGCATTTTCATGATGAAAGTGAAATACTGGCATTTCATGGCTATCAGTCATTTGAAGAAGATGAAGTCAATGCAGATTTGGCACATCAGTTAGGAGTAGAATTTGCAAAACGAATGTGGGGAGATAGATTTGAAGTAATTGTTTCAACACATTTAGATACCGATAATATTCATAATCACTTTCTATTAAATTCAACATCATTTGTAGATGGAAAAAGATATTACAACACCTATAATGATATTAAAAATATGAGAAATATATCTGATGAATTATGCAGGGAACACAATCTATCAGTTGTGGAATTTAAACAATATGTAGGCAAGTCAAGAAAACAGGTTTTTCATAATGATAGGCTTAAAGAGATTGTTAGAGAAGCAGTTGATCAGGCAATCAGTGTGAGTTATACCGATAGACAATTCTATAATGAACTTGAACTAGAGGGTTATGAAATCAAAATAACAGAAAAAAATATCTCTGTTAGACATCCATTACATCGCAAATTTATTCGTTTAAAATCATTAGGTAATGATTATACAAAAGAAAGAATTATTGATAGAATATTAGATTTCAACAAAGATAAATATGATACATCATCATATGGTAGATTAGGATTTGATATAAAGCCATACTGTCAGCAGTACGAACAAAGAAGATTAACAGGATTGCAGAGATTGTTTCTTCATTATCAGTACAAATTAAAAATCTTACCACGCAATAACAGATGTAAATTAAGTTCGTTTGAAAAGAAAGAACTGCAAATAGCAGTACAGAAAATGGAGGAGCTTAATCAGCAGACAATCATTCTTTGTAAGAATAAAATAGAAACATTTGATGATTTATACAATCATATGGATAAGATTGAAAATCAGCTCAATCATCTTATTAAAGAAAGACAAAAAGCAAGAAATCAAGTGAGAAAATATAAAACCAAAGAACAAAAAGATGAACAAAAGGAATTAGCAAAGTCATTTACACCAGAGATTGGAAAGTTAAGGAAAGAACTCATGCTTTGTCAAAAGATCGAAGAACGTTCATTAGGTATCAATAAATTTATAAAGGAACATGAAAAACAAAAAAGAAGAAAGGAAAGGTCAAGATGAAAATAGAATATGAAGAAATCAATGGATTATTATATCCAAAACTAGCATTATCACCTCAAAAAGAAATACATTTAACAAGATTTGGTAGAAAAAGATTGCAGTATTTAAAACAGTATCGACCAATCATTTATACAAATCTATTAACAAGTGGTGAATTAAATGAACATCTGCAAAGGATAGATGATGAAGCAAATGCATTGTATGACAGACTAATTGAACAATATAAAATCAAAAGAAATATTACTGAAGAGCTTAAAGAAAAAAATCAAATGAAATGGGTTCAAGAAATGAATGATATTGAAAATGTTGTGATGGAATTCATTAAGGAAAATTACATTTATTAGGAATACAATTATTTATAAACTATGATAAATATATAAAATATCTAATGTCATAGTTTTTTATTTGTAGCAAAAAAATTCAATTTTTCGGAGTTTGTATTGAAGCTAATTTCAATAAATGAGATAATATTTAAAAATAATTCTATTATAAAAAGAGGTGATGTTCAATATGTTAGTTAATGAGTCTCAAGTATTTAATTTGATGAATACAAATGGACGAAGAGAAGATGTTGTGAATGCAATGCAAGTATATTTGCAAATTTTGGATGAAATACAACAAGAATCACGTGAGATAAAATGGGAAAGATTTCCAGTAGGGCTATCACAATATAAATTTTATGCAAAAGCAGTGGAGTATTGTTCTGATGTTTTTAAAAAGCATAATGATTATGACCAATTTGTTGAAATGTTGGAAATTAGAAAAACAAAAGAAAGCTTTAATAATCTTGACGTTGTTAAACTTATAGCTTCATTAGGACCAAAATATGAAAAGTTTATAGATATTCTTGATAAATCGATTGAAGCTAGATCAAGGCATTATACTAGTACTTTGGTTAAACTAGGACTAGTTGATAAAGACAGAAGAATTACGAATGTTGGTAATAGCATTTTGGCGAATAAACAAGTTGAAAGAGATGATTTTGAAAAAATATTACCGATAGATAACATAAATCTATTATACTTAAGACAACTTTTAAAGTTAAAAATTATAGCAAAAGAAAATAAAAGATCATTTTATTCACCTATGATTATGGCAATGTATTTACTATTATATTATGATAATGTTTCAGTTGAAGATTTTAGAAATATTGTACAACTTCAAACTCCATATCATCCAATAAGTAATGTGGATAACATGATAAATGATTATTTAAGTGGTAAAATCAATATTGTTACCAATAAAAGAATACCAGAATTATTTTATTCAAACGATATTATTGATGAATTAAATTTTAAGAAATATTTTTATAATTCTAAGCAAAAAACAAGTGTTGATGTATATTATGAGTTTTACAATCGTATATTTGAATTTAATAATAATCCAAATGAGTTTACTTTCAATGAGATGTTAGAATATTATCGTTCTAATAAAGAAATGTTAAATAAAGCATTTGGTTATGGAAAAAGTTTATTTATTTTAAATTCAAAGGTTAAAACTGTTGAAGATTTTTTCGAAGAAAATAAATTGGATATTTTTTGTGAAAGTTTGAACGAAAAATTATATACAAGATTTTTGATTTCTAAAAAAGTAGATTCAGTAAAAGAGTATTCTGATACAACAATTCGTTTGATGAAGGTAACGGGTATTATAAAATTTAAAAATGGAATTGTTGAGTTAGCATATAAAGATATTTTTAAAGAATTATTAAAAAATGTAGGATTGAAGGATTATATATTTGGTGAATTAGATGATAAAACAATAGATGAATATGAAGGTAATTATAATAGTTATATGAGTAGACACGTGAAAATAACGACAATATTTAATATTAATCATATGTTACTTAATAAAGTTATGAATTTACTGAATCGAAAATATCATTCAGTAGATTCAAAAGATTTGCAGGTAATATTATCATCTCAAAAACAAATGGAATTTATTCAACATTTAGAAGAAAAATATCCAAAAGAAAAAATTTTAGAAATTTTGAAATTAGTTTCTGATCGACGAAATGATAGTCGTATTAAAGCTATGGTAAATCCATCGGCAACTGTACCAACAATTTATGAATATATTGTAGCAATTGCTTGGTACTATTTCTCAGGTAAAGACTTTGATGTTCTTAATAGCATGAATCTTTCACTTAATGCAGATTATGAGCCTGAAACACATGCTGGAGGTGGTGCAGGCGATATAGTTATTGAATATACAGATCGTGTTGTAATGTTGGAAGTTACGTTAATGAATAAGCAAGCTCAAAAACGAGGAGAATGGGAACCGGTATTAAGACATTCTATCAATTTAAAGATTGAAAAAGAGCCTAAAGAGGTAATGACATTCTTTATTGCCGATGAATTAGATTTAAACACTACTAATATATGGAGAGCAGTGTCATCTGTACCATTACAAGCAACAAATGGATCTTCGAAAGTTACAGATAATGTTGTAATAATGCCATTAGAAAATAAAGAATTAATATCATTAATTGAAAATGGTAAAAATGCACGTGCGTTAGAAGTAAGTACAAGGGTTTCGTTTGATATGGTAAAGAAGCAATTTGATCCTAATTGGAAAAATAAAATTTTTGAAGTGATTTAGCAAGTATTTATTTACTTGCTTTTTTTGTAATGTTATAATATGCAAGTAGATGCATACGATGCATAAAATGGAAATGAAAGGTGAGGACGATGAATAAATTTGAACTGAGCAATAGAAGATATTTAGGAAGTAAAACAAAATTAATTACTTTTATTCATGAAGTGGTAAACCAAAATTGTGCTGATATTGACTCAGTGTTAGATTTATTTGGAGGAACTGGGGTAGTTGGTTATAGTTTTAATGACAAATATTCTATTATGATAAATGATATTTTAAAGACAAATATTGTTGCTTATGATACATTCTTTTCCAATGAAATAATTGATGAAAATAAAGTAGAAAAGATAATAGCAGAATATAATAATGTTTCTGTAAAAAATGACAATTATTATTCAAATAATTTTACGGATACATATTTAAGTAAAGAAAATATGAGAAAAGTTGGGTTTGTACGTGATGATATTGATAAACTATACAAAAATAAAAAAATTAATAAAAGAGAAAGATCTATTTTAATTTGCAGTTTGCTATATAGCATTGATAAAATTGCAAATACGGTTGGTCATTATGACGCATATAGAAAAAATGGTAATTTAAATCAAGAGTTAATTATGCTTATGCCTGATATCAAGAATAACAACAATGAAAATAATCAAATCTATTGTGAAGACTCTAATCAATTAGTTAAAAAAATTACAGCTGATTTAGTTTATATTGACCCACCATATAATTCTAGACAATATTGTGATGCATACCATTTTTTAGAAAATGTTGCATTAAACAATAAACCAGAAGTTTTTGGAACTGCTAGAAAGATGGATCGTTCAAATTTGAAAAGTAAGTATTGTACTGCAAAAGCAGCTAATGCATTTGCTGATTTAATTGAGAATATTAAAGCAAAATATATTCTAGTTTCTTATAATAACACTGGAGAGAAGGGAAATGCTCGTTCTAATGCTAAAATAACAGATTCTCAAATATTAGATATTTTAGGGCAAAAAGGTGAAGTGAGAGTGTTTGAACAAGAATATGCATTATTTAATACTGGTAAAACAAAATTAGATGATCATAAAGAAAGATTATTTTTATGTATTGTTGGTCATAAAGAAAAAAAACAAGTTATAAATAACACAAATGAGTTGGTAAAATCACCCCTGAATTATACTGGAGGTAAATATAGAATATTAACTCAATTAATGGATAAATTCCCAAAAGATATAGATATGTTCTTTGATGTTTTTTCTGGTGGAGGAAATGTAGGGGCTAATATTGAAGCAAAGAAAATTATTTGTGTTGATATTAATGATAGATTGATTTCTTTATTTAACTATCTTCAAAAAGAGGAATATTATCATTTGGTTAATCATTTAGATGCATTAATCGATAATTTTTCATTAAGTAATACGTATAAGAATGGATATGAATTTTATGGTTGTAATAGTGGCAATGGAGTAGGGCAATATAATAGGGATAAATTTTTGAAACTGAGAGAGGAATACAATAATTCTAATAAAAAGAGAGATGATTTATTTTTGTTATTGATTATTTATAGTTTTAATAATCAAATTAGATTTAATAATAAGGGTGAATTTAACTTGCCAGTAGGAAAAAGAGATTTTAATGGAAGTTTAAGAAAAAAGTTACAGTTGTTCATGGACAAGTTACATAGTAAAGAAATTAGTTTTGAAAATATAGACTTTAGAAGATTAGATGTTGATAAGATAAGCAAAATTAATTCATTCTTATATTTAGATCCACCTTACTATTTAGGAGATGCTTCATATAACGAAAATGGAGGATGGACTGAAAAAGACGAAGAAGATTTATTAAGTTTTTTAAAACTTTGTGACGAAAAACATATTCGTTTTGCCCTGTCTAATGTAATTGAGCATAAAGGAAAGATTCATAACAAATTATTAAATTGGTGTTTAACCAATGGGTTTAATATTAATTACATTAATTGTTCTTATAGTAATTCTAATTATCAGATCAAAGATAAATCTTTGGTTACTAGAGAAGTATTAATAACAAATTATTGAAAACTGAGGGGGTGGAATATAGTGTATTTGAAATATCTAGAAATTGTAAATTACAAAAATATTAAATCAGCTCAATTTGAGTTTGCTAAAGGAGCCAATACTATAATTGGTGAAAATGATGCTGGAAAAAGTAATGCGATAACAGCATTAAGAATTTTATTAGATAGTAATTATTATTATAATACAAAGAGATTAAAAGAAACAGATTTTTCTAAATCACTGGATAATTGGAAAGGACATTGGATTATAATTTCTGCATTCTTCGATGAAATATCAATACAAGATAGACAATGTGAGGTTTGTGGCGAAATAATTCCTGATGATGAAGATGTAGAATTTTTAAAAAGTCATATTCGCTGTGAAGGTTTCGATTATGGAACTGTCACTTTGTATATTAGACCAATTAAAAAAATTCGGACAGAGTTAGCTAATGCAAAAGACAGTGAAGCATTTGAAAAAATAAGAAGCAGTATATCACTAAATGATTATGAATTTTATTATACTTCAAGATCTCAAGCAAATTTTACGGATTTAAATATCTATTCGAAAATTGTAGGTAATTTTAATTCATATAGTTATATATCTCCAGAGGAAGATGACTTATCTTTGCTTGGTACTAAGATTGATATATTAGATGTATGGCGACATATATCAGTGGTATTTATAGATGCATTACGAGATGTTGAAGCAGAAATGAGAAAACCAAAAAATCCTTTGAGAAGAGTATTTGATGTTGTTCAAAGCAATATAATAGAAGAAGATCAAAATAGTATTAAAGACAAAATTAATGAATTGAATACATTAATATCCTCAATTAAAGAAGTATCAAATATTGGATTAGAGCTTAATAATAAATTATCTGAAATAGTAGGCTTGACATATTCTCCAAACATCTATATAGAATCAAAACTAAAAGAGGATATTCAATCTTTAGCAAGATATTTATCTATTCTTCCTTCTGATTATGATGATATAGATTTATTAGGATTAGGACACTTAAATATATTATACATTGCTTTAAAATTAGTAGAGTTTGAATATGAAAGAAATCATGAAATAATAAATATTATGGTTATAGAAGAACCTGAAGCACACATACATACGCATATTCAAAAAGCTTTATTTGATAATTTGAGATTATCTATTAATTATACACAGGTTTTAATGACAACACACTCTACACATTTGTCTGAAGTTGCCGATATTAATAAAGTAAATGTGATTTCTATTTCATCAAAGCCTTATATTTCTGAGGTTATGAGACCTACAAATCAGTTAGATAGTTTTGGAAAAATAAAACTTGATTTAAAGGATTTAAAGCTATCTGATTGTTTAAAAAGATATTTAGACGCTAAGCGTTCAGTTTTATTATTTTCAAAAGGTGTGATTTTAGTAGAAGGAGATGGCGAGGAGATTTTAATACCAGCAATGGTAAAAAATGCTTTTGGGATTTCTTTAGATGAAATAGGTATAGGTTTAATAAACATAGGAAGCGTTTCATTTGAGTATATAGCAAGTATTTTTTCAAATGAGAGATTACATAGACATTGTGCAATTTTAACTGATCTTGATAGTATTGTTGAAGGCTCTACAAAATGTAGCGAAGAAGCAGCGAAAAGAGGAACTACAAGAAAAGATAAATTAGACAGTTTATATGGTGAAAATCCGTGGGTTGATAGTTTTTATGCTCCATATACATTAGAAGTTGATTTTGTTAATGAAACAAAAAATCGTAAATATGTAGAAAATGTTGTTAGAAATCATTATTCAAAACAAACAACAATAGATAAGCATATAAAGAATATTAATGATTCCTTTGTAAATAGATATGATTCTGTGTTAACAGTAGCTAAAGATATGGGAAAAGGATGGTATGCTACAGTATTGTCTTCTATGCTTGATAATAATTTAGTCATTCCAGACTATATCCTTAAAGCACTAGTTTTTTCTTCACAACAAGTACTGACGGAATCAATATTAAGAAAAATTGGTATTTATGTTTTAGATATGTATGATGAAGATGAAACAATTAGTGAGTTAA
Organism: Beduini sp.; assembly: GCF_047239305.1. Lineage (NCBI taxonomy): Bacteria > Bacillati > Bacillota > Erysipelotrichia > Erysipelotrichales > Erysipelotrichaceae > Beduini > Beduini sp. The sequence goes on from NZ_JBKTEM010000024.1 coordinate 12,701, forward strand.
AAAATAAATTTAATACAGAAGATATCAACGAAGTTATTAAAGAATTTGCTGATAAGTTACCTGATGATTTATTAACAAAGTTTTTTAAATATCGTATGGAGTTAACGCAAAATGAATGATGAGTTTTCATTTTTAAATATTTTAAATAGTGGACAGAGAGAAGTATGTAATGATTTGAGAAACTATTTAATTACGGCATGTCCAGGAAGTGGAAAGACAAGAACTTTAACTTATCGTTTGGCATTTTTTCAGAAAAAATATCCTGATTCTCAAAAATATAATGTAGCAATTACTTATACCAATAGAGCTGCTATTGAAATAGATGTTCGACTAAATGAAATGGGAATAGATTTATCTTCTATTTGGACAGGAACAATTCATCAGTTTTGTATGAATTTTATCATTCGACCATATGCAATGTATTCAAATGATTTAAAGAAAGGATATCATGTTATTGATGAGTATGTTCAAAGACAATATTGTTTAGAAATAGCAAAAAAGCTAGGAATAGATGTTGGATTTAAGAATCCATTAGAGTTTGATTCAATTAATAAGTTGTATCATCAAAGGTTAAAAGATAATAAGGAAATAGATTTTGATATGATTTTAGAAATATCAAAATATTTAGTAACTAACTATCAATTTATTTCAGAAAATATTTCTTGTTTGTTTAGGAGTATTCATGTAGATGAGTATCAAGATACTAATCAATTTCAATATGAAATATTAGCTGCAATTTTCAAATCTAATAAGAAAATTAATCTATTTTTTGTTGGTGATCCCAACCAAGCTATATACAGCAATCTAGGCGGAATTCCAAAAAAATGTAATGAATTAGAAGAATTGTTTGGTGTTAAGTTTTGTGAAAAAGAGTTAAATGGATGTTATCGCTCCACACAAAGAATGATAGATTATTATTCCAATTTTGAGAATATCAAATCAAATGTTTATTCAAAGTCTAGCAATCGGTATGATAAAGGTAATATTTCTTACAATTATAAAATTGATGTATCTAGGCTTCCAGAAGAATTTGCAAATATAATTCTTGAAAAGATAGGCGAAGGGGTAGCAGAAAAAGATATATGTATTGTTGCACCACAATGGTATCAAATTTATCCACTTGCGAATAAATTACGAAAATATCTTCCGAATATAAAATTTGATGCTCCTGATATTTCTCCATTTAAATTTGATCCAATAAATCCTTTTTATATATTAGCAAAACTTTTATTTACACCTTCAGGTAGAAATGTTCAGATGAGAAAAAAATATGCTTTAGAATTTATGAAAATACTATCTACAGAATATCAAATAAATTTTCAACAAAATATAGATACTTTTTCATTCTTGAAAATAGTTAATTCTGTTCCTAAAAAAAGTGATGGAATGGAGTATTTTAAGAACGGAGTAGAGACAATTATTAAAAAAATAGGGTTAAATTTTACAGATGAAGAAGACTTGTTAAAGGTCTATGCTGCGTTCTTAGAAAGAACTTTTGAAAGAATTAATAATTATAATTTATTTACTGATTATGTTTCAATGTGTAATTATTTTAAGGAAAAAGAAGGAGTTGTAATTAATACAATCCATGGCATAAAAGGTGAAGAATATAATACAGTGATAGCGTTTGATTTGCTTAATGGACATTTACCTCATTGGGATTATATTTTTAAAGATTCAAAAAAAGAGTTAAGAGCACATGAAACAAATAATTTACTATATGTTTTATGTAGTCGTGCTAAAGTGAATTTATATTTATATAGTGAAATTGGACGAAAAACACAAAGAGGAAGTGAATACACGGCTACTGATGAATTATATTGTTTGAAATATGATTATGACTAATGAATTAGATAAAAATATATGTTTAGAATGGAGAGAAAAGTTTGAAAAATAAATTTATAGTTTTATTAATAAGTGTGTTTTTATTGTTTTTTGTGCCACCTTTTGTTAGTTTTATTGTATCAACACCTTCTTTATTTGGATTCATATTGGCGGATGAAAAAAGTGAATGGATTAATCTCTATGGTTCGATTATAGGAGGAGCTTTGACCTTGGTAGGAGTTGGATGGACGATTTCGTATACTGAATCAACTAGAAAAAGAGATCAAAAAAATCATGAAAAGGAACTTAAGGAAGAATTTGATAGAAGAAATGATGAAACAAAGAATAACTTATCAGCTCAATATAAACCTATTTTAGATATTACATGTCATCCTGATTTTATACATGATAATATTAAATTTGGATTATCTAAACGTAATCATATATATGTTCAAAATAGTATTTCATTATCAAATGATATTTCTATTAAAAAACAAGATAAACGTATTAATATATATTTAATGATTCAAAATATAGGACGTGGAGAAGCGAATGATTTAATTATTGAGTCATTTATTATGGGAGTTGACAACGAAAATTGGGAGACAGTTACAAGATCTTATAAGAGTTTGTATGTTTCTAATGGTATTGATATTATATACTACAGAGTTGTATCGAATGATGAGTGGAAGAAATATGAAAATAAAGATTTAAATAATCCACTTAGAATTATTATAAGAATTGCATATAAAGATTTAGTAAATAAGCAATATGTTTTAGAAAGTGTTGTGACTGTGAAACGATTTATTCATAATGTTAATGAAAAAGGGGAAGTTATTGAGAATGTACTTGTTTTAAATCCATATGATACTTTGATTTTAAATGAGATAAAATAGAAATGCTTAATGTGATTTGCAATCGTGTCTATTTATAAATATGTTCATTTAATATCATTTCTTCAGACATTTTGTTTCTCATATTCATTTGTTATATTCCAAATAACTGATTAAATTATTGTTTTTTCAGTAATGTTATATTTTTACTGAAATTATGCATTAGGAACTCATATATTTTGTTTGCTTATCTATGCAGATATTCGTTTAATCTATTTTGAAAGAGTATAGATAATGGTCATATTCGTATTCTTTTGTGTAAGTTAGTTTTTTCTGTTCCATTCAGTTTAAGTACATTGTTTATTAAATTGTAAATCTAGGAAATAGGAATTTCCAACTTTAGAATAAGTATTTTTTCATAATATTTAGTTCATTCTGTTTAATTGAAGATTAATAAGTGCTTCTAAAATACTTCTATTTATTTTGAAAAATTATTTTAATAGTATAAATTAGTGAAATACATTCAAACAAATGAATGAAAATTAAGAGAATCCACTGGAAATTACGATACTGAAGTCGAAAATGATTATTCTATGTGATGACACAATCAAAAAAACTGTAAAATCATAAAAAAGTGTAATAAATATGCTAAAAATCAATAAAATAATACTTGTAAAATTAAGATTATCATATGTTGGTAACTAATTATTGATACCAATAAAATGATACCAGTTTGATACCATTAGCTTGTAAATGATGTAGAAATAGTATAAAATATATATGAAAAAGGACAGAAAAAATGATTTTTTAAACAAATATGTTTAGTAAAACTATGAATGTGAAGAGTTCGAATAGTTAATAAATATATATGAAATGACCGATTAAAACGATCCTTTTTGAATATACAGTAGGTAAATGATACTGTTTCATATTGTCATTCCTTTCAAAGTGATTCCACAAAGAGCTATCTGGATCCTACAGGCAAACCTGTTAGATTTTAGACAATACGATTGAGCGATGAATTTAACGCACTTATATGAAAGGGAGAAAAGATGAGCTATAGTTTTAAATACTTTGAATACAAGAGACGAATAAATACAAAATTGTGTAGATGAAGTCATAATTAACGATTTCATTTATAGGTAATAAGAAAAGGCACAATCATATGTTTTGGGAAGAATGTGGGCTATCCAAATTTTTTAGGGGTTTTCGCCAGAAATTTGGGGGTCAACTTTGGGG
>NZ_JBKTEM010000025.1:0-16005 GCF_047239305.1 Beduini sp.
TAACTGTTTGAAACAGTTTTTTTTATTTAATATAATAAATTTATATATGATAGTAAATTGTAATTATCCCATAGATAATTACAATTTATTTTTATTATATGAAGCATTTAATATACTGCAACACTGCATTTAAAATTAATATTTATTATTGAATTATATGAGAAAACGACTGATGTATATAATTATTACATACATCAGTCATTCTTTCTTATATAGGACTTCTCATATTTTATTATTGCCGTTTTGTCTTTAATCTTTGTCATAGGATCATAAACCTTGTCTTTTATTTAACTTCCTGTAATAACAAGGCATTTAAATTCATGATTTTGCAGCCCTTGCTTTTATAATAATTCAGCATTTCATCAATTTTTCTTTTATCATAACTGGTAATACAATCCGACAAGACAGTCACATCATAATTTGCTTTGCGTAAGTTGTAGCAGGTGGATTTAACACATGCAGCCGCATCTGCTCCCGTAATGAAGAAATTCGTTATTTCATTTTTATGAACGTAATCAAAGAAGGCTTCACTGGTTAAGGCATTTCCCTTTGATTTCGTAAATATATTGTTTGATACTATTTTTAAATCTGGTGCAAGTTCTGCGCCTTGTGTGTTAGGCTTGAATGTTCTTGTTCCGGCAGATAAATTTTCATGTCTTATATAAATCACATGAAACTGTTGTTCATTTGCCCAATCGACAGCTTTATTAATATTGTTGATAATCTCCTTGTAGTTCTTTGTGATGTCATTTTGAATATCGATAATGATTAAAGCATTTTTCTGTGTCATATTTTTCTCCTCACTTTACTTTTTCAGTATATCATACGATTGTTGACAGCATTATGGCAGCAATATATAATAAAACAAATAAATTTTAAAAGGTGGTTATTTGATGAAAGTTGACAGGCTCATTAGCATTATTATCACTCTGCTTGATAAAGAGCGTATAAGCGCTCAAAAGCTAGCAGATATGTTTGAAGTTTCACTGCGTACAATCTATCGTGACATAGACGCTATTGATAGGGCTGGAATTCCTGTTCAGGCAATATCTGGAGTGGGGGGCGGTTTTGAAATCATGCCTAAATATAAGATTGACAGACAGGTATTTTCGATTGCTGATCTTTCTACCATCTTATTGGGACTTTCCAGTCTCTCGAATATGATGCATGATGATGAACTGAGAAATGCTTTTATAAAGGTGAAAAGCTTTATCCCTGCCGATAAAGCGAGAGACATCGAATTAAAAACAAATCAAATACATATTGATGTAAGTTCATGGATGGGAAATAGCGGTATACAAAGCTATTTAGAAACAAGTAAAATGGCATTAGAGGAGAACAGGCTGCTTTCATTTGAATATATCGCGCACCATGGCAACAAAACAGTACGAACTATTGAACCCTATCAGCTTGTATTAAAAAACAGTCATTGGTATCTGCATGGATTTTGCCATAAAAGAAATGACTTTCGCCTTTTTAGACTATCACGCATGTCAAACTTTCATTTGGAAGAAAAAATGTTTATCCCACGAGAACATAAAAAACCGGAGTTAGAATTTACTGAAATCTTGACTGCTATGCAGACCAAAATTAAAATCCGCATTCACAAGTCGGTAGTGGATAGGGTGCTTGATTATTGCTCATATGAATACTTTTTACCAGATGGAGATGAGCATTACATTGTTTGTTTTCCATTTGTAGAAAACGACTATCATTACGATATACTCTTGAGTTTTGGAAATAAATGCGAATGCTTAGAGCCGTTGCATATTCGTACAGAAATGAAACGAAGGATACATGATATTGCTGCAATATACGAGAGCTAGCAGCACATAGATGGAGACGATCAAGGGATGTGGGCATTGATTGTCTTTTTATAGTTTAATAATTTATTAATATTATGCCTTATCAGTAAGCAGAAATAAAAAACTGTCATTTTATAATGATGCTTATAAATCGGTTGACTACTGAATGTTTTCTCCTTGCTTCCATTATATGAAAATTCTACTTAACTACAATGAATGAAGAAAGGCTGATATTTTTTAATCCAATTTGATTGATAAAAGAAACATTATATGAGAAGAGCTTATCAATTTAGTGAAAAGACTTCCTTTAATTTTAGCTTAATAAATGAGAAAAATGAGAGTAGGGATTATGTTATAATGGGGGTAGAGGAGGGATTTTGATGGAGACTAATATGATATTTGGACTGCTTTTTATCTGTCTATCGTTAGTCAGCGGTTATTTATATATGCGCTGTAAGAAGAAATGGATTTTTAAACTGCTATTATGGGTGTTTCTTTATATTGGATTTTATTTGCTTTTGTCAACATCCCTGATAATTATTCCTTTGATATGTTATTTGGTGATCGTTTACTTTCTGTCTAAAAAAGTAGCTTCAGGAGAGGTGGACGAAAGAAAAAAATGCCGACGATTGTTTGGACACTTATTGTATTTCTATTGATTTATTTAGTTCCCGGTGCTAGTTATCATATAAATCGAGAAGTAACATTGGACAATGCGTTAGAAAGCTTCCCTGATGTTACTCTTATGCAAGAAATAGTAGGGGAAGAAATTCCGATAAAAATGACTCAGGATGATTATCGACTGAATGACAGACTGATTAGCTATTCGATTATTTTTCGACCATTAGAAGAAAATACGATAATCGATATTCAACACGTATTTGCACAATCAAGGCATACTATTTATCAAAGTTTTGCAGATACCGCCGATATAAAGAATAAACGATTAAATCCAAATGAATTCCTTGTAAATGGTTTTGTCGTTTCTATTGAGTATGAAGAAAGGGAAGATGTGGGTGTCGAGGTTAGATATAAAGCATATAACAATAAAATTCTTATTGAAGGATATGGAATAGTGCAGCTTGAATCCATTAATGAAGAGGATGAGGCGATTATTAAAAATAAAGTAGAAAGAATCATTGGAGCATTATAGGACTTACCCTATTGAGACAAAACGTGTATACTGATAATAGAAAGTGGGGATATGATGAATAAAGTATTGATGGAAAAATATGCAGATTTATTAGTAAGAACTGGAGTGAACTTACAAAGGGGTCAAACCTTGATCATTGAGTCACCGATTGACTGTGCAGAGTTTGCAAGAGTGGTGAGCGAAAAAGCGTTTGAGGCGGGTGCTGGTGATGTTGTTTGTCATTATAATGATCCGGTGTATCAAAAGATTAGAGCGAATCATTTAGCTGAAGAAAAAATAAGCGAAGTGTTGGATTGGCAAAAAGAAAGTTTAGACTATTATTTGAGACAAGGAGCATGTTCATTAATGCTGACTTCTCCGCAGCCTTATTTAATGCAGGATATGGATGAAAGCAAAGCGGGTGCCATGCAGTCCTTTACCAATGATCTGAGAAATGTTATTCGCAGCCGTATTGCGACGGATCATGTGCAGTGGTGCATTGCGGCGGTACCGAATCAAAAGTGGGCAGAAGCTATCATGCCAGAAGTAGCTAAAGACAAAGTATTGGATGAATTTTGGACACTATTATTTAAATTAGCTTATGTTGATGAAAATAGTGACGCTAATGATAACTGGCGGGAAAATGCGAGGCGTCGTCAAGTACTGACTGAAAAGTTGGATAGCTTTCATTTAGATTCGTTTCATATGACATCAAGTAATGGAACGGATATTATCTTTGGTTTTCATGAAGATTACAGCTGGGGTTCAAAAAAGAAAGAGGATCCAGAGGAAATTAAATATTCGCCGAATATTCCAACAGAAGAAGTATGTACATCACCTGATAAATATCGTACGAATGGCATTGTCTATTCCACAAAGCCGTTGATGTTAGGCGGGAAAATTGTCGATAACTTTTCAATTCGGTTTAAGGATGGAAAAGTGGTGGAAGTTCACGCTGAAAAGGGGGAAGAATTGCTTAAAGGTATTATCTATCAAGATGAAGGAAGCTGCTATTTAGGAGAAGTGGCTTTAGTACCTTATCATTCCCCTATTAGTGAAAGTGGATTGGTCTATTTTAATACACTAATCGATGAAAATGCTTCCTGTCATATTGCTTTGGGAAAAGGCTTCCCTAATACAGTGGGAGTAACAAGTCAAGAACCGGCAGACTGGGAAGCGAAGAATTTAAATTATTCCAGCATTCACATTGACTTCATGATTGGTGCAAAAGATACAAAAATTGTGGGACATACAAGAGATGGGAAGGAAGTTATTATTTTTGAAAATGGAGATTTTGTGATCTAAAAGATTGCAGTCTCTTTTTTCTATTTAATTAACAATCTGCCAAAAATGATTGAATTAAATATATTTAAGCTAAATACTAACAAAAAATTGAAAATTATATTAGAGCGTTTTTATAGTAGAAGGTTGTGAAAATAGCCTATTTATGATTAGATAAAATAATAGATGTATCCCTAAACGGAAATATGTTAGAATAAACATGATATAAATGAAGTAGAAGAAGGAAGTATAATATGGAAGAATTTAGTATATTTAACTCAAATCTAAGTAAATATAATGGAACGGACACCAACGTTGTAATCCCGGAGTCAGTAACTTCTATCAATGATTTTGCTTTTTATGGCTGTGAGACTTTAGAGACAGTTAAAATTCCAGAATCGGTGACATCCATCGGAGCGCACGCTTTTTATGGCTGTGAATGTTTAAGAAAGATTGAAATTCCAGAATCGGTGACATTGATCGGCGGAGGGGCTTTTTCGTGCTGTAAAAAGCTGGAAACTCTATCGATTCCAAAAACGGTGAAATCAATAGGGAAAAGTACATTTTATAAATGTGATCATTTAAAAAATGTTTATCTTCCTGATTCGATTCAATCGATTGATCACAGCGCTTTTGCCTTCTGCAGGAATTTAGAGTCAATCGAATTGCCGGCATCATTATTGACTATTGGTGAGAATGCTTTTGAAGAATGTGTCAGTTTAAAAGCAATTACGATGCCCAAAGGACTCACCACTATTGGTAAAAAAGCATTCGTCAATTGCGTGAACTTGGAAAACATAGTAGTATCTAAGAATTTAAAAGAGGTTGGAGAAAATGCCTTTTTGACACGCAGCACTTTAACTTTTGAATCAAATGATACGCTGTTTTTAAAACCCGTCTTTTTTGATAATAATTGGATGCTTAGTTTTAGAAGAAAAGAAGATGAAAGCTATAAGTTTATAAATTCTTATTTTCCAAATGTAAACTTAACGGATTGGAAGCCCTACGCTAAATTAATTTTAATGGTTAATTTTTTAGAGACTTACTCTAAGCATACGGGCGTACAGAAAGAAAACTATGAGCAGGCTTGCCGTGAAAATAAAACAGAACTGCTTGAATTTCTGATTAATGAGAAGCGATATGTCCCATTAAATCAAGCGTTAGAGAGTGGACTGATCACATCAGTCGATCTACAGCCTTATTTTCATATGATTACTGATCGTGATCAGAAAGCAAAATTAATGGAATACAAAAATAAGGAAAGTGAATCTCTATTCAGCAGTTTAGAAGATGAATTGATGAATATGTTTTAAATGGCAGCAATGCCATTTTTTTGTTTTCAGAAATTAATTTCATAATATAAAAAATTTCTTTTCTCTTAAAAAAGTATGATACAATAACGCTAAGTTTTGTTTAGCAGTAAATAAATTGAGATAAAGTAAGGTGGAAAATATGGATAATGAGTTAATTGATCTATGTAATGAAATATTTAAAAACTTAATCAGTCAGATTACGATGCATCTGAGATTCATGGATATTGCTTTAGCGAAGTATATCTTTGTTCCTAATTCCTTATCCATTGAATGTGACGGCATCTATTTATACTATGATCCTATTTATTTGATTAAAACATTTAAGAATAATCCAAATTCTCTAACACGCGGTTACTTGCATATTGTGCTTCATTCCATCTTTAGACATCAATATTTAACGTTTAACTGTAATCGGCAATTATGGAATTTAGCGTGCGATATAGCCGTTGAAAATATGATTATGGAATTAAATTTGGATTGTATGGAAATTGCTAACAGTGAAGAGATGAATAAAGAGATCGATAAACTAAAAAGTAAGATCAATCTTTTGACCGCACAGAAAGTTTATCATTACTTACAAGATGAACTTAATTCAGATCAAATAAAATGGCTAAGTGACTTATTTTATTTTGATGATCATTCCCGCTGGTATTCAATTCGTGATATTACAAACAGTTCTACAAATTTATATGGAGAAGAATCTAAGGACGATCCAACTAAATCCGGAAGAAATCGTTTTGACAATGCAAGTCATGAATCGGATGAGCCGGATGATGAATCAAAGCAAGATCGTGAAGAATCGGATGACCAGGATAAAGAAAATGAGGAATTAAGTGATCAGGAAATTATTAAGATCAAGGATTCTATGAAGGAATGGAAAGATATTTCTGAGAAAATTGAAACGGATCTTGAAACATTCTCTAAAGAGTATGGTGAACAAGCCAGTTCAATGGTGCAGTCTTTAGCTCGTTTAAACAGAGAAAAATATAACTATACAACCTTTTTGAGAAAGTTTATGACAACCGGTGAAAAGCAAATGATCAATGATGAGGAATTTGATTATGTGTTTTATACTTATGGCTTACAGCTGTATAAAAATATGCCGCTGATTGAATCCTTAGAATACAAGGAAACAAAAAGCATCAGAGATTTTGTGATTGCCATTGATACATCGGGATCCGTATCCGGTGATATCGTGCAGTCTTTCTTACAGAAAACATATAATATTTTTCAACAAAGAGAAAACTTCTTCAATAAGTTTAATATCCATATTATTCAATGTGATGCTCAAATACAGCATGATGAAAAGATCACCAGCTTATCGGAGTTCGATCATTATATTAAGAATATAGAAATACATGGATTAGGTGGAACAGACTTTAGACCTGTGTTTGATTATGTCGATGAATTAATCATGAAGAAAGAATTTATTAATTTGGAAGGACTCATCTATTTTACGGATGGAGATGGGAACTATCCTAAAAAACAACCTGATTATTTAACCGCTTTTGTCTTCTTAGACAAGGGAAACTTAGTGGACGCTAAAGTGCCTTCATGGGCAATTAAATATATATTAGACGAAGATGAAATAATAAATGAACAGATGGTGGAGGAAAAGTAATGAACATAAAAGAAGCAAAACAGCAGATTAAGAATGCGATTATAGCTTATTCGACAAAGGATGAGTTCGGAAATGCGATGATTCCTGTCAGCAAGCAAAGACCGGTCTTCTTAGTAGGGGCACCGGGTATTGGGAAAACAGCGATTATGGAGCAGATTGCTCAGGAATTGGATATTGCCTTAGTTTCTTATTCCATGACACATCATACACGTCAAAGTGCCTTGGGATTACCTTTTATTGTGGATAAAAAATATGGGGATGAAAAATATCGAGTATCAGAATATACGATGAGTGAGATCATCGCTTCTATTTACGATGCAATGGAATCAACGCATAAAGACAGTGGTATTTTATTTTTAGATGAGATTAACTGTATCTCTGAAACATTGGCGCCTTCAATGTTGCAGTTTTTACAATATAAGACGTTTGGCAGACATCAGGTACCCGAGGGATGGATTGTGGTAACAGCCGGGAATCCCCCCGAATACAACAACTCAGTAAAAGAATTCGATATTGCGATGTGGGATCGTCTTAAAAAAATTGAGGTAGAAGCAGATTATGAAATTTGGAAAGAATTTGCGGTCAATACGAATGTTCATCCGGTAGTCACTTCTTATTTAAGTATTAAATCAAACAACTTTTATAGTATTTCTACAACAGTAGATGGAAAAAGCTTTGTTACAGCGAGAGGTTGGGACGATTTAAGTCAAATGATCATTCTTTATGAAATGAATAATATCGAGGTGGATTACAATCTTATTGCTCAATATATTCAAGATGAAATGATTGCGAAGGATTTTGCTCATTATTATCAACTGTTCCATAAATATCAGGCGGATTATAAGGTGGATTCCATCATTGACGGAACAAGCACAGAGGATATTAAACTACGTGCTAAAAATGCCAAGTTTGATGAAAGATTATCCTTAATTTCACTGATTATGTCTCAATTAGATGATACGATCTCTAAAACTGTGGAATTGGAAGATTCTATTCGTAAAGCAATGGGTGAAATAAAACAAATCCAATCAACGAGTAATACAAAAGAAGATTATATTCAAAATATTACAGCGAAAACAGTGGAGTTGAAAGCAGAATTAAACGAAAAAGAATCAGGTAATGCCCTTTCTAGTGAATATCAAGCAGAAGTTTATCGTGCTATCGCATTATTAAATACGATCGTTGAAGCATTAAAATTAGATGATCGTCAGGAAAGTCCTGCTAATTTGGTAAAAGGTGCATTGCAGAAAGCTTTGACAGAATTAAAGAAAGAGGATGAAACAGCCCAAAATGCTTTAAATCATACGTTTGAATTCTTTGAGGAAGTCTTTGCCGAAGGGCAGGAAATGTTAATTTTAGTTACTGAAATGACAATTAATAAAGGCATTTCTAAATATATCTATTCTCATGGCTGCAAGAAATATTATGAACATAACAAACAGTTATTGTTTGAAGATAAGCAGAATGAATTGATGGAAAAAATTGATGCGATTAATCTACTTGAGATAGGAGATTAATGAGTTTACAAATTTGATTAAATAATTATGGGACATTTAAGTCCCTTTTATTTATAGTAGAAATTATAAAAGTATCTTTATTTAATGATAAGTATGTTTTTAAGGATCGATACATATTTATCAGTGAGAGAATTTGCCATCTAAAATACTCCTGTTTTTTACATATAAAATTGATATCATTTTGGTATTATAATATAAATATAGAAATATTTATAAATAATGAAAATTTAAAGAAATTATAATAGAAAGGAAAGTTAAGTTAAAATGAAGAAACTATCGAGAATGCAAAGGGTTTTGGTTATACTTACTATAATAATAGTGGTAAGCTTTGCACCAATTGCATTTATTTCGTTTGTAAATGATTGGAATGATCGCAGTTTAATAAAATATACGTATGGGATAGTGCAAACTATTTTCATTTTGCTTATTATCGATATTGTAATAAGAATTAATAAAAAATAGAGGGAGTCTATTAGAATTTATAATAAATAAAGGATTCTATTTTTAGCTACAAAAAGATATGGTAAATATTTTTAATAAAATTTAATTGAATATCTCACATAATATTGTATTTCTACGCTGGGTAGATAGGAAAAATAAGCGGAGTATGATAGGATACAAGAGAGGTGAGACATATGGATAATAAAACAATTGGACGTTTCATACATCAATTAAGAATAGAAAAAGGATTTACCCAGCAGGAGCTGGCAGATCAGTTGAATGTGACCAATAAGGCTATTTCAAAATGGGAATGTGGGCGAGGATGTCCTGATATCTCTTTATTTGAAAAACTAAGCGATGTGCTTGGAGTCTCTGTTATTGAGTTGTTAAATGGGAGACATTTTGAAGCACCGCCACCACAACAGGAAATCTTGAAAACATCTATTGATTATTCTGATAAGATCGTAAAAGAAAATACTCAGCACTTAAATACCCGAATGGTCATATTAGGATTGGTCATCTTATTTGGCATCGGATTCTTTTTGTTACCATTTCTCAACCAGACTATTTTTCATTTTCCCGAAATGACATCTCCTATCTATACACCATTATATACCGATCCACAGGAATCGAATGATCAATTCAGCAGTCAGTATTTTCATTCCTTAGAACGATTTCATACAGCCTATATCGGGGATAATTCTAAGGTTGGAAATCTGATTAATGCCTTACCGTTGAATCAATATGGTTATTCGATCGAAATTTTAAGCGAAAATTATCAGCTAAATGTGTATTATCATGATGTCAGTTGGAATATTGATGCTTTAAATGGAGACGAATATTATGTCTATAAATCAATACTGTATAACTCTTTAGCTACCTTTAGTTATATCGATAATATGAATTGCATTCAGTTTTACTTCTCAGACCGAAGTATGAAAATTACTCGTAATGCTTTTAATCAGCTGTTCACTGGTGAGACTACGGAAGGAAGATTGAGTGAGTTGTTAGCAATGTTAGAGGATGAACAAATTGTTGAAGAAAAAATACAATTTTTTAACATTTTGTGACATTTTAGGGTGAAATTTATTTCTTTTTGTGATATTCTATATGTAGGGAATAAAAGGAGAAATATTATATGAAAAAACTATTAGTTGGGTGTTTAGCCCTGATGCTGCTAGCGGGATGCAGCTCATCAAAACCATTGGAAGCGAAATATGTATATTCGTTTGAAGATGAGGGAATTCTTTATGAAGAAGTCGTAACTTTAAAAGGAACTCAAAAAAGTAAGACAGACTGGTTAGATGAAACGAAAGATGAATTAACTGTGACATTCACAGATGAAGAAACTTATCAGGCTTACATTGAAGATTTAAAAACGGAATCAGAATCATATCGTGCATGTCCGGGTGGAAACAACGGAACAGACTGCAGTAAATATGTAACTTATGAATATTCTGTTGATGAAGGCGGAAAAGTATATAAAAGTACAGAAACAATTGATTATAAAACTGCTAGAAAAAATAAGGATGCTGTAACTTATGATCAACCTTATTCTAAAAATGAATATTTTTCATTCGATAAAACTGCTGAAGAATTAGTAAGTCAAGGATATGTTAAACAATAAGACACAGATTGCAAAATCTGTGTTTTTTTTGTATGTCATTGCCTTTTTATACATCTTCGCAACAGATGAAATCTGTGGTATACTTTTACCAATAAAGAGAAGGTGAGCTTATGTATAAGAAACGTTATGAAGAGCTTTATCAGACAGAAGAGAATATCCTTCGTAAGCTAAAGGAAACATCGAATCGCTATACATTTTTAAGAGCGATTGTCATGGTTGTTTTTTTGCTTTTTGTCTATATTAATATTACTCATTTAACTGTCCCCTATTTTTCAATGCTGGGATTGTCCATCCTTATTTTTATAGGTTTAGTTTATTTTCATGGGAAAATAAAAAAACAATTGATGTATCACGAAAATAAGGCGATAGTATTAAAACAGTACCAAGATCGATTTGATCATCATTGGTCTGAATTTAAAGAGACCGGTGAGCGATATAAAAAGAATGAATATTTCATTGCTAAAGATTTAGACTTATTAGGAAAGCATTCCTTGTTTCAGTTTCTTAATGTCGCCAAAACATCATTAGGACAGCAAAAATTAGTTGATAGTCTTGTTCATCCGAATTATTCTTTAGAAGAATTAAGCCAACGACAAGCGGCTGTAAAGGAATTAGCAGAAAATGTAGATTTTTCGATTGAGATTCAAACATTGCTGGCAGATACAAATAAAAAAGATGATATTGCTGCCTTAAAGGAGTTTCTAAAGAAAATACAAAAAGGAATCAAGCCTCAGCGATATGCTTGGATTGTTCGTTTCGTCACGGTTATGATTATGATCCTAAGTCTATTTAAGGTGTTTGGTGCCGCTAGCGGATCAGTGATGTTTCTAGGTATCTTGGTCAATTTATTAGTAGCAAATATTGGGGGATTAAGTTATCATACTCACTTTGAATTGGTACATTCTATTTCCAAGTCATTAAATCGTTATCAGGATATTTTTACATTGATCCAAGAGACTCACTGTCATTCTCCCTATTTAGAGGCTTTGCTGAAGGATATTCAAAATGGGAAAGCTGCTCAAGGTATTCACGATATCTACTTAGTAAGTGAAATGATCAGTCAGCGTCAGAATGTGATTGGAAATTTCTTTTTAAATGGATTGGTAGTTTATGATCTGCTGTGCATTGATCGATTAGCTAAATGGAAAACGAGATACAGTGAAGAAGTGCTGACTTGGTTTGATCAGTTTGGTGAACTTGAAGCGCTGCTTAGTTTAGCCATTATTCCTCAAACGAAAACAGTCACAGCCTTTCCGACTTTAGTGGAACAACCTTTAATGATTGATTTTAATGGTGTTTATCATCCGTTAATGAATCAGGAAGAAGCGGTTGCAAATCCATTTCACCTAGTTCATCAAGCAAATATTATCACAGGATCAAATATGTCAGGCAAAACCACTTTCCTAAGGACTTTAGGTATCAATATGGTATTAGCTTTTGCAGGAGGGGCTTTGTGTGCTGAAAAAGCAACGCTGTCTTATATGCATGTTTTAACTTCTATGCGTATTGAAGATGAATTAAGCAGCGGTACATCGACTTTCTACGCTGAATTAAAACGCATAAAACAGATGATTGATGAAAGTGACAAACATATTCCGATTTGCTGTTTTATTGATGAAATTTTCAAGGGAACTAATTCCGCAGATCGTATTGTAGGAGCTAAAGCAGCTATTGAACGCTTGATTAAAGATAATGTATTAGTTTTTGTATCAACACATGATTTTGAACTGTGTGATTTAGAAAAGACTCTGCCACTCAGCAATTATCATTTCAAAGAAGATTATGCGGATAAGCAGATTACGTTTGACTATCAGATTCGTTCGGGACGCTGCCATACTACCAATGCACGCTATTTATTAGAAATGGTAGGGATCATCAAAGACTCTTAAAGCCTCAATTTAGTGCTTTAGGAGTCTTTTTGTAAAGAATAGGTAAAATAAATATTTATTCCTTGGCAAAAAAGGGGGCAATGTATATAATAAATGAGGAAAGAAGGAACGTTATGAAAGCAAATTACCACACCCATACTCCACGCTGTAATCATGCGCGCGGCAATGAAGAACAATATATCGAAGCAGCGATTAAAGCCGGACATCACGTGATCGGATTTTCTGATCACTCTCCATGGCATTATAATTCTAAATTTGTTCCAACCATGCGTATGAAATTATCTGAGTTGGATAACTATTTAGAAACTTTGAAAGCACTAAGAGAAAAATACAAGGATAAAATAGAGGTGAAAATTGGTTTAGAATGTGAATATTATCCTCTATATATGGATTGGCTGAAAGAAACTTTAAAGGAAAAAGAGATTGATTATATTATTTTAGGAAATCATTTTAAAGACAGCGATGAACATGGTCCTTATTATGGAACCAAGACAGCGGACGACCGTATATTGAAACGCTACGTAGATGATGCGATTGCGGCAATGAAAACGGGTTTATATTCATATGTGGCACATCCTGATGTTATTCATTATTATGATGTTCAAAGTCCTATTTATAAATTAGAGATGGAACGCTTATGTGCAGCCGCAAAAGAAATGAATATTCCCTTGGAATTCAATTTATTAGGATATAGCACACAGCGTCATTATCCAAATGAGAGCTTCTGGGAAATTGCAGCTAGAAATAAAAATACAGCGATCTTAGGGATTGATGCACATGACTTATTTCAATATGAAGATAAAAAATGGGAAGCAAAGGCAACCCAGTATTTAAATGATTTAGGTATTGAATTAGTCGATGAAATTACTTATTTAAGATAAAATGAGTTAGGAAAACCTCCCAACTCATTTTTTGCATTTTCTGCAAGTTTTAATTTTTACGATCTGACTTCATTTAAAATAGAGATGTAAATAGAAAGATTAGGAAGTAAGTACCATTTCTATAAAAAAGAACATGAGATGCACATAGATTTGTGAGTTTGCCAGGGATTGGGTTTGTGCAGCATTCTTGAAAACAGGGATACAGTGATTAAATAAGTAAGTTAAAGAAGGAGCTTCGATGGCACTCAGCAGCAGCTTATAGGCTTGGCAATGCAAGAGATGACGCCCTACACGGTTTTCCCCTTTGAAAATATTTCCAGTATTAGAAAAAACAATAACACAGTCTTCCTTTGAAAGAGAGGAAAGCTGGTTATAATCGTTAACAATGATGATAACTTTTTCCCTATGGATATAGCTCAAAGAAAGCTGAATATGCTGCGTTACAACATTCATAGAGACCATTGAGATTAAATAGATTTTTGGATAATAGTCAAAGACATCTCGAACAAATTCAATATCCTTTTTTTGAATTGCTTTTAAAAAGGGCAGTAGTCTTTGATTAAAATAGTGATCAATATTCTCGGGAGTTAGATGCAAAGGACGCACATCCTGTGATAAAATCATATGTTGTTTTAAAGCTTTGGCATTATAAGCACAGTCGTGACGAAAAGACTTATAGTTTTCATAGCCGAATTGATTGATTAACCTTGAGATACTAGAGGTCGAGGTTTGACAAGATTTAGCTAGATCTTCAATCGTCATTTCTCCTACTTGATCAAAATGGCTTTTGACAAAATCAGCAAACCAATATTCCATCCGATCCGGTGTAGATTCATTAATAATCTGGTTTAATTTGTCCATTAAGTGCATATTGATTCCTCCCTGTTACTTTCTATTTTACCTTATTTATACAAGAAATAAAAGTCATCTAAAAAAGAGAACGGAGGTATAAGATGAGTTTTCCAAAGAATTTTTATTGGGGCGGTGCCTTAGCCGCTAATCAGTGTGAAGGTGCCTATAATGAAGGCGGACGTGGATTAATTATGAGTGATGTATCAACAGCAGGAGCTAAAGACCGTTTAAGAAGTATCACTTATATAGATCCTGCGACGCAGCAGATCAAACGCGGACCAATATTCCATAAGATACCTAAGGGATGTCATGGCATTGTCTTAGAGGACGAATATTATCCTAATCATGTAGCTATTGATTTCTATCATCGCTATAAAGAAGATATTCGTCTGTTAGCCGAGTTAGGTATTAATATGCTAAGAATTTCTATTTCATGGGCACGTATTTTCCCTAAAGGTGATGAATTAACACCTAATCAGGAAGGACTGAATTTTTATCATAAGGTATTTGAGGAATTGCATTACTATGGCATCGAACCTTTAGTCACCATCGTTCATAACGAAATTCCTCTATATTTAGAAGAAACCTATGGCGGATGGCAGAATCGTAAAGTCATTGAATGCTTTGATCGCTACTGTGAAACAATCTTCAAAGAATATAAAGGAGTAGTAAAATACTGGTTGACCATCAATGAGATCAATCAATTATTACTGGTTTTTGATTTTATGGATAAAAATGTTTCTTCAGGTTTATATCAAAATTCATTCCAGCAGCTGCATCATCAATTTGTAGCAAGCAGCCATGCGGTAAAAAAGGCTCATGAAATTGATCCGAATAATCAGGTAGGCTGCATGCTTTGCGGTGTCACTTCCTATCCATTTACCTGTGATCCAAAGGATATAGAAGCTAATCAGCATTATTGGCAAAAAGTCATCTATTATTGTTCAGATGTTATGTGCCGAGGGGAATATCCATATTATGCGCAACGTTTATGGAAGCAATATGATGTTCAGTTAGAAATAAGTGAACAGGATAAAAAAGACTTAAAAGAGGGGACAGTTGATTTCTATTCCTTTTCTTATTATGCTACTTCATGTACAACAACACATCAGGATGCCTCAAAAGCAAATGGGCATTTTGCTTTAGGTGCTAAAAATCCCTATTTAGACTATACGGATTGGGGAAGTGCAACAGATGCACAAGGACTGCGCTATTTCATGAATGAAATTTACGGTCGTTATCAGCTGCCTTTAATGATTGTCGAAAATGGTTTGGGAACAAGTGATCAATGCATTGACGGAAAGATTCACGATGACTATCGCATTCAATATCATAAACAGCATCTACAGGCAATGTCAAAGGCAATCGAGGATGGGGTGGAGCTGATTGCTTATAATCCATGGGGGATTATAGATTTGATTTCTGCCTCTACCGGAGAAATGGCTAAACGCTATGGCTTTATTTATGTAGATCGTGATAATGAAGGAAACGGAACATTAGACAGAATATGCAAAGATTCTTACTACTGGTATCAAACTATTATTAAAAATAATGGAAATGAATAAAAAAAGAGGAATACACAAAAGTATTCCTTTCTTATATAAAATAAAAAGAAGATATCTAACGATCTTCCACATGACGTTTTG
>NZ_JBKTEM010000026.1:0-15888 GCF_047239305.1 Beduini sp.
AAGTTGACCCCCAAATTTCTGGCGAAAACCCCTAAAAAATTTGGATAGCCTTATCAATAGGGTTTTCTGAGGTTTTTAGTATTATTCCCACTCGACTTCCAGACCTTGTTTTCTCGTGTTTTTCCATACTATTAATGCATATTTCGTCCATAAAATACTCATATTTTAGCCATTACAGTACGTCTTTAAACTTTTTGTAGCCATTTTGTAGCCGCGCACTATTAGTTCACCTCATCTATTTATAAGCATATTTTTAACAAAGGAATAGTTGCATGTAGCCAATTTCTAAATTTATGAACTTATAGTACATATAAATTGCAATTTGAAATCAAAAGTAATGTTCAAAATAAAATAACTTAATATATATCCATCACTCTTTCAATTTTCTTCTTTTTGGCAACAATCATCCTAGAAATAAATTCTTCATAACTTTCAGATGGATATAAAGGATTAGGTTCAACTATTTTTTCTCCTTTATAGAATAAATCAGCTATAGAATTTACCATCGTTATCATTCCTTCAGGTAAACCATTTTTGTAATATATATGCTCTTTTTTAATTTTCCCATAAAGAAATTCTAATTGTTTTAAATGTTCTTCTAAATTCAATGGTTCACCATTAAGGGGATGCAAATAGTTGATCCTTCTTTTAAAAATATATTGTAATTCTTCTTCGTTTGCAATTTCACAAGAAGTACCTCGTCTTACATAAATCATATTTTGTTTTAATGAACCACTTTCTCTTTTTGATAAAAAAGGAATAAACTCAGGCGTATCTTCTACCACTAGCATTTGTAATTTCTTACCAATCAATTCTTCATACTCTGATGAATTATATACAAAATCATAAATTTCATATTTTAAATTTGAAGATATATAATTTTTTATACCGTTTGAGATAATAGCTTTATCTACAATTTCAGATAATCCGCTAATTGATATTGTTTTATCATCATTTTCTGATACGCCAAATACTATAATTCCACCTTGAGAATTTGATAAAGCTAATATTTCTTTTGCTAATGTTGCATTTTCAATCCATTGTTCTTTAAAATCAATTGAATTATGTTCTCCTGTTTGAGAATGCAAAAATTCTCTCAATTTTTCAAGTGTTGGTTCTCTCAACAATTCATACATGATGTCCTTTAATTGTTTTGGAAATTTCATACATCCACCTCACATACTTGAATTATTAATTACTTTAAATTTTCCAATTCTTTTATTGCATCTAAATAATCTCTCTCAACATCACTTAATGTTTTTGCTTTATACTTTTTGTATTCTGTTTCAGCCTTTTTCATTGCTTGTGTATGAGAAATTGAGCCATTACCAACCAATAGTTCTTCTCCAGTGACTGTTAGAATGTTATCTAGGTGTTTTACCCAATCTTCCATTGTCATTACTTGTTCTCGTTCTGCTTGTCTTTCTGCAAAATCAAGATATCCTGATACAAGTTGACCCATTGCTTTTAACTCTTTTTCATTTAAGTAATTCTTTGCAATCTTTGCTTCTTTTAATGTTGGTTGATTCCCAGAAAAGGTTGTTAATCCCATAAATTCTTTTTCAGCATCCGCTCTATGATAAATAACTTCTGCAGCTGTTTCACCATGAATCGCATAGTGAATTTTATTTTGTACTTTTTTAAAGAATTGAATAGATACTTCAGCGGTTGGATCATAATCGATACTTGTTGCATATATTTCAAGAACTTGTCTATAAAATACTTTTTCAGATGCACGGATATCACGAATTCTTTCAAGTAATTCCTTAAAGTATCCGCCACCACCCAACTCTTTCAATCGTTCATCATCAAGCACAAATCCTTTTTTCATATATTCCTTAATAAGATTTGTTGCCCAAATTCTAAATTGAACTCCTCGCTTTGATTTAACACGGTAACCAACAGAAATAATGACATCAAGATTATAGTAATCTACTTGATATGTTTTTCCATCATTGGCAGTTGTTGCAAAATTTGCAACAACTGAATCTTTTACTAATTCTCCTTCATCAAAAATATTTTTTATATGTCTTGATATAGTAGATTTATTCTTTTGAAACAAGGATGCCATTTGATCTAACGATAGCCATACTGTTTCAGAATTAAAAGTTGTTTCAATTTTAACTAATCCATCTTCAGTTGTATAAATAATCATTTTTGAATTATTATCCATATTGATAAGCCTCCTTGATTAAAGAATAAGATAATGTCTAATTTTAACATTTTAAATTCTAATTATCATTCAATCACATAATTTTCTAATAATTTTATTTATAATGTTCATAAACTATAGCCTTTTTATATTTATCAATACCCATATAATATAGCAAAATCATTCTTGTTTCTATATTTCCATAACATTATCAGTCCACAGTTCACACTGCATCATTACTGTTTGCACAGCATCTTCCATTCCTTCAGGTGGATATTTATGCTTTTTAAGTAATTTCTTGATTAACATTCGCATTTTCGCACGTGCAGATTCTTTTTTCTGCCAGTCGACAGTTTTATTATTTCTTAATGCCTTAGTCAATTCTCTAGTAATAGCGATTAATTCGTCATTTTCATAAAAATCTTTAATTGCTTGTGGTCTTGTTAAAGCATCGTAAAAAGCTAATTCATCTGGTGTTAAACCTAGTGCGTTTCCTTCTTCGTGAGCACCTTTAATTTGTTTAGCTAAGTCTAAGAGTTCTTTAATTACTTCTTCATTACTTAACATTCCGTTTAAATAAGAGTTAATTGTTGTTTGAATAATTTCTGAAAACTTCTCTGATTTAACTACATTGGTTCTTCTATATACCTTAATTTGATCTGCAATTAACTTTTTAAGAACCTCTACAGCTAAATTTTTCTCTTTCATTTTTCCAATTTCTTTTAAAAAGTCAGTATCAAACAAGGAGAATTCTTGTTTTACATCACTAAATAAATTAATAACCCCATCACTTTTGATAGATTGTTTTAACAGCTCATTAATCCGTTCATTCATTTCTGGAAGGGAGATTTTACCCTTTCCACCTTTATTCGTTAAACGATTTAGCATAACACGTATCGCTTCAAAGAAAGCTGCTTCAACACGAAATTCTTCTTCAACTATAGATGAGCATAATTGAACTGCTTGATGTAGCGCTGTACTTTCTCTAATAAAATGATCCTTATCTTCTTGTCGTTTTGGGTCTAACATGAAGTTTACTGCACCACTGATTGTTTTAGCTTTTTCTAGATTTGTTCCAACCTTAAATTTATACCAGTCATAACCATGCAATAAATCTTTACATATTTGAAGTTTCTCTTCAAATTTAGTGTAAGCAGCTTTAGATATATCCATATCTCCATAGTTTTTCTTATCTCTGATAGTATAATCATTCATTGCCTCTTTTAAAGCTTGAGCAATACCAATATAATCAACAACAAGCCCACCTTCTTTATTCTTATAAACACGATTTACACGAGCGATCGCTTGCATTAAATTGTGTCCATTCATAGGCTTATATACATACATAGTTGCTAATGAAGGTACATCAAATCCTGTTAGCCACATATCAACAACAATTGCAATCTTAAGTGGATCATCATTATCTTTGAATTTAACAGCTAGTTCTTCTTTATGTGCTTTATTTCCAATAATATCATGCCATTCTTCTGGATCTTTATTACTAGAAGTCATGACACATGCTACTCTTTCTGTCCAATCAGGACGTTTTTCTAATATCTTTTTATATATTTTTATAGCAATAGGTCTAGAATAAGCAACAATCAATGCTTTTCCTGTTAATAAATTTGCTCGATTATTTTCATAATGTAACAAAATATCATTAACTAAAGATTCAATTGTCTGATCTGCACCAAGAATTGCTTCCATTTTTCCTAGTTCTTTCTTGCTCTTTTGAATAACTTCTTCATCAGCTGAGTTAGCCATTAAATCATATTCAGTATCAATCAATCTGATTATATTTTCATCTAAATGAAGCTTAATAACTCTACTTTCATAATAAACAGGACGAGTTGCTCCATCTTCGACAGCTTGAGTCATATCATAAACATCAATATAATTTCCAAATACCTCTATAGTACTTTTATCTTTAGTAGAAATTGGTGTGCCTGTAAAACCAATAAAAGTAGCATTAGGTAAACTGTTACGAATGATACGTGCTGTACCTTTAACAACCTTTGCTTCATCTTCACCTTTTTCATTTTTTACAATCTTTACTTTTTCTTCTAATCCATATTGGCCACGATGAGCTTCATCAGCCATTACTATAATATTTCTTCTATCTGACAATACATCAAATGAATCTTCAAACTTCTGCATCGTAGTGAAAATAATTCCATTTACCTTGATATTATTTAATAGATTTCTTAAATGATCTCTACTTGTAGCTTGAACTGGTGTTTGTCTTAGAAAGTCCCTACATTTAGAAAACTGTGAAAACAATTGATCATCTAAATCATTTCTATCTGTTAAAACAACGATAGTTGGTGATTCTAAAGCTTTTTGTAATAAGTGTGCATAGAATACCATTGATAATGATTTTCCACTGCCTTGCGTATGCCAGAAAACACCACCTTTTCCATCAGAAATTGTAGCTTTTTTTGTAGAAGTAATAGCTTTTCTAACAGCGAAATACTGATGATATGCTGCTAAAATTTTTATAATATTTTCCCCATCATTTGAAAAACAAATGAAGTTTTTTATAATGTCTAATAATCGTTCTTTCTCAAACATTCCTTCAAAGAATGTATCGAATTGAGCAAATTGAGTATTTTCATAACTACCATCTTTTGTTTTCCATTCCATATACCGATCTTCACCAGAAGTTATCGTTCCAGCTTTAGAAGTTAATTGATCACTCATAACACAAATTTGGTTATAAATAAACATAGATGGTATTTCTAGCATATAATTTCTTAATTGTGTATATGCTTCAGATACATCAGTTTCTTCTCGTGATGGCGATTTCAATTCAACCAATACTAATGGCATACCATTGATAAATAAAATAACATCAGGTCTTTTGTTACTATGTTCAATAAAAGTCCATTGATTTGCAACAACAAAAGAATTGTTTGATACATTCTCATAATCAATTAAATAGACAATGTCCGACTTTTCTTTTCCGTCCTTGAAATATGAAACATCAACACCATTTTGTAAGTAATTAGTAAAAACTTGATTTTTCTTTTCTAACGATCCATTTTCAATATGGGTTATTCGATAAATGGCATCCTTGATAGCTTCTCTATCTTTTCCCTTGTTGATTCTATAGATTGAATCTTCAAAATCTTCTACATATAAAGGATTCATATAATCTCGCTCAAGCTCTGGACCATAGACATATCTATAATCCATTCCCTCAAATAATTCTATAATTGATTCTTCATAACTTGATTCTGTAAAATGTGCTGGCATACTTTCACCTCATTTCTAATATTTTTTATACGCTATTAACTTTTTAATCTACATATCATTTTATAACTCTCATTCACCACTAAACAATAATTTAGAGCAGCAAGCTCAGGAAATATATCAGCAAATGTTCATTGATAATGCTGCTTCTAATTGGAAAGAAGGCACTTTGAGTGATATTGCTGACATAATTATGGGTCAATCCCCTAGCGGAAGTAGCTACAATGAGGAAAGTATTGGTACAATTTTCTTTCAGGGTCGTGCGGAGTTTGGGTTTAGATTTCCAACTGTTCGCCTTTTCACAACCGAACCCAAGCGAATGGCTTGTGCCAATGACACATTGACGAGCGTTCGTGCCCCCGTAGGAGACCTTAATGTTGCTCATACAGACTGTTGCATTGGTCGAGGGCTTGCTGCTATTCATTCAAAAACCAACCATCAATCTTTCGTACTTTATACAATGTTCTCTCTCAAAAAACAGTTAGATGTTTTTAATGGAGAAGGTACTGTTTTTGGATCAATCAACCGAAACTCATTGAATGTAATGCCAATCCTTATTCCATCAGATGAAAAGCTTGATGAATTTGAAGGAATAGTTGCACCGATGGACACCGCTATTCGTAATAATTACGATGAAATCTGCCGTTTGCAGCAAATTCGTGATTCATTATTACCCAAACTAATGTCAGGCGAGATTGATGTCTCCGACATTGAACTCTAAGCCGCTAAATTATTGTTTATCTTTACATTTTCCTCAATTTTATCATCAATAGAACCAAGTATAGAGCCAATCTTTTCTTGTACTTTTTTATCTTTTGGAACAGAAACCACTATATTTTTCATGGTATTTCCAGACACTTCTTTAAAAGTAGTACCACTGCCCATACTTTCTATTTTATCCTTATTGTATTTCAATAAGTAGTATAAAAATAATGGATCTGTATTCGTATTTGGAACAACACTTTTGAACCCTTGATTAGTACAGACTTCATTTGCTGCGATAGCAACATAACCTATTGGTGCTCTCGAGGAAAATAAAACAGTATTTTTAGGCATTATTTGAGTTGAACAACTATTTAATCCTATTTCCGTAATATTTCTTTCTCCTCGTACAATATATCTGCCACTAAAAGTAGATAAATCTTTTGGAGTAATCCAAGCAATTTCCCCATTATCATAATTTTCTAATTTTTTTGTCGAAGGGGTTGCACCCCCTACAACGGTGCCAATATCAGATATTTTACATTCAATCCATTCTGCCATATCCATCCTCCTATCCTATATACCTTTTATGTGCTATCTTTACATTACTTTGCTTAACCATTGCATATTGCAAAGTTGTATCTATCTTTTGATGTCCTAATAACTTTTGAAGTTGTTCTATCGGCATTCCTTTATCGATAGCTTTAGTTGCTAAAGTTCTTCTAAACTTATGTGGGTGTGCTTTTGGTATATCTAGTTGTTTACCAAGATTTCTTATTATCGTTTCAATAGCTCCGATCGATAATCGATTATATGGTTTTTTTATTGAAACAAATAATGCTTTATTCTCATCATTCCTACTATTTATATAGTTTTGAAGATGTATCTTAGTTCTTGCATCAAAGTAGACTATTCTTTCTTTATCCCCTTTACCAAAAACAACACATTCTCTTTCATTGAAATTAATATCATCAACATTTAATAAAACAAGTTCCCCAACACGCATTCCTGTTGAAGCTAATATATCAATTAAAGCTAAATCTCTAAGGCTATTGCAATTATCTCTCATTAATTCTAACGATTCATCAGAATAAGTTTCTTTTATAGTCGTAGCCGATTTGACTTTATGTATTCTCCTAACTGGACTTTTAACTATATAATCTTCATCCTCAAGCCAAGAAAAGAAACTTGATAATATTCGTCTTATATTATCAATAGTTACTCTGCTAGATTTATGATCATTTTGATAATCAGTTAGATATTTTCTTAAATCATCAGTAGTAACGTGTTTAACATGTTTTTGTACTTTGTCGAGAAGTATTTGAATAGTTGATTCATAATAGTGTAATGTTTTTTCAGAACAACCTTCTAAACGTTTAGAAGATAAGAAAGATTCAACATAGTGTTGATTATCTTCACCATTTAGTTCATCTTTGATTTCTTCAATCTTATAATTTACTAATACCATATCTAATACTTCTTTTAACTTTTCATATTGTTCATCTTTTAGTTGATGAATCATATTTTGTAAGACTTCATTTTTAACAATTTCTTTCATAGTCATTCTCCTTTTCATCAGTTTAGAACAACTATGGAGTGGTGTTCTTTTCGCTTAACTCTTGCCACTCACAAGAGTTATATATGTAAACAATAATTTAGAGCAGCAAGCTCAAGCTCTTTTTAAGTCTTGGTTTGTTGATTTCGAGCCATTCAACGGAACTATGCCTTCTGACTGGGAAATTGTTCCTCTCGAAAAAATTGCTGATTTTCAAAATGGCTATGCATTTAAGAGTAAGGAGCTTTTAAATGAGCCGTCACCAGACTGTTATCAAGTATTCAAACAAGGACATATTGCTCGTGGCGGTGGATTTATTCCTGATGGAACAAAAAGCTGGTATCCAAAGAGCCTTGCATCAAAATTAGAGAAATTCGTTCTCAAAAAAGGCGATATACTTATGGCAATGACAGATATGAAAGACAATGTGGCAATATTAGGTAACACAGCCGTTATGCCACTTGATAATGAGTACATTGTCAATCAGCGAGTTGGACACCTCAGAGCAAATGGATACAAAGGAGTGACCTATCCTTTTATTTACTTACTTACTAACAGCACAGATTTTCTTGTTGACCTGCGTAGCAGAGCAAATAGCGGGGTGCAAGTAAACCTATCATCTTCCGAGATTAAAGCTTCGCAAACTGTTTTACCTTCAGAAGAAGTAAATAATGCTTTTTCTGAGATAACTCTTCCTATGTTTGAAATTATAATAAATAATCAGCTTGAAAATCAACGATTGGCACAACTCCGAGACACACTTTTACCAAAACTAATGTCCGGCGAACTTGATGTTTCCGACATTGAGATTTAAGCCGCTAAATTATTGTTTATCTTATTATTAAGTTCAATTTTTTCATCCAATGATTTCAAAATACTTGCAATTTTCTTTTGTGTATGCAAATCAAATAACGGAACTTCATACTGCATTATCGAAACTTTATCGCCTCGTGGCATTTTTGTTCCTTTCGATGTTGCCATCGAATATGTGAAAAAATCATCATCTGCAAGTACATAATACAAGAAGTCTTTGTCTATATTGGAATCAGGCACGAAAACTAATACATCGTTAGAGCAGCCACCATCATATTTTGCCTGCCATATTTTTTTGAAATATGGACGAATATTAGAGACTAAAACATCATCTTTTTTATATTTTTGTGTCAATAAAACGGTAGGTAAAGAACTTGCTCCTGTAATTCCACGTTTATTCGATAACATATTCTCTGTTGATATGTAGTTTTGAGTGTTTAAATTTTCTACCTCTACTTTTTCTTTGCGAAAACAACAGATATCTTCAAGCTTACATTTCATATCCAATCGCCCCCAGTTTCTTACGAATTTCCTCTTCAAGCTCATGGGATTTTGTAAACATATCAGATAATTCAGAAGTTAATCTAGCCATCTTTTCTTCAAATGGTTCGCCATCATCTTCTTGCTCTTCAATACCAACATATCTTCCTGGAGTTAAAATATAATCTTGATTTTTAATATCTTCTATAGAACATACAGCACAATAACCTTTTTCATCGACATCAATTCCATTTTGGAAATCATCAAATGTTTTTGCTATTTTATTGATATCTTCTTCTGTGAAATCACGATGTGTTCTATCTACCATATGCCCCATTTTGCGAGCATCAATAAATATTGTTTTTCCTTTTTGTTTTTTATCTTTAGAAATAAACCATAATGTTACTGGAATCGTAACACTGTAGAATAATTGTGTTGGTAAAGCAACAATACCTTCGATTAAATCAGCTTCTATAATATTCTTTCTAATTTCGCCTTCACCACTTGTTTGTGAGGATAAAGCACCATTAGCTAGCACCAAACCAATTTTCCCTTTTGGTGCTAAATGATAAATCATATGTTGAATCCATGCAAAGTTTGCATTCCCTCCAGGAGGAGTACCATATTTCCATCTTACATCATCTTTTAGTTGATCGATTTTTAATCCTTTCCAGTTAAAAGGTGGATTAGCCATTATAAAATCTGCTTTTAATGTCTTATGTAAATCATTGGTAAATGTATCTGCATTATATTGACCAAAATCAGCATCTATTCCTCTAATAGCCATGTTAATCTTCGCCATTTTCCATGTATCTGGGTTTGCTTCTTGACCGTAAACAGAAATACTATCTCTATTTCCGCTATGAGCTTGAATGAATTTTGCCGACTGTACAAACATCCCACCTGAACCACAACAGGGGTCATACACACGACAGTTATCATATGGTTTTAATATTTCTACTAATAATTTTACAATGCTAGATGGTGTATAGAATTCTCCTCCATCTTTTCCTTCTTTTGCCGCAAATTCAGCTATACAATATTCATATGTTCTACCAAGTAAATCCATATCTTGATCAGTACCATCCATATGAATTTTATTAGTAAATAAATCTACAACATCTCCTAAAACTGTTTTATCTAAATCAGGTGTTCCATAATTTTTAGGCAATACACCTTTTAATGTCGTATTTTCCTTTTCGATTGCTTCCATTGCCTCATCAATATATTTACCAATCTCCGGTTCATGGGACTGGACTGCTATATAATCCCATCTTGCAACTTCTGGAATGAAGAAAATATTTTCTTCTGTATATGCATCTTTATCTTCTTCAAAACCATAACCTTCTTCAACTAATTCTTTATAGCGCTTATCAAAAGCACTTGATACATAGCGTAAAAATATCAATCCTATAATTACTTTTCTGTAATCAGTAGCTGGTATATGTCCCCATAGCACACATGCCGCATCCCACAGTTCTTTTTCAAATCCAATATTTGCATTTGTTTCTTTCGCCATATCTAATCCTCCTTCACAATTTCTACTATATCTTCGATATTGCAATTCAATCCTTTACATATCTTTACAAGCACTTCCATAGATACATATTCATTCTTTGAAAGTTTAGCTAAAGTATTTTGACCAATACCTACTTTTTTAGCAAATTCCGTTTTCTTTAATCCCTTATCGATTAATAGTTTAAACAATCTGTTATAGCAAACGTTCATAGCACGCTCCTTTCTACATTCCATAATAGTAATATTCGTCCCGCTATGGAATAACAAATTACCCGATTATACCTAAGACATGATATCTTCTATTGAATAATCATTTAATGAATATAACTTTTAATCGTTTAATTTTATTTTCTTTTTAATTATAAACTAATTTTTATCATAATGATAGATAATCTTTGCTTTTACAAATGTTTTTACATAAAACATAAAGAAATAGTATTTATAAATGATAAAAGTCTCAGTTTCTTGACTGAGACCTTGCTTTTTATATTGTTCGTTCATGTTTTTTATGTTGCTGATGTTTAGGAACATCTTTTTCTGTATGAAGAACTTTACGAATAAATGATTTAACTAATTCTGGTGCTTTTCTAATTGCTTCAATAAAATCTTTGGTTTGTTTTTTAAGTTCTTCATATCTTCTTTTCCAAATACCTATATCTTTTTTAGCTTCTTCTAATTCGTTATTTATATTATAATCATTTTACTTTTATATTCAATGCTCTGTTTTGCAAGTTTCTTTAATTTCTTAGCTTCAGGTTTTGTAAATTGAACATTACCAGTAAAAGTTTCTTTTCCCATATGATCAATTTCTTCGTAGCGTGCTTGAATTTGATTTTGAATTTTAGAAACCGATTCAATTCGTTTTAATTTCTTCTCATTAGTTAAAACTTGATTTTGTAATTCATCTAAGCGTTCTTTTTCTTTTTCAACCTTAAACTGTGTAACAGTTAAATGTTCTTCACTGCTGCCACGCTCTCCTCTTTCTAAATCATCATATCCTTTGTCTTTCATTGCTTGAAAGAAATCATCTTGTAAAACACTATATGATTTCCTTAATACTGGTTTTCCATTCTTTTGTATGATTGGTTGTCCTTCTTCATCTAATGCTGGTTTAGAATTCCATTTCTTGCTAGAACTTACTTGTCTAATTACTTCTTTTACAGTTCCAACTAAGTTTTTATCTTTACATCGCTTAGACCATAAGATTTCTTTTTCCACTGTTGGAATATAAACTACATGAAGATGGTAATGGTAAATATCTTGTCCTAGTGCTTCTGACATTGCACGATTTCTTTCGTCTGCGTGCATGACTGCCGATAAGATATATTCTTTCCCACCTACGATATCAATCGCTGCATGATAGGCATCTAAATAAAACTGTTTGGCAAATTCATAACCACCATGATTGTGGAAATAAGCTGAATTCACATCAAAGATAAGTTCGCCATAATGATCAGCATCTTGTTTTAATCCTCTTGTTGAAATAACTTTATCTGTCTCTAATTGCTTAAACATTTCTTCATATTTTGCGATTGGCTTTTTATAATGCACATTCATAAAATTTCTTTCTGCGACGATATCTGGATTTCGATAAACACTCATTTCTCTTTCATTATGTTCTTCTGTATGAGCGATATTCGTTTCTTTTAAGTTTCTGTTTCTTGCAAATGTACGATCAACTCCATCATTTCTTGCCACATTTTAAATCCTTCCTTTCTTAAAGAATGCACTTTTTCGAAGTGTAATAACCCACTATGACACTTTCAACCTTACAGTTGCAAAGATGTCGTGGGCTCTGCGAGGCTTTCTACATCAAGAAATTCAAGTATTTCTTGATAGTCAAACAAATAGCAGTTATTCACTACTATTGTTTGCTAAATGTAACGATAGCGACGATAGTTACGATATTTTTGATATCGTCATTATTATTTAAATTACCGTCGCAATCGTTGCATATCGTTGCACCTTAAGTTTTAGCTACAAAACTCAAGGTGATTCTTCTTCCTGAATGTTTCGGCTTATTTTCGTATGCGATATTATATTCACTTAGTAATACTCCTGCCTTAACATTCAAATGTCTCGTTAATGAATTTGCTTTCATATCCAAATTCAATACTTCGACAAGTTCGGTTGGACTACCACACCACATATTCTTTTCAGCATTAACTAAATTAGCGATTGCTTCAAGAATTTCATCTGGTGGACTTAACCATAGTTCTGTCTCAACCTCTTTTAGATTCCAAACCAAATGCTCTAGATCTTTTTCAAGATGTAACATTTGTTCTGGTTGATCTCTTCCAGCTACTTCTAAGGTAGCCGTTTTTCCAGTTCGCTTTTCTTTTTGTAAAACAAATACTCCGTCAGCTGCACCTAGAAGTCCATTTGTTCCTGAAATCATATCAAACTTATCATCTGCTTGTTGTTTACGAGTATGATGAACTAGCAATAAACAGATTCCATACTCATCAGCAAATTGTTTTAATTGCGTAATGATTTCATAATCACTTGAATAACTATATTTATCATTTCTTGATTCTCTTATTTTTTGTAAAGTATCAATGATAATCAATTTGGTGTTCTCATGTTCATTCATAAATCTTAATAGTTGTTCATTTAAGCCTAGACCTAATTGTTTAGAACTAGTCGCAAAATACAATTCATCAGTACCCTCTACTCCAAACATTTGAAATAAACGCTTTTGTAATCTTCGATAATCATCTTCAAGCGCGAGATATAAAACCGTTCCTTGTTTAACTTCAAAGTTCCATAAAGCTTTGCCAGTACTAACATGATAAGCGATCTGTGCCATCATAAATGACTTACCTACCTTTGGTGCTCCGACAAACAAATAAGTTCCCGGATATAAAAGTCCTTCAATGATAGGTGGCTTATTCGTGAATACATGTTCATATAGATTATTCATGGTTAAGGTTTCCATATAACCAGGTTTACTTTTTTCAAGAAACTGTTGATATTCATCGCTTGCTTCATATTCTGCTAATAGCTTTAACATATCATCCAAGTTGTTATTGCCTAGCTTTTCTTCATTTGTTATAATTTCTTGTGTTAAGTTATAAGGTGACTGTTCCTCATTAGCTCCAACTAATGATAAAGGATCAGTCATTTTTTCTTGTTCTAATGACATTCTTTTTCACCACCAATCTCTAAGCCATAAAACTTTTGTTTGAAATATTGAATTGGACATTTTCCAGCAATCGTAATATATCCCATCGCTTTTAACTCTTTATTTAAATCTCTAACGATTTGATAAGACTTGCTACGACTAATCTTCATTACTTCTTGAATTTCTTCTGCTGTAATAAATTGAGCTTTCATAGCGTTTTCACCTCCTTTCAGTCGCTTTGTGTATTAAATGTGCATTCATTTTATATAATTTATCATTATATGCACTATTAATACATATTCATTATACATATATATAGTGCGGATGTCAATATAAAATAATATAGATATGTACTTGTAATACATATTATGAAGTGTTATAATGTGGACGAGGTGAACGAAAAATGAATAAAATGGATTATTCTGCCATAGGGTTAAGAATTAGAACCCTAAGAAAAAAGAAAGGACTAAATCAAACAGAATTTGCAAAACTGCTTGATAAGTCATTGCGTACTGTACAAAAATATGAAACTGGCGAAATTGAAGTTTCGTTCTCAGTAGTCAATCAAATTGCTCAAGTGCTTGATACGACTACATCTTACATACTAGGTATTGATACTGATGTTGCTCCAATTAGAAGTCTTGCTGATGTATTAGGCTTTCTATTTGAATTAGAAAAAGTATCAAATCTTAACTTCAATATTGATGTTAAGAAACCGCCTAGAAGCGAAGAATGGGAATGTTCTATTAGCTTTAAAGGAAAAGATCTAGAAGCTGATTACAATGCAGACATGTGCCTATTCTTAGAAGAATGGGAGAATGAAAGACAAGAAGTTCAATCATATACTCATTCCCAAGCGACATATCGCAAATGGCAAGATCAGACCCTTGCATATTATGCCTCTTGTGGTTTAGAGAGCAACGAACCTGAGGAATTGAGCGAAGAAGAACGCATTGAAAAACGAAATGCATACTTAGAAAACTTATATCACTCTAATTAAGAGAAAACTAAGGTCTGACATAGAAAATCAAAAGAAAGAGGTAATTTTTATGTCAGTAACTAAAGACTCAAAAACAGGAAAATGGATGTCACAAATCCGCATTAAAGATTGGACTGGAAAAGAAGTCCATAAAAAGAAAAGAGGCTTCTCTACAAAAAAAGAAGCCCTACAATGGGAAAAAGAATTTATTGAACAATCAAATGGTAGCGTAGGAATGTTGTTCAAAGACTTTGTTAATATCTATTTGAAGGATATGTCTCATCGTTTAAAACCATCAACCATCGCTAATAAACGCTATATGATTGATACAAAGATTATTCCCTATTTTGGTATGATGACATTAAATGCAATTAAACCTACCGATGTCAGACATTGGCAAAATGAACTTACTAGCTATCGTGGTGAAAATGATCAACCTTATTCACAAACTTATCTAAGAACAGTTAGTAACCAAATCACCGCGATTTTTAATTACGCCGTTAAATATTATGGCTTAAAAGAAAATCCTTGCCACAAAGCTGGTGGTATGGGTAAAAAGCACGCTGATGAAATGTTGTTTTGGACGAAAGAAGAATTTCAAACCTTTATAGATTGTATGAAGCATAAGACCACAAGTTATACCATGTTTATGACTTTATATTATACAGGTATTCGTATTGGCGAATTACTTGCCTTAACACCTGCTGATATTGATTTAAACAAGAAAACACTAACAATCAATAAAAGCTATCAAAGATTAAATTGCAAGGATATTATTTCATCACCGAAAACACCTAAAAGTAATCGTATCATTGCTATGCCTACTGCTTTATGTGATTGTCTTAAAGACTACATGAGTAGGCTTTACGAAATTAATGATGACCATCGTTTATTTCCGATATCAAAAAACTTTGTAGAACGAGAAATTAAACGAGGTTGTGACGACTCTGGAGTAAAGAAAATTAGAATTCATGATATACGACATAGTCATGCCAGTTTACTTGTAGAACTAGGATTTTCACCGCTATTAATTGCTGAAAGACTTGGTCATGAGCGTGTTCAGACTACCATGGATACTTATAGTCATCTATATCCAAACAAACAAATTGAAGTAGCTAATCAACTGGATTCTCTAATTTCTAATGGATTGGCTACAAAAAATCCATAAAGTGTAGCCAATTTGTAGCCACTAAAAAAGAAAAAGTCTTAGAAAGCCTTTATTTAAGGCATATTCTAAGACTATAAAACACTTAATTTGTTATTCCCACTCAATCGTTCCGCACGGTTTCGGTGTCAAATCATAGCACACACGA
>NZ_JBKTEM010000027.1:0-15027 GCF_047239305.1 Beduini sp.
TCAGCCTTCCAAGCTGACTACGTGGGTTCGATTCCCATCACCCGCTCCAAGTTTATACATTAAACCGAGTCAATCGGTTTTTTTATTTTATATTGATTACACTCCACTCTTTTTATTAAAGTGTTGTGTCACCTTATTATCATTAACACTTGTTTTCATACAATTCCGTTTAATTAATTCAGCCACAAAAATCACTATCAGCAATTAGTAATATTTCATATGTATTTCATACAGCTATGTTAGAATAGAGATACCGGAGGGTTGTTTTAAATGAAAAAAATATTACTTGTAGAAGATGATAAAGAAACAAGAGACGGTGTTTATGAATTTTTTAAAGAACGCAGATACCATGCCGTATGTGCAATCGATGGCGAAGAAGCTCTTAATTTATTTGAAAACGATAGATTTGATATAGTTTTATTAGATATTATGCTGCCAAAGGTAAATGGTTTTGTTGTATTAAATCATATTCGCAAAAAAAGCAATGTACCTGTATTGATGCTGACAGCGATGAATGATGAATATACCCAAATCATGAGTTTTGATGAACAGGCTGATGATTATATCACCAAACCCTTTTCATTACTGTTATTAGAAAAAAGAATTGAAGCCTTGCTAAGAAGATCTGCTGTTCCCCATACCCCCACACTATGGAAATACAAACAGATCGAAGTGGATTTTCAAGGCTACAGTGCTACTCATAAAAATGAAAAAGTAGATTTGAAACCAAAAGAGATATTATTGTTAAAACTATTGCTGGAACATTCCGGGCAAGTGCTGACTCGCAATCAAATCTTGGATCATTTATGGTCAGATGATGCACCGATGGATCGAGTAATTGATGTCTATATTAAAAACTTAAGAAAGAAACTACAGTTAGATTGCATCATAACAGTAAAAGGAATCGGCTATAAATTCGAGGAAACAAAATGAAAAAGATGCGACTGTTTTCAAAAACATTTTTATTTACAATGCTGTTGATGTGTATCATTATTCTAATTTCCCACTGTCTATTATATTTTTTAATGCCTAGTGTTTACATTGATGAAAAAAATAAAACATTGACAAAAATCAGCAATCAAGCATTTGAAGAAATGGAAAATAAAAGCTTAGATGATATATTGGAGGTAACGAAGAACATAAGTAAAAACAGTGATGTAAATATCACCATCACAACACCGGACTCCGTTTACGCCTTTTCTTCTTATGTATCAATGAGTACAAAGACAAATGATACAGAATATGAAAGTCAGCATTCTGAAAATAGTGTAAATATGGATGATTCGAATATTTTTGAATTTACGCCTTCCGTTGATACTAACATGACCGCTTTAAATATTAGTGGCTATTCCTTTATCTCTACAAATAATACACATATCACAAGAGAAAAAGAAATTCTTTTAGAAGATGGCAAGCCTGTTCAAATATCCTTCAACATGAACTTGCAGCCTGTAACCGAAGCCAGTAATATCATGTTTTTAATTCTTCCCTATACCATCACGATTAGTATTCTTATTTCTTTATGCGCCGCTTATCTTTATGCAAGGGCACTTACAAAGCCAATTAAAGCAATATGTGCTTCTACAAAAGAAATGGAAAATTTAAACATAGAAACTCAGTGTAATATAACTTCCCAAGATGAAATAGGAGAACTATCACAAAACATTAATCAGCTCTATGCAACTTTGCATCATACCATTCATTCTTTAGAAGCGGAGATTGATAATGTTTCTAAAGCAGAAAAAATGAAAGTAGACTTTTTGCGATCTGCATCTCACGAATTAAAAACGCCACTGACCAGTATCAGTATTATTCTTGAAAATATGATTCTTAATATCGGTAAATACAAAGATCATGATACCTATATGAAAAAATGCAAGGAGATTGTTGACCAGCTATCAACAATGATAAAGGACATCTTAGATGCTTCTTCCCTTGACGGAACGATGGACCCCATTACAAAAGAAACGATTTACTTAGCCGACTGGCTATCCTCCATCAGCGAGCCATACCTATTGATCGCCAAAGCAAAGCGAGTCACTATAACGATTGATTTAAAACAATCTTTAGTCATTAGTACTAATCCTATCCCACTGCAAAAGGCAATATCCAATATAATTGCCAATGCTGTCCAATATACTCCAAAACATCACGAAATAAAAATTATCTTAAGAAACAATCAATTAATCATCGAAAACGAATGTATACCTATCAAAAATGAACATCTTCCTCACTTAACCGAAGCATTTTATCGTATTGATTTTTCAAGAAACAAGCAAACCGGCGGAAATGGCTTAGGACTGTATATTGTCGACCAGATTCTTACCATGCTGAATCTTTCGTATACTTTCTTGCCATATGAAAACGGAATGCGTTTTACGATTAACTTTTAAAAGCCTATCTGGCTTTTTTTCATATACATCATCATTTTATTTTATAAATATTTTACATTCCTTCGATATAGTAATCATGTACTACAATAAAGGAGGTAAATCATATGAGTTTATTTAAAAGAGCGTGGCTGTACATTACAAGAAAAAAAGGAAGAACTGTATTAATGTTCTTTATTTTCTTTATTATGGCGACTGTGATTATTAGCGGCATCTCAATAAAAAAAGCCGCACAATCTTCCATGCGGCAGGCAAGACAAGCAGTAGGCAGTGAATTTTCATTATATATAAACTATGACAAAAGCAATCCCAATATTAAACAAATTGAAAAGAAGACAGATTTTGGAACCGGAATTAAAATAGTAAATGAAGGAGAACCCATATCCGATGCGATTGTCCGTCAGATTGGAGAAACAGACGGTATTAAAAATTATAATGCCACCACCACCATGTCCCTAGCTGATAATGGTCTAAAAAGTATCAAAGCCCCTAAACAGGAACAAGCTTTTCAGTTCAGCACAAATGGGGATATGCCGAACTTCCAAATGAATGTCAATTTAAATTCAGAATTAAGCAGTTTATTTCAAAATGGAACAATGAAGTTAATAGAAGGAGAACATATTACTCCCGAAGATAAGCAAAAGGCTTTGATTCATAAAAAACTGGCAGAAGAGAACGGATTAAAAGTGGGAGATAAAATTAATCTCAAGCTATCAGAAAATATTTCCGAAGAATTAGGTGCCACAGACAAAGAAGTCGAAGTGGAAATCGCAGGTATCTTTGATAATGTTAAAACCGCTGAAGATTCCTCTATGTTATCCATTATGATGCCAGAAAACACAATTATAACGGATATGGAAACGGGAAAGATTTTGCAAGGTCATGATGTATTTGAATTTGACACAGCAAATTTCTATGTCAAAGATCCAAAAGAAATGACTGATATCGTAAATGAAGTAAAAAAATTGGATTTAGACTGGCAGCAGTTCATGATTGATCAAAATGATGCTGAATATCAACAAAT
The DNA here is from genome assembly GCF_047239305.1 of Beduini sp. NCBI lineage: Bacteria > Bacillati > Bacillota > Erysipelotrichia > Erysipelotrichales > Erysipelotrichaceae > Beduini > Beduini sp. Next base: position 3,415 of record NZ_JBKTEM010000027.1, read on the forward strand.
TGCAGGATCCATCGAGAAATTAGATCAGCTGATTACTACTATACTATTAGCCGCTTTTATTGTTTCCGGTATCATTCTTACTCTCATATTATCTTTATGGATTAAAAGCAGAATATATGAAACCGGTATTCTCCTATCTTTAGGAATCTCAAAAATAAAGATTATCGGGCAGTATATTGCAGAATTATTATTAATCGCATTATTTGCTTTTGGATTATCTTTTTTATCCGGAAAAGTTATTTCGCAGTCCATTAGCAACTCACTGATTGAAAGTGTTATTGCACAAAAACAAAATCAATCAAACCTATCAACAACACAAAGTGTTTCTATTGATATGTATGGGGGCTTATTAACCCAAGAAGAAATAAAAGAATTAGATGTTTCTGTAAGTATAAATGAATTAGCCTATGTCTATATGATCGGAACAGCTCTAATCATCGTCTCTGTGGCCGCATCATCTGCACCACTACTGCGTTTAAAGCCAAAAGAAATATTATCAAAGATGAGTTAAGGAGGAACCAATATGTCTTTGTTAGAAATTAAAGATGTCAGCTATCATTATAAAAGCAATAAATCTAAGCAAATCTTAAATAAAGTCAATATAGCCTTTGAGGAAGGGAAATTTTATGTCATCATTGGTATATCGGGATCTGGGAAAACTACTTTGTTATCTTTAATGGCAGGATTGGATGAGCCTCAGACCGGCGAAATCCTATTTAAAGGTGAAAATATTCAAAAGTACGGCTTATTAAGGCACCGGCACGAGCATGTTTCGATTGTTTTTCAAAACTATAATCTCATCGATTATATGACTCCTTATGAAAATCTTTGTTTGTCTAAGAAAAAAGCAGACCGAGAACTCTTGAACCAGCTTGGTCTGGAAGATGATGAAATCAACCGTAATGTCTTACATCTTTCGGGCGGACAGCAGCAACGTGTGGCACTAGGAAGATCCTTAGTAAGTGATGCCCCGATTATTTTAGCCGATGAACCGACTGGAAACTTAGACAGTGAAACTGCGGCAGATATTATTAAAATTTTAAAAGACAGTGCCCATCAATTAAATAAATGTGTGATTGTTGTGACCCACAGCAAACAGCTGGCAAAAGAAGCCGATCATATCTTGCGTTTAAAAAAAGGAATTCTCTATGAGTTTTAACTCAGAACCAGAAAGGAGAAAAATATGAAAAAAAGACAAACTTATCCTAAACTGGAATATCTGTTTTACAGCGCTGCCGGCTTTATGTTGATTGCTCTTTTACTTAATCTTTATAATATCCATCAATACATTAATAGTTTAGTTCAGGCAAAACAGCTGGTGATCGCACAGCAGCCTGTCAAAGTGATCATCGCCTATTTGGAAGTCACCCTTCCCTATGCCTTTTATGCAATGTCTCTCTTTGGTTTTGGATATATTATCGCCTATTTTAAAAAGCCGGAAAAATTTTCCGTTGAAAAGCAAGATTCTATCAAAAAAACAAGTCATCCTATAGAAGATGATGACGAAGATATCGATGCATTTCTATTAAAAAACAGAAAGTAGTATTCAAATACTGTATCGCCTAATCAAGTATTATTTACCACTTTATAACCTTATCATTTTCTTTCATTTTTTCTTGAATTTTTTTATTGAGATGGTAAAATAATGGCATGCAGTGGTGACCCATACCAACTGTATCTCGCTTTGCATAAAACATAAGAAACTATCGAAGTGAATCAAAAAGGAACCCCGGGTTCCTTTTTTCTGTGTGAAAGAGAGGTATTTAAATGAAAGAAAACAAAATGGGAACTATGGAAATCAAAAAACTCATTATGACGATGTCAATCCCCATCATGATTTCCATGCTGGTACAGGCACTATACAATATCGTTGACAGTATGTTTGTCGCTAAAGTATCCCAAAATGCATTGGCAGCGGTCTCTTTATGCTATCCAATTCAAATGATCATTGTTGCAGTGGCTTGCGGAACAGCAGTGGGATTAAATGCGTTGTTATCTCGTTATTTAGGACAAAAAAAGCAGTATGAAGCCAATCAAGTAACATTGCACGGCATTTTACTCGCTGTTTTAAACTGGCTGATCTTTGCCGTTATCGGTATTTTCTTTTCAGAAATGTTTCTGCGGCTGTTTACACAAGATCTAGAGATTTTGAACATGGGAATTTCCTATATGAGAATCTGTACCCTCTTTTCTTTTGGCGTATTTATGCAGATTACTTATGAACGTATCATGCAGGCAACAGGAAACCCTATTTACAACATGGTCATTCAGGGAATCGGCGCCCTCGTCAACATCATCCTCGACCCAATCTTTATTTTCGGAATGTTCGGATTTCCCAGGCTGGGAGTAACCGGAGCAGCAATCGCTACGGTTATCGGTCAAATTACGGCAATGATCCTTGGTATTTTAATTACGCAATTCAAAATAAAAGAAGTCCAGATTCATTTTAGGCAATTCAAATTTCAATGGCAGATGATTAAAAATATCTACCGTATCGCCATACCGGCAATTCTCATGCAGTCAATTATGAGTTTTATGACCATCTTTATGAATATGATTCTCGTAACCTTCTCTGAGGTAGCTGTATCGGTATTCAGCATCTATTTCAAACTTCAGCAATTTGTATTTATGGCAGTCAACGGTATGATTAATGCTTTAATTCCAATTGTCTCTTATAATTATGGAGCAAAGAAAAAAGAGCGCATCACCGCCACGATATCATTTACTTTAAAAATCAGCTGTATCATTATGGTTGCAGGAATGCTTTTATTCCAGTTTTTCCCAAAAGAACTGCTGTATCTGTTTAATGCAGAAGAAGAAATGTTAAGCATTGGTATTCCTGCACTGCGTACAATTAGCTATTCATTTGTCTTTGCCGGTATATCTATGATCTTATGTGCTATTTTTCAGGCTTTGGATCACGGGATGAAATCATTAGTTATCACCTTGCTTCGTCAAATGATTATATTAATACCAAGTGCCTATGTATTAGCTATGACTTTTGGACTAAATATCAGCTGGTGGGCATTCCCGATAACTGAGATAATCTGCAGCTGCATCAGTCTTCTATTCTTAAAGATCGTTAAAACATCGACGATTGAAAAATTAGAATACGAATAACACTATTCCTAAAAGGAATTGTATTATCTACAGTCAATTCTATTTAATTTCTATTGATGATTTTCTATTTGAAAATCATCTTTTTATTATCCTCTCAATAAAAAGTCTAATGACAAGAAAATATCTCATCACTAGACTTTAAGCTACAGCTTTAACGATAGATAAAGTCATCCATCTCTCCATTATCAAAATAAAGCAGCTGCTCCTGTTTTTCCTGATCCCGTACCGGCAAAAAAACGGTTAACTTTACAGCACGATGTCCACATTCAGGACATCGATAAACATGCATTCCACAAGCATACATCCCAGTCGGAATTTCTGCTTTTTTATTGACCTTCACTAAATTTGCTTTATAATAATCCGCTTCATCATGTGAATAATAATGTCCAACGGTCATCGTAGGCAAAGCATACAATTGTTTATGTACAATATCCATAGAGGATTGGCACTGACTGCACCAATCATCATGAAAAACAGCTCTCATTTTCTTAAAAAGTCCCATAAATTATCCCTTTGCTTTGGCTTTGTTTAAAATTTCAACCATCATATCCGCTTTAGATATACCTGTCAGAATATAATTGCTGTCCATACGCCAGCGTTTATTTGAAGTAAAAGTATTTACTCTTATTTTTATATCATCAACAGTAAATAAAAAGCTTACACGACTGCTGCCTTCCATAAAGCCCGCTCCGCCTCTGCCATCATCAACCCAGATTTTTTGAATCCGCTTAGCTGAGAAAATATAAGGCTGTGACATATTCCAGCGAAATAAAAGAGCGATCTTTCCATGTTCTATATCTACGGCTACTAGGCAATTTCCTCCATTGAATGTCTGATTACGCACAAACCCTTGTGCATCTAATGATTGTTCAAACGCTTCCTTCTTTTTATCATAAATATAGTTTCCGCCAAAAGACCACCACGCTACTGCTAAAACAATCGGTACAAATACCAAGACCACAGCCACACCTCCGGAAACATCCAGCGCAATAGCCGCCGCTGTACAAGCTATGACCAGCAAAATTGGGATACATATATACCCCAATAAATACCCAATATTTATTTTTTTCATTTTTTTATTTTCTTCCATCATTTTATCCCCCTATTATTTACTTAATCCCATTCCGATACGCTCTGCTTCTTTTTAAATCTAAAAAAATACGGAAAAATTCCTAGCTTAGCCCCCAATGCATGAAGTAATGGAAAACAAAGCAAAACAGTTATCACTTGTACCACATCACGATAAGGCTCCTGATAAGATTCCATACTCATCGTACCGCCATTCCCTCGCATATCAATATAAAAATCCGTTCGTGTCAATGGCTCACTAAACTCGATTTGATTCAAAAAAGTCTGATTTTTAGACAAATCCTCGTACACCACTCTGCCAACAGGTAAAATAGATAATCCTGAATAAATACTATCCTCGGTCGTTCTAACCGAATCCATATTAATTGCCGCTGCTACTTTTTCACCTGAAGGAAGGGTTAAACTATACAAATAGTAAGATTTATAATATCCTGCCCCTCTGTTACGATATTCAATTCCCGGAGACACTACAGTAAAAGTAGGATGCAGCAATAAATCCTCTACGCTTTGTGCTTGATAAACACTGTCATCCGCTGCCCCGCCAATATTTCCCACATCAACCGTATGCCTCTCTACATAACGATCATATGTATTTTCTGTTACAACATCAGCAATTTTCCCAGCTCCACAAGCAATTAAAAAGGCAACACATAAACAAAGCCAAATATCTGCACGCAAACGATAACGTCTCATTCTATCCTCCCCATTCATCTGTTTTAATAAAACAGCCAATTCTCACTTGATTAATAGTAAGCTAAGCTATTTTATTATTTCTAATATCGTATCATATTCCTTGCTTAGTGTCCACTTGCAGCTTGGGTATTTTTATAGATTTATCCAAAAATTATAGCGTATTATTTTAATCTTTTAACTATTTTTTAGCGAAAGTAAATATTGCTTTATTTCTTCACATTCACATAGCTTGCAGCTGCTTCCTGTAATATACTGAACCGCATCCTTCCATTCTTTAAGTGAATAGGACTGGCTGTCATAGCTGCTGATCAGTATCTGAATTTCGGGTAATAATTGCGGACGATGTAAATCGGAGATATATTCGTAGCCTAAGTCAGATGCTAATTGTTCTATTAAATGTTTTGAGGTCCTCATAAGTTCACTCCTTGTCGAATTTATTTGCTTTTATTAATAAAGGTCACATAGTACACTTTATGACCGTCACTATTTTTACTGACTTTTATTCCTTTTCAAGTGGAAATAAAGCACATTCAAACGAATAAATTGCATTTGACTTTATTTCTCAATTATGGTTATATAAGGTTATACAAACACACGTTTAAGCATTCAAAAAGTGTACAACTTGATTTTCTTTTATTTATCAAACAATTTTATCTGATTAATAATATAAACTTTCATACACTTAAAAACACTTCACATAAAAATGAAGTGTTTTCTTTGTTTATTTTTTCATTAAATCCGGCGTATAAATCTGATATCGATTACGTCCGCCTTGCTTTGCCTGATACAACGCCAGATCACTTTGCCGCATCAGTTGATCAATGGAAAGATCAGGATCCTCTGTTTGGGCAATGCCTATACTGGCTGTAGGCAGGCTTGTTTTTTCAGTTTTCAAATATTTGTTGTCAATCTCTTTTAAAAGCCATTCTACCCGCATTGACAGCTGGCTTATATCGCATTTCCCAAGAATCATAATCAAAAATTCATCTCCGCCTAAACGAGTTAAGAAGGCTTCCGGAAAACAAATTTTCAACAGTTCTGCCGTTGCAATCAATACTTCGTCTCCTGTCTGATGCCCAAAGTTGTCATTAATTCCTTTAAAATGATCCAGGTCGACATATATCAGACTTACCGGTTTGTTATTGCGATGCTGATTGACATATTCATAAAAATAACGGCGGTTATAAAGTCCCGTAAGAAAATCTGTATTTGAATTATATAAAATCTGTTCCTCTAATGCCCGTTCAGTTGTAACATCACGATAAATGTAAAGTCTTCCTGCCAAATTATAAAAGATGTCATAGATCGGTTCTTCACGAATTTCAAGCAGGCACTCTTTTCCATCTTTGTAAATAACAACCTCTGTGGCTTTACCATTCTTTGATAGAGTTGAATTAGCTAACGTTTTGTCCCGCCATTCCTGATAACTATGATTCACAATCTCTTCACGCTTTATTTTAAAATAATCTTCGAATCGTTCATTGGCATTAATAATTAATCCATCGCTGCCAACCACCAAAATTGAAAACGGCATACTGCGAAGGATGATTTCCATTTCTGTTCCCATATTTTCTAAATCGGTCACATCATGGGCAACCCCAACGGTTCCGATAGGCTCTCCATCGTCGCCAAAAATCGGTGATTTGTATGTTTTAAACTGACGCAGTCCATGCTTGCTTTTCACCTTTTCATCAAACAGACAGGTTTTGCGTTCCTTTAACACAATCTCTTCTGTCTCTAAACATACATATTCTCCTTTTTCATATTCTTCTTTCTTTAAATCCCAAATATAATAGTGTCCTCTTCCTTCAACTTCTTTTTTAGTCTTTCCCACAGCTTGACAAAACGCATCATTAACTTTTAAATGAGCACCACGTACATCTTTATACCAAACCAAGTCCGGAATACTGTTGATTCCAGATTCTAAATAGTTTTCCGTCAGCCATAGATCCTTTTGACTCTTTATAAATGCAAGCAAGCGTTCAAAACGAAAAGCAGTTAATGCTGCATTCTCCGGATTTTCCCATAGATCATCAAAATATTGACAAATCGCCTCTAAATCAAATTCTGTATCATCCTTATTAAGACAATAGACTAATCGGTTTTCTATTTCACAAGCCTCACGTAATTGGGATGGCAAATAGCATGAAGGCATGTCAATAATCGCTATATTGCTCTCTTTTATTTTTTCCAAAGTTATACTGGATAATGTTTCAAATTCATGTTCAAAGCGCTCTTTTGCAGGCACTTTCTTTAACACTTCTTCCAAAAAAGATGAGGTACTGAATATATTAATCTTTAATTTACAATGATACATAGTTAAATCCCCCCCGTATGCTTAAAAAAACGAATCAATAAACCTTTGTATATTTAAATAAATCTTTTGCAGTTTTTATTATTAATTAAAATTATTATGATGCTCTTTTATAATAGAGCTGACTAATGATTATAAGGATATAAATTTGTGTATGGATTGTTAGATCAGAGAAGTCTAACTTTTCTATAACTAAATAATCGCACAGTTTACCTTAAAATACAACTAAGAACTACAGATTCCGACCCCATTTTTATATTATGAAAATAAAAAGGCTTGATTTTCATCAAGCCTGTTTCTATGTCATTCATCTTTTAGAATTTTAGGATAAGCTAAGCTTAAAACATGTCCAGCCAAAGCGCTTGCCATATAAATAAAGCACAGCGGAAGATGGACGATCAAATCGTTAGTTCTTGGAAACAGTATCACCAGCATCGGCAAAGTAATGAATGCTATTAAAAAAGAATATCCGTATCCTAACTGGTGATACTTGGAAAAATAGAAACTGATCACTGCAATCAATGTGGGTAAAATTAACCAAAGCAAAGATCTTGGCTGACCAAAACGGTTACTTAGCAGCAATGGCAAAAGGTAAATGACGATAATATTAGTAAATAAATAAGTCATGCTTTTTTTCATCTTATCCCCCTGTCTCTTTCTAACTTCACTATAGCACGGTCTTATCTTTTATACAAGTTCTCTAAATAATTTAAAAATTCGTCATAATGGGTTATTTTATAATCTGCAATGGCTTCGATTTTTCCTCGATCCAAGTCCGCATAGCGGTCATACACATTGATGACTTCGATCCCGGCATTCTTTGCTGCTAAGACACCTAAGTAAGAATCTTCAAACACCAAGCACTCCCTTTTTGCTGCTTGAAAGTGCTCCTGTATTTTCCGGTAAATCTCCGGATGAGGCTTTTTATGAGTTAGATTTTCTTTTGAAAGAATAACATCAAAGGTTTTGGATAATCGGGCTTTTGCACGAATATGAGGGTTTATATGCTCATAAATATCTAACTGCAGTTGTGTTGTAACAGTTGCTAATGCTAATATTTTCCCACGCTTTTTTAACTCCTTCAGCACAATTTCTGCCCGTTCCTTATAGTCCACTTGTTCTTTCAAATAGCTGTCAGAAATGTTCCATCTTAATGCTAATACTTCTTTCTCATTCATACTAAAATGATATTTCTGCTTTAAATAGCCGCAATAAGCAAGATAGATATCTTCTTTTTGATGCTGCTCTAAAAAGCTGTCACGTTCTTGCTGAATGATATCCAATTCTATTTTTTGCTTTCCTAAAATTTCAATCAGCTTTTGATCGGTGATATTCCAAACACCGATAGAATCAATCAATGTTCCGTCCATATCAAAAATAATGATTTTCTTTTCATTTAAATTTAAACTGTCTAATGCTCTCATAGATTCTCCTTGTTTCTTGATGGTAAATATATTTTATTATGATAAAATAATGATTAAAGGAAGTGATACAGATGAAAAGAATAGCTGTCATCTCTGATATCCATGGTAATTTAGAAGCTACTCAAGCCGTATTGGCAGATATTAAAAAACGCGGTATCAGTGATATTTATTGTTTAGGAGACCTTGTCACAAAAGGATCTCACCCCAATGAATGCATTGATCTAATAAAATCTCATTGCCAGGTTGTCCTGCGTGGCAATACCGATCGTTTCATCAGTGATGTTCACGATGAGTCCACTTTAAATGATCTGGCAAAAAAGCGAATAGAATGGAATCGCTCATTACTCTCACAAGAAAATCTTCTTTACTTAAAATCTCTGCCTTTTTCTTATGAGTTTTATATGAGCGGGAAACTAGTACGTCTATTTCATGCTTCTCCTTTAAAAGATGACTTAGCAATCTCCCATTTAGATCCGCTGTCTGTAAAAAGGAAGCAATTTGAAGCCAGTCCCTTCACCTTATCACAAAATACAGCTGATATCGTTTTATTTGGACACACGCATTATCAAATCATGGAAAAGCTGTACTGCCGTACTCTCATTAATGTTGGAAGTGTGGGCAATTCGCTTGATCTTATACGTGATCCCGCAATCGATGGGACAAGTACCGAAACAATTCATGCCCATTATTTGATTTTAGAAGGAGATATGCAGTCAGAAGACAGCGAAATCAGCTTTCAATTTGTAAGTCTTCCTTATAATATAGATAAAGAATTAAATGATGTGGAAAATAACTTAGAACCTGAGGAATACCGTTTAGAACTAGAAAAAGGTATCTATCGGGATATGTCTCGTTTAGCTGAAAAGCTCAAGCATTGATTATCAGGTCAATGCTTTTAAATGGGTTAGCAGTATATTCTCTAATGCCTCATAAGTACAAAGATTTTTCCATGTTTTTTCTGTTTCTTGTCTGCCAATCTTCCTTTCCTTCAGATCACTGCTCTGTAGTCGAGTTAGGTTGTAAGCCAGCCATTCCAATTTGTTTTTAAAATTATGATAATAAATGATTTTCCAATCTATTTCAGGCAATCGATAAATTTCATAATATGCTTCAATGACTTGATCAAATAACTCTACTTTAAAATTTTCTTCATAACCCGCCCAGCATAAAGCAGTTTCTAACAATTCAAGATATGGAGAAGCCATCTGCAGACATTCCAAATCAATGATTTTTAAATCAAATTTATTCCATAAAACATTTTTAGGATCCAAGTCATTATGGCAAATCGTCTTTAAAGGCGGCAGCAACGCTGCCAGTTCATAGCATTGATGCCATCGTTTTAATTTGGATAATGCTTGTTGATCTTGAATATACAAAGACCAGTCTATGGATAATGGCACTTTCAAAACAGGTTCTTGGATTGTTTTTAACAAATGAATATGGGCTAAAGTCTGCCCTATTAAACAGCAATGTTTTTTTGTAATAGCACCAAAAGGGAGAGCATTGCCATTAAAATAGGGAAAAATATAAAAATAGTGTCCTGCCAAACATTGACGTTTATATTGGTGGATGGTCAATGCACTTACAGTTGGAAGATCATTTTCTTCTAATAATTGTTCCAGCTTTTCCGCCTCGTCATAGTTAGCAAAAGCTTCTTTTCTTTTCATAATTTCCGGATTAAGCAATTTAACGACCCATTTTGATGAACTGCCCACAAGCAGATAATTCTTATGTAAAAAACCGCCGTATAAGCGTTCCGGGTCTTTAGTTAAAGGACCAAGTTTATATTCCTTGGCTATATTATAAATTACAGTTTGATCGTCCATAAGCCCTCCTCCAAGACAAAATACTGGTCTTTTTTTATTCGATATAGTATAACTACATTATACATGATAACAGGGGGAATAAGCTATGATTTTAAGTGTCAGCGAACGTACCGACATCTGCGCCTTTTATGCAGATTGGTTTTACAAGCGAATAGAAGAAGGCTATGTTCAAGTACGCAATCCCTTTTACAAAGAGCAGGTCAGTACAATCCTGCTTGATAAAGACCATATTGACGCTATTATATTTTGTACTAAGAATCCGATTCCAATGATGGATCGCTTACACCTTTTGAAAGATTTTGCCTATCAGTTTCAAATTACGATTACCCCATATTTAAAAGATATTGAACCTAATGTTCCAGCCAAAGGAACGATTATTCAAGCTGTAAAAAAACTATCTTGTCAAATCGGAAAAGAACGTGTTGTCATTCGCTATGATCCCATCTTACTAAATGCTGTCTATACTATCGATCATCATATTAAAATGTTTGATAAACTCTGTACAATGCTGGAAGGCTATACGGAAAAGATCATTATCAGTTTTATTGATCTAAAAAAGAACACATTAAAAAACAGTGGAGATTTAAAGCTGGAAGAAATTACGGATGAAAAAGCTTATCAGATCGCCAAAGCTTTTGTCACCATCACACAAAAGCATCAGATGCAGATTCTGACTTGTGCTGAAAAGTATGATTTCAGTAACCTCGGCTTTTTGAAAGAAGGCTGTACAAGCAATGAAAGTCTGTATCAGCTGACCCACGTTTTAAAAAAGTATCCACGCAATACCAAACGTCCACTGTGCAATTGTTTGCAGACAGTTGACATTTCCGCTTACAATACTTGTCTGCACTTCTGTAAATACTGCTATGCAAATTATGATGAAGAAAAAGTACATTGCCATTATACTCAGCATGATCCGGATTCTCCCTTATTGATTGGACATCTTCATGAAAATGATATTATTAAAATAAGAAAAAAATAAACGTATATTTTCTTTTTAATAAGACCAAACTATACAATGATCTGAGTATTCCTATCAAATTCCCCAAAGATACGACTTGTTTGTTTTTTCAAGAAAATTGTAAAAAAGGCATTGACGTATAAAAAAAGCTATGGTATTATAAATGGGCACTAGAAATTGGAGGTT
>NZ_JBKTEM010000028.1:0-8297 GCF_047239305.1 Beduini sp.
GGGATATTGGAGGGTTAGATCATGGAAAAGTTAGAAAATAAAATATTGGATATTTCGGCTAAATTAGGAAATGAAGTACATTTATCTGCTATTAGGAATACATTTATTTCAATGTTGCCAATCATGATTTTTGGAGGTTTGTTTGCCGTGATTGGTTCAGCTCCAGCTACAGAAGATGCAACAGGGTTCATGAGGGTATGGGCAGATTTTGTTGCCTCAAATAGTAAGATATTTTCTTGGATCTCAGTATTAGGGCTGGGCTTTACGACACTTTATATCGTGATAGGGATCACGTATAACCTATGTAAATCATATAAGATCGAGCCATTGATCCCTCTTTTTATCAGTTGTTTTGGCATCTTTATCTTGAATGTAAATCCGGAAGAATTGGTTTATGGGATGTCTTTGGCGGATCTGACATATCTGGATGGGAAAGGAATCATCATTGGTCTTTTTGTAGGTATCGTCACCGTAGATATATATCGTGTATTAAAAGAGAAAAACTTTGGGAAAATCAAATTGCCGGAAAGTGTTCCACCTTCTTTGAGTGAGACGTTTTCATCGCTAACGATCGCTGTTTTGATAATGTTACTGTATTTAGGAATATTTGCGATATTCAACGCAATGGGAACGACATTGGCAGCTTGGATCGGAGGATTGATTTCACCACAGGTAGAAGCGACGGATAGCTTGGTATTTATCCTGATAATGACGTTTATCATCAATGGGGCATGGTTCTTTGGTATTCATAACGCTACGTTCTGGGGATTGATGGGACCGATCATGTTCATGAATCTTTCAACCAATGCAGCACAACATGCATCAGGATTGGCAGCCACTTCAATATTGACGGAATCCTTTTGGGTATATTTTGTATGTATTGGGGGAACAGGAGCATGTCTTTCCATTGCACTACTATGTTGTTTCTCCAAGTCAAAGACAATAAAAACGGTAGGGCGAATCAGTGTATTGCCGGCATTTTTTGGGATAAGTGAACCAGTGACCTTTGGTTTGCCTATGATGTTGAATCCGATCTTCTTTGTACCATGTGCGATGGTACCAACGATAAATGCATTGATCTCCTATATATGTATGAGCACGAATTTGATCGATAAGACATTTGCGATGTTATCGTTTAATATGCCAAGTGTGTTTGGGTCATTTTTATCGACAGGAGATATGAAAGCTTTGGTATTGGTAGTAGTTCTATTGATCATTGACATGATCTTGTATTATCCATTCTTGAAGATGTATGAAAAACAACAATTGAAACTGGAAAATAGTGATGAGGAATAGGAATGGTTGATTTAAGTTGCAATGACAGAAAGAGATTATCCGAGGCAAGTTTAGGGAAAATTGTTAATGATAAAGTCTTTCGAAATATAAAAATTTTGAACGTTTTTACAAAACAATGGATTTTAGCACATGTGTATGTATATAAAAAATGGATATCTCATGTTGAATATGACGTCAATAAGGAAATATTAGACTGCAAACAAATAATAAATGGCGATAATTTATATCTATCGCCTGCTTTTGTTGATTCACATACTCACATAGAAAGTAGTTTGTTAACACCTTTAAATTATGCAAAATTAGTTGTTCCACACGGAACGTTAACGGTTTTGGAAGATGCTCATGAAATAGCAAATGTATGCGGAGAAGAAGGCTTGAAATATATGTTAGAAAGTAACGGGAATATACCAATGCGTCAACTTTTGACAATACCTTCTTGTGTACCTTCTGTTCCAAATTTAGAAAATAGTGGTGCAATATTTGATTATTCACTTTATAGAACATATTTAGAAAAGGACTATGTAGTTGGACTTGGTGAAGTTATGGATTATGAAGGAGTATTATGCTCTGATGAAAGAATAACTAAAATTTTGGATGAAGCAAAGAATAAAAAAGTATATATTCAAGGTCATGCTCCACTCTTGCAAGGAAATAGATTATCTGCTTATCTATGTAATGGCATCAAAAGTGACCATGAAGCTAGAGGCGTTCAAGAAGTAATCGAAAAGTATCGACAAGGTATGTGGATAGATATAAGAGATGCAAATACTAATCATAATATGCCTAAGATTATTGAAGCTTTATCTGAAATTGGCAATTATGATAGAGTTGCTTTTAGTAGCGATGATCGTAGATGTGATGTGATTTCAAGAAAAGGGCATATTGATGGAATTATACGTCATGCTCATTCTTGTGGAATGCCTTTAATTGAGGCATATATTAGTGCTACATATAGGCCTTGTTTAGAAGCGAATATAGGAAATTTAGGAGCAATTGCACCAGGATATATTGCTGATTTTAATGTTTTAGATGATATAGAAAATGTTCATGTCAAAGATGTGTACTTTGAAGGAAAATGTGTTGTAAAAAATGGCGACATGATTTCACATTATGAAGATACTAGAGAGGCATTGAATCAAACTGTTAATATACCAGATTTGGACGAGACGAATTTTTTGGTTTATTCTAAAGGTAGTAAGGTTACAATGAATGTTATAAAGTTTGAAAGCTTTTCTTCTTCAATAACAAATTTGATTCAACAAACTTTTCCAATCAAGAATGGAAAAGTTGAGTTGTCTCCAAAGGGGAAGTATATGTTTGTATCTGTTATTAATAGATATAATAAGGGAACTCATACTTTAGGAGTAGTTGAAAACTTTGGAATAAATCATGGTGCAATAGCGAGCACAGTAGGTCATGATGCACATAACGTAACTGTCGTATATGACAATCCACAAAATGCAATTGTAGCTTTACGTCAACTTAAAAAGCAAAAAGGAGGCTTTTGTGCAGTAGAAAGTGGTTGTGTTATAGCTTCTATGCCTTTATCAATCGCAGGATTAATGTCTAATAAAAATGTTGCCGATGTTGTTAATGAAATTAACAATATGAATGAGGCAAATGTAAAGCTGGGTAATATATATATTGAGAACCCTTTATCGCGTATTACAATATTGTCTTTATTAGTTTGTCCATATGTAAAAATATCAGATGAAGGAATCGTTTTGACTGAAGAAAAAAAGACTATTCCTTTAATAAGTGAGGTAATTTAAATGAGAGTAGTTTTAAAAAATGTAGAAAGTCCACAAATTGAGTACATTTCTCCCCAAATTTTAAGCGATGAAACAATGGAAATAAGGAAAGAGAAAGTAATTAAGACATTTGTTCAAGAAGGGTACGACTGCATTATCATATATGCGGATGTTGAGCACTCTGCAAATTTTGAATATTTAACAGGATTTATTCCAAGATTTGAAGAAGCTTGTCTTGTTCTTCACAAAAATGGAGATTGTTATCTATTATTAGGAAATGAAGTTCTTGGAATGTCAAAACATAGCCGAATAAAAAATACGCCATTACATGTGCCACAGTTCTCTTTGCCTGATCAACCATTAGAAGGAAAAAAAGAAATGGTCGATTATTTTAAAGAAGCAAAAATAACAAATAAAAAGGTAGGTCTTATTGGTTGGAAAGCTTTGTATAAAATCAATAAAGATATGTTTGATGTTCCTCACTATATAGTTGAAGCAATCAAAACAATTGCATTATCTGTATCGAATGCTACAAATATTATGATTGGTGAAGTAGGCGTAAGACGAATAAACACAGTGGATGAAATTAGACATTATGAGTATGGACAAGTTTTAGCGGCTTCAAATATGTTGAAGGCTTTAGATTCTTTACAAATAGGCAAAACAGAAATTGAGATGGCATCAATTCTTGAGTCCGAAGGTCAGCGCAATAATGTTGTAACGATATTTTCAACTGGAGAACGTTTTGCAAAAGCAAATCTGTATCCTTCAATGAAAAAAATGATATTGGGGGATGCAATATCGATGACAGTAGGCTATAAAGGAGGCTTATCTAGCAGAACAGGTTATTTAGTTTCTGATAAAAATCAGTTATCAGAAACAGAAAGTGATTATATTGAAAAAGTAGCTGCTCCGTATTTTAATGCGGTAAGAACTTGGTTAGAGAATATTCATGTTGGAATGTCAGGGAAAGAATTATATTCTATAATTGATCGGTGTTTACCAAAAAAAATATATCGATGGAGTTTAAATCCAGGTCATTTGGCTGCCGATGAGGAATGGTTATGCTCACCAATATATAAAGATAGCAATGAATCATTAGAAAGCGGCATGATATTACAGATAGATATTATCCCTAGTGTTGAGGGATATAGTAAGCCATGTTGTGAGAATGGTATATTATTAGCGAATGAACAACTAAGAGAAAGAATAAAAAATCAAGATTACGAAATGTGGAGAAGATTTGAAACTAGAAGGCAATATATAAAGGAGCAACTAGGAATTGAACTTCATGAAGATGTTTGCCCTTTATCAAATATGGTTGCATATTATCGCCCATTCCTACTAGATAAAGGGAAAGCGTTATCTATTATTGATTGATTGTTATAAAATACATAGTAATTTATTTATATCTGGAAAGGACTTGAATAATATGAAAGTTATTTTAAATGATAGACAATTTAAAATTATTGAAGTGTTAAAGAGACAAGAGTCATGTTTAACTTCTTCTGAAATTGCAAAAAAACTTTCAATAAGTTCAAAAACAGTTCAAAACGAAATATTAGATATAAATAAAAAGTATAAAAAAAGAGTAATAGAATCTAAAAAAGGGAAAGGATATTGGCTCAAAGACAAGTCTATTCTTTATAATGATGAACAGAAAAGAATAATGAATGATAATAGAAAAATTTCTATTGTCAAAGAATTGATCATGCAAAATGAAGTTGATTATTATGAATTGGCAGACAAATTATCTATAAGTACTTCTTTACTTAACAAACATATCAAAGAATTGAATAAAGAAATCTCCGATAGATTTAATGTATTTATAATGAGAAAAATGAATAAGCTATATTTTAAAGGGGAGAACGTAAATAAGCAGAAAGTAGTTGTCTATTATTTGTTAGAAGAAAGTGAAACTTCTAATTTTGACCTAGCAATTTTAGAGTCTTATTTTTCTTCATTAGATGTTCAGTTTATCAGAAATACAATTTATAAATATGTTAGTGAAAACAAAATATTTGTTACTGATTTTGAGTTGATGTCTATTTTGTTGCATGTACTTACAGCTCAATTGAATCAAAAATTTCAAGAGTATGATTTAGAGGATGGATTTTCGAAGTATCTTTATTCTGAAACAGGTATGCTTTTGAATAAAGAAGTTGCATCAAGGATTGATCAATCATTTAAATTAAGTCTAGGCAATCATCTTGCAAGCGATTGTCTAGATTATAAAAATTTTCTGATTAGTGTATTTGATGAAATAAAGAAAGACTATTCAATAGATTTTAGTAACAATAATGAATTAATTAATGGTTTAGCTTTACATTTAAAATATGCAGTTCAAAGATGCAAAATGAACATGCAGCTAAAAAATCCTCTGTTGAAAGAATTTCAAAAAAAATATGTTTTAGTTTATGATATCGCAACCTATATATCTGCGAAGTTTTTAGATAAAACTTCTCTACATTTGAATGAAAATGAAGTTAGTTATATTGCAATGCATTTATTAGGAGCACTTCAAAAACTGAATACAGAAAAATTAAAGGTAGTATTAGTTAGTCCATATGGAAAAGCAGTTGAAAAAATTATAGTTGACAAGCTTTCAAATATTACAAATGTTAAGTATTGTGGTAACTATTCTTTTCTTGATACCAAAGGGATTACTAGAGATAAACCAGATTTAATATTAACTTTAGTAAATTTAGATTTGTATCAACCATATGAGGTATATAAGATTGAAGATTATTTAAATCCAAATGAATATAAATTGATTGAAAAATTAGTAAAGCAGATTCGAATTAATACGGCATATCGTAATTTAACTATAATGCAATGTTTTGATGAAAATTTGTTTTTGCGTATAGATTCAGTAAATTCAAAAAATGACCTAATAAATATAATGTGTGAAAATTTATATAAAAATGGTTTTGTAAGAGAAGATTTTATAGAGCAAGTGTATAAAAGAGAAAGTATAGCACCAACATGTTTTTCTGATTTAATTGCAATTCCGCATAGTATAAAAAAATCTGCATTAAAAAGTGGTGTCTGTGTAGCTATTCTGAAACAACCTGTAACTTGGAACGAATATAATGTTCGATTGGTGTTTTTATTCGCTTTAGATAAAACATTTGATCAAATACCGAAGCTCTATGAATTAATATTAGATACTATTGATAATCAAGACAAATACAATCAATTAATTGAATCTGCTAACTATTCAACTTTTATTTCGATTTTAATGAAAGGCAGGAATTAATGTTATGAGTACACATATCGGAGCTCAAAAAGATGAAATAGCTAATATTGTATTAATGCCCGGAGATCCATTGCGTGCGAAAATGATAGCTGAAACATATTTAAGTGATGTAAAAATAATCAATACAGTTAGAAATATGTTGGGATATACAGGGGTTTATAAAACCATTAGAGTGACTGTGATGGGAAGTGGAATGGGTATTCCAAGTATGGGGATCTATTCTTATGAACTATTTGATAAATATGATGTAGATTATATAATCAGAATAGGGACAGCAGGTTCATATACGAAAGAATTGGATATATTTGATACTGTTTTGGTCACTGAATGTTTCAGTGATTCAAACTATTCCTATGTTCAATCACTAAAACAAGGTCATATTGAAAAACCTTCTATACAGTTGAATGATATTATTTTAGCTACCGCTAAAAAAATGAAAAAAGATATCTTGCCTGCAAAAGTATATTGTACTGATGTTTATAAAAGGGAACAAAATGCACAGCAGATACTATTGAATGAGATAATAGAAAAGCAAGGATGCAAATGTGTTGAAATGGAATCATATTCTTTATTTCATAATGCAAATGTACTTAACAAGCAAGCGGCATGTATATTAACAATTTCTGATAGCATGGTTTCTAAAAAGAAAACTACTAGTAAAGAAAGAGAAACAGTATTTTTAAACATGATCGAGATAGCTTTAGAAAGTATAAGGTCTTTGTAAATGAAGGATAATCTAAAATTCAAGAAAATTATACTTATTGTTATTGATTCTTTTGGCATCGGACAAGCAAAGGATGCTGCTCTTTACAATGATGAAGGAGCTGATACTTTTGGTCATATTTTCGAACAGTTTCCGAATATCAAATTACCAACTTTATATGATTTGGGACTGGGTGAATTACATCCATCTGTAAATTATAAACAAAAGATGGGATATTCGTTAAAACTAAATGAAAGCAGTTATTCTAAAGACACGCTGACAGGGCATTGGGAAATGATGGGGATAAAAACAACGGTCTCATTAAAAACTTTTACAGATACAGGATTCCCTGTTGATTTGATCAGAGAATTAGAGTCATTAACGAATCATGTTTTTATTGGTAACAAAAATGCTAGTGGGACATCAATTATACAAGAACTTGGAGAAGAGGAAATAAGATCCAAAGGTAAGAAATTGATAATTTATACTTCAGAAGATTCTGTCATGCAAATATGTGGACACGAGTTAGTTACTGGGCTAGATGAGTTATATCGTTGTTGTAAAATTGCTAGACAGTTAACAATGAGAGAAGAATATAAAGTCGGTAGAGTAATTGCCAGACCTTATATTGGAAACGATAAAAACACATTCGAAAGAACGGCTAACCGTCGCGATTTTACTATCAAACCTCCACAAGAAACAGTTCTCGATATATTGAAACTGAATGGATATGATGTTTGGAGCATTGGAAAAATAAATGATATTTTTTGTGGCAATGGTATTAGTAGAGAAACACATTCAAAGACAAGTTTTGAAGGCATGTTGCAAACCATTGAACAGGCCAAAGAAGACTTTACAGGTTTATTATTTGTAAATTTAGTAGATTTTGATTCAAAATGGGGACATAGAAGAGATGTACGTGGTTATGCTAATGAATTAGAAAAATTTGATTCTTTATTACAAGTATTATTAAATACTATATCTAATGATACATTAGTAATTGTAACTGCAGATCACGGAAATGATCCAACATTCAAAGGCTATAATCATACAAGAGAATGTGTGCCTTGCCTTATGTTTTCTAAAACTATGAAAGAATATGGGGTTTTAGAAGAAGCAGATAGTTTTAGTGTGATTGGAATGACAATCTTGGATAATTTTAATTTAAAGAAAAAGAGTTATATGGAGGGAGAATCTCTCTTGGATAAAATGATATTTTTTTAATAATTAATACGTTTTGTGTTATAAGAAACATCACTTTATTATCGAAAACATTCTATAAAAAATA
>NZ_JBKTEM010000029.1:0-5334 GCF_047239305.1 Beduini sp.
CGCTATTTTATCCAGCATTATAAAAGAAAAGGCGGTCACCCGCCTGATCTTGAAATTGATCCTCTCCACATTTTTATCTACAATCCTTACACCAAGATTGGTTACGTATTGTGCCATCTCCCATTTTTCGATAACCAAATTCACTTATTGGCTTCTTTTTTCCACATTTTGGACATACTCGAGTAGGCTCACTACCATTATAACCGTTTGCTTGGATTATAGGTCTCTTATCATTTTTGTTCATAAATTCACCTCCTCTTTACGAAAGCTTAATTAAATTGAAAATCCATTTTAACCAGCATCTTACAGATTGTGATCTTCTTACTATCTGACTCTCATTACATACATTCAACTCTCTCATTCTTTTTTGTATTATTTCTTTTTCAGGTAATTCTCCAAAATTTTCAACAATCAAATCAAAGAATTCAGAAAATATTTGATGTTCTAAAATAAGAGATACTAATTTTAATTGTCGTTGCTTATACTGCATTTTATAAATTTTCTTGCCTAAACTTGTTAAAACAGATTTCGCTTCATTCTCTTCTGTCTTTATTTTTTCAAATAATCCTAAATACTTACCTGCATTATAGTAATATTGTGATTGTCTATAAACTGGTTTATTGTTACTAAAATTAAAACCAAAATGCATTAACTCTGCTATTTCTTCATCATTCATTGGATTATCATACATATTTTCTAAAAGTGAAATAATGCGTTCAAATGAATCTGCTTGTACAAATGGAGGAAGATTTTTATTATTTTGATTGTCAGTATATTTAACCCTTGTTTCATTACTAACTTCTATAAGTTCTTCTAATGTTATTTCTGTATCTTGAAGGGAATAGTTCTTATTTTTTATCAATTTAATTGAAGAATAATCATTAATGTCAGTAAATTCATACTCAAATAAGCGATATATTTTATTAGAATAGATCGAAAACACTAATCTAATTGGTTTATTTACTTTAGTTTTCCAAAGTCTATATGGGTAATAAAGTTGTCTCACATGAAAATCGGGGTGTACTACATTTTTTGCTTCCATAATTACTACTGAATCTAAGTTTTCAAATCCACCGTCAATTTCACATTGAGCATTGTTTACTACAATACTTCGCTTTACTCCTCTATGCGTATCTACATTAAAATCGAAAATTCCAGTTCCCATACGGCCATTAAAAGTTCCAACATTTTCATGCGTTTCTAAAAAATCATCAAGAATTTTTGAGAGAATTAATACATTTATTGCATTAGCTTCTGAAGTAATGTTATCCACATCAATACTTTCATACTCAGGTAACTCTACAGAAGTCATTTTTGTAATATGCTCTTCTAATTCTGGAATATCTTGATACAAAAGAAAATCACCTAATACATACGAATGTCTACTGTTAGGTAAAATATTGATTTTATTTTTCTTTAAAATAGAAGGAAGCTGTTCAGAACTATCCCATTTAGACATCAAACGAGGTTCTTTAAATTCTTTAATTTGGGATGCTTCAATATGAAAAATTCCTTTTTCTTCAATTTGGTTTACAATATCATATTTTTCTAATATTTTTTCCCAAGCTTCTTCTACTGATATTTCTTTATTCTTGCTCATAATTGTATATCAACACCTCATTTATCTCGCCTCTAGAATTCCCTTTACTGTTTATAGATCTTTTAGCTTTAATTATCCTTATATTGTAATCTTTGTACAACTCACGAATAAATTCACAATCTGAATTCGATTGTAAGAATTTAATTCCTTTTTTGCTTAATTTGTCACACTCTTTTTTTAATTCTCTTTGTTTATCTGCATTAAACCCATTTTCAGTATATCCAGTAAATGATGATGAAGTTGATATTGGCATATAAGGTGGATCCAGATAAACGATCGCGCCTTTTCTTAACCCTTTTAACACTTCTTTATAATCACCATTTTTAATTGTAATAGCATTATCATTGAAATACTTTGACATTGCTCTAATTACATGTTCATTCACAATATTTGGATTTTTATACTTTCCATAAGGGGAATTGAATTGTCCTGCAGAGTTCACTCTATACAAACCATTATAACAAGTTTTGTTTAAGTAAATAATTCTTGCCGCTTTTTGAACATCTGTCATTTGGCTAAAAAATTCTGTTTTTCTATCATATTCTCTGACCATATAAAAATGTTCGCCTGTATTGTTATCTTTATGAAACTGCAACTCTTTAATCAACTCTTCAGGATGATCTTTTATTACAGTATAAACATTTACTAATTCACTATTATAATCATTTATAATAGCTTTTTTAGGCTGAAATTCAAATAGCACAGCCCCACCACCAATAAAAGGCTCAACATATGTTGAACAATTACTTGGTATCATAGGAATAATTTCATTCAATAGCTGTCGTTTTCCACCGACCCATTTAAGTACTGGGCTTAATAATAAATTCTTTTGATTTGCCATTAAAAACACTCCTTCCTAATCATGGCTATTTTAACATATTCGTAACTAAAACTAAATAGAAAGCCCCCTTCAAAAAAATAAATTTTTTTGAAGTATTTTTAGGAATTTGCTTACTTTAGATCGTATATATAAATAGGAGGTGTATTTTTACATGAATACATATAAATTACAAAACACTACTATTTGGAACTTTCCAGATAGGGGAAACTGGGCTACTCATAAAGGTGATTATAGAGGAAATTGGTCACCACATGTTCCTAAAAATTTAATTTTAAAATATACAGAACAGAAAGATCTTGTACTTGACTGTTTTGTTGGTTCAGGAACCACATTAATTGAAGCAAAATTATTAGATAGAAATGCTATAGGAATTGATATCAATAAAAAAGCTCTTGAAATAACTAGAAATCGATTGAATTTTGATTGCAATAATAATGCACATATACAATTGCATTTAGGTGATGCACAAAATCTAAAAATGGTAAAGGATAATTCGATAGACTTCATTTGTACACACCCACCTTACGCCGATATTATTAAATATAGCAAAAACATAGAGAATGATATATCTAACTTAGAATACAATGAATTTTTAGCACATATGAATCAAGTAAGCAAAGAACTTTATCGTGTCTTAAAGCCATCACATTTTTGTTCTTTCATGATCGGTGATATCAGAAAAAAGGGCAATGTAATCCCATTAGGATTTTTAACTATGCAAACTTTTATAAATAATGGCTTTACCCTAAAAGAAATCATAATCAAAGAACAACATAATTGTAGTTCTACTTCTTATTGGAATGATAAATCTAAAACTTTAGGTTTCTATTTATTAGCTCATGAATATATTTTCGTTTTATACAAGTAAATCCCCATAGCGTGAATACTCCATGAGGATTAACATAACCATTATTGAATAATTAATTCTTTTTTAATTACTTCATCAACAATATTCTCAATCACATTCATCTTTCTTACCCATTCCATTAGATTTTGTTGTTTTAATTGTTCAATAACATGCCATTCAACTTTATATTCTTCCACAAGCAAATCGTGCATCTCCCACGCTTGTTTATCAGTCTCATGTAAGTGGTCA
The DNA here is from genome assembly GCF_047239305.1 of Beduini sp. Lineage (NCBI taxonomy): Bacteria > Bacillati > Bacillota > Erysipelotrichia > Erysipelotrichales > Erysipelotrichaceae > Beduini > Beduini sp. Next base: position 3,538 of record NZ_JBKTEM010000029.1, read on the forward strand.
TACTATTTATTCCCCATCAAGAGAGCGTTGTAATGCGCCAATGTCATTAAGTTAAAGAATTATAGAGAAGAGGCATTTATACAAAAAAGTATAGGTGTCTTTTTTAATTTACGCTTGACAAAATTTGAAAAATCGTGCGCTCCGTTTCACGCGCCTTTGTAAGGTGTATGAGGTGATCTTATATGATCCTTAGTAATACATCCAGATCTTGCTTTCCCTTCATTTTTGATAAAAGATTAGAGGAGATTGTGGTATGACTTCTATCCATAATCTACTTTTCAATTCTTTGGATAAGATTTTAAATAAGGCGGACTGTTTGAAGTATGAACGACATTTTGTCATACATGAAGGTTCTGACTTTACTCGTAAATCTAGAAAGCTATCTTTTAAAGATACTATTTCATACATCTTGTCAATGGCGGGTAAGCCTATTCGCGAAGAGTTACTTGATTTTTTTCATTATTCAAATAATACTCCAACTGCCTCTGCATTTGTTCAGGCACGTTCTAAGATTTCTTCACGCGTTTTTCAATTTATTCTATACGAACTGAATAAAGCATTTCCACCTAACAATTTATATAAGGGCTATCATCTTATTGCGGTTGATGGGTCTGAAATGCAAATACCACTTGATTATAGTGATCCTGATTCACTGTATAAAAATTCATCTAAAGGTAAATTTTTATCTGCTTTTCATCTTAATGCCCGCTATGATATTTTAAACAATCGTTATTTAGATACGATCGTTCAAGGTATTCATAGTAAGAACGAAGTTAAAGCCATGTGGGAAATGGTTGAACGTTTTCACGAGGATAATGCTATTTTCATTGCGGATAGAAATTATGCAACCTGTAATAATATGGCTCATATCATACATTTGGGTAAGTCCTTTTTGATACGTGTGAAAGATATACACTCGATTTCTAGTCTTTTAATAATTCAATCTGCCAGATGAAGAATTTGATTTGGATTTACATATTACAATTGACAAGAAAATAGACGAAAGATATAAAATCTCAATCAGAAAAATATCGTTTCTTATCTACTACATCTACGTTTGATTTTATCGGTGAACATGATCCTTCGTATGATCTTCATTTTCGCGTAGTTCGATTTAAGCTGGATGGCAGTGAAGAATATGAGTCAATTGTCACAAATTTAAGTCGAGATGAATTTCATAAGGATAATATCAAAGAGATATACAATACTCGATGGTGTATAGAATTATCTTCCGTGACCTTAAATATTTAGCAGATCAGTGTGCTGTTCATACGAAAAAACGAGAAAGCATCCAACAGGAGATTTGGGCAAGAATGATACTGTATAATATATCCTTTATTATGGCTCATCATGTAGTAAATCATAAACCAAAGGTAAAAGGTAAGGATAGAAAGTATTCTTATGCGATAAACAAAAAAATGGCGATACATCATTGTCGCTATTTTATCCAGCATCGTAAAAGAAAAGGCGGTCATCCGCCTGATCTTGAAACACTCATTTCACAAGAACTCTTACCAATCCGTCCAATTCGAAAATGTAAGAGGCATGTGAAATCACAAACGCTAGTATGTTTCAACTACCGCTTTTCTTAATACGATATTATTATAACTCAAAAGTTTATAAATTGCTTGAAAAAGTTCTTTTTGTCATGCGACTTTTTTAGAACACTCTTAATCCTAACTGGATAAGATGAAATAAAATGGCACCCTGTTTGTTTTCATATTCTTAACTTAATGACATTGGTGATGCACAACGTGTTTTTACGCTTGCACAGGAAAAAGGATGCCTTGCATATAC
>NZ_JBKTEM010000030.1:0-5057 GCF_047239305.1 Beduini sp.
CTTTTTTTACTGTTGGTTGTGTGTCTTCATTTTGCTTAGCCATATCATCATCCTGTTTTGTGTTTTCTGAATATTTTGTGATTTCAATTAAACCACTCAATTGGCTAATTTGATCAATGCCAGAGATTGCTTCTCCGAGTGCATATAGACCACTAGCTCCACCGCAATCATCATAATACATAACAACATCTCCCCATGGTTCATAATAGGCGAGTGTACCAATTGGACCTTTTGCCATCGGTGTCTTGCTGGTATCAAGTTTTTTATCAGGATAAAATATTTTTTCATCATCACTATAATCTTCCACATCGATCGTCATTGGAAGCTGATCGTATAAGGAGCTAGCTGCAGTAGAATCATTTAATTGAAAAATAACGGTTTCATCATTTTCTCCTTGTATCTGAATTTGCATATCACTTTCTTCTTTCTTGGTTTCCATAGTATTGGTACTACTCTTTTCATCTGCTTGTTGACGATTACTCTCACACCCTGTTGTGATCGTTAGTAGAAAGCACACCGCTAACATTATTGATAAGAATTTTTTCATGCACTGTCCTCCTCACATTTTTATTGCTCTAGAAATTCTTTAACCAGTTGCCCTTCTGTTGACGATATAGTAGAAGCAATCCACGTATACATAGTTCACTGGACATAGCAAACCATACACCATGTAATCCCCATCCTTTTACAAGTATAAGGGATAGTGTCAAACGATCTCACCATATGCTGACCAAGTTCATGATACTTGGTATGAAGGTATCTCCTGCACCCCTAAGAGCTCCTGATGCTACGATTGATACAGCATAAAGTGGTTCGGCAAATGACTCTATCCTTAACACTTCCGTTACTAGTTTCTGTACTCGTAGATCATAGGTTAACATCTGAAAAAGAAAAGGACAGTCAACGTACATCAATAAACCGATACCTGTCATAAGTAGCGCTCCAAACAATATAGCAATATTAGAATAGCTTTTTGCAAGTTCTTTTTCATTTGCTCCTATACTTTGAAGTCGTAGCTGCTGTTGCTATACCATATCCAGGCATATAACACAGGCTTTCTGTTGTAACCGCAAAAGAATTCGCTGCAATAGCGATGGTACCTAATGGAGCAATGATACGTGTTACGCAAATCATGGCGCCACAAACAGCAGTATGCTCTAAAGCCATAGGAAAAGCTATGTAAATGGCATTTTTTACGATAGATCTATCTATAGAAAATTTCCCAGAGATATTGATTTTTAGAACTTTAGAATGAACAGACAAACCAAAACATCCAACTGCCAATAATGATCTGTGATAAAGCTGTTCCAATAGCCGCCCCTAGTACACCATAGAATCGTATTAGAATTAGATTAAATAACAATCCAAGACACACATGATAGCATTTAGTATACTAGTAACTTTCATGTTGCCACTGCATTGTAACATGGAACTTGATAATACATTTAATTGTTGAGCAGGTAAGGCTACATAAACTAAAAAATAAAGGAATGCATTTTTATAAATATCATTCGATGCTCCCAACTATCTAGGTAGGAAAGTACTAACGCTGATTCCAAATATCGTTAGAAAAAATAGAAAAGCTTATAGTTATCAATAATCTGTGTTTTAAAATCAAACGTGCTTTTTTGTTGTCACCTGCGCCTATCTGTTGTGCTCCTTGTACAGAAAAGCCAGATGCCGCCGCAATACATAGTCCACCCAATAGTCATGTACTGGTGGATACGATACCAATCGAAGCGGAAGCATCAGCACCCAATCCGCCTACCATTGCAGTATCAATATACTGCATAATGATGGAAGTAAGCTGTGCTGGAATAGCTGGAATGCTCAATTTCCAAACAGCTTTTAGCTTACCTTTGAGAGTGATTTTTCTCTTACTCTGAAATAATGTTGTCATATGTTTCCTAATTTCTTTATTCATAAACATTACATCCATTATAGATGTACTTACATGCTTTCTTTGAATATTCTCAAAATTTCATCATGAGAAAGAACCTTATATCCACCTTCCATAATGATTGTACTATCTGCAAGTCCATTCAACATATTCTCATTAACGCCTAGTTCTTTGATATTCATAACCAATCCAAGTTCTTTCATCCATGTTTCCATTGCAGAAAGTCCTTCTTCAGCGATTTGTTCCTGTGTTTTACCATCTGGTGTAATATTCCATACATTTATTGCGAAACGCACAAACTTTTCTAGACCGTATGGACAGATATGACGGTAGTAAGCCATAGAAACAGCGGATAGTGTCATGCCATGAGTCGCATCGGTGTATGCCCCAACAGCTTGTCCCAACATATGAACCATCCAATCTGTTGTTTTTCCTTTTGCAATTAACGTATTTAAAGCCCAAGTTGCTGTCCACATGATATTGCTGCGAGCTTCATAATTCTTAGAATCTTTCAATGCAATATATGAAGAGTGAACAACAGAACGCATCAGTCCTTCACTGATATAATCACTTGCGTTGTCGTCTTCTCCAGAGAAATATTGTTCACAGATATGATTGAATATATCATAAATACCGGAAATCATCTGGTATTTGGGCAAAGTATACGTATATGTCGGATCTAAAATTGAAAACTTAGGAAATACATTTTCACCAAACACATGACCAATTTTTAATTTCTGCTCATGATTTGTAATGACTGCACCACCATTCATTTCTGATCCAGTACCTACCATAGTAAGCACACAGCCTACAGGGATGATATCACAATCAACATCTTCCATATTTAAATAATATTTCTTCCATGGATCTTCATCACAATTAGCGGATACCGATACTGCTTTCGCATAATCACAGACAGACCCGCCTCCAACTGCTAGAATGAAATCAATCTTATTTTCTTTTGCAACATTACAGCCTTCATAAAGTTTCTCAATTGTAGGATTTGGCATTACTCCAGCATCTTCAAACACTTCTTTTCCTTGAGTTGTCAATATTTTTATGATTTCATCATAAATTCCGTTCTTTTTGATAGAGCCACCACCATAAATAAGCATAACCCTTTTACCATATTTGGGTAATTCTTCCTTTAATCTTGCAAGGGATCCTTCTCCAAAGTATAGCTTGGTTGGATTTACATAACTAAAATTTCCTAACATTCTGTTACCTCCTCTTTTATATTTATAATTGACTTTCCAAAGTCTCTCATTTTATTTAGTATTTCTTCTGACTTATTCTGTTTATCAAATGCTGTAAAAATACCCATATCTTCTAGTTTTAGATATTCTAAAAATGACTTTTGATATTCATAGATGGCGCCATCGTATACCTCATCACTGCCTGAACTTAAAATTAATGCCGCTTTTCTTAGGTTTTGCGGTTTATCTAAAGCATAGATACGATTGATCGCACATTGAAGTTGTCCCGTAAAACTGTGATAGTATACAGGAGATGCCAAAATTATCATTTCAGCTTCTTTCAAAAGAGGGTAGATTTCTTGCATATCATCTTTTTGAATACAGTTTCCTTTGCCTGCCTTATGACAATATTCACAGGCTAGACAGCCGGCTATGTTTTTTTGACAGACATTAACTACGTCAATTTTATGTCCATTTTCTTTTGCACCTGCAACAAATGCTGTAACCATTGCATTTGTATTTCCATTAGGATGAGGGCTACCATTGAATATAATGATATTCATATTCCACCTTTATAGAGACCTTTCAAAAAAATCTGTTATCTTATCGAAAGGTATTTTATCAACTCTATCATACAGATCTATGTGATCAGCATCTTCCACAACATAAAATTCTTTAGGTTCTACAGCCTTTTCATAAGCAAATTTGCTATAGTATTTAGAATGTGCTTGATCTCCTACGATAAATAAAACTGGTCTTGGCGATATCTCATCTATAAAATTCAACAACCTTGTATTCAAAAATGGCATAGAACTCGTGGTAGTGAATCCACCTCTAGCATGAGGATGATGTCCACGTTCCATTCCGTAAAATTTAAACCAGATTTCATCTGTAGCATCCAATCCTTCTGGAATCGATTGTGCTGGTTCTAATGGAAAAACTTGTATATATTCAGGATATCCATTTTCTGCGTCAGTCCATCTCTGCTGAGAAAGTTTATCTTTCAGAGTATACAAATCTTCTTTACTCATCAGGTCTTTTCCACGTGTAGAAAAGCTAATATCATACATACTGGTGGTTGCGACAGCTTTGATTCTAGTATCCACCTGTGCTGCTGATAAAGCAAATCCACCTGAACCACAAATACCAATGACACCTATTTTATTTCTATCCACATTCTTCAGTAAACCTAGATAATCAACGGCAGCATTAAAATTTTCAGTAAAAATCTCAGGTGATGATACATGTCTTGGTTCGCCATTTGAATCTCCCATGAACGTTTGATCAAAGGTCAATACAATAAATCCTCTCTGTGCTAATTCATTCGCATAAACACCAGGGCCTTGTTCCTTTACACCTCCATAGGGCGCGCCTACAATCAACGCAGGGTACTTCTTTGATTGATTCATATCTTTTTGTGTATATAATTCTCCAGATACAACGAATCCATATCTGTTTTTATAGGTAACACTTTCCCTTTGTACTGTTTCAGCCAATTTAAAAATATAATTATCTTTCATGTTTTCTACCTTCTTTCTTTATCTACTAATAACATACTACTTTGCAAGCATTATATCAAATACTTATTATGAATTGTTTGATATGCTTAAAAGTTATATCAAACTTTATTTTATCAAATTTTCTGGATGAGTGCTTTTTCGATTTTTAAGTCTGCTTACTCGTTACAGCCCAAATTCATTCAGTTTTATGGGAAAAAGATGAAGAGCACCGGTAGAAAGTTTCTAAGCCGGCCTCCTCATCTTATTTTCCTGCAGCAGTATTGTTTATTTCATAGCTGCTACTTTCTAATTCAGCTTTATAATCGAATTTGCCATATCCTTCATTAGAATCGCATTCATCAAATGATCCTGTGCATGTAACATAATGAGTGCCAAGGTGGAATTTTATATATAGTTGAATAGTTTTTTGAAAACGGTTTCTTTATATGAACCTCTTTTTAG
>NZ_JBKTEM010000031.1:0-4316 GCF_047239305.1 Beduini sp.
TTTCACCTGCGATGAAAAGGGTTTCGAAGGAAGCTGTCGGAGAATGGTTGTTTCGCAGCCTGTGATGCCAGTGGTTATGCAACAGAAGAATACAAAGGACAAAGAGTCGCTTCATTCGACTGTTCTCTACAAACCAGAAACGATTATCAACCGTGAGGATAGGGCATTTACTACATGAATGACCAAGGAGAAATTATCCACTAAGCTGGGCTTAATCGCTCAGCTTTTTTCTTGAAAGGAGAAACTATGCGATACACAAGCGGGGCTATTTCGTAGTTTCCATTTAAGATTGAAAATACCGTGAGACGGGCTATTTTTTTTATAGACTTAATGAGATGTGATATGATAGGAATTATAAATAGGAGTATTGTCTATGAGTGAATTTCAGCATGTTATCGAGATTTTAAAAAAATCAAAAAGGGGAAAAGAAAAATTTAATATTTCTGAATTAGCGAGAATTTTTAATATTACACCGGAAACATTAAGAAGATATGAAAAGAAAAAGATTATTGAGCCACAACGACAAGAAAATAGTTATCGTGTCTATTCCTCTTGGGAAATTACAAAGATAATTCGTGCAAGACAACTTAGAATGGAAGGTAGTTCACTCGAAGATGTCAATAAAAATCTTTTTGGTGTTGAATGGATGCAAGATATTGAAAGAATCGAAAATCGAGAAAATGAATTAATGGAAGAGATAGAATCTAGACAAATGCTTTTATCATGGTTAAAAGAAAGAAAAACTACAATTAGAAAATTTGTCGATAGAAAAGATGATATATCCATTGAAAAAGTCGAGAAAATCTATTGTTGTATCTATATGGTTGGAAATACGTTAACCGATAAAGATTCTGAGAGATTGAAAGAATTGCAAAAATGGTTGGATGCATTGCCATATGTTTCAGTATACTACATAGGTACATCCAATTATATAACTGTATCTGTTGTTGGAATTACTGAAAGTCAGAGAAAACAATATCATTTAGAATACTTAGTTCCTGACTTTATTTTGCCAGATGCTTTTTATTTAATTCATAATGATAATGCGCAACATAATGTGTCTTTTGACACTTCCAATGAAAGTATAGATCGATGGTACAATTTAGTAAGAGGTTTGAATTATCAGGCAGAAGATTTATATGTTATTAAGATGATTGACTATTTTCAAAGAGACGGTGTTTATACTTCATACAATGAAATGATGATGCCTTTAAAATGAAAAATGATATTGACCTTAACTCTAGGTTAGACTTTACACTTAACCTAGGAGGAAGAAAGTGTGAAAGATAAATAGAAAATAAAAATTAAGCAGAAGAAGGCAATTTAAAAAGAGAAGATACGTCATAGCCACTTAGACGGAGATGTTCAATTGCTTCTTCATCCGTAAATTTGACAGTGGAAGTCGAGACTTTAGGATTCATTAGTTCATCATAATCACAAGGGTGAAACGATTCTCCCGTAAGTAACATGTGATAGATACAAACTAAAATCATTCTGGCAATCGCGGTAATGGCTTTCTTATGACCTCTGCGCTTCTTGATCCTCGAATACTTTTTGCCGAAATAAGAATCAGGATTCTTAATAGAAGCTAATGCACATTGAACAAGTAAAGGCTTGAGATATTGACCGGCTTTAGAAATCCGTACCGATTTCTTTTTCCCGGCAGACTCATTGTTGGCAGGTGCTAACCCAGCCCAACTTACAAGCTGCTTAGCACTGGAAAACAGCGACATATCATTTCCGATTTCAGACAAAATGAGAATCGCAGAAAGCAGTTGAATGCCGAGAATTGACGTTAAAAGCAGGCATAAATCCAAAAAGGGAGCAGCCCGGTTGAAAAGTTCAACTTCACAGGCGGCAATATGCCGATCCAGTTCCTCTAAATGAGAGAAGCAAGGGGTTATCTTGAACTTCTGATCTGATTCCAGTCTACAGTCTTTGACCGATTCAACAATCAAATCTTTATTCTTGCAGGAACGATGAGTGAGCTTACGAATGAGGTTTTCATCATTGGCCGCACTGGAATCGGAAAGAATCACATTCATGATAGCCTTGGCGGTTTTCCCAAAGGGATCGCTGAGAGCCGAAGCCAAGGCCACGTTGGAAACCGTCATGGAATTCTGAAAGCGATTGCGCTCGGAGGAGCGCATACAGACAAGTTTAAAGCGATAACGAGCAATTTCCCATAAAGCACGAATTTCCTTACTAGGAATAAAAGAAAAGCGGACAAGGTCATGCTTAAAAAGATCACAGATCCACTTGGAATCTTTCTTATCCGTTTTCTTACCTTTGATCGCTTTCACATATTTGGGGTGCGTGAGGAAAACATGGAGATGATCCTCGAGAATGTTAAAAACAAATCCAATACTTGCCTGTCGATTCCATACAGACATCATGGCAGTGATGGTCTAAGAGCCAACCTCGAAGACGATACAGATCACAATTCAGGGTTAAGAATGATTCCTGAAGATACTGCGTAATTTGGGTGTTCATGTCTGTGATACCCAGGGTGACCACGATCACATTCTTATGAACATCCAAACCTGCGCAGATAGGACGAAGGATTTTCATAAAAAAACTCCCTTCTCAATGGAAAGGAAAGGTGACCTTGACTGTCATCCAGGCAATCTACGACATCGTTAAGAACAATCTTAAGTGTCCGGGCTCAAAGTCCCACTTATTTGTGCTTGAAAGGATGACGGCAACTTATAAAAATTCAGGATATTCTATGAGTAAGAATTGCCTATTCTCCTCCTCGTGCTCTGCAGTATATCACCTCTCTTTCGTCATAACATATTTTTTGCGTTTATGAAGATTGAGTCTCTATCTTTCATGCAATATTTGTGACCGCGCATGGCGCGGTATTGGAGGTAAAAATGAAAAAAATATTATTATGTGTATTGCTTGCATTGTTAAGTATTAGTTTGGTCGCTTGTACAACAACAAATGAAGATAAACCAAGTTTAACTGACGGTACTTATACTGCGACAAAAAACGGATTTCAGGAAGGATACGAAACAGTAAGTGTAACTATTCAAGATAACAAAATTGCTAAAGTTCTTATTACTGAATCTACTGATTTTCCTGTAACGTTGACGACACCGGCATTAAAAGAAATTCCAACTGCAATTGTAGAACATCAAACTTATAATGTTGATACTGTAACTGGAGCTACAATGACTAGCCTAGCCATTAAGCTTGCAGTTAAGGATTGTCTTGAACAAGCAGGGGGAACTGAAGGATTTAATCATGCAGTTGAAGCTAAAGAACCTATCGTAAAAGAAGATATTACTACTAATATTTTAGTTGTAGGTGCTGGTGGTTCCGGCATGATGGCAGCATTAGAAGCTTATACTGACGGTACTGTAAATTCAATAAGTGGACTATCAGTTACTTTGATTGAAAAGGCTGCTTCAGTAGGTGGAATTACAAGTTTGTCAGGTGGTGTACACTATGTTTATACTGATGAAACTGGTGCTTATGATGAAGCCTGGGCAAATAAATGTCTAGAAAATGAGAAAGCCACTTTGCAGGCTTCGATGGAGTTAGAATTTAATGAAGAATTAATGAAAAATGAAATTCTAATTAACCAACATGCCAATCAGTTGATGAATGAAACAGGGGTTCAACAAGCAGATGCATGGGGACACATGACTTTTGCTTCAAATGATGATCATGTAGATCCAAAATGGAATGGATCATATTTTACTTACGCTATGGGGCCATATATTGAAAATAGTGGAATCGATCTAAGAGTAAATACAAGCGCAACAAGTTTATTGACAGATGAAACTGGTACTGTCATTGGTGCTAGTGTTCAAGATAAAGAGGGTACTTACAATATTTATGCTGATAAAGTGATTTTGTGTACTGGTGGATTTGCTCAAAACCAAGAACTAATTAAGAAATATGCACCTGGTTTTGAAAAAGGAATTGTATTCTCATCAGGAACAAATGATGGTGATGGTATTATCATGGCAGAAAAACTAAATGCACAAATTATTGGAAATAAAATGATGGGACATATTGGCGCTGATGGAAATGTAGGGGCTCGTCCAGATTTTGGGGCTGCTGTTTACTATGGCTGGAATATGCATCCATTTGTGAACATGAATGGAGAAAGATTTACAAACGAAGATAAAAGTAAATATCAAATCTATCATGACATCTTGAATCAACCTGAATTAACTGCGTGGGCAATTTTAGATGCTGATGATCCATTTGTCCCTGATTTAGAAGCTTCTACTTCTGAGTATGTTCATAAAGCGGATACTTTAGAAGATTTGGCAAATGAACTTGGATTACCATTTGATACT
>NZ_JBKTEM010000032.1:0-3957 GCF_047239305.1 Beduini sp.
AAGAGTCTTTTCTACTTGGCTACTTTGAAAGTGGAATTTAACTTTTCACTTCAGCAAAATTGTATGAAATGTAAATTTGCTCTTGCGTTTGAAAAAGAATAATGCTATAATAGTCAAGCAAACAAAGATGTCGCGTTCGGCAAGCGGTCAAGCCACAGCCCTCTCAAGGCTGTATCACGGGTTCGAATCCCGTACGCGATACCATATAGCGTTTAACCCTTTAAATAAAAGGGTTTTTTTATTACTTCTCTTAATTTGGTGTAAATTTGGTGTAAAATTCATATGGAATTAAGCTTATCCACCATTTTTATTTGAGCGTCATTGAACCAATGACCATAAATATTGTTCACCATATCCACGGTATGCCCAAGTCTTTTTGCTATATCAAATGAATCAAAGCCTAAGTTGATTAATAATGAAACATGAGAATGACGGAAATCATGAATTCTGATTATCGGAACATCAGCTTTTTCAGCACATCTATCTTTGATGTTTTTGATATTATTATTGTCTAATGGCTTATCCATAAAGAAAACAAAACTATCTTCACTAAAACCGATTATGTCTTTTTCATACTGATAAAGAATTAATATGGCTTTATAACACGTATCAGGCATAAGGATTGTCCTATATGAATTTCTTGTTTTAGGCGTAGTTATTAACTTTGTTTGCTTACTGTATGTTTTAGAAATCTGAATGCTTTTTTCTTGCATATTAACATCAGACCATTTTAGTGCAAGTGTTTCACCAAGTCTGGTGCCACACCAATAAAGAACACTATAGAAGGCTACATATATAACACTTTTTTCTTCAAGTTGAACTTGTTTGATGAAGCTATTATATTCGTCTGGATGCCAGAAATGCATCTCTTTCTTGATTTCATTTTTCCTTTGAGCAATTTTGAAATTGGTAATTCTATAATCTTTAATGTATCCCATGTCAAAACCGTATTTGAGAATTCCTTTAAATTTTGTTTGGATCGCTTCTATTGTCCTGTTTGCTAATAGGCCACCGTGTTTAGACTTTTGGGTTAATAAACTTTTCTGGTATAACTCGATTGTTTTTTTTGAAATTTTCTCAAGATGTATATCCTTCCAGTAAGGAAGGATATGCAAATCAGAGACCTTTGTATAATCGTAAATTGACCTTTCTTTTAATATACCTTGCTTAGATGAAATAAATATAGCATATAACTCTCCAAAAGTTATATTACTGCTGACTTCATTTTTAGCCGATAAAAGAAACGAGCGTTCCCATTCTTTCGCTTCTTCCTTTCCTGCAAAACCTCTTTTATGATATCTATGAAGTTCGCCATTGCAGTCAACGTAGCTTCCTTCACATTTATAGGTTATTTTTTTAACCATTTTATTTTTGTCTTTTTTGCTTTTGACAAAGCGTTCATCTTTCTTAACTGCCATTGAATTTACCTCCATTTTTTAGTATAATGAAGGTACAATAAAAGCAATGATTCGTGGTCATTCGTTTATTGTACCGATAGAGGTACGCCAATACCTACTATCACCCTCGTTCCTACGCCAATAGGAGCGGGGTTTTTTTTATTTTTTAGAAATACATCGTCTATAATTTAATATTTCTGCCTGCACTCAACAACTTTACCAATTATTTTAACCGGGAGTCGTTCAATATCTTCTGCTGTATAAATCCATGGATCATATTTTGTATTAAAAGGCATGAGCATAATTCCACTATCCATGATTCTGATTTTTTTGACTGTTGCTTCATCACCGTTTACCAATACGATCGCCACATCGCCTGTCTGAGCGGTTTCTTGCTTCCGGACAATTACAACATCACCTTCGTACATACGAGGCTCCATGCTGTCCCCTTTGACCTGTAACGCAAAGTAATCACCAGTACGTGCCGTTGATTCAGATATTTCTTCATAATCCAGTATTTCTTCTATCGCTTCAATGGGTATTCCCGCAACAACACGCCCAAGGACTGGTATTCTAACGCCTCTAGGATGTGCGGTGCTTCTGCCCATTTTTTCTGTTAAATCAGATTTATAACAATCAAAGATAATCGCAAGTCTCTGTATTATATCAACAGCAGGGATTTTTTCAGCATTTGTCCATTTAAGTATTTCTTTTTTCTTAACATTACAGGCCTTTGCTACATCATCTATGTCTTTATCATATTTAACCATGAATTTATTCAGATTATAAGCAAAAATTTCTTCAAGTGATTCCTCTGGTTTTTCCATCTCTGTATCTATTCCCATTAACCATGCAGGTGATATATGCAATGCTTCAGCTATCTTTGTGATATTATCTTGCTTTGCTTTATATTTACCGCTTAAATACTGGCTCATTGTAGATTTTCCTATACCAGTTTTTTCGACAAGTTGTGCCTGAGATATATTTTTAGCTTGCATGGCTTCATTTAATCTTTCGGAAAATTCTTGTTTCATTTCTATATATCCTCCTTTGCCTTCATATTATACTCTAGTTCGTAAAATGTCAACTCAAAAATTAAAAAAGTTCGTAAATAGGAACAAAATGGGTTGACATTCTTTCTTAGTCAGGATATTATGGTGTTGTTCGGAAACAGGAACAGAAAGGAGAAGCTAATGGATTACGTTTATGATTATTCACGACTACGAGGTGACATCAAGGCAGTATTCAAAACTGAGCAAAATTTTGCTAAATCAATGGGTTTTACATCACAGAACTCACTATCTGACAGGTTTTCAGGTAAAGTAAATTGGAAGCAAAGTGAAATGGTGAGAGCATGTAAGCTGCTTGGTCAGCCATTAAAAATGGTGGAGCCTTATTTTTTTACTTACGAAGTTCGGAAATAGGAACAGAAAGGAGGAGCATGGAAGATTTAATCGCAGTTACATACTGTAATGAAAGAGTATTGACAACACAACAATTAGCAGAAGTATACGAAACATCTGTTGATAACATCAAAATGAATTTCAATCGAAATAAAAATCGTTTTATTGAAGGAAAACATTATCATATGTTGAAAGGAGATGAATTACGGGAATTCAAGAGCAAGGTAACTAACAGTTACTCTGTACCTAAAAATGTAAATGCCTTGATTCTCTGGACAGAAAAAGGCGCAGACCGTCACTGCAAGATTCTTGATACAGATAAAGCGTGGGAGCAATTTGACAACCTGGAAGAAACCTATTTCAGAGTAAAAGAGAATGCTTTAATTCCCAAAACACTTCCTGAGGCTTTGCGGGCATATGCTGATCAGGTAGAAGCAAATGAAAAATTACAAATAGAAAACAACAACATGAGGCCTAAAGCATTATTTGCTGATGCTGTATCAACGAGTAATGATTCAATCTTAGTCGGACAACTTGCCAAGCTTATTAAACAGAATGGATGTAATATCGGGCAAAATAGATTGTTTGCATGGATGCGAGAAAATGAGTTTCTTTGTATCAAAGGTGATAACTATAATATGCCAACGCAGAAAGCAATGGAACGTGGTTTGTTTGAAATCAAAGAACGTACTGTTAATAATCCAGACGGTAGTGTTAGGACTACACGGACACCAAAGGTTACAGGCAAAGGTCAGATATTTTTTGTTAATAAGTTTTGTAAAGGAAATGGATGTTTAAAGTGAAAGGAAAGTATGATGATTCGCTAAATATTGAGCGTGAACGTATCATTATGAAAATTTACCTTACTTTAACGGATGTGAGAAATTTTCTCAGATGTAGTTGGCCAAAAGCCAAGATAAGATTTAATGAGGCAGCTGATCTATGCATAAAAGATGGAAAGAAGAATCTTGAAGGAAGGGTTTATTACAAATATTTTCTTCAAGTAATTGCTATAAGTGAGAGTGAAATTCATAAAATGGCTAAATATGAAAGGCAAATAAAAATGTCGCACCCCACGACCAATGACGATGCGACAAAACATTAAGCGACTCGAATAACAAGTCAATCTTATTATAGAGCGGGGAAAGGAGAAAAAC